>JAOMBO010000009.1 GCA_028344575.1 Candidatus Nitrosopelagicus sp. | reverse complement strand
CAAAATTATCATTGATGGGTAAGCAGACGATTAAAGAATTGGCAATTTTGGCAAAAAAATATAATTGCACTGAAGCATTATTTGTTACAGGAGAAAGACCTGAACAAAAATATTCGGAAGCAAGAAAGTGGTTAAAAAATGAAGGGTTTTCATCTACATCAGAATATTTGATTCATTGTTCAGAGATGGTATTGAATGAAGGTATTTTCCCACATACTAATGCAGGGAATCTTACTAAAAGTGAAATGAAAGAACTGCAAAAAACTAATGTCAGTATGGGAATGATGCTTGAAAATTCTAGTCCTAGATTAAGAGAAATAGGAATGCCACATTATGATGCGCCAAGTAAGGATCCAAATGCAAGATTAAATATTCTAAAAAATTCTGGTGAATTGAAAATTCCAATGACCACAGGAATCCTAGTTGGAATTGGTGAAAACATAGAAGAATGTATTCAATCGATATTAGATATCAAAGAACTTCATGACAAATATGGGAATATTCAAGAAATCATATTACAAAATTTTCATCCAAAACCAAAAACATCAATGTTTCAGCACTCAACCCCCGAAGAAGATTATTTTAAGACGGTAGTCGCATTATGTAGAATTATTATGCCGGATGCAAATATTCAGATTCCACCTAATTTATCACCAGAAAATTATCATGAATTTCTATCAGTTGGAATTAATGATTGGGGAGGAATTTCACCTATAACCTCAGATTATGTAAATCCAGAGTTTTCATGGCCAAATATTCAAAATGTTGAGAAGAAATGTAACGATTCAGGTTTTTCATTTAAAGCTAGATTTCCAGTATATCCAGAGTTCATTTCACTAGTAAATGATGACTTGAAACAAAGAATATCTTTAATTGCGGATGAGGAAAATTATGTAAAAGAGAGTTATTGGAAATGAATTTAGAAAATAAAGATGTGGATGGAATTTTACAATATGCAGATCCAGTAATTGCGGCAATCCTCAATAAAGCAATTTCTGGGAAAGATATCACATCTAGAGAAGCACTAGTTCTATTTGATGCAGAAGGAATTGATTTTCAACTTGTTGGTAAAGTTGCAGATTATTTACGAAGGAAAAAAGTTGGAGATACAGTAACTTATGTGGTCAACAGAAATATCAACTTCACAAATGTATGCATAAAACAATGTGGTTTTTGCGCATTTAGTCGAGATTTCAGAGAAGAAGAAGGCTATACACTTCCTATTGAAGAAATTACAAGAAGAGCAAAAGAAGCATACACATACGGAGCTACAGAAGTATGCGTCCAGGCAGGACTTCCCCCAGATATGGAAGCAGGATTGTATGAAAGTATTTGTAGAGAAATTAAAACTGAAGTTCCAGATATACACATACATGGATTTTCACCAGAAGAAATTCTTTATGGTGCAACAAGATCTAACATTTCAACAAAAGAATATCTAAGTAGGTTAAAGGATGCAGGTGTAGATACAATTCCAGGAACTGCAGCAGAAATACTTAATCAAAAATTACGTGATAAAATTTCTCCAGGTAGGATTACAGTCAAAGATTGGACAGATGTTATAAAAACGGCACATAAGATGGGAATAAAATCCACATCAACTATGATGTTTGGGCATTTGGAAACAAATGAACATAGAGTAAATCATCTAGATACAATTAGAGAGATACAAAAAGAAACAGGAGGATTTACAGAATTTGTTCCACTCAATTTCATTTACTCAGAAGCACCAATGTACAAACATCAACTTCACGAGGGTATCAAAAAAGGTGCAAATTCAAATGATGCATTATTAGTTCATGCAATTTCACGAATCATGTTGAATAATGTTATAGATAATATCCAAATGTCATGGGTAAAAGAAGGACCAAAATTTTCACAATTACTTCTTAATTGGGGAGCAAATGATTTTGGAGGAACACTAGTCAATGAAAGCATATCCACCGCAGCAGGTGCAGAACATGGTCAGCTATTAAGACCAAAAGAGATACGACATCTGATTAGAAGTATAGGAAGAATACCTGCTGAAAGAAATACAACATATAAGAAAATTAAAGAATTCGAAGTAGAACCTACAGGTTCTGAGGGATTAGACGGCGTGGATGATGTAGAGAAATTTGGTTCATATTTTGAATTAATTAAAATTAAAAAATATCAATATCAAAATCCTAGAAAAAATTAAGTAAAAGACTTACCAAATATGTGACAAATGCGATTGTAAGCCCAATTCCTACAAATCGTGGAATAGATTTTCTAAATCCAATGAATAAAACAAGACTAAATGCAATCATTATGTAATAATTTGAAAAGACATCAGAGGAGACAGGTATTCCAACAATAGCTGAAGAAACTCCCAATATCAATAGAATATTGTATATGTTACTTCCAACAATATTTCCTACACCAATATCGGTTTGTTTTTTAGCTATTGCGATAATAGATGTAATTAATTCTGGAAGCGATGTTCCAATTGCAACAATTACAACTCCTATAACTAGCTGAGACAATCCCAAGGTTTCAGCAATATTTACAGCGCCGTCAACTGTAAGATGACCACCAAGAAATAGTAGTATTATTCCAGCTGCAATCAGACCGAATGATTGAGGATAAGTTTCAATTTTATATTTTGATAAGAAATATTCACCTTCGAGTGCTTCATTTTCGATAGTTTCATTTTGTTGAATTTTTTGTTTTTTGACAGTTTTGATAGTATATGCGGTGAATGCAATAAGTGCTGCAATTAATAGGATACCGTCAATTTGTGAGATTTCACCATCATATGACATTGCTACAACCAACAAGGATACGCCAATCATGATTGGAATCCATCTACTAACAGTAATTTTACTAATTAGAAGAGGAGTGAATATTGCAGATATTCCAATCACCATACCAACATTGCTTACGTTACTTCCAACAATATTTCCTAGAATTAATTCAGTATGCGAATTAAAAGCAGCTAGTAATGAAGCAGCTAATTCAGGAGTAGACGTGCCATATGCCACCACCGTTAAACCAATTATCATACTACTAATTCGAAGTTTCTTTGCAAGAGAAACACCACCAGAAACGATAGCATATCCACCAATGCACAAAAGGACTAAACCTGCAAGTACACCGCCAATATCAAATATATCCACAACAACTATGCCAAGATATCTTGTTTAAATCACATTCCTTCCCTATAATTCACAATTCTAACAAGGAAAATAGATATCAAGATTTGTTCAAGTTTAGTAAATCTGATCAAATAGCTCAACAATGCATGACTTAACCTTAATATGGTAAAGTACGGTACAATACTGTATGAGAGCAAGACTAACATATGTACCACTAGAAGTAGCAGAACGATTTGAAGGATTCATAATTCAACGAGATGAACAAGTGTTAGACGCAGTTAGAGCAAAAACAAAGGAATTCAGCACACTTTCCCTACTGAAATTATTATATCAATTAAACTCAAACCCGATGACATTTTCAGATTTATATTCAAAATCAAAGATAAGAATGAAAAAATCTTTTCTGAATTATCTACATTTTTGTGTAGAGTACAAATTCATAGAAAAAGAAAGAGTAGGATCAAATATGATCTATACTATTACAGAAAAAGGAAGAATTATGCTTGATTTGTTTACAATAAATGAGAAAAATTAGATCAAAATATTCGTGATGCATATAACAAAACAAACAGTATAGAACCAGTTCCAAAAATAATTATCCGAATCATTCCACGAGACATATTTCTTCATCAAGCGAACAAGTAATTAAACAAAACATAATCAATAAAACATTGCAATCTAACATACCAGAAGCAGAGATCTATGAAGTAGGGAGAAATAAATTGAAAAACCCTACAATTTTTGTCGGGTTTGTGGGAGCAGGATTAGTTGGAACGATAGCAGTAGATCATATGATAAATGAATTAGATATGAAAGAGATAGGATTTCTACGTTCAAAACACTTACCGCCGTCAACAGTATTCATGCAAGGTAGACTTAGACACCCATTCAGAATTTATTCAAATAACGACGGAAGTATTTGTGCAATAATTTGTGAAATAATAATCAGTAAAGATGGGATTTACAATATCGCCATGGCAATTTTAGATTGGGCTGAGAAAAAAGGCTCGAATGAAATAATAGTACTAGACGGAGTTGCAGATAAAAAACATGATGGAAATGCATTTTTTGCAGCAGAGGTTGACTTGTGTAGAGTTATGGAAGAAAATGATATCCAGATGATTCCTCAGGGATTCATTACCGGAATTTCAGGAGGAATACTAAATGAGTGTCTAATTAGAAAAATTCGAGGTATCACATTACTTGTAAAAGCTAATGAAGCAACTCCAGATCCTCTAGCTGCAGCCACAATTATTGATGCAGTGAATAGAGTGTATGAAACTGAAATTAATACCAAAAATTTAAAGAAACAGAAAAAACAGATTGGTGCAGATTTAAGAGAATTATCAGATAAATATTCAGAACATAAAAAAATTGATTCAAATATGTACATGTAGGTGAATAGATATGGCAATAACTTACAAAAAAGCAGGAGTTGACATTTCGGAGATTAAAAAAAGTCAACGAGCAATTGGTAAATTAATAGAATCAACACATAATCTACAAAAAATGGCCAAGATGAAACATGGTTTTGGTCATTATGCAGGTATTGTTGAAATTCCTGGAGGAAGATTATTAGCAACACATACCGACGGTGTTGGTACAAAGGTGATTATTTCAAATATGTTGAAAAAATATGATACAATCGGAATAGATTGTATTGCAATGAATGTTAATGATATAATCTGTATAGGTGCAACACCAATATCATTTGTAGATTATATTGCTGCAAACAAAAATGATCAGAAAATATTCAAACAAATTGTATCAGGATTGGTAAAGGGTGCAAAAAAATCAGCGATGCCAATTGTGGGAGGAGAGACAGCAATAATGCCCGACTTGATTTCAGGCAAAGGTTTTGGATTTGACCTTGCAGGAATGGTTGTAGGAATGCTTTCAAAAAAAGAGATGGTCTTGGGAGATAAAATAAAACCAAATGATGTAATTATCGGAATACAAAGTTCAGGTTTACATTCAAACGGATATTCATTAGCACGAAAAGCACTTTTGTCAAAATATTCAGTCAAAGATAACATCAAAGGAGTTGGAAATTTAGGTAACGCACTTTTACGTCCAACCGAGATTTATGTAAAGCCAGTTTTAGAGGCACTAAAAAAAATGTAAGATAAACGGATTAGCACACATTACAGGAGGATCATTTACAAAATTATTGAGATTGAAGAAGATAGGATATCATTTGGATAACATGCCAAAGACTCCAGCATTAATGCAATTAATTGAAGATACAGGAGTGAAAAATGAAGAGATGTACAAAACATTCAACATGGGAGTAGGATTTTGTATTATCGCACCAGAGAATCAAGTCAAAAATATTCATAAAATTTTCAATAAACATAAGATGAAATCTTATGAAATTGGCAGAATTAGTAAAAACAAGGGCGTTTTTATTAATAAATTGAAAATTGCATAGAAAAATAACATCTTGTCTTAGAAAATTTTACTAGATTTGGCTTATATGACGTAATTCTAAAAATATTAGATAATGGCAGCAGAAGCAGGCTTCATTGAAGTTATCATTGCAGTAGGAATCTTACTAGCAGCTGCAAAGCTAATGGGCGAATTATTCAGTAGAATAAAGCTGCCAATTGTACTAGGAGAATTATTGGCAGGAATGATTATTGGACCATTTGCACTAGGAGCATTTTTGCTTCATCCAGATACAGGAGAATCAATTTTACAAATCGGACCAGAACTTAGAACACTTGGAGAAATTGGTGCAATTGTAATTTTGTTTATGGCAGGATTAGAGATGACACCAAAAGAATTTTTGCGTGGTGGAAAGGCATCATTTACAGTAGGAACTTTAGGAGTAGTAGTTCCATTCTTTGCAGGACTGTTAGTATTTCAGGCATTTGGATTTGATGCATTACAAGCAATGATGATTGCAACTGCACTTACTGCAACTAGTATAGCAATTTCAATTCAAGTACTAAAGGAGTTTAATAAGATCAAATCACCAGAAGCGAGATTAATTATTGCCGCGGCAGTAGTAGATGACATTCTTGCAATTGCAGTATTATCAGTTGTAACATCATTTGGAGGTGCAGAAGCAATAGACAATATTGATTTGGTAGATGTTACATTTACGATTCTTAAGGTATTAGGATTCTTTGCAGCGATATTAATTACAGCCATTTTCGTAATTCCAAAAGTTATCACACCTAGAATTTGGAAAGCAACAGGAAGTGTAGAGGGAATAGCAACTGCATCATTCTTTGGCGCTGCAGCAATTGCAGGTATGTTGGGATTATCTCCAATTGTAGGGGCTTTTGCGGTAGGAATGGCATTATCAGCAACAAAAGTATTTGAGAAAATAGAGAATTTCATTAGTAGGATAGGATTGATTTTTGCGCCATTGTTCTTTGCAATAATTGGTGCGCAAGTAGACTTTAGAACGGTAAACCTGGACGTGTTGATGTTAAGTGCAGTTGTAATTGCAATTGCAATTGCAACTAAATTATTTGGATGTGGATTACCATCAATTCTATTTTTGAAAAATAAAGCAGCAGGAATGAGAGTAGGAATAGGAATGATTTCAAGAGGAGAGGTAGGATTGATTGTTGCAGGAGTTGGATTATCATCGGGAGTACTAACAGGAGATGTATACACAACAATCGTTCTCATGGTAGCAGTCACAACTATAATCACACCAATTTGGTTGAAGATGGATTATAGAAGAGAAGTTGCAGTGAAAACAGAGGATAACTAGAGAATATGCAAATGTTCAGTGTAAACTATTTTTAAAAATTATTTAAATCATACCGGTTCAGAAAACATCCATGAGCGATAAGTCTAGAGAAGAAATACGTTCAGAGTATGAAAAAGACTATCTAGAGAGATTAGCAAAAAAGAAAGAAGTAGAATTAGACCAATATGAAGAAACTCCAATGAGCGAGGAAGAAAGAACACAAAAAGTTGAAGATGCAGAAAAAATTCAAAATGAATCTGCTGCACAAGTTCAAGCTTCATCAGCTGCAAAAAATCAATCAGAAGATGAAATGAAAAAGAAAGCAGAGTTTGAGAAACAAGTATCAGCATTAAGAGGGGAATTACAAGTACTCAAAGAGATGGTAACTTTAACTGACGAGTTAGAATCATTAAAAAAACAAATCAAAAAACCATCTAGAAAAAAGGCAAGTAAAAAGAAAGCAGCTCCTAAGCGGAAGGCAAGTAAAAAGAAAGCAGCTCCTAAGCGGAAGTAAAATATCATTTAAACCATTTTATGTTGCATCGATTTGCATAGAGCATGCAGAAATTAAGTGAGGATTTTTTACATGCGTGTAAAGAAATATGTGTGAAATTATCTCAAATTGATAATCCAGTAAAAAGTCAAATTAAAAATGAAATAAAAGAAGTATGTGCAAAGTATGCACTAGAACGACTACCTAGAAATTCAGAAATATTATCATCTGCAACCGAAGAACAATTCTTAAAGCTTCAGAAAGTTTTGCTAAAAAAACCGGTCAAATCAGCTTCAGGAGTAACAGTCATTGCAATAATGCCAAAACCATTTGCATGCCCACATGGAAGATGTACTTTTTGCCCTGGAGGAACAGAGATCAATACTCCAAACAGCTACACAGGAAAAGAACCGGTGACACTTAGTGCAATAGAAGATGACTATGAACCTGGAACTCAGATAAAAAGAAGAATTGAACAATTAATTGCATTTGGTCATGATCCTACAAAATTAGAGTTAGTTATTGTAGGAGGGACGTTCCTGTTTATGCCAGATGAATATCAACGAAATTTCATAAAATCATGTTATGATGCAATTAATGGATTTGAATCAAGTAGTTTAGAAGATGCAAAAAGAAATAATGAAAAAGCAAAAATGCGAAATGTTGGTTTCACAATAGAAACAAAACCAGATTATTGTCAACAAAAACATGTGGATATGATGCTAGATTATGGAACAACCAGAGTAGAAATTGGTGTTCAAAGTCTAACTGAACGAGTTTACAATATTGTGAATAGAGGTCATAATTTACAACAAGTGATAAGTTCATTTCAAATTGCAAAAGATGCAGGATACAAAGTTGTCGCACATATGATGCCAGGACTTCCAACTATGAGTCCAAAAGAAGACATTGTGGATTTTAAAAAATTATTCGAGATGGAAGAGTTTAAACCAGATATGCTAAAAATTTATCCCGCTTTAGTTTTAAAAGATACTCCACTTTATGATGATTATAAATTAGGAAATTACAAACCGTATTCAACAAAAGATATGATTAATGTTTTAACTGAATCTAAAAAAATGGTTCCAAAATGGGTTCGAATCATGAGAGTTCAACGAGAAATAACAACCGATGAAATTATTGATGGTCCAAAGATGGGAAATTTAAGACAAAAAGTTCATCAGGAATTAGAAAAACAAGGAACAACATGCAAATGTATTAGATGTAGAGAAGCAGGTTTGAATAATAAAAAAGAATTTTCAGAATTAAAATTAGAAAGAATAGATTATGATGCATGTGGTGGAAAAGAGGTATTTTTGTCATTTAATGATGAAAATGACTTAACATATGGATTTTTGAGACTACGAAAACCTAGTCAAAATGCACATAGAGAGGAAATTACCGATAAAACATCAATTGTAAGAGAACTACACGTACTAGGAAAAGCAGTTGGTATTGGTGAGCAGGAAGAATTTAGCTTTCAACACCAGGGGATTGGAAAAAGATTAATGATGAAAGCAGAAGAAATTGCTGCAACAGATCTATCATCAAACAAATTATGTGTTATCAGTGCAGTAGGTACAAGAGAATATTATAGAAAATTAAATTATAAAAATAATGGACCGTATATGGCAAAGGAGTTGTGATAAAGTATGTCTGAACAAAATGTTATAGGGAAAGGTACATGGATTGACAAACTAGCATCTGAATTAATTGAAAGAGAAGAGCAGTTGGGTAGAGATACAAGTTTAATCAGAGTTGAAAGTGGATTAGGTGCATCAGGTATTCCTCACATCGGTAGTTTAGGAGATGCCGTTAGAGCATACGGAGTAAAACTTGCTTTAGAAAATATGGGATACAAATCAGAATTAATTGCATACTCAGATGATCTTGATGGATTAAGAAAAATTCCAGCAGGGTTTCCAGATTCGCTTGAAGAACATATTGGAAAACCAGTATCGTTAATACCAGATCATACAGGAGAACATGAATCATATGGAATGAATATGAGCAGTAGACTTTTGGATGGATTAGAGAAATTAGGAATAGAATACACCTTCAAAAGAGCAAGAGATACCTACAAAGAGGGCTTACTGCAAGAACAGATTCACACAATCCTAACACAGAGTGAAAGAATTGGAGCTAAAATTGAAGATTTAGTTGGACAAGAAAAATATCAAAAATTCTTACCATATTTCCCGGTATGTGCACAATGTAACAGATTGTATGTTGCAGAAGCAACAGAGTATCTATCTGATGAAAGAAAGGTTCGTTACAAATGTTGTGATGCAGAAATTGGTGGAAAAATTATCAAAGGTTGTGGACACGAAGGTGAAGCAGACATTAAAAAAGATCTTGGAAAATTAGCATGGAAAGTAGAATTTGCTGCAAGATGGAGTGCATTTGATATTAGATTTGAAGCATATGGAAAAGACATCATGGATTCAGTCAAAGTTAATGATTGGGTTGCAGATGATGTTTTGAATTTCCCACATCCACATCACATAAAATATGAAATGTTTTTGGATAAAGGTGGAAAGAAAATATCAAAATCACTTGGTAATGTGGTAACATCTCAAACATGGTTGAAATTTGGAACACCTGAATCAATACTATTGTTGCTTTACAAGAGAATCACAGGTGCAAGAGAATTGGGATTTGAAGACATACCATCACTTATGGACGAATATAATGAATTAGAGAAAATATTTTTTGGAAAAATTAAGATTGATAATGAAGCAAAATTGGTCAAATCAAAAGGATTGTACGAATATGTTAATCTATTATCTCCTCCAAAGCAGATACCAGCCCAAGTAAGTTATAGACTTCTTTTAGAATTATCTAAGATTTTCAAAGAAGATAGAGTTTCCAGAATAAATAAAAAATTAATTGATTATCATGCAATCAAAGAAACATCAGCTGAAATTGATAAATTAATTGAAATGGCAGGAAACTTTGCAGATGAGTTCGATATATCTGATGAAATTAATATCGATGTAGATTCAAAGGTCAAAGGAGCACTAAGTAAACTGGTTATTCTTTTAGAAAAAGATGAAGAGATTGAGGATTTACAAAATGAGATATATCAAATTGCAAAAGGCGACGACATAGAACCAAAAGATTTCTTCAAAGTATTATACCAAATTATTTTATCAACTACTAGAGGACCAAAAATTGGCCCATTCATTTTAGATATTGGAAAAAAGAACGTAGCAGAGAAAATTGGTAAATACGTGAAATAAATGGCCCATAACGAACACAATAGACAGAAAAAAGGTGGAGGATTTTTTCTAATAATTTTTGGAGCATTGTTATTGTTTTTAGCACCAAATTTGCACACAGATAACCCAGAATTAGGAATTGTATGTTTAATCTTCGGAATAATAGTCGGAGCAGGAGGATTTTATGTGAGATTTATTAAAAAGGCAAAGCGGATCTAATAGTTAGAAATGGGATTATTTAAAAAAACAAAAAAAGAGGATGTTAATGTTTATCAGGAAACAAACGAAAATCTGAAAAAAATTAAAGATGAAACAGAAAGCGAGATTAAAAAATTAGAAAGCGAGATTCAAGAGAAAAATGAAAGATTGAGCACAATATTAGATAAAATTGAATTATCAAAAAAGGAGTATGATGAAATTGTAGGCAAAATAATTCAATCAAAAAAAGAATTACGCGCACATGAAACTTCACAAGTAAATACTAACGAAACAAAAATGAATAATCAAAGTATAGATAATATTTCAAAAGATATTAGCGATTCAAAAATTGAGTTAAAAAATATTCAAGACGATATTTCCAAAAAAATAGAAATTAATAAAGAATTAGAAGAGAAAATAAAGAAAAATCAACCATTTATTTCAGATTCAGAAAATCAAAAAAAGAAAATTGATGAGGAATTAGATCAAAGGAAAAATGAGTTGGAAGTTCTTAAAAAAAGATTAGGAGAAATGAAAAAGACAGATATAAAAAATAATGAAGGAGATGATTCAAAGAATGTGGTTGAAGCAGCAAGTCAGATAATTGCTGCAACAAATAAAAGATTACAAGATACAACAAAAGAGCTTGAGGTTGTCAGACAATTATTAGATAAAGAAAGAAAGGCACATAACGAAACAAAAAAGAAATCACAAAATTAGTTGTAATATTTTTTCCATTTTTTTACTAAATCATCTTTTTTGATACCTAAATCATATGAAGGAGAGGTTACTTTAGAAAAAGATTTCACATCTACTACAATAATATGAGCAATTTTGCTTTTGATACCTTTTTTCTCAAAATAATCAAGGATTTTTTTGAAATCATCTCCATCTGAGAGAATTTCGGCTAATCCTTTGAATCTATACCCCAGACGAGAAAAAGGATCTATTACATTAATTTCAATTGAAGGGTTTTTTGTTAGATTTTCAATTGTTTGAGGAGACCGAATGTTTGCAAATACCAATCTCGAATCATCAAGAATTGCAATTGTTCCTTTTGGCGAAAGATTTGGAGTGCCGTCTAAAGCGACGGTTGCAACATAACCTAATTTTTGGAAATTTACAAGATTTTTTATCTCGTCACCAAATTCAATCATAAAATGAGTTTAGATTACGGGTAATTAAATTCGTAAATTATCTCATTAGGTCTGCGGCAACACCATAAAATAAGAAGAACCCAATTCCACCTGCTAGAATTGCAATCCATGTTGCGATATCTTTACGCTTTGGCATAATTCACAAGAAATACGTCTTAATAATAATGCATTCCAGATCAGAATATGTCAAAACTTGGAGTGATAGGTAGAGGGTTTATGTTCATAGTAGTAGGACTTGTTACAATTATCGTAGGCTCATTTTTGTTACGTGGAAATATGCACATGTGGGATAAAACCAAACCAGATGAATCCAAAGATAAGAAATAATATTCAGTTCTGACAAACAGCCAGCTCATTTTCTACCCTAATGTTCATATTCATGAAAACCGGAATTATACATTATGCTCAATACAGTTTTCAAAGATGCAATAATCAATCGTGAAAAAACATTGTCTATTCTCAAAGGACCAAATTATGAAAAAATCATACAAAAAGCAAAGGAAAATTGGATTGATTATAAACCAGAAAAACAAGAAGTAGTTTCTGCAGGTATTGATAGTAGTTTCAACAGCACAAAATTTCAGGGTGCAGAGTTATGGGCAGTGACAGCAGTATCGATAAAAACAGATGGAGAGATAATTGCAGACTTGCACGATTTTGGATTGGATACAAATCCAGTATTAGCATCATTAGCAAGTAAAATGGAGATTGATGCATGTAACATGTCAATTGATAATGCGGATTTAGTTTTAATGGATGGATCACTTTATTCGCAGTTTATGACAAGACAAGCATCATTAACAGAATCAATGGTTAATGCAATGAAAAAAAGAAACAATGTTGTATTTATTTCAAAAACATCAAACACACGAAAACAATTTGAAGATTTGGGGGCCATTGCAGGAGATATTTTTTATTATAATCATGCTGCAAGAACACCAGGATTTAGTAAGATATTTGAAGATTCAAAATTTGGGAAAGATAAAATCATTACATCAATTTTTGCAAGATTAGCAGATTCATTACCGCTAATCAAAGTAGAATTATTTGGAACAGGATATACGAATGAAGATTTCAAACAAGTATTGAATAAAATTTACAAAAATAGTATCAGCGGATATCCATATTCTCTAAAACTGGCTCACAATAACTGTAAAATTTCAGGAAAGGATCTTGTAAAACTGGCAAGTATACATGGACTATCAAATGAGATTGGTTCAAGGGAGGTTTTAGGATGAGTCTAGGATTTGTTGTGGGAGAATCAAAGCCAAATGTAGTAACAGTACAGTCATCAAGAGCACTTCCAATAGGCGAATATGTCATAATAGAGGTTGATGAAGGTAAAATTGTAGGTCTAGTAGAAACATCATTTGTTACAAGTGCAGCATTATCCGATGTGAAAAATTTTGATGAAGCAGAAGAAAGTATTGAACTTGCCGAACTCAACAAGCGAGACAAAAGTTATACGGGAAAAATTTTGATTTTAGGTTTCTTGGAAATGTTACGAAAAGGCAAAGCAATACTTCCTGCAATTCCGCCATTACCAGGAACCAAAGTAATTAAAGCAACGAAAGCAGATCTTGGAGATATTTTTGCACCTGAAAGAAATGAATGGTTGAAAATTGGTAATCTTTTAAGAAACCAAGATATTGATTCAAAAATTAATCTAAACAAAATTGTTTCAAGACATTTAGGAATTTTAGCAATGACCGGAATGGGAAAAAGTAATCTTGTTTCACTACTTGCATCTAAAATTGCAGCATTAAGCGGAACAGTGATTATTTTTGATTATCACAATGACTATGCAGATTTAGACATACCAAAAATTAATGTAATTGATGCAAAAATTAATCCAAGATTACTAGATGCTGAAACATTATCAGAAGTTTTAGAGATTAGAGAAGGAGCAGATATTCAGCAGAGAATTTTAAGAAAAGCATTCACGCCTGAAGTTAAAGAATCGTCTAGTTTTTGGGAAGCATTGGATCAACAAGTACAGTACATTGGAAGTGATCCGGAAAGAAAAGAAGAAAGACATTCAGCAGATAGGGTTCAAGATAAAATTGATGATGCACGTAATAGATTTGCAGATATTTTAGATCCAGACATGGTATATCCTGTAGGATTAATCAAAGAAGGAAGACTCAACATTCTCAATGTTTCAGAATTTAGTGACAAACAAGCAAATGTTGCATTAGGATATTATCTTCAAGAATTACTTAACGATAGAAAGGCTGCAAGTAACGCAAAAAGTGCAAAAAGTAAATCAAAGAAAAGTTACATGTTCAACAGCCCAATTTTTGTCATTATTGAAGAAGCTCATGTTTTCATTCCTAAAGGAGAAGACGCCAGAGCAAAATATTGGGCAACAAAGATTGCAAGGGAAGGTCGTAAATTCGGATTAGGATTGTGCGTAGTTTCACAAAGACCACGAAATATTGAGCCTAGCATTCTCAGTCAGATGGGCTCTTTAGCTGTAATGAAAATGGTTCAAGAAGATGACCAACATCAGATTGCATCTGCATCAGAATCAATTAGTAGAGATTTGATTGCTCAGTTAACATCATTGAATGTTGGTGATGCTGTATTGGTAGGTCAATGGGTCAACTTACCAGCAATAATTCACATTGATGAGATGAAGGGTAAAGTGATTGGTTCGGACCAGAATGCAGTTGATCAATGGACGATTGCAAGAAAATTTGAGGATGAAAACAAAGGACAAGCCCAAGGAACAGTACAAAAAGATCTGTTATTAGATTAAAATGAAATTTTCACATATCTCAGATACACATCTTGGACTAATCCAATATGGATTAGAGGAAAGAGAACAGGATATTTATGATTCATTTAATCAAGCCATAGACATTTCAATACAAGATAAAGTTGATTTTGTAATTTTTGCAGGAGATATTTTTCATACTCCAAATCCAAGTGGAACTGCAATTTTACAAATGGCAAATGCATTAAAGAGATTAAAAGAAAAAGAGATAGAATCTTTTTTTGTTTTAGGTGAACATGATATTAGCAGAGTACGTTCTACGCCAATTCCATATGTGTATCATAATTTAGAATTTTCAAAATATGTGGGAAGAGGAGAGCCAGTATATTACAAAGATGTCATGATCATAGGTTTTGATAAGATAAGAAAAAATGAAATGGCAGGATTGGAAGAGAAATTTTTACACGTGGAATCTTTAGCTGATAAACATAAAGGACATAAAATTTTGGTACTTCATCAAGGAATTACCGAAGTTAACAAATTTGCAGGTGAAGTTAATTCTACAGATCTTCCAAAGAATTTTACATATTATGCAATGGGTCACCTTCATGATAAATTTCTTAAACAGTATGATCATCTAAAAGGACCATTAGCATACCCAGGCTCTACAGAAATGACCACTAGTGAAGGGATTAAAGAAACAGAAAAAGGATTTTTCAAAGTTGATATTTCTGATAACGAAGCAAAGCCCGAATGGATAAAACTCGATACAAGACCACAAATTTCAATAAAAACTGAATTTCAAAATATTGATTCAGCAATTAAAGAATTAAACGAAAAAATTTCAGGATTAGAAAAGAAACCAATAATTGAAATAAAAATTCATGGAGAAAATTTAGAACGTGATACTATTGAAGGAAAAATAGCAGATTTAGTCTCAAAATCATTACATTTTTCATGGAAAATCTTTCAAAATGATGATGAATCATCTGTATTATTAAACAGACCTGCACAAATTGATCAAGAGTTATTCAAACTTGCAGTAAATTCTTTGAAATCAGAAAAGTTAGCACATTTTGCAATTAATGAATTATTGCCATTACTATCAACAAGACAAGTCGACAATGCAACACAAGTTGTTGTAGAAAATTTTAGAAATTTTTCAGGAGAAGATAATGATTCATAGTATTGAATTAATTGATTTTCTAGCACATCATGATACAAAGTTAGAGTTTAACAATGATGCAACAGTATTTGTTGGTCAGAATGGAGCAGGTAAATCAAGCATAATTGATGCAATTACATTTTCATTGTTTGGCTCACATATGCGAAAGAATAACAAGAGTTTGATACGAAGAGGAGCAAACAAAGCATTAGTTAAAGTTGAATTTTCTGCAAACGGGAAAAAATACAGAACTGTTAGACAAATCGATGCAAAAGGTGCACTAACCGCACAATTTTTAGAAAAAAATGGAGAAGAGTTTTTGCCTATTGCAGAAGGAGAAAGAAAACAGTTTGGGGAATCCATGACTAATGAAGTAGAGAAAGTTTTAGGAATGAATTTTGAAAAATTAAAAATTGCATCAATAGTTCAGCAAGGAGAACTTAATTCAATCATAAAAGCAAAACCAAAAGAGTTCAAAGAATTATTGAATACAATAATCGGCATAGATAGATTAGATGTTGCAGTAGAATCGATGAAAGAAGTTCTAAAAGAATTCAGAAAAGATACACAAAATAAACATGGTTTTGATGATACACAAATTGAATTACTAGAAAATAAAATGAGTGAATTTGAAAATGAGATTTTAAATTCAAAACCAAAGATAGGTAAGCTAGAACAAGAGAAAAAGACTACAGAGACAGAGATATCACAAATTGAACAAGAAATTGAAAAGGACAGTATGAAAGAATCACAGCTAGTAGAATTAAAAAATCAAAAAGAGGAATTAATATCATATGCAAAAGATGCAATAAAAAAAATTCAAAAAGAGGTTATGGAAGAAGAAAGAAAAGTAAATGAATGCAAAGACTGTTTTTCAATTGCTAGTGAAAAAGAAGAGATAGAGATTGAAATTTCAAAACTTAATTTAGAATTATCTGCAATAATGAAAGATGTTGACGAATATGGAAAAAAGAAGATTCGTTTTGAAGAACAAAGCGAATTTGCAAACAGATTAGAGTTAAGAGATGGTAAATGTCCAGTCTGTGATTCTAAAGTGGATCATCTAAATCCATTATTTCAAAAAGAGCATGTTGAAGAAGAGATTGGAATACTAGGTGAAAAGCTAATTCAGCTTGAAGAAGAAAAATCAGAACTAGAACAAATAATTCAAGAAAAAACAGATAGATTAAGAAAAGCAGAAAATGCAGATGTTAAATTAAAAACACATAATATTTCAAATGAAACAGAACTAGAACAAATTGTAGAGACCGTTAAAGAAAAAATAAAGAAAATCAAGGAAATACCAATTACAATTAATTCAGGACAACTTCTAGAGGCATCAACAATTGATACACATGCAAAAATGAAGTATGAAAAAATTTTACAAATTGAAAAAACTACAAATGGATTTAATCAAGAACAATTCTTAACAAAGAAAAGTGAACTTGCAAATAATCGTCAACGATTACGAGAAATTGATCAAGAATTTGGTGCAGTATCTAACAAAATAGAAAATGCCCAAAAACAACTTGAAAAAAATAAGAGTTCATTATATGAGTTACATAAAGTAAGAAAGTATGTTACAGAGTTAGAAAATATACAAAAAAATGTCTACAGTATAGATGGACCAGTTGCAAAAAGCCTACGTTCATGGGCATTAGAAATAATTTCAGAAAAAGCATCAGAGTATTTAGAAAAATTAAATACAAAAATTCAAAGAATCTCACTTTCACAAAAGACAAGAGATGTCAACATTACATGTTATGCTAGATCAACCATGTTAGAATTAGAATCACTTAGCGGCGGAGAACAAGTAAGCATAGCATTATCGCTAAGATTAGGAATGGCTCATCTCTTAGGTTCTTCAAATCTTAATTTCATGATATTAGATGAGCCGACAACACACCTTGACAGTGAACGTAGAAAAGCACTAGTCGAAGTACTATCACAATTGGCAAACATTAGAGGTGAGAATGCTTCAATGCAGTTTATCATTATTTCGCATGATGCAGAAATTTTTGAAGACTCGTCTGTAGAAAATATTTACAAGTTTGAATCGGCTATTGATGGAACAGTAGTTAGTTTACTTTAGCCGCCAGTAAGTTTACCAAACTTTTCATTTTTACACAATGTTTTCATGAATTCAAGATTAGACAATGCAACTACTGCAGAATGTCTTACAGATTCTTCAGGATCATTTAGTGCTTTTTCTAAAACCTCAGGCTCACCTGTAGAGCCAACAACTCCTAGTGCTACTGCTGCTTCATGTCTAACAAACATGCTAGGATCATTTGCGGTAGCATCTTCAAGTGGTGCAATTCCGCTACTATAACACATCTGGCCTAGTGAAAATGCAGCCTCATGACGAACTAGTTCATTTGGATCATCTTTGAGAACTTTGGCAATATATTGGACTTTATCCTCACCACCAAGATCAACTATGATGCATGTGGCTCTACATCTAACAACATAATCTTCATGTTCTAATAATTTAACAAAATATTCAGTATCTTGTTTTTCATAATGAGATTCCATCTCTGCAAAGAGATCAATTCTAGATTGTGGTACTACATCCATGTTTGAGGTTTTTTCCAGTCCTTTTTAATTCCTTTTTTTTGAAATGGACGTTATGTTTTTTAATAGAAAACAAAATCACAAAATTTATGGCAGTAATAGGAGAAAAAGCACCAAACCTCAAACTAGGAAAATGGGTTCAAGGAATGGACACAAACTTTGACAAAGAAGGAGATAATGTCAAACTAGTTGAAGTGTTTCAAGTAAATTGTCCAGGATGTTTTATGCATTCAATTCCAGAAATAATTAACATTTATCAAAAATTCAAAGGAGATGGATTATCAGTAATGGGTGTGGCAACCGCATTTGAGGATTATGACAAAAATACATTAGAGAATTTAGAGATGCTTCTTACAACAGGAGAAGTTGTGGGAGATACAAAACAGGCGTTATCTCAATATGGACAGCTCAATGAAGGAAAATTATCATACAAAATTCCATATCCAGTTGCAATGGATTCACTGGTAAAAGCAGGAGAGCCAACTAAAGAAAAGATGACCGCATTTATCAAAAATCAGCTACCAGATTTTGATACACAGCCAGAGGATTACAAAGAGCAGATTTTTTCCAGAGTGAAAGAGTATTTCAAAACAAAAGAATACACAGCAGAGACATTTGAAATGTACCAATTGAATGGAACACCATCTACAATTCTAGTAGATAGAAAAGGAATACTACGGGACGTTTCATTTGGTCAAACAGCCAATTTGGAATCTATGATTGAAAAATTATTAAACGAATAATTTTTTGTATTTTTTTAACACTATCAAACCAATAAAAGAAGTTGCAAGAACTAACGGTGCAATTTCATGAAATTCTGGAATAACATATGTTCCAAAAATTTCAATTGTTTCATTATTAGAATTAAATGTTATATTCATAGTATCACCGTCAATTACATAATCAGACTCTACATCATCAATCATTACAATAAATGAACCATCTTCAAATGGAGTCATTATCTCATCAGATAATTTTATAGACAATATTCCATTATCGCCAGGATCAAACAATGTAAAAATTAGTGAATTAGTTGATTGGTTTTCATCAATATCATCAACATATCCATTAGATATTTTATAATCAATTACATCTCTAATTTCAAAAACATCAAGATACGTAGTCCCAATTATCTCTATTTTGTGTTTTCCAATTCCTTCAAAATCCATTGTTACAAATGTTGTATAATTTCCTGCTTGTAATTTTGGTGTAAATTTTTCACCGTCAAGAAATATTGAATAATCACCACCAATCAATGTGTTAGGAAAACTTATCTCAAGTGAATTATTTTCTATAGAACTTAAAATAAATAACGTGATTGATTTTTTTTCTTTATCGAAATCAAGATTTGTTACATCCAAATTTCCAGTAACCTCAATTACGAATGAATAATCATCTGTTTTTACAGGAAATGTGAATTTAAGACCGGTTTTATCAGATAGCGGAACCGCATCAGCGAATGGAATAGTTATAGACAATATTACTAGAAAAATTAATAATTTTTTTGTCATGCAGCAGTAGAAATTACTCTTTTTCTTAATTCTTTATCTTTTGCAATACTTGGATGTGATGGGTCTGCTAAGATTACCTCATACCAGTAATGTTTACCGTCTTTGTACAGAAAATAAGAACCTAAAAGTTTCATATTTGGATATCTTTCAAGGACACGTCTATCTGCCACAGTTTTCATGTTGTCATCTTGTTTTATTCGAGTTACACCAAGATGTTTTGGACGTCTTCCACCTCGTGGTCTCTGACGTCTCATTCCACCAGTACCAACCCGCATTCTAATTACAACTATTCCTTGTTTTGCTTTATAGCCAAGTCGTCTTGCACGAAGGAGTCTACTAGGTCTTTCAATACGTGTAACTGCATCTTCTTTTCTCCATACAATTGCACGTTCTCTTAATACGATAGAATTTTCCTTCCACATTTTGTACCATACATCATCTTGGCTAATCGTCATTAGATTCATAGAAAAAAATCCCCTTAATAATCCTATGAGAAAAAAATGCAAAATTCATTATATTATGTAATAGAAAGGTAATGTATGAGACAATATTTACTGCTAATACTCGGAGTCAGTATTATTTTTTCAGGTAGTGCTTATGCTCAAAATATGCAAGATGTTGAGATAATAATTTCATCTTCCAGTTATAATTATGGAGAAAAATTAGATTATAAAATAATAGTTTCTGAGGTTACAGGAGAAGATGCAGTTATTTTTATTACAAATACGAATGGAAATAAAAGTCAGTTATTGTCATTGCTTATCTCACAAGAGGAATCAAGAATAATTGCTCCATTTGCCTTTGATAGTGTAATATGGAGTGAAGGCACCTACGAATTAGAATTACAATATTCAGGTGCAATATCAACTACATCATTTACGATTGTTAATGATGGAACAATTGGTATACCATACTGGATAAAAGATATATCAAAAATCTGGGTGAGCGGACAAACAAAAGATGATGAGTTTGCAAAATGTATTCAATTTTTAATTGATGAAAAAATTATTTTTAATGCTAATCCAAGTCAGGAATTAGAAATACCAGAATGGTTTAGGATGACAACTGGATGGTGGGTAAATAACCAAATTCCAGATACAGTTTACGGAGACGCATTACAATTTTTAATTAATGATAGAGTGATTAAAATTCCAATTGATCAGAAATCATTTGGTCAAGAATCATCATCTGATAAAACTTTGTGACTTTTCTTTCCAATTCCCCACAAAATCATCATAATCACAATTCCAATTGACATTCCAATTACTATAGAATAGATAAGAGGGCCCGTTCTCATGTCAGATGCATTTTTTCCCATAGGAGATAAAACACATTCACCGTTTTCGTAAATAGTTCCATCACCACATGCATTCATTAATTTATCAAGTTTTTCTTCTTCAGCATTTTTTGCATCTGCATCAGCTTGTGCTTGTGCTTGTGCTGCTGCTTCTGCGTCAGCTTGTGCTTGTGCTGCTGCTTCTGCGTCAGCTTGTGCTTGTGCTGCTGCTTCTACGTCAGCTTGTGCTTGTGCTGCTGAATCTTGTGCTTGTTGTTCTTGTTCTATCAAAAATGAATTGTTTGCAAGAATTGTTCCAATAATTTCTATTTCCTCAGTTCCTGCAGAAAGTGAAAATGATAAAGTTCTAGATTCATCAGTTTTTACTTCTGCAAATTGGATTTCATCTCCATCAGATAAAATAAAGAAATCATCGTCAGAGTATCCAAGTTTGGCATCAAAAAAGTCTCTTTGGAATGTAATAGATACATCACCATCAGAACCAGAAACTTCTGTTTCAAAGATTAAGGATATGAAATCAAGGTCTGCAGTAGCTGATTTTAAAACGACATTATTTCCAGTATAAACAATATCATAAGTGGTACTATCAATTTCAGTTGAAACAGTATCAGCAAATGCTGATGGGATCATTATAGAGAAAATAAGTGCGGTTATGTATACAGTCTTTAGTTTCAATCCTAAGTAACGCCTCTAAGGATTTGTATTATCTTTTCTGCTATAACATTTGCAGCTAAAGACTGAGCTTCTTTTGTCTGAGCGCCCATGTGAGGCGTAGAAATGAAGTTTGGTAGGGTTGCCAGATTGTTTGAAGTGGCGGGTTCAACCTCAAATACATCCAATGCAGCACCACCCAGTTTTCCATCCTTTAGAAATTCATATAGTGCCTCCTCGTCAATTACACCACCTCGAGAGGTATTGATTATACGAGAAGTATTTTTCATTGTACTCATTTTTTCAGCATTAATCAAATGTTTAGTGCTGTCCAGTAAAGGAACATGTAATGATACATAATCAGAGCTTGCAAGAAGAGTACCAAGATCAGCTTTCATTAATCCTACCTCTTTTGAAAATTCTTCATCTATCGGAACAACATCATATCCAATAATGTTCATGTTTAATGCTCTAGCAAGACGTCCAAGTCTTTTTCCAATATTTCCAAGTCCAACAATTCCCAAATATTTTCCACGTAATTCTGTACCCATCAATTCTTTTTTTATCCAGTTTCCATTTCTTACTTCTCTATCAGCTCGCGGAATCTCTCTTGCTAATGACAACATTAAACCAATAACTAATTCTGCAACAGCATTCATTGCACCTTCAACTGCATTAATTACACGAATATTCTTTTCTTTAGCAGCTGCTTGATCAATATTATCTAAACCAACACCAACTCTTGCAATAATTTGACATTTGGTTGCTTTGTCAATCATATCTTTTGTAATTTTTGTTCTGCTTCTAACTATGACGACTTCAAAGTTTTCAATTTTATCTTGAATTTGTTCAGGAGTGATTTCTGGCTCATATGTAATTTGTAATCCATTTTTTTCTAAAATTTCATTTAAGACAGGATTTACTTGATCACATATCAAAACTGATTGATTCATACTCATGCAAAAAGCCTGAATTCATTTAATATAATGATTTTGAAAGTGGGGAATTACTAAAATTATCTAGTCACCATAGAGAAATATGCAATTTGATATAGTTCAAATTATTCCAATTGTGTGTATTATAGCAGCAGTAGGAATTTTTGTAGGTACCAGAATTTGGATTATGTTCAGATAAATCAATAATATTTTTTGAATACAGGAATTATGTAGCTAGGAGTCACTAGTTCAGAAATAAAAGGAAAAGAAGGAAAATGGGTTTTAGTTTATCCTTGTGCTGCAGCAATTACTGCAGGGATGACTTCCCATAGTGGTAAAGCGCCGTTTTCAATAGCTGCATTTGCAACATCATCAGTACACATGCAATGTACGTTCAATGCTGGATGTGAAATTGTATTCAATCCTGCTGGTGGAACTGCATCGTGAGGGTTACCTAAGACACCTGCATATGAACCTGCATCGACTGCACCTTGGACTACGCCAAGTGCGGTTGCGGTTTCATTAACTGGGTCTAATGGAAGACCTGCAACGAAGATAGTTGCTGCACCACTATAGATAGCTGCATAATCATGGTTTACTGCTGCGTAAACGCCTGGTTCGTCGAATACGATATCAACTATCATATTTTGTGAACCACCGAGTAACCATGTTTCAGTACCTTGTGCTTGAACTCTGTTACCTTGTGTAACTCTATCGACAATTTCTCCGACTACGTGCCAGAAGACTGGTTCGTTACCTTGATTTTCAATGAAGATACGAACGTGCTCATCTGTTGGTATGAAGAGTAGTTGTGATTGATATTGTTTTAAGTCCATAGAATTCCATGGTTGTGCTAAGAAGATGTTCTTGTTTGCATCGCCGAACATGAGTAAGTTATGAATTCCGTTTGGAACATAACCAAATGCTTGTCCGTTAACAACAGTTTGAGATGTTGAGTGACTCATCATCTTTCCCATGTCGTAAGTACCAGCGTCAGTTAAGTACAACTGGTTGTATTGCAATTGGAACTCTAGTGCATCAGCATCATAGAATTGTTTGTCCTTTACAACTTCACCGCCTTGTAGTGCTGTCTTTTCCACCATTAGTCTTTTGTAACCATCGAGTGGGTCAACAATGGTAATACCATACATACCAGAAAGTACGTGTTGGTCCATTGCTGCTAGGTCAACACCTGAGCAGTGGTATTTGAAAACACCTGGAACTTCTGCAACAAAGCAGTATTCACCGGTTTCACCGATTTTTACTGCACCCATGTAAGGTTTTGATGACATTTGTGATGCATGCATATCATTTCCGTGTTGAGTTACCTCATCACCTGGAATTGTCAATGTCATGTGTACAACGTCTCCTTGTGTAACTCTTAGTGTTGGTCCTGGGACTTGTCCACTAAAGGTCATTGCACTGTAGGTACTTCCGGTCATTGTTGGAAGATCAACACTTTCACCAGTTAGGTCAAAGTTGACTACAGGACGACCTGAGTTAAGTAGGTCTCCACATGGGCCTGATGCATATGCTTCAGGCATTACTAGTTCTAATCCGCCCATGGCAGCTACTTGTGCAAGTGGAGATGTCTCTACTTCCATTGTAGTACCACTGTTTAGTGGAGCAGTGATAGAACTTCCGAATAGTGCGCCTCCCATAACTGCGATTGCAGCTACGGTCATAATAGTACTAATACGTCTATTCATGTTCTTCGATGCTTGAACTAGATTATATAAAACCTACAGTTTTTTGATGTCTCTACTACTCATTTTGAGATCTTAGAATCTAGAACAAGATGGACATTATATTATCAAGTTAGTCATAGTGGATTAGAAATTCAGTTTTTATTCTTGGATGTTTTAGAGAATGTGTTGAAGTACCGATCAGATAAAGATTCTCTGGGTCCAGTAAAAATTCCAGCCGATGCATATTATGGGCCATTTACCGGAAGGGCAATCAAGCAGTACAATGTAACAGGTAATCCATCTCATCGAAATTTGATTAAGTCATTTGTAATGATAAAACGCTCAGCTGCAGTTGCAAATATGAAGACAAAAGCAATTAACAAAAAACAAGGAACCGCAATAGTCAAGGCTTGTGATAAAATTCTTTCAGGAAAATATATTGATCAATTTGTAGTAGATATGATAAACTCAGGTGCAGGAACTGCATTCAATATGAATTCTAATGAAGTAATTACAAATGTCGCATTAAGAGGTTTAGGTAAAAAACAAGGTCAGTATGAGTTTCTTCATCCAAATGATCATGTGAACATGTCTCAATCAAGTAATGATACATATCCTACTGCAATGCACATGGCAATACTATTTTCATTCAAAGAAATGATTCCTGCTATTGATAAATTAATAAAATCAATTAATAAAAAAGCAAAGCAATTTTCTAAATATAAAAAACTTGGACGTACTCATTTAATGGATGCACTACCAGTTACGCTTGGAAGCGAGTTTGCAGCTTATGCAACATCACTAACTAATGCAAGAGATCAGATCATTTCATCTCAAAAGGAATTAGAACTAATTGCATTAGGCGGTACAGCAGTAGGTAGTGGTGCAAATACACCTAAAGGATATAGAAAAGCAGTAATTTTAGAATTAAGTAAAATATCAAAATTATCACTTAAACCACAAAAAGATATGCAGTATGCATTACAAAGTAAATTCCCAGTAGCAAATGCATCATCGGCATTGAAAAATTTTGCAATAGAGTTAGGTAAAGTTTCTAATGATGTTAGATTGATGGCATCCGGACCAATTGCAGGATTAGCAGAACTAGGAATACCAGCAGTTCATGCAGGTTCATCTATTATGCCAGGAAAGGTGAACCCATCTTTAGCTGAGTGTATGAATATGATTTGTTTCAGTGTGATAGGAAATGATACAACAGTTTCATTTGCAGCACAGGCAGGACAGTTTGAACTTAATGTGATGTTACCAGGAATGTTAAAGGCAGTTTTAGATTCTACAGATATGCTAACAAACTTCTTGCCAATATTTTCAGCAAATCTAATTGATGGTTTGACCGCAAATGAAAGTAAACTTAGAGAAAATATTGAAAATAGTCCAGTAATCGTTACACTACTTACACCAAAAATTGGATATCTAAAATCTGCAGACTTGTTCAAAGAATCACTCAAGACAGGCAAAACAATTAGAGAATTAGTTGTCTCAAAGAAGTTGATGACAAATAAAGAAGTCAGTTCGTTGTTAAGTTAAGATGGCAAAAATTTTCGTAGAGGCTTATGGCTGCTCTGCTAGTTATTCAGACTCTGAAATGATTTCAGGCTTAATTGTGAATGGAGGACATACTTTAGCAGAAAATTCAGAAGATTCAGATCTCAATGTTATCGTTACTTGTTCAGTAAAAGATGCCACAGCAGATAAGATGATTCGTAAAATTATGGATTCTAGTTCAAAGCCACTTGTTGTAGCAGGATGTTTACCAAAAGCAGAAAAAACCAAAGTAGAGAAATTTGCAGAAAATGCAAGTTTACTAGGCCCAAATTCAATTGGCAAAACACTACAAGTAATTCAATCAACACTTGATGGAAAGAAAACTATCGCTTTAGAGGATTCAGATATTTCAAAGGTAGGATTACCAAAAATTCGTCTAAATCCAGCAGTAGGAATTGTTGAGATCGCAAGTGGATGTATGAGTGAATGTACGTTTTGTCAAACAAAGATATCAAAAGGAGATTTACAAAGTTATAGAGTAGGAGATATCGTAAGACAAGTTAAGACAGAATTATCAGAGGGATGTTGTGAGGTGTGGCTTACATCAACAGATAACGGATGTTATGGTTTTGATATTAATTCAGATTTATCAGAATTAGTAAATACAGTCTCAGAGATTCCAGAAAAATTCTTTATGAGAGTAGGAATGATGAATCCAATGTACATGCCAAGAATCCGTGAAGGGTTACTAAAGTCATTTGAGAGTAGTAAAGTTTTCAAATTTTTACATGTCCCAGTTCAGAGTGGAAGTGATAAAGTTCTAAATGATATGAAAAGAGGACATACTGCTAAAACTTTCAGAGATGTTTCACAACAGTTTAGAGAAAAATTTGGCAAATTTACAATTTCAACAGACATCATAGTTGGATTTCCAACTGAAACTGAGGAAGATTTTCAGATGACAATGCAGTTGTTAGAAGATACAAGACCCGATATTGGAAATTTATCAAGATACAGTCCAAGACCAGGAACAGATGCAGCTGAAATGAAACAGATTGACATGACAGAAATGAAGAGAAGGAGTAAGTTGGCTTATGAATTAATCTGTAAAATTTCGAAAGAAAATAATGAAAAATGGATTGGATGGAAAGGAGAAGTAGTTTTTGATGAAGAGTTTAAGGACCAAAAAAGAGGCAGGAACTTTGCATACAAACCAATATTTGTAAATGAAGAGCCTAAAATCGGTGACATCAGAACAGTAGAAATTACTGATGCCACAGTTCACAGCCTGATTGGGAAGATAATCAGGTAAAGGACTCAAGAATTTTAGATCGGAATTATAATCAAAACTAAGTAAAGAGTTTTTTATCAGAAATTGCGATACTGTACATGACTTTTGAAGTTAAAGAGCCAGTACTAGTAATAGGACTAGGAGGAGCAGGCATAAAATTAGCCTCAGAAATGAGAGAAGTTCTAGGCGCAGATTCATTAAAAATTAGTCAAGATAAAAAAGACGTTTCAGAACATAATTCAATCCATATTTCCACAAAATCAATCATCAATCCATCAGTTCAATTGATTAGAGGCTGTGCTATGGAACAAAGTGAAAAAATTGCCGAACATATGAGCACATATGAGACAGTCATAATCATGGCAAATCTTGCAGGAAAATCAGGAGCAGCATTAGCCCCAGTAGTATCCTCAATTTGTAAAGAACAAAACAAAAATGTTCTATCATTTGCAATAATGCCATTCAAATTTGAGAAAAATAGAATTTTCCAATCTGGAATCTCATTGAAAAGATTGAAAATGAATTCAGATTCAACAATAATTATCGATAATGATGCAATATTGGACAGTAATCCAGACTTTACTACAGAAAAATGTTATGATGTAACAAATAATGCAATCAAATGTCTTGCAACATCAATCAAATCATCATCATTAACAGACGATACAAATATCATGTCAACATCACGTAATACAGAAAATATTGAAGATTCAGTAAAAGATTCAATCAAAATGTTATACGAAGATGCACCACCAAACAGTATCAAACGTTCAATGCTGTACGTTTATGGAGCAGATAAAATTCCAGTAGGAGTAATCAATTCAATTTCAAACATACTAGGAGGTATTTTTGATCAAGAAAATTCTCAAGTGGACATGTCAACTTCAGGCAACACAAATGTTGTACTCTTAAGTGCAATTGCAGGTGAAACACGCTTTGACAAATACGACCCATTAGGAATGATTTCGAAAGATAAAACATTAGACTGGGATGAACCAGAGACTAGTTTTAATTGTGAATTAGATTTACCACAAATAGAGTAATAATTTTTA
>JAOMBO010000008.1 GCA_028344575.1 Candidatus Nitrosopelagicus sp. | reverse complement strand
AAGATGTACGATCTTCCATGTCGGTTTTTTAATTAATACGAATGTTGCTCTACCTGGAATTGTGATATGTTCTCCTGTGAATGCTTTATTGTCTACCAGCATTCCCTTTTGTATTAATTCAAGAGCGACTATTGCAGTATCTCCAAAAATACTAACTTTCACATTATTAATGATATAATCATAATCTGAAATACTGATGAATCTTAATTCTTCTAATGCTACTGTTGTCGAAAAATCTTTTAGATCATATGGCGGTACATCGCTAAAACTTGAAAAAGACGAATCATTAATTTGAATATCTTTTAGAATTTCTAATTTTTTTGATTTCCCGATTTCAAAAAATGATTCTACAATTTTTATAATCTCTTCTTGTTCAGACACGTTACATCATTTCTAAAAAGGAAGCCTTATTAGTCGATCGCCTGATTTTGATTCATTGCAACAACAAGCAACAATTAGCACTTTTGGTATCTCATTGCTAGTTGACCTGCTGCTGTAAACTAACAGCCAATTTACCGATTTAAATTAGGATTATGAATGATAATAATAAAATGGAGAATATGATCGGCGCAACTGCGCTAATGAAATCATTGGAAAAAGAAGGAGTAAAGGAAGTCTTCGGTCTACCGGGAGGTGCGAACCTTCCAATGTATGATGAATTGGGAAAAAGTAACATTCGTCATATTTTAGTAAGACATGAACAATCTGCTGCACATATGGCCGATGGTTTTGGTAGAGTAAGTAGAAAACCTGGAGTATGTTTTGCAACTTCTGGACCTGGTGCGACCAATTTGTTAACTGGAATTGCAACTGCACAAGCAGATTCTGCACCAATGGTTGCAGTAACTGGTCAAGTTCCTGTGGCAATGATTGGAAAAGATGCATTTCAAGAAAGTGATATCATCGGTATGGCAAATCCTGCATTAAAATATTCATATCAACCACGAACTCCTGAAGAAATTCCAACAATGGTTAAACAAGGATTTTACATTGCAGAAACTGGAAGACCTGGTCCTGTATTATTAGATATTCCTAAAGACGTTCAACAAAATGAAGGTAAATTTACTTTTCCTGATGAAGTAAGAGTTCCTGGTTATCATCCTTGGGCTGATCCTGATATTACAAATACCGCCCGTGCAGTTGAATTATTGTTATCTGCACAAAAACCAATAATTCTTGCTGGTGGTGGTGTAATCATTTCATCTGCATTTGCAGAATTACAATCAATAGCTGAATTATTAATGATTCCTGTAGTAACTACCTTCAAAGGTAAAGGTGCATTTCCTGAAAATCATCCGTTATCCTTAGGTCCAATTGGAATGCATGGACATGCTGAAGCCAATAAATTGATGACTGAAGCTGATTGTGTTTTGGCGATTGGAACTAGATTCTCAGACCGCTCTGTTGGTACATTTGCAGAGTTTGAAAAGAACTTGAAAATTATTCACATGGATGTTGATCCTGCAGAAATTGGAAAGAACCAAACAACTTCTGTAGCTGTAGTAGGTGATGTACGTGCCTCATTACGTATATTTGGAAAAATGTTAATGGATAAAGCTGTACGTACCTCTGATGATAATCCTTGGTTAAAACATGTAAAAGAAGTTAAACAATACTGGCGAGAAAATTTGAAAATACATCCTGGTGAAATGGGTGCTGCAAAAATTCTTAGGAAATTAAGAGAATTACTTCCAAACGAATCTATTGTGACAACTGAAGTAGGTCAACATCAAATGTGGGCCTCATTATTTTTTGATGCAATACATCCTGGAACCTTCTTTAGCTCTACTGGTTTGGGTACCATGGGCTGGGGATTTCCTGCAGCAATTGGAGCAAAAACTGCACGTCCTGATGTTCCTGTAGTTGACATTGCAGGTGATGGTAGCTTTAACATGACCGAAAATTCACTTGCAACTGCAGTATTAGAGGACTTGCCTGTAATTGTATTTTTGATAAACAATTATTCTTTAGGAATGGTTGCACAATGGCAAAGAACATTTTATGACCGTCGCATGGTTGGTGTTGATCTAAAAAAATGTCCTGATTATGTTAAATTAGCTGAATCATATGGTGCACAAGGATTACGTGCGCAATCAATGGATGAGCTTGACAGTGCAATTAAGACTGCATTGAAAAGTGATGTTGCAACTGTAATCGACATACCAATAGATCCTGAAGAAGATGTATTGCCATTTGTTGCACCTGGAACTGGATTAAAGGATATGATCTTACCATCATAATGTGATAGAAATGGTTTGGGCAATTTTATCAATCAAAGTGGAAAATAAACCTGGAATCTTGTTTAAGGTTACACATCTTTTTAGATCACGTAATTTTAACATCGATAGTATTTCTGTAGGTGTCACTGAAGATAAAAAATATTCAAGAATGACTATCACCACTATCGGTGATGAGAAGCAAATCACACAGATTGTCAAACAACTTGACAAAATGATTGACACTATTGAGGTTCGTAGGTTAGATGTGAATAACTCTGTGTATAGAGAGTTGGTAATGTTTAAGATTAAAGTAAACAAACCAGAGGATAGTATGGAAATTAACAAATTAGCCAGTGCATACTCTGCAAAAATACATGATGCCAAAAAAGAGTCAATTATTGTAGAAATGACTGCAACCCCTCATCAAATTAGTGCCTTTGAAGAATTGGCAAAGAAATTTGGATTAAAAGAAATGGCACGAACTGGTATAACTGCATTAGAGCGTGAAGAGCATGAACATTAGAATTTTTGATACAACTTTACGTGATGGAGAACAATCACCTGGTGTTTCATTATCTCCAGAAAAAAAATTAAACATTGCAAAAAAACTTGATGAATTGGGCGTCGATGCAATTGAAACTGGTTTTCCTGTTATCTCTGAAGGAGAAAAAGAAGGTGTAAAATTAATTGTCGCAGAAGGACTTAATGCAGAATTATGTGGATTAGCAAGAACAAACAAAAAAGATATTGATGCCGCTGTAGACTGTGGATTAAATTACATACACACATTCATTGCAACTTCCGACATTCACTTAGAGTATAAATTAAAAATGACTCGTGATGAAGCTTTGGAAAAAGCCATTGAGGCTGTAGAGTATGGAAAATCTAGAGGTTTACAAGTAGAATTTTCTGCAGAAGATGCAACTAGAACTGATAGGGAATTTTTGAAAAAAGTTTTTGGATCTGTTGCTAGTGCAGGTGCTGACAGAATTGACATTCCAGATACTGTAGGCTATTCAACTCCACAATACATTGGCGAAATCACAAAGGATGCAATTGAAGTATCAAAATTACCAATTAGTGTACATTGTCACAATGATTTTGGTTTAGCTGTCGCAAATGCAATTTCTGGTGTACAATCTGGCGCATCATGTGCCCATGTTACAATTAATGGAATTGGCGAACGTGCAGGAAATGCTTCTTTAGAAGAATTTGTTATGGCCTTAACCAGTTTACAATTTGAGAAAAAATGGGATACAAATATCAATACAAAATTAATCTATGAAACTTCTAGATATATCTCAAAATTAGCAGGAATGTCTGTACAGCCAAACAAAGCAATAGTTGGCGAAAATGCATTCGGTCATGAATCTGGAATTCACACTCATGGTGTATTGAACAATCCTCTAACTTATGAGCCAATTAGTCCTGAAATTGTAGGAAGAACACGTTGGTTACAGGTTGGAAAACATGCTGGAATTCACGGTATGAATGCAATGCTCAAAGAGTATGGTATTGAACCAAACGAAGAACAAACAAAACAAATTTTAGAAAAAGTAAAGGCATTAGGTGATCAGGGGAAACAAGTTACTGAAGTTGAATTGTTATCTATGGCGAATGAAGTAATTGGTGAAAATAAATTAAAACGAATTGTTCAATTGACTGGATTCTCTGTATCCACTGGTGTTGGAACAATGCCTTATGCATTTATAAAATTAAATGTTGATGGACAAGAATTTTCTGCAACTGACTTTGGTGTTGGTCCTGTCGATGCAGCATTAAATGCAATACAGAAAATTACAAGTCAGATAACTGATGAAGTACGATTAAAGGAATACAAATTAGATTCTATTTCTGGTGGTGCTAATGCATTATGTGAGGTGACAGTAAAAGTTGAAGATGCACGTGGTAGTATCATCTCATCAAAATCTGTGGGTGAGGACATTGTAACAACAAGTGTACAAGCTATGGTTGATGGAATTAATCGTATAATGTTAAAAAATGTTCTAAAGGAAAAGAAGATTTAATCATTATAATATTTTAGGTGATTGTGTATGTATAAAATTTCTTTAATAACCGGCGATGGAATTGGTCCTGAATTATCTGAATCTGTAAAAACAATTTTAGATACAATTCATGACAAACTAAATGTAAAATTTGATGTTAACTCTCTTGTAGCTGGTGATACTGCACTTGAAAAAACAGGTAATGCATTACCTGATGATGTTTTCGAATCAATCAAATCATCTGATGCATGCTTGAAAGCTCCTGTTGGAGAAAGTGCTAAAGATGTAATTGTTGCATTAAGACAAAAGTTAGACTTGTATGCAAATATTCGTCCTGCAAAATCATATCCAAATACTCCTGCTTTACGAAACGATATTGATCTTGTAATTGTACGTGAAAACACTGAAGATCTTTATACTGGTGAAGAATTTCAGGTAGATGACACTGCGGTTGCCTTACGGATAATTAGTGAAAAAGCATCAAAAAGAATTGCAAAACATGCATTTGAAACTGCAATTGATAGAAATCAACAAAAACGTGTAACATGTGTTCATAAATCAAATGTAATGAAATTGACCGATGGTCTTTTTGCCAAAAGCTGTGAAGAAGTATCTAAAGACTATCCTGATGTTAGTTTTGATGAAATGTATGTTGATGCATGCGCTATGAACTTGATTCGAGCTCCTCATGAATTTGATGTAATTGTGACTACAAACTTGTTTGGCGATATTTTATCTGATGAATCCTCTCAAGTTGTTGGTGGATTAGGCATGGCACCTGCTGCAAATTTAGGTGATAATTTTGGTTTATTCGAGCCCGTTCATGGCGCTGCTTTTGATATTGCTGGAAAACAAATCGCTAATCCTTCTTCATTCATACTTTCTACAAAAATGATGTTGGATTGGTTGGGCTCAAAAAATAATGATTCTGATTGTATTTCTGCAGGCAAAAAACTTGAAGAGGTGGTATTGGATTTGATAAAATCTGGCATTACCACTAAAGATATCGGTGGAGAAAAATCCACACAGGAATTCACTAGTGAAATTATCAGTAGATTATAGTACTGTTAATTTTTCCTTCTAGTTTCCCAGCCTTTTACAGATGCATAACTTCGTTTTAGTGCTGCAAGATCGTGACCTATCCATCCCAATATTGCGGCTCTGCTACGTTCTTCAGTTGTCATACTAATTGTTCAAAATACAATTTAATCTGATATCTAACACTGTCACCAATGTTTGTTTTTTTTATCTAATTTTTTTCAATAAAATTTATGGTTTGAGCCTATCTGGATCTCTTGGATACAAAACTACCTCTCTAACATTGTCAATTCCAATCAAAACTGTCATTAATCTATCTAACCCCATTCCCCAACCTGAATGTGGAGGCATACCCCATCCAAATGTTTTCAAATGTTCATCAAAACTTGTAGGATCTAAATCTTGTTCTTTCAATCTAGATCTTAACTGCTCTGGATCATGTAATCTACGTCCTCCTGATGATAATTCAAGATATCCATATTGTAAGTCAAATGAACGTGAAAGTGTAGGATCATCATCTTTTTCATGAATGTAAAATGGTTTTAGTTTCATAGGCCAGTCTGTCAAAAAGAAGAATCCTGGATGTTTTTCTCCTAAACTACGAAGATGTGAATCCTGTAAATCTTCTCCAAATTCTATCTTGATATCCATACTACTCAATTCTTCTAATGCTTGTGTGTATGTTACTCGTTCAAATGGTGAACTTGGAACTTTAATCTCATATCCAATTTCCTGCTGTTCTGTTTTACAATTTTCAGATGTATTTTTGAAAACATCCACTACAATTGATTCTAAAACATCCATCACATCAGTATAATCCATCATTGCAGCCTCAATATCTACACTAGTAAATTCACTCAGGTGTCTTCCTGTGTGTGATTTTTCTGCTCTATAAAATGATGAAATTTCAAATACTCTTTCTAATCCAATTGTCATCTGCTCTTTGTATAATTGTGGACTTTGAGCCAAGTATGCTTTTTGTCCAAAGTAGTCAAGACCAAATAAATCGGCTCCTCCTTCACTTGCACTACCGATAATCTTTGGTGTGTTAATTTCAATAAATTTTCTTTTAATGAGAGTCTCTCTAATTGATGCTAAAACTTTACTTCTAAGTTTAAAGATTGATGCTGTTTTCTGATTTCTCATATCTAGGGCTCTTGAATTTAATCTATTATCGATATCACTTTCTAATCTTCCAATTGGATCTATTGGAAGCGGATATTCTGCTTTTGCAAGAACTTGTATCTCTGTCGCAGAAACTTCAAAATCGAAATCTTTTGCTTTACTAGCTTGTATCTTCCCTAAAATTCTTACAACGCTTTGTCTGTTTAATCCTTCTAGTAAACTCATTGAATCTCCTTTAACTATAACCTGACACATTCCTGTAACATCTCTAACGGTCAAAAATGCCATTTTTCCGAGCTTTCGAAGATCTACTACCCAACCTCCAAAAATAACATCTTTTCCTTCCATGGATGAATTCAGATCTTCAATTAGATGTGTTCTTGAAATATCCATGTAATGTTGAAAATATACACAAGTAAAAACTTAATCTAACCTCTCCTAACTAAGAATATGAGTTTTATTTCAATTGAAAATTTGACTACTCGGTATAATACTTCAAAAGGTTTAGTTCATGCATTAGAGGATGTCACATTTGCAATAGACAAGGGAGAATCAATTGGAATTGCAGGAGAAAGTGCATGTGGAAAAAGTACACTAGGCTTATCTATAATTCAAATGATTTCAAATGGAAAAATTTATTCTGGAAAAATACAATTTGATGGAAAATCATTACTTGATGTACCAGACGATGAATTTAACAAGACTATACGCTGGAAAGAAATTTCCATGGTTTTTCAAGGTGCAATGAACTCACTTGATCCTGTTTTTTCAATACAACAACAATTTGAAGAAGTTCTAAAACAACACAATTTTGAAGGTGATTCAAAACAATCTATACTTCAATCTTTGAACTCTGTCAATTTGGACGAATCTGTATTGAAGAAATTTCCTCATGAATTAAGCGGAGGTATGAAACAACGAGTTGTTATTGCTATGGCGTTAATTTTAAAACCAAAGTTTGTAATTGCAGATGAACCTACTACTGCACTGGATGTTCTAATACAAGCTCAAATTGTTAATCTTTTTAAAAAATTGAAAAAAGACGGTCAATCATTCATGATAATATCTCATGATTTGGCAGTTTTATCAGAGGTTGCTGAAAAAATTGGAATTATGTATGGGGGACAAATGATTGAATTTGGAACTTCTGAAGAAATTTTTCTTGAACCAAAGCATCCCTATACAAAAGGACTGCTAAAATCAATTCCTGTTTTATCAAAAAATACAAAACCAAAATTCATTCCAGGAATTCCTCCAAATTTGGTAAATCCTTCTGATGGTTGTAAGTTTTATGATAGATGTCCTGAAGCAATGGAAAAATGTAAAAAAGATCCTCCAAAAATTAAAACTAAAACAGGTTATGTTTCATGTTGGCTTTATGAATAAAATAAAAGCTAATTCTTTTTTTATTAGTAAAAGAATTAAACATTATGAAATGTCATATTGAAACATGTGAAGATGAAGGTGAAAACATTCATCCATGTGGAAGTCACGAACCTCCGACACATCTTTAAAAATAATTCTCAAATATTTCTGTCTACAAACACATTTCCAAATATATAAGATATGTCATTAATTGTTACATTAATTGGGATTGGCTCTACATTGGTATCTAACATTGATTTTAATTCATTTTTTCTAAACCATTGACTTCTAAAACCAAGACCATTCTGAAAAACTTTATTTCTTTCATCGAAGGAATCTTGATCTATTTGTTTAATCATGGGCATCATGGAATTGTATAATTTTGGTGCTACAAAACCAAAGTTATCTCCATTAAATGCTGTTAGTACTGTTAATCCATTTTTCCCTGCTATACTTTTCATATTGTCTATGAATTTTTGTCGTTTATCTGAGGGAATAACACCTAGTGTATTGTATAAACACATTACAATATTTGTCTCATCTAATTGAAAATATTCTTGTAAATTATCTTTTGTTAGATCAAATTTTAAAAATTCAATCTTTGAAACACCATCATGATTTTGATTTTTTAGCTTTGCATGATTTAGCATTTGTTCTGATACTTCAACTCCATAGAATTTTATGGTATTCTCTTGTAATTTATCGTCTAGTGCAAATATCACTCGTCCGGTTCCTGCACCCATATCTATGATTGAACACTTTCTGTTTGAATCATAAACTCTCTTACATAATGTGTTGAGAATTTCAATTTCTTTTTTAAGATAGTTGATAATTATTGGATTTTGATTATCTTCTACACTTTTATCATAATCACTAGCCATATCATCCCAAATTTCTTTATCCACACTTACAACTAATTTTAAATGAATTAAAATCTAACACAAATAATTAGATGTAAGAATAAAATGAAAGAATTAAGTCATAAAATTTTATTTTATACTTTCAAGCTTTTTTCTCAAAACAATTTTTGTATGTATTTGGATTTGTTTTAAGTTGTAATTCCATAATCCATTTTGAGAATTTATGAACTTTTAACATGTGTTCTGTAATATCGTCACATTCTGTCTTACAGCTTTTGCATACGTACTTTACCATATTTTTTTCTGATTATCACTAGTATAGAAACCGATCTATTCCTAATGATTAATTTTACGTATAAAATACTTGATTCACGTGTAATTAATCTAATTTTGTAAATAATCCGTTAGCATGCCATACATGAGCTTAGGCATGCATGGTCTTACAGCCAACAATTATGACTCTTTTTGATTAAATTTGATTGTTTCATTAATTGATATAGTGGTGAAAAACCACAAAAACTAAGATGGAAACAGGAACCGTAAAATGGTTTAACCAAACAAAAGGCTTCGGTTTTATCGAACGCGAAAATGAAGACAAGGACTTGTTTGTTCACATGACAGAAGTTCAAGGTCGAATTAACGACGGCGATAAAGTTGAGTTCGAAATTGGTGAATCAGAAAAAGGCCCAGCCGCAAAATCAGTGAAAAAAGTAGACTAAGATTAGTAATTTCAAATTAATTTTCTTAACAATCTATTATCGAGTAACTACTATCTTTTTTTTATTTTTATAATATCTTACGAATAACGTTTAACAATTGGAAGACATGAATCTATAATTCTAAGCATCTCTGAACGAATGACCTTTTTGTCAATTGTAATCCAAATTCTTTTTGAAGAAATTGCAAATGCAATTGTTTGAACTTCTGTTCTTTCTTCCCATACAAATTCTGTGTCTCCTAATTGATCATCAAATTGCTCTTCTAGTTCTGTTTTTAATGCAATTTGTGCAAATTGGTATTGTGTCTTTTTTTGGTCTAATAGTGGATCTAAATCTTCTCTTCTGTAGTAGGAAAGAAGCTCCCCTGTCTTACTAATTACTCCGATAAATCTGATGTATGGGCTGATTTTTGAGATTAAATCTGCTATTTCATAGTCTTCATTTTCAGTCATTCATCTAATTGCTACTTTTCGAATATTTTAATGATTAATTAAATTCCATTTTTTTATATACGGTTGTAAATTTTATAATCTATTGGATCTTTGGGACTTTATTCCATTCTTTTCCTCAGAAGTTGGATATCTAGGACTTGCATTAGTTAGTTTCTTTGGTTCTTTAATCCCTTTTGTTCCGATTCCATCTTTTATTCTGTTAGTTACAATGTCTGTTGGTGATCAATTTGATCTACACATACTTGCGATAATTGCAGCCGTTACTGCTACTGTTGCAAAACAAATAATTTTTGTAATTAGTTATGGTGGACGAAAAATTATGTCTGAAAAAACAAAACAACGTATGTTGCCATTTCAAAGATTAGTAAAAAAATATGGTGCAGCAGCTGCATTTGTTGCTGCAGCTACTCCAATTCCTGATGACATCATATACGTTCCATTAGGACTGGCAAAGTACAATCCATTACGATTTTTTATCGCAACCTTAACTGGAAAACTTGTTTTATGTTATGCAATTGTTATATTGGCTCATTATTTGAGTGGTCCTGTAGTTGACCCAATCTTTGAAATGTTTGGAATTACAGAACCTGAAGATTTGGATGATCCTACTCCAATAATTATTGGTATTGTTATTTTTGGCGCTGTAATGACGGCTGTAGTTGTATTGATGTTAAGAATGGATTGGAGTCGTATACTTGGACGCTTTCTTCCTTGGACTCTAGAAGATGATGATAAAGATCAAAAATAATCTTTTGAATTAATACTAAAATTCCACTTTTTATCAACTGCTTTTGAAATTCCTATTCGTGGTAATTTGTTTATTTTTTTTGGAGTAATTCCTTCACTAATGTAAATTGATGACTTTTTTGTCAAATCTAGATTATTTTCTTTCATTGAAATATTCATTGCAATTGTTAGCTTTCCTGGTCCATTTGTAATATTGTTAATATCTTTCATCCCTCTGTTTTTAATCATAATTTCAATTCCATCTTGCGGATAAATTCCTCGAATTAAAACTGCACCTGCATTTTGTTTTTTACTTTTTGCAATAACATTTAGCATGAAATACATTCCATAAGTAAAATAAACATATGACATTCCAGCAGGTCCAAACATAATGCTATTTCTTTTTGTCAAATTTGTTGCTGCATGACTGGCAGAATCATCTTTCCCTCTATATGCCTCAGTTTCAGTAATTATTCCTGTTAATTTTGTATTTTTTATTTTTCTTGTTAATTTCTTCCCAATCAATTGTCTTGCTACTGTTATAGTTTCTCGTTCATAGAATTCTTTTTCTAGAATCATCTTTTTTTAACTACTGTTAGGACATCTTCATCAATTAAAACATGATTTAGACTGACTCTTTGTCCTCCAAACTTTACACTTTTGCCCCAAACTAATCCGAATCTAAAATCTTTTTTCATATTTCGATGTAATTTGTTACAAACATCTGCAACTGTATTCCCTTTTCTCACAATTAGAGGCTCTTTAAAATCAGTCTCTCCGCCCTTCGGTCTAAGATAAATACGAATGAATTGTAATTCATTGTAAATTCTTTCTTTTAACTGATTGATATTTCTATTTGAATCAGCTGAGGTTGGTATAAAATCTGTTTTTAATTTTTTTGATACATCTTTTAGAAATTTCTCATCAACTAGATCAATTTTATTCAAAATGGTAATGCCTTTTGCATATGTTTTATTCCCGTTTATAAAATCAATAAGCTGTTCTGATTCTATGTCTTCTTTGATTACAACTCTTGCGCTAGTATATCCGTAAATATTTAGAATCTCCTTCAATAATTTTTCTGACATTTTTTTTAATTTTTTTTGCTGAGCAACTGCAATTCCTCCTGTAGTTGATTTTTCAATTACAATATCTGGTGGTGTTTGATTTAATCTAATTCCAATGTTCCCTAATTCATTAATTAACACATCTTCATGGTATGGTTGAAACACGTCTAACACCAATAACACTATGTCTGCACTTCTTGCAACTGAAAGAATTCTCTTTCCTAAACCCTTTCCAGTTGATGCTCCTTTAATGATTCCTGGTAAATCTAAAACTTGAATTCTTGCTCCTCTATAATTCATCACTCCTGGAACTACTGTCAAGGTTGTAAATTGGAATGCGCCAACTGCAGATTTTGAACCTGTTAATCTATTCAATAATGTGGATTTACCTACACTAGGCAGTCCGATAAAAACTACTGTAGCATCTCCCGTCCGTTTTACGTCAAATCCATCTTGTTTTTTGGCACTTTTTTTGATTTGTTCGGTTTCTTGCTCTCTTTTTAGTTTGGCAATTTTTGCTTTTAGTAATCCAATATGATGTTCAGTTGCTTTGTTATTCTGTGTTCTAAGTATTTCATCTTGTATAGCTTTAATTTTTTCTGGAATTCCCATTACTATTCAATTTATTTACAAATTAACTCAATATCAAAGGTTTCTAACGCTTTACTCATTAATGGTATCTAAAATGAAAGATCATTGAAGAAAAAAGTTCTTGCAGTCGATATTGATGGAACCATTACGTTAAATGGATTTGGAACAATTCATCTAAAAGCTCTAGAAAAATTAAGAAATTTAAAAAATGATGGGCATCATGTAATTTTTGTCACTGGTCGTTCTTCAGTAGAGGCGTACATTCTTTCTATGTTTGGTGGACTAACATTACTCGGTGTGGGTGAAAATGGAGGTTGTATCACTCATGGAGAAGTAATGACTCACAAGTTGCTTGGAAATAAAGATGAATGTCAAAATGCTTTTTCATATCTAAAAGGAATAATCGATGAACCAATTTTAGAAAAGCCTGTATTTCCTAGACTTACTGAAGTTGTTCTAGACAGAACTTTTGATATACAAAATGCCCAAAAATTATTAGACGAAAAAGGATTCAATGTAGGATTATTTGACAGTGGTTATGCATATCACATCAATTCCCGTGGTATTGACAAAGGTTCCGGATTAATCAAAGCACTTGAAATGTTAAATTCTGATCTTGAAGATACAATTGCCTTAGGTGATAGTGAAACTGATGTTCCACTATTTAGAACTGTAAAAAACAATATTGCAGTGAATAATTCAATTCCCGAATTAAAAGAAATTGCCAAAATTGTAACCACAAAAAATTCGGGTGAAGGCCTATTGGAAGGCTTAGATATGATATCATCTGAATTCTAAATGTATGGTCTTTCTCAAATTACTTGAAAATATACAAAGTAAAACTGCTGAAATATTAGATGCAAAAAATTGTGAGCCTGTCAAATTTTCAGTAGAATCTGCAAAGCCTGGGTTTGGAGATATTACATGTAATGTTCCATTTCTACTCTCAAAACAGCTCAAAAAAAGCCCTCAGGAAATATCTAGAGAATTATCAACGATGTATAATTTTGATGATATGCCTGAAATCAAAAATGTCGAATCACATCCTAGTGGATATCTTAACTTTAGTATTGACTATACAAAATTCAATAACCTTGTCATTAGTTTATCTCTTGAAGAAAATTATGGCGCACTTGAATTTGGAAATAATGAAAAAATTGTTGTAGAACACACTTCTGTAAATCCAAACAAAGCCTTGCATGTTGGACATATACGAAATATAATTTTAGGTGATGTTGTATCAAAAATTCTTAAAAAAGCAAACTATGATGTTAAAATATTAAATTATGTGGATGATTCTGGTCTTCAAGTTGCTGATATTATAGTTGGTTTTACAGAACTTGGTTTTTCACAGGAATCTCCTGATAATGAAAAATTTGATCATTATTGTGGCGATACTGTATATGTAAAAACTACTGAAAAATATGAATCTGATAAAGAATTAGAAGGAAAACGACATGAAATTCTAAAACAAATTGAAGATAACTCTAGTGAAGTTTCAAAAATTGCACAAACTATCACTAGAAAAGTTTTGAATGAACAATTGAAAACAGTTTGGAATTTAGGAGTTTTTTATGATTGTCTTAACTTTGAATCTCAAATAATACATTCAAAATTATGGGAAACAATTTTTGAAAAACTCAAGTCTGATAATCAAATCAAGTATGAAGATGAAGGAGATAATGCTGGTTGTTGGGTAATTCCTGCTGATGGTGAGGATGATAAAATTTTAGTACGAAGTAATGGTGTTGCAACATACATTGCAAAAGATATTCCATATGCTGCTTGGAAGCTTGGTCTAGTTGATGATCCATTTTATTATAAAATACATTCCACACAAAAAAATTCCCAAATACTTTATGAAACAACATTGGATGGTGATAAAAAATTAAATTTCTCTGGAAGTAAGGTCATCACTGTTATTGATAATAGACAGATTCGTTTACAAAAAATTGTATCGGGGTTGATGGCAAAATTCAAAGAAGAAGGTGCATATACGCATTTGGGTTATGAATCTGTGACTCTGAGTGCAGATACTGTAAAATCATTAGGTTTGTCTGTAGATGGTGAATCTGCACAAATGTCTGGGCGAAAAGGATTGTATGTAAATGCCGATACCGTGCTTGAAACTCTCACAAAACGTGTTTATGATGAATCCAAAAGTCGAAATGAAAATTTATCTGAATCTGAACTTCAAAATATTGCCAACATTGTTGCAGTTGGAACAATTCGTTATGAAATGATAAAACCGGATCTTGACAAAATTATTACATTCGATTTGAAAAATTCACTTCGTTTGGAAGGTGACACTTGTAGTTATATTCAATATTCGTTTGCACGTGCATCTAGAATTCTTGAAAAAACAGATGTAAAACCAAATTTTGATTCAGCATTTGAATTATTATCTTCTGAATATGAAAAAAATCTAATTAAAAAAATTGCAATGTTTGATGTTCACGTAAATGATTCTGTTAATAATTTATCACCTAAAGTAATTGCAAAATATTCATATGAATTAGCAGTTACTTTTTCATCATTTTATGAACATGTTAAGGTCTTGGCATCTGAAACTACGGAGTTACTAAACGCAAGATTATGTCTTGTTGTATCATTTCAAAAAACTCTTAAAACATCATTGGGTTTACTTGGAATTGATGCTCCTGAAAGAATGTAGTTAATTCTTTTTTTCTGAACTTTTGTATCTCTTCAAAAGAAATGCATGTTGAACTGAATACTTGTTATCTCTTGCATCTTGTTTCAATAATTCTGCATCTTTTAACCTCACGCCTTGTGCAGCTAAAAATGCATCGTCTTCTCTCCCTAATTCTTTAAATGCTTTTGATTTTTCAACAGCAGCTCTAGAAAATTCTGGCATTATTTGTTGAACTGTATCGTAATATGGAATTGAATCTTGGTATCTTCCTAAATAACTTAGGGTTACTGCCATATTCATTAACGCATCAACATTTGTTTTATCCAACTCTAAAGATAAATCGTACAGTGTTAATGCATCTTCATGTTTTCCTGTTTTGTTAAGGGCAATACCTTTTGTAACTAATGCATCCACATCTTTATTATTTTTTGATAATAGAATCTCGCAACACTCTAAAACCTGTTCATGTAATTCCAATCTTTCTAATGCACGCATTTTATTTTTTACTGCATGTTCTTCATTTGGATCTTTTTCTATAATTTTGTCACAGCATTTTATAGTATCTTCATATGCACCTACGATATAGTATGCCGTGCCTAGATTTTGTAGTGCAATAGGGTCATTTGGATCTTTTTCTAGTAGTTTTTGGCAGAATTCAATTGCCGCATCAAATTTCTTGGCTTCAAACAACTTTTTTAATTCTGTAACTGGGTCTATCATTGGAATATCCTTCATTTCTAATCTATATCTGACTCGTGAATTTTTATACTATATTCTTTGATAAATTCTATGGATACTCGGATTAACATCGCTGTGATAGTTGGCGTTGTATTTGTTTTAGCCTTTGCTGTAACTTTAACTCAATATGAGAATCAAGCTGAATCTCAAGATGCCGAATCTGAAATAAATGATGAGATAATCACTCACTGGACAGAAGAATTTGATTATACAGAAAATATTATCTCGGTTACCGGCACTGCATCTGCATCTTCTGAACCTGATACACTAATCGTAGTTCTTGGAGTAGAATCTGAAGCAAAAACTGCCAATGAATCTTTGTCTAAAAATTCTAATTCATTAAACTCTGTTATTTCGTCATTAACTAGCTCTGGAATATCTGAAGATGATATCCAAACATCGAATTTTAGAATTTATCCATTATACGATAGCATAAAGGATTCTAATGGAAATTATCAACAAATTCTAATCGGCTATCGTGTTTCTAACATATTATCTATCCAAACTGACAAAATTAATTTAGCTGGAAATATTATTGATGCTGCTGTATCTTCTGGTGCGAATCGTGTTGACACTGTATCTTTTCAATTGTCTGATGATAAATCTCAAAAAATCAGTGATAATTTAATTACCAATGCAATAACTGATGCCACACAAAAAGCCGAAAAAGCACTTGCCCCATTGAAACAACAAATAGTTGGAGTGAAATCTGTAGTTATACATGATAGTGTAACTCCATATTATGATAGTCCTATGAGGGCCTCATTTGATGGCATGGCAATGGAGTCTTCAATAAAATCTGCACCAATTATGTCTGGCGATGAAGAAATTACAACTAGCGTGAGTGTAATTTTCTATATTGCCCCTGTGTAATTATTCTCCCTGACCTTCAATCTTCGTTAGTGTTAATGTGGAACGAATTTTTTCAATTTTACGAATTTTCCATGTAATGGTTTCTCGAATTTTTTCAATTGACTCTGATGCTATTTCTGCAATGATATCATATGCTCCAAATGTGCCTTGAACTTCTTTGACATCTGGAAATGTTTTTAGCTCTGAAATAACCTGTTCTTCTGAACCTAACTCACAATTAATCAAAACAAATGCTTTAGTCATGGTGTCAATACGTTGTCATTGCAGTTAAATTTTTTTTCCTAAATCTAATATACCTCATGATCTTCTGTCCTAACTTACAATGTATGAAAATTTATGGCTAATTCCTTTGGGATTTGCAGCTGGAGTATTGGGTTCTATTGTTGGGCTTGGTGGCGGAATCATTGCTGTACCTGCAATGACTTTTGCTGGATTTCCTCCTTCACTTGCTGCAAGTAACAGTCTCTTTGCAGCTTTTAGTAATTCAGTAGCATCTACTGTGTCATATGCACGCCAAAAACGTGTTGAATTTGGAATTGGAATTAAACTTGGGTTAATGTGTATTCCAGGAACTGTTTTGGGCGCATTTGTTTCTGATGTAATGACTCCTGTAGCGTTTCAGATTTTATTTGCATTTGTATTAATTGCTTCTGCAGTTTACATTTTTGTAAAACGTGCGGTTGATGAAAAACCATACAATAAAACTGCATTAATGATGATAATTTCTGCAGGTGCAAGTCTCTTTGCAGGTGTAATATCTAGCTTGTTTGGAATTGGCGGAGGGATTGTTTTTGTTCCTTTAATGGTTATTGGAATAGGCATTCCTATGAGAAAGGCTGCCCCTACGGCACAGCTTGTTTTGATGTTTGCATCTCTTAGTGGTCTTTTAGTACATTCTGCATTAGGACATCCAGATTATTTACAAGCCTTTCTACTAGCAATTGGTGCTTTTGGTGGGGGTTTACTTGGTGCTAGATTGTCATTAGAAATTAAAGAACGAAAATTAAAAATTCTTGTAACAATAGTTCTTTTAGCTGCTGCGGTAAAATTAGTTATCGATTCGATGGAGGCTCTTTTTTAATCCTGTAAAGATTTTTTTTTGATGTTAACACTAATTCTCCACCTTCAAAGGTAGCTTCAAAATCAACACTAATCAAACCATATTCTTCATCAATGTCTCTTTTATCTGAAATTGTAAATTTGAGTCGTATAACCTGGTCTGTGTAAACTGGTCTTAAGAATCTGGTTTGTCTATTTTTCCATTCCTCATCTCCATCAATTCCATATAGGACAATATAATTTCCATAAATTTGTCTCAATCTTGTAAATTCTCCTTCCATTCTTGAAATAATTGCTCTTCCTGAAATTACTCGGTCTTCGTCTTTTCCAGAGTCTATCTCAAACATTGCATTTTTTATTCTTGAAAATCCTAGATATTCGTCTAATTCTTTTTTTGAAATACTTGTTGTTGAAACAAAGGCGTTTCCTACTTTTAATGATTTGAATTTTTCCATTTTTTATCTTGATTCATCAGGACAGAAAATTACTTCTGCGCTAGATCTTGAATCGTCAGATATCAAATAATTCACTGTGTCTGTAATTCTGGCATTGTTTGGTTCTTTTCCGTCTACTGTTCCTGCTAATACTAGGAATGCTCTGATATTTGACTTCAATACATCACTTAGTTCTTGGTTTACGGTTGTTGCAAATGGTCTTAGGGCTCCTCTGAATACCTCCACTTTTGCTCTTTCACCTCCGCCTATTTTTTTACCGTGAGGTAGGTCTGGACCAATTATTATGATGCGTCCTTTTGCATCTTTGAAAAGTCTTGGATCATCTGAGCCATTAGGAACAAAAACACTCATTGCATTTTGACTGACAGTAGCTGGAATGTTGATGAATTTGTCTGTCAATCCATCCCATTCACTTCTGGATAACTCTGTTAATCTTGAAATTGCTGGGACTTTACCGGTTATGTGAATAAATATTTCAATATCTCCTTTTGATTTTGCTGTGTTAAACCACCTTGTAATTTCTTCATTATTTGCAAAATCTATTACATGTGAATGGAACTTGTTTGATATTGAATCCTGGATTTCTTTTGGGCATTTGTCTGAAATAAAACAAATTGCTTGACCTCCATTTAATTGAACATTTGTTGCAATCTCTTCAGCTTTCTTTGCATCTTCTTCATCTGTTGCATCAATTGTCAGTACTGCAATTTTTGATGAATAATCATGTTGTTTTACAGTTTCTGGAACTGATGTAATATGTGATCTAACTGGATAGAAAACTCTGTCTCCTGGAATAATTTTTCCATTTAGAATTTTTGCTTGATCATCATCTGATAGTGTTAAAACTGTAGTTGCAACCTGATCTTGTGATAAGAATTGTTGATCTGCAATCATTGTTGATGTGTTCTTCTGAATTTTTTCTGCAATACTTTGAACTTTGTTTAGTAAATTTGTGAATGTGGCTTCTTGCTTTCCTAATTTTTCTGCAGCAACTTTAATTCCATTTTTGATTGTATCTTCATCTTCACCAAGTAACTCAACAAGCTCTTTGTTTGCAGCCTCTACTTCTGTGGGTTCTAAATCTTCAAACCCACTAACTCTGAGAAATTCTGATGCTGCTTTTGGATAAACTGTTTTGTAAATTCTATCTGAATGAACTGGTCCTGGATTGGTTCCAATTGAAATAATTCCTTTTTCAGTTAACTCCCATGACATTGCTTCTACTAATCTATTTTTTGCACCTTGTGATGCTGTGTATGGGCCTCTGAATCTGTATGGTCTCTGCTCTAGTGGTCTTTCTTCAGCAAAGAATGTTGAAATTGTAATAATTTTTCCTCCCTCCTTCATAACCTTCAATGCTTGTACGGATGTCCAAAAAGTTCCTGTGAGATGAATGTCTACTGTACTTCTAAAATCTTTTAATGATGCATGAGAGAAACATGTTACCGGTCCTGAAACTCCTGCATTATTCACTATTACATCTACACTAATTCCATCATTCTTCAATGAATCAAACATATCTGTAACTGATTTTTCGTCACTCACATCTACTCCTGAAAATATCTTTACAAATCCTTTTGAATTCTTCTCATTAATGATTTTGTTTAGCATTTCTGATGTACTTTCGAGGGGTTCCTTTCTTCTGCCTAAAATGATCACACTTGCTCCATTTTCTATGAATTTTTTAGCGACCGTCATTCCTATACCGGTTCCACTACCTGTGATTAAAACAACTTTATCTGCGAACTTCAATCTGACAAAAATTTTGTTAGGTTTCCAATATTAATTACTTGTCACTAGAGAATTATCTTTATTTGTGGGTAATCTTGAAGATAGCTAATGCATGATACAGAACCTGAAACATATGTTATTCAATCAATGCCTGAAAAATTTTCAGATATGCTCAAAGAGATCGCTATAGATTCAACCCCAAAAGAAATTGCAACTGATGATGTTGAAAATGATGATTATTACAGTAGAGTGTTTTCGCAAACAACTCGAATGGTTACAAATAAGGGCTGTTTGGATGTCAATGGTACAAACATTGATGTCATCCAGATAATACAGAAGGGATAATTATGCAAGATCCAAATCCACTTCCTTGGGGCGCACAAGACCGTTTTCAGGCTCACTTTATTGTTAAAAGACAAGCAGAACATCCTCTAGATCTTACTGCGAGAACGATTTTACAAACCTCTGGACGTTTTGGTACAAAAAAAGTGTCCAAAGTTGAATGGCAAGGTGGAAAAATAGCTGATACGCTAAATTCTGACTCTGTGTTAAATGATCTTATTGCACAACAATCTGTTGATGATGCAACAATAACCATTGATCCTACATCAAAAGGTGTTAGAATCTATGGAAAATGGAAAAATAGTTTTGAATTCAAAGTATCAAAAGCACAATTTGAAATATTTGATAAAATAGCCGGTCACATCAAAAGCTTCTAAGCCTTCCACCAATCAAGTGCAATATAATCAACCTTATCTTTTCCAAATGGAATTGCTAAGATGAATTGTTTCTTAACACTGGATGCTAATCTTCCTGCCAATACAATATCTGTTGATGTAATATTCTTATTTCTGTTATACACTTGAACTAAAAATGGAGCGTGATCAATTCCTGGTCCTTTTTGATATACTGCAAAATCACATCCAAATTTTATACCTGGGTTTACAATGTATCCTTTATCTCTAAAATCTCTGTATACTTGAAACATCTTTTCAAAGTTATGATGCTGCTCTTGGCAAATCTCAAACATCTTTTTTATGGCAATTTTTTTATTATTTTTATAAATCTGGATTATTGATTTATTCATTAGATAGTATCCTTCAATCAAATCTAAAATTAATGGAACGTTAATTTCCTCTAATTTTGGTTTTGGAATTCCAATAGGCTTTCCATAATACCCTTGACTGAATAATTTTTTTGAATCATCTGTATCCCATACTATCAAACGATTTTCTAGTAGTTCTGTCTTCAAAATTATAAACTCAATGCCAGAAGAATAAATGAATCTGAAACTTCTTGACATTTATCTGCCATTTCTTCAATTCCTTCTATTGTATCCTTCATCAATAGCATTTCACTTGTAGTAGAAATTTCAAGTGCTTTCAATACCATTTTTCTATATTTGATGTCGATTTCTCTTTCTAGTTTTTGTGTATCTTGTGCTAATTCAATTGATTTTGCAGAGTCAGAATTTAGACTTCTAATAATTTCATTTAATTTGTAAATTTCGTCTACTACTAATTCAATTAATTCTGTAAGATCTCCGTCTAGTTTTGATGATTTTAGTGTGGTTGCTTTGATATTTGATAATTTGAATGCAATTCCTGTAATATAACCTGCAATCTCATCCATGGTATATGCAGTATTTAGTAGATTTTCTCGGTTTAGAATTAGACCTCCTACATCTGCAACATCTCTTGTAATTTTTCTTCTTAATGTCTCAACTTCTTCTTCTAATGATGCAATTTGTTCCAAAGCATCTTTTATTCCAGCTTTATCTTTTTTTACAATTAATTCTGGTAGTTGTGATAGACTTCTTCCAGCATTTAATATCCTATTAATTTCGTCTTGTAAAACGGCAACTGCTTTTCGTTTTGCCTGTACTTCTAATTCCCCACTGTACATAACAAGTACTAAAATATTCGTACTGAATATTAAGGCTTGGTTAAACGAATTTAAATTAATCTTGATTTATCGTCTTTTTCTGTCCTTTGTATAGTGCAATTACTTCTTCATCATTTGATGCATCTTCAGAATTTTTCTCAGTTCTAATCTTTCCTGTAAATTTTGGGAATCTTAATGCCAATCCTGTATTCTCTTTAATTTTATTAAATGCAGTTTTGTGAATTGGACTTTGTGTAATTTCGGATGCAACTATTTCGATGACTAACTCTGGTTCAAACCATACATCTGCTTCCATTTCACTTACAATTTTTGGATTCTTTTTCAAGGTGACCATGGGTGAAAGAATCTGATATAATTGATCTAAACTTTCATCTGTAAAACCTGTTCCAACTTTACAAATACTTGGAAAAACATCCTCTTCATCATTGTATGTTGCTAGTAACAATGTTCCATATTTCCCGGTTCGTCGACCCTTTCCAAAAAATGCTCCTATGACTATTAGATCAAGGCTATCTCCTAATTCGTTTTGATATTCTCTTTTTAGTTTTAACCAATTACTTCCTCTAATGCCTGCTCGATATGTTGAATCTAGATGTTTTAACATTAATCCTTCACATCCTGAATTGATTGAATTTTCTAAAACTTCTAAAACTTGCTCTTCACTTTCTATAACTGACATTGGAATAAGTCTAGCAAAATCATCTTGTTTGATAATCTTCTCTAACAATTTTCGTCTTTCTTCGTATTTCATTTCCATACAATTTTTTCCATTTGAAAATAATACATCAAAGAAATTAACTGTAATGGGATATTTTGCAACCGCTTCATCTATTTCATATTTTCTTCTTCTATGCATTAATTCTTGAAATGGCAAGAAATCTCCAGAATTTGAATTCATCGCAACCACTTCTGCTTCTAAAATCACATCTTCTGAAATAATTAATTTTGAAATTTTTTCGACTATGTCTGGATAATATGATGTAATTATCTCTAAACTTCTAGAAAAAATTTCTATCTTATCTTTTTGTTTATGGATCTGTGCACGTTCACCATCTAATTTGTATTCTGCAGCGAATTTTTCCTGAAATTTTTCAACTGCCTCTTCTCCACTTTTAGATCTATCAGCTAACATTGGTCTAATTGGACTGAATAGTTTAATTTGAAATTTTTCTATTTCTTCAATGCCTCCGGTTGAAATTACTTCTGCAACTTTTCCCAAATCACTCGAAACGTTGTATGCATTTTCTATTATCTCTCTATTCTCTTTTTCTCCAGTAAATGCGATTGCCAATGCATCCATAACTGTATTTTCTGCAATACCTAGGCGTAATGTGCCCAGTAAAATCTTTAAAATAAATTTTGATTCTTGAGGTGTTGCATCATTTAACATACTTGAAACATATTTCATCTTCATTTCTTGTGACCCTTTTCCTTCTAAATTGGAAATTTTGAATAATGTCTCGTAAACTTTCTCTAATGTAATTGTCTCTGATGTAAATGTCGTCTGAATTTTCTGCTGTAAAATATTTTCTGCAGTTCGTCCTAAATCTCCTCCTTTATTATAATCATCTTCAATTTTTTTTAGTGGTATTCCTGATGATTTTGACATAGCTCTCATCACAAGTTTTTCTGCTATGCCAAGCTCAACTCCTTCAAAATTTGGTCTTAATTTTCCTTGAATCAGGTAAATGGCTTTTGAGATTACATCTTCTGGAATCTCTTGTATTAATTTAACAAGAATATCTGTTTTTTCAAGTCTTTTGCTCGTTGCTTCCATTTTCTGAAATGAGTCTGATATAATTGAAAATTTCATATATTGTTTTAGTTTTGATGTTTTATTTGATTAACTTTTGTGCTAGATGTATCTGAACATAACTTTTTTTCGATCTTTTTTAACATCTGACACTAGTGCAAAATTGTTTAATGGGTATGCTTCTTTGTATTGCTTCATAAAGCTCCATGCTACGTCATGATTTCTAAATTCTATTCGTAATCCTGGCAAAACGGTTTCTTTTCCATCAATATCAAATACTACTACTGAATAGTGCTTTGGTCTGTTATGTGGTCGTGCTTTTAGGAACCATGCTACTGCAAATGCAAATGCTGTAACTATGATGAATCCTGCACCTATGTCTTTGAAAACTGGCCAGAAAATATCTGGAATGGTTTGTCCAAATAATTGAACTACGATATGGGAAAACGTCAATACTGCTGCAACCGTCATTGCAATTTTTGTTACACTATGAGATAAGAATGAAAATTGAAATTCGTATATTGAAATCATGTGTATGCTATAACTACAATTGATTTAATCTTTACTTAAAATATCCACGATCTCAGTCTGGATCTTCATAATTTTCTTTTCTTTCACTAGTGTCTGATTTTGAATCCATTGGGATCATTTTTTCTTTCAATACATCCATTCTGTCTTTGTATCCTTCAGCATATTCCAATTCGTCTGGAACAAGTGTTGCTGGATGGATAAATCCTTGACTTCTAATTGCGAGTGCCTTAATTGTTGCTTGTTCTCTTATGTAATCCCAATCTGGTGTTGAGAATCCATCAAATGGTCCTGTAAATTTTCCATCATGCATACTGAACACAAGTGATTCAACAATTGGGATACAGAAATTGATAGTTGCTGCAGAATTTAATTTCACGGGCATTAGTGGCATGTTGTGACTTCCTCTTGTGTTTCCTGCTACATAATGTGGATTATTGAAAACACTTCCTGCTTCTTCAGTTGCTGGAAAATTCTTTTGTGTTCTTACTACACACACTGGATCATCTTTTCCTACATATGTTCCTGCAATGTTGTGTAATCTGTCTGTTGATGCATCCATAATTGGCTCGCCATCTTTTGTAGTAATTGATGAAATGACATATCTTCCTGGATACATTAATGCAGCTTCTAAAGTTGGTTTATCTTCCCACAGTGAAAGTTTAGCAATTGTTGCTTCCTCTACATCCATGACATAGAATATTACACCTTTTGCAAGTGATTTGTTTACAATTAATCCTGTATTACTTAATGCATCAACAAATAATCTGTACATTGGATAATTGAAACAACCTGGTTCTGTTTTATCTGCAGCAAAAACTGTGAATGCTTCATTTGGTCTTTCTTCAAATTCTAATTCCGCAACTCCTGGTCCCATACCTTTTACATTACCTGAAAAAGAATCTTTTAGCAAATCTTGACCTGCTCCATAGAGTCCTTCTTTTTTTGCAACTGCAGTTCCAGCTACAAATGAATCATATGCTAATTTGTGAATCTTTTCATTATCTACTCCATGGGTATGACTCATAACGATATGAACATCGTCTCCACAATATCCGATATAATGATCAATTAGTAAATCTCCTGCAGATTTTATGGTGTCTCTAACCGCTTGAATTAAATTTTCACTTGGTCTTGTATGTCCTCCAATTCCACCGACATCTGCTTTGATTACAGATACTGTAATTTTCATATTAACGATTTTTTCTTCTTTGATTTATACTATATGTTAAAATCACAAATTTCTTGTGATCTAAATATTTCAAAAAATGATGCAAAAAAATGCAAAAAATCAAAATGATTATAAAGCGGACTTGACAGGAATTTTCTATGGCAGACAAACCACACCTGAACATGATTATTACAGGACACATTGATAACGGCAAGTCCACAACAATGGGTCACTTTTTGATGGATCTTGGTGTAGTTGACCAAAGAACAATTGATGCTCATGCCGCAGAATCTGAGAAAACTGGAAAGGGTGATACCTTCAAGTATGCTTGGGTTATGGATAACATCAAAGACGAAAGAGAACGAGGTATTACAATCGACCTTGCTTTCCAAAAATTCGATACCCCAAAATTCAATTATACATTAATCGACGCTCCTGGACATAGAGACTTTATCAAAAATATGATTACTGGTGCTTCAGAAGCAGACTGTGCAGTTCTTGTACTATCTGCAAAACCTGGTGAAACTGATACCGCAATTGCACCTGGTGGACAAGCACGTGAACACGCTTTCTTACTAAAGACACTAGGTGTAGGTCAAATTATTGTTGCAATTAACAAAATGGATGATAGTGACTTTTCTGAAGATGCTTACAAAACAGCAGTTGAGAAAGGTAAAGGACTAATCAAATCATGTGGTTACAAACCAGATGAAGTGCCATTCATCCCAGTTTCTGGATGGAAAGGCGATAACTTAGTTAAAAAATCTGAGAACATGGGTTGGTACTCCGGTAAAACTCTCTTAGAAGCATTTGATGACTTTGTTGCACCTGAAAAACCAACTGGTAAACCATTAAGACTTCCAATTCAAGATGTATATTCAATCACTGGTGTAGGAACCGTTCCTGTAGGACGTGTTGAAACCGGATTGATGAAACCAGGACAAAAAATCGTTGTAATGCCATCTGGCGCACAAGGTGAGATTAAATCTATTGAATCCCATCATGCAGAACTTCCAAGTGCCGAAGCAGGTGATAACATTGGTTTCAACTTGAGAGGAATCGAAAAGAAAGATATCAAACGTGGTGATGTATTAGGAACTCCAGATGCACCACCAAATGTTGCAAAAGAATTCAAAGCACAAATTATAGTTATTCATCATCCAACTGCAATCGCACCAGGTTACACACCTGTCATGCATGCTCACACCGCACAAGTTGCAGCAACCATTACCGAGTTTCTAGGAAAAATTAACCCACAAACCGGTGCAATGGATGAAGAAAATCCAAAGTTCCTAAAAGTTGGTGATTCTGCTATTGTTAAAATCAGACCTGTAAGACCAACACCAATTGAAACATTTAGTGAGTTCCCTGAAATGGGTAGATTTGCATTAAGAGACATGGGCGCAACAATTGCTGCCGGTGTCGTAAAAGAAATTACAGAAGCACACACACCTTAGAGATAGAGTCATTATGGCTCAAAATGCTCGCATTAAATTAACTAGTACCAGTCTTTTGAAGCTTGGTGGTGTATGTGATGAAATTATGGGTATCGGTAAAAAAACCGGTGTTAAAGTAAAAGGTCCAACCCCACTTCCTGTTAAACGTCTCAATGTTGTTACCCGTAAATCTCCATGTGGAAGTGGAACTGAAACATATGAAAAATGGGAGATGAGAATGCACAGAAGAATTATTGATCTTAACGCAGATGATAAAGCAATCAGACAATTAATGCGTCTAAAAATCCCTGATGACGTCTACATTGAGTTATCTCTAAAATAACTTAGCCTTTTATTATGGAACTCGTGATTAGCAACTATGTCTGAAGAGAATTTTGAAGAATCATTTTCTGAAGAAAAATTTGATGTATTTTACAAATGCATGAGATGTGGTCATGAAACCGCATTAGAAGAATTATCAAGACTACCTGAAATCAAATGTATATGTGGTTTTAGAGTATTTACAAAGAAAAGACCTGGTCTTGTTAGAAACGTAAAAGCAATCTAGACTCTGTCTTTTTTATAACTGTGCTTTCTTTGCAAATGCGTTCTCATATCTTCCATATTTGAGAAATTTTCTCCACATTCTTTACAGTCATATGGTAAATCTTTGTAGTGTGTAATCTGGAGATGCTGCATTAACTTTTCTTGATTCTTAAATTTTAAATCACATTTATCACATGGAAATTTCTCAAAAAATTTCATCTTAACTATTTTTTGCTTTCTGTTCGTCCCAGCATCTTCTACATAGCTGGCCCTTGACCTTCCATTCTGGTTTTGGATTATATCTGATGAATCCCATTTTTTTATTACATAATACACAAAATTCTTTTTTTGTTTTAAAATCACCTTCTTTATTATCAAAACATGTCTTACAAAGTAATCCTTTCATGTCCCATTGCCATCTTGGTTCCCACAAATCTGTAATCTTTTTTTGTGTACCGCATATGGCACATTTTGATTTAATGTTTGAATCGTATGATTCTTTCATCTTATCCATGTAACATTCACCACAAAGTGGTGATTCTACATACCATTCTTTTTTTGCCTTATGCTTGTGCTTTGTTTCCTTATTACAAACGGTACAAATTGATGGTTTTTTATCAAATAATCCCATAATGAATGATGAAATAGGGATCTAATAAATTATAAAATTAGAAAAAGAATTTTTTGATTTAGAGTTCTGATAGTAGTTTCTCTAAACCTTGACTAGAATTTAGCATGCCTTTCTTTTTGGCAATTTCTTCGATCTTTTTGAATTGCTCGTTAGTAAAGCAAACTGGCATTGAACGTTTATCCATATTCAGACCAATTCTCTTTTTGTTTTAAACCTTACTTTATTTTTTAAATTATGTTATATTATCTACATATGATATTATAACATGGCAAAAATGCGTCAGATCTTAATTATTGGAAATAATGATAATGGTTGTACTCCTGAGATTGAAAAAATTGCATATGATGCAGGAAAACATGTGGCAGAATCAAACTCTGTTTTGATCACTGGTGGTCTTGGTGGAGTGATGAAGGCTGCATCTCACGGTGCAAAAGATGGAGGGGGCTTAACAATTGGAATTATTCCTCAAGATGATTCATCATTAGCAAATGAGTTTTGTGATATTGTAATTCCTTCTGGAATGGGATTATCTAGAGACTTTCTAAATGCACTATCTGCAGATGGTGTAATAGTTGTAGGTGGCGGTTCTGGAACCTTATCTGAAATCTGTGCTGCATACATGTACAAAAAACCAATTGCAACTATCAAAAATTCTGGCGGAATGGCCACCAAATACGCTGATCAATATTTAGATCATAGAGAAAATGTGAAAATCATTGGATTTGATTCTCCAAAAGACGCAGTTGATTATATCTTAGAACAAATTAACTCATAGATTCTAAAAGTGGGTCTGGTTTGTAAAATTCGCCATGCTCTTCTGCAAGTTTGTTTAACTCATCTATGATATTTTTGATACCAATTTCTTTTGCGGTTTCAAATAGTGGTTTTTTCAATCCCAATCCTAACTTACATGCTTTTTCAATCTCTTCTATATCGCTTGCACCGTTTGTAATCAGCCAAGCTGCATTGTTTAGAATATTTGCAACCAGTTGTATTGGATTACATTTCTCTGCTAATTCTTCAGATAATTCTACTCTTTCATATTTGTCATCTGAATATTTGTAATAGCCTTCTCCTGATTTTTGACCTAATTTTTTCTCATCAAACATTTTTTCTATTGTCTTATGTGGATTGATTACTTTTTTGTCTCGTAAATGCATCTCAACTGTTGCTTTATGGATAACATCCATTCCTGTAAAGTCTGCTAATTCAAAAATTCCCATTGGGAATCCAAGTTTGAATTTCACTGCAGAATCTATCTCTTCTAATGTTGCGTTAGTTCTATCCTGTAGATAGCATGCTTCATGAACCATTGGAATGAATAATCTGTTAATGATAAAACCTGGTACGTCTTTTCTACATAACACGGCTTGTTTGTTCACTGATTTTACAAACTCTTGTGTCATTTCTGTTATCTCTTGTGCTGTTTTTTCACCTGGAATAACTTCAACTAATTTCATTAATTGTGGTGGATTAAAGAAATGAATTCCAATGAATTTCTCAGGTCTACTTGTTGTGTTTGCAATTTCTGTGATTGGTAATGTGCTTGTATTTGATGCAAAAATGACTTCAGGTTTTGCAGCCTTGTCTAATTCGGCATAAACCTGTTTTTTCAGATCCATGATTTCTGGTACTACCTCTATTACCATTTCTGCATCTTTGACTGCTTCATTCAAATCTACTATTGGTGTGATTCTTGAATAAATTCCATCTGCCTCTTCTTTTGAAATCTTTTCCTTTGTGACCATTTTATCCAAACTCCATTTGATTTTCTCCATGGCTTTATCAAGAAATTCTTGTTTGATGTCTCGTAATACTACATTATATCCTGCAGTTGCTGAAACCTGTGCAATTCCATGCCCCATAACTCCTGAACCTAAAACTGTGATATTTTTTACCGTCACGCACCATCTTTGAAAAACCATTATATCATTCTTCTTTCAATCACTTTCATGGGATTATTTGGTAAGAAAAAGAAAGATGATAAGAAAACTAATACCATATGCAAAGTGTGTGATCTAGAATTACATCAACCTGAAAGGTTAGAACGACACATGAAAAAAGCACATGGCAATGTCCCTGAGAAGAAACCTGAATTCAGCACCAAAGGTGGAGTTGAACAAGGTGGCATGTGGTAAAATTATTTAGATCACTACATAAGCAGTATGTTTCAAGCATTTCATTTCATTTCAAAGTGTTTTTGAGCTTGAATCGAATATAAAATTAGAATTCAATGCAATAATTTGCTTGAAATTTCTCAATTTACTCCATGACAAAAGCATTACGTTACAGTTCAAAATTAACAAAAACTTATCCATACAAAATATTCCTAAAAAACATTGAAGATTTTACTCATTTCTATCCTAGCACTTACTATGTTTGGTGTTATGATTCCCGGTGCATTATATGTCTCATTACCATATGCATCAGCTGCTGACGGGGATGTAAAGTCTACTGTAGAGATTAACTCTTCG
>JAOMBO010000007.1 GCA_028344575.1 Candidatus Nitrosopelagicus sp. | reverse complement strand
CAATTAATTATTGAAATACACGACAATTCTATTCGCAATACTATTGCTATCATTTACCCCTCTAACCTTTGTAAATGCTGAAGTTTTCCAGGAACGATTAGAAGGTACTTTGGATGTTTATACTAATCAACTTGTATTTGCGCCAGGTGAACCAATATTTGTACATGGTCAGGGTATGCCAAAAGAACCTATTATTATCAGATTATTTACTCCCGATGATACAATTGCAGAATTTGAACAATTGATGACAAGTGACGATGGATCCTTTCATCATTTTTTGATGGAATGGGATGAACCAACAACAAATCTTCCATATGGAACATACATTCTAGAGGTTATTTCTAATCAGCAAGGAGGAATATCAAAGAGAATTGAAGTAAAATTCTCAAACACATCTGAGTTTGTTCAGATTCCAATTGAAAGAAATGTAAGTACAATAGTTTTTACTCCTGAAACCGCTGCTGTCAGTAGAGATTTTCGTGTATTTGTTCAAACATCAAGTGATGGCCTTTTAATTGGCGATGATCCAAATCAAATACTTGGTACATCACATGTACATTTGCCAAATGGTCAAGTTGAAAATTTAGAAGATGATCTTAAAACATTACATCAGGGATTGTACTATGTAGATTATCTTCCTGCATTAGAAGGGATATACGTTTTTCATATGGTAACTTTTGATGAAGGAAATATTTCTCATGGTTCTGGCGCAACTAATGTTATGGCTCAAGATATTAGTGGAATCTCTGCACAAATTTTAGAATTAAATCAAATTTTAGATGAAACAAAAACTGAATTAGCAAATCTAAAGCAAGAAACTTCTACTTTTGGTTCATCATTATCTGATGCAAGTTCAAATTTGGATGAAAGCGTTGTACTAATTTCTAATTCTGTTGGAAATATTGAAGAAGGTTCATCTCAGCTTAATGCATTACTTTTCCCTGTAGTTGCATCAATAGCAATAATTTTGGCATTACAAATTGTAATCATCGCTAGAAGAAGATAAGCTATAATTATTCATTAAACATCTTTTTTGATCATGATGAAATTGGTACTTGGACTAGTTCTTTTAGTTCTGATACCTCCATTAATCTCTGAATCATTTTCTTATCTTGATGGGGATATGATTAATCATAATCTAGAAAATAAAAATTATAATTTTAAGGAATCAAAAATAATACAATTTAACGAATTTTCAAATGAACAACAAGTAAAACGTTATTTGATATTTGGAAAGGGTTCTATATCTGAAATTGGCACTTTTGTAAAAACACCATATTCCATATCAACATCAAATGGATTTTTTTCAATAGTAACAATTCCTGAAAGTACTTTGTCTATTTTTCAATCAAAAGGATTTCATATAATTGAAGATTTCCAGTTAGATTTCCATTCAAAATATATCTCAAAAAATAATATAAATCAACTATCCACAATTGGAAACATTGCAAATTCTGAACGTGTACATGAACTTTACAATGTTACAGGAAATGATGTTACAATTGCTATAATTGATACTGGTGTTGATTTTTCAAATCCGGACATGCAACATGCACTAGCACGTGATAATGAAAATTTTCCTATAATGTTGGATCCTGATGGACAAGGTTTGATATTAACTAATGCTACTTTTGCAGCAAACATTGATCAGTATGGAACAATCAAAAACTTTACAAAATCTTCTTCATACAATACTACTTCTGATATCTATGTAAAATCTAGAAATGGTGGTGTATTCTTGAATGTTGAACAAAATGGTGATGGAACTAGTTTGTTAGTGTATAATTCCATGTTTCCTATGTTTGGTTCTTCTCCAATTCTAAATGGAACATTAACTGATGATATGAAAATTGGAAAAGATAAACATGATTATATCGAATCAAAAAGCGGTATTTACCATTTAGGTGTAATGTATCAGGGTTCTCCAAGTCAACCGCAAGTTGTACCTGTTTTGGTTGTTGATTCAAAAAAATCTGGATATTATGATACTATTATTCCGGATATGTCTACATCGTGGCAAGACTTTACAAAAAATTCTACCGATAAAAAAATAGAATTTGATTTTGATTTTACTGATGATGTTCATCATGTAATTGGTGATGGAAATGAATTTCTAATTTATGATTATGATAATGATGGTGAATTTGATTATAGTGTAGGTACACTTGGTGCTCAAGTTTTAGATATCTATGGTGTAATTGAAAATAAATCCAATATTGATGAAACTTTTGGTGCAATAAATGGAACATTGCTTCCACCAATAAATCGAAACGGTGAATTTTTTGGTGTAATGACTGATGTTTCAGGTCATGGAACTGGAAGTGCAGGTACAATAATTTCAAAAGGTGTTACTGAATATGATATCTATAATGATACAAAAAAATTTAACATTAGAGGCATTGCACCTGATGCAAAAATAATACCTGTGAAGGCATTATGGTTTGGAGATATACTGTATGCATGGCTCTGGTCTGCAGGATTTGACAATCATGACGTAGAATGGAAATTTTCTGGAGATACTCGTGCTGATATAATATCTAATAGTTGGGGTGTATCGACATTTCCAAATTTTGAATATGCACCTGGGTTTGATTTATTATCCTTGGTAATGACTACGCTAAGCCTACCTGATTCATTTTCTGAAGATTATCCTGGTGTGTTAATGGTATCTAGTGCTGGAAATTCTGGTCATGGCTATGGCACTATTGGATTACCTAATGCATCTCCTACTGGAATTAGTGTAGGTGCTACAACAAATAATATTTTTGTTGGATATGGACCTTTCAAAGATGAACCTCGATTTGGAAATTCCACAAAACATTCTGATCATGTAGTTGATTTTTCAAGTAGAGGTCCAACATTAATTGGTGATCCAAAACCTGATCTGATGAGTATTGGAGCTTATAGCTTTACACCAGCATCTGTTACTAAACCGTCACAAGATTACGATCAAGATCCATTTGGTATGTTTGGAGGAACAAGCATGTCCGCCCCCATCGTATCTGGAACAGCTGCATTAGTAATGCAGGGATTAAATGATAATTCAATATTATTCTCACCTTTTGATGTAAAAAATATTCTAATGTCTACTGCAAATGATATGCACAATGATGTATTTACACAAGGTACAGGAATGGTTAATTCACTAGATGCAATTCGTTTAGTCAATGGAGAAGGCGGTGTCTTCAAAGTCTATAATACAGAATCTTCAAAAAATCTTAATCAGATTCTTGAATTACCGTTAAGAAATCTAAACTACACTGCAATTGGGATGTCATCTCCTAACGTCTCACTAGAGAATATTCCTCAAACTAGCTGGTTTGGTGGGAGATTAAGTCCTGGTGATTCTACATCTGCTTCCTTCAAAATTGAAAATCCAACAAATAGTACACTCACTGTGAATGTAGTTCCTGAAAATCTAAAACTAATTGAAAAATTTGTCTATGACGGAACAACAGAACCTCATTTGCAGGATTCATATCACAACAAATCTAAAACATATCGCCCAAATTATATCCCATTATCCAATCTTACTACTGAAATAATACAAACAAACTCATCTATGATTGTACCTGATGATTCTTCCTTATTGGTACTTAACGCTAATTTCTCTTTTGATCATTTCATGAACCAAACAAATCCGATATATGCTGATGATCTAAAAATTTCATCTTTGTATCTATATGATTGGAAAGATAAAGATGATAATTCTGAAATATCTAGTAATGAATTATCTCTAGTAAACAGAGGTGGTTCTTGGGGAACTGTACAAGAATTACGTGTTTCACAACCAACAGAACACTTTGAAAACCAACCCGTCATTGGAGTATATCCTGTTCCTGAAAGATATTCATTTTGGGGAGGTTCAATTAGGGAAAACTCTACCGCATTTGATTACACATTATCTGCAAGTTATTTCAAAAAAGATATTTGGACTGATGTAAAATTAGATAAAGAAATTATTTCAATTCCACCAAATCAAACAATAGATGTTAATGTAAATATCCAAACTCAAGAAGATCAAAAAACTGGTATCTATGATGGATTTATAAAATTTGAAGGCGAACATCATATCGTAAATGTTCCCGTATCCTATGTCATTGTAGAAAAAATAAAGAAAGATATTCCATTTACTTTTATTGGAAAAAATAATGACGTAAATTTTAGTAATGAATATGTGAAAGGTGCTTTTGATATGACCAATCGTTACATGGCTGGAGATTGGAGACAGTACTATCTTGATGTTCAAGATAGTACAATTAACAATGCATCAATAGAACTTTCATGGAAAAATGAAAATACAAATTTTTCTGCATTTGTACTAGATCCTCAAGGTAAAATTATTTCTACAAATGTACCGACCGGTGTATTTGGTCATTTTATGAATTGGGCATCATTGGATTGGCTTGGTAGTTCTCCATTTAGTCAAGGTGGTGGATTTTTCCCTGTAAAGAATAAAGATGACACTTCAACCTTAATCTTTGCTCCAATTAATCAAACTGGAATTCATTCATTACTAATCCATTCAACCTTATTTGATGGAAAAAATATTACAGAACCAGTTACACTTGTTGCAAAATTCTCAACACTAACTTCAGATAATATTCCTCCTGAAATAATTCTTACACTAGATAATTTTTTGAAATCTGATTACGTAATCCTACCAGAAATTATTGAAGATAATCTTTCTAGCATAACTTACACATTAGATGAAACTTTAATTCAACTAAATACCACTGGTCTTGACATTAGTAATTTGGATGATGGTAAACATTCTCTTACAATAAATGCAGTTGACAAATTCGGTTTAACAAACTCGGAAACATTTGATTTTATCATAGACTCAAAATACCCAACTCTTGAATTACAATCTAAAAATAATACTATAGTTTCAACATATTTGGATATTCAGGTATCTGTTTCTGATCAAAATCTTCCAACATCTGATTATCTCTCATTTCTTTTACCTAATGGAGAACGTATAGTTGATCAAAAATCATATTCATTTGATGTTAGTGATTTAGAGGAAGGAAAATACTCAATTGAAATATCCACACAAGATATGGCTAAAAATAATCTATTATCCAAAATAATGTTTGAAATTGATCACTCTGTTATTGATCCACCAAAATCATCAATTTCAACTGTTTCGCCTCAAATCACAGAAAATGATCAAGATTATCTACTCATAATTATTATTTCAGTAATTGCCATTGCGATCGTTTCTGTTTTTGTTATTTTAAAACAAAAATCAAAAACTCCTCAAAAAAATTGAAATAAGGTTTATAACCAATCCGTCAAGATTTGAACTTAAGTTGTCGGCAACATCTGAAAAAAAAGCTCTCTCTAGACGTGATTTTCTTAAATTAATGGGTGCTACTGGTACCGGTCTTGCCTTTGCACCATTTGTACCATGGGGAACTTTCTTACCAAATCCATCCTCTGCTTCTGCTGAAAAAGTACCTGTTATTTTACCCGATGGTTCTCAAGCAAATACTTTCACTTTTCCTATTAATCATGCAGAAGTTATTACTTATCCACAAACAGGTGATGCCGTACTTGACGAAGAAGCATTTCGTAAATGGCAATTCATTAGACTTCCAGAAAAATTTGGAGGTGATAAAAATGATGTTTCTTCATTTAGAGCTTATAGTATGATTTGTCTACATCTGTGGTGTGTATGGAAATACTGGCCACAAGAAGGACGTATGCGCGGTGAATGTCCATGTCATGGAAGCATGTATGATCCAGTTACTGGTACTGCATTTGCAGGACCTGCATCATTACAAGCGCCACCATCTGACACATTGCCAGAATTAAATTTTGAAGCAGACGCTGAAGGTAATTTATTTGTCACACCACCAACATGGGGACCAACCAAAAATGGAGTAGTAGGATATGGCCGTTTCGCTAAATAGACGCAACGGCACTCTTGCCTTTATCTATTGGATATGGGATGGTCTTGATAGAACTATCTTTACTGCAATAAAGTTTTCATTCCCTGCAAGATTTGTAAGTCCATTTGGATTCTTAGGAATGCTTACGTTCATCACTTTCATAATTCTTGGTGTATCTGGTGCGTTGTTGATGTTCTATTATGAACCGATTCTTGATAGAGCGTGGGACAGTGTAGAGTTTATCAACAATGAAGTTCCATTCGGATTCCACATACGTAACATACACTATCACGGTTCAAATGCTATGGTAATGCTTGCGTTACTTCACATGTATTACCAATACTTTAGTGGACGTTACAAAATTAGAAATGAAATTTTATGGGTTACAGGTGTTATACTAGGTACTGTAACAATTCTTGAAGCATTTACCGGTTATGATATTATATTTAGTGAACGTGCAGAACTAGCAATCAGTATTGCGGCATCGCTGACAAATTCCATACCCGTAGCTGGGCCGACGATTCGAGATGCAGCGTTTGGAAGTGGATTCCATGACTTTGTTTTGAGATTCTACACGCAACATGTATTCGTATTACCAATAGTTATGCTTGGTTTAATGGCAGTTCACTTCCCAAGATTCTTAGTATTTGATGTTCCTATGGTTATGGCAATCGGAGGTGCAATCTTAATCACCGGTGGTGTATTCCCTGTTGACTTGGGATTCAAGTTCCAACCTACTGTGCCGCCAGGTATCACAGTCCCCGAATGGTATCTCACCGGACTTTACGCGTTCCTGCGGACGCAATATGATAAATTTGTCACCGGTGTATTGTGGCCTGGACTTTTCATAGCGGCTATTGCGCTTGTCCCATTCCTTGATAGATATAAAAAATTCTCATGGAAAGATAGACCTTGGGTTACAGCATTTGGTATAGTCGGACTTGCTCAAATATTGGTTACAACATACTGGGGATTCTATATCCCAATTGACTCTACACTCCCATTAGTAGAGAGACTCGTAATTGATCCTATCAATCTCTATGTTGTAATGATACTGCTAATTCCATTAGGAATTGGATTTAGCTATATGATGATTCATTTGGCTAAAGAGGCTGAAAGAAAGGCAAAACTAGCAAAAGACAAGGGACCAAAGAAGGTAGCACATATTGAATTCTCTGAAAAATGGATTAACTGGATAATTGTTGCATTAATCGCGTTCCAGGTGTTCTTAAACTTGGCAGCATACAATGCCGCACTTAGTGGAATGAATAACATGTCGCTATTCTTTGCGGGATTGATATTGGTAGTATTTGCTGGAATGTTCCATGTCTATAGATATGCTATGGGTCAGACAAAAACCGCTCCACCTCCACCAAGTGCAAAAATTAGGGCAACTAAATCCATGATTGGAACTCACAAAGAATTATCTGATGGTGATGAATCTTCATCTAGTGGTAGTGCCGCAAACGTTGAGGCAAAGGATGAGTTAATTGGAAAAATTGAAGAAAAAATTAAAACTACTGAAAACCCAGATGGTACTCTTGCACCTGAGACTCCTGAGATAAAGGCAAATAATGCTGACTTGGATTTAAAAAGAGACACAGATATTGGCATGTCAGATCTCAAGAAACCATAAAAACTGACTAAGCTTTATAAGACTTCTAGAAATCAAGCTAGCTATTGAGTGCAACAGAAACTAAATCTAGTCATGCGTACGGAGTAGGAATTTTAGTAATGATTGTTGCAATGAGTGTAACCATTAGTTGGTATACCATGTATTGGCTACCTGAAGAAAATCAGAAAGTTTTCGTAGATGAACACATTCTAAATCCTGACGGTGAAACAGTTGTAAATATTATCATGGGTTCAGCAACTCCTGAGCAAAAAGACAACTACATGCCGAAAACAATTCAAGTTCAGCTTACAATTGATAATAAAGTGAGGTGGGTAAATCAAGATGAAATTCCTCATACTGTTACTCCTGATAGTTACGACCTTGATGAGATTACTGATCCTTATAGTGGTGAGTTTGGTTCAATTGGTGTTTTAATGCCCGGTGACGAATACGAATTCTTATTCACAAAAGCTCCTCCAAATGGTGCAAAAGTAATCACATACCATTGTCACCCACATCCTTGGATGACAGGTACTATTGAAATCACAAAGTCAAGATTCTAGGCAGAATAGTTAGCAAACAGTTGAGCATTTTCTACTTCTTTATGTTGTTGAATTATTGATGCACGAAATTTAACATCATGTTGCTCAGTTGGTTCAAACTCAATTGTGGCGGTAAAATCTACTTTGTTGTCTGGAATTACATTTTTGTTTACAAATAATCTTGAAACATTCTGTGAAATTTTTTTTCCATTATACTCTCTCCATACAACTAATTCATTTGAACCAAGAATCTGTGTGTTTATGACAACCCCGTCATATAGTCCTGAATAATTCACTGTAATATGGCCAATTATATCTTGATGTGGTTTGATATCCATACTGTCTAATTTTATCTCGATTTCTTTCAATGATTGTTTGACAATTTATTGAAAATAAAAACTTTAGAGCGCGCGGGGAGGGCTTCGATCCCTCGACCATCGGATTAGAAGTCCGACACTCTATCCATGCTGAGCTACCCGCACAAAAACTTGCCGACAGATTGCAATATTAATCGTTATCCTAACCATTTCTTCTCAAAATTCTCTCTTTCATTTTTGAACAAAAATTGTTGTGCATATCCTGCATATTTTCCAAAATGTTCAATCATTTTATCATGTATCTCGTCATACGTTTTTTCTGTAATTGATTTGGTTCTAATCTGAAATTCTTTTGAATAATATTTCTGTAATATGCGTAACACCCATCTGTCTAAAGGAACAGCTTCTAACTTATCAAGTGAAAATAATAATATACAATCGGCAACTTTTTTCCCTATACCAAAAACCTGACATAACTCATTTCTTGCTTCTAGATAATCTAGTTTTTTAAGAGATGGAAAATCTATCATTCCTTCATTGACTGCCACTGCTGCTTTTTTGACATACTTTGTTCTATATCCTAATCCACATTTTCCAATACTTGCAATTGATGCACTAGCCAGTTTTTCTGGTTTAGGAAATAAGAAGAATTCCTTACCATCTATCATCTTTTTCTCACCAAATTTCTGAGATAATTTTTGAAGTCTAGTTTGAATATTTGGAATATTTGAGTTTGATGAAACAATAAATGAAATATAACATTGAAATGGATCCTGCCTCAAAATTCTCATTCCTGGAAAATTACATATTGCTTTTTTTGTAACAGTGTCTTTTGATAATTGTTTCTTGATTTTTTGAAAATCATCATCAAACCTAAAAAAATTGTATATATCTCTAGATTTTAGATTCAGTTTATCACCTAAAATTAGTATCTTTTTTCCATTAATCCCATACCATTTTGAATTAAATTTTTTCCATAAGAAAACTTGACCGCTATTTATTGTATCGTCAATATCAACTTCAAAATTATCTTTCAATTTAGATAGTTATTTTTTGATCTAATTTAGCTGCCTGTGCTTCAAATCCAAATTTTTCATATATCTCTTCAGCAAATCTTGTACATGATGTATCATCTCCATGTACTGTCATAATTTTTGGATTTCCTTTTAGATTTTTAATCATTTCAAATAGACTGTCTCTATCTGCATGACCTGAAAATTGGAACTGCTTTACTTCCGCTTTAACGTTAAGATCTTTTCCGCGTGTCTGAACTTTACCTGTATCTAATAATTTCTTTCCAGGAGTTCCTTCTCCTTGGTAAGATACTAGTGCAATTCCATTTTTATCATTAAATGATAATTCCTGCAAATAATATACCGCATTTCCTCCCACCAACATTCCTGCAGGTGATATGACTACACATGGTTCATTCAGTGCTTTCTTTCTTTCATTATGATCTCGTACTGCTACAACTTTATCTATGACATCCTTGAAAATTTCTGGATTTCTTAGATATTCTGGATATCTCAAAAGTACTTCATTTACCTTTAATGCCATTCCATCCATGATTATCTTATGCTTAAATCCTGCATTGATTAGTACGCTGGCTACTTCTTGTGAACGCTCAACTGAAAATGATGGAATAAAAAGAGTACCTTTTCTATCCATTACCTCGTTTGCAAAGTCAATTAGTCCTTTTTCAGAGTCTTTTCTAGGCATCTGATTTTGTTGAGAATATGTACTCTCTGTAATCACCATGTCTACTTCCCCTATATCCAAATCTGCAGGCGGTAATAATCTAGAACCTCTTAAATTAATATCTCCTGTATAGAATAATTTTTTATTATTTGATTCTACTAAAACTGTACTTCCGCCTATCACATGTCCTGATGAACGTAGTTCAAATGATGCATTTCCTCTAGTAATTTTTTCTTTAAACCCAATTGTTTTTGCTTTTTGCATCATGTTATCAATTTCTGGAACTCCAAAAGAATGTGCATTCTTCTCAATCTTTATCATATCTTGGATTAGCAATTTACTTAGATCAAATGTTGGTGCTGTTCCATAGACATTACAATTACCGCTAACAAACAAAGATGGAACACATCCTGAATGGTCTAAATGTGCATGAGTTATGATTACTGAATCAATATCTCGTGGTTTAACATGAAGTGGATATGTTGGTGGAGCACCTCTTGGTTTTCCAAACATTACTCCATAATCTAATAAGAAATTTGTTCCATCACAATTGACTTGAAAAGCTGATCGCCCTACTTCACCGGCCGCGCCTAAAACTTTGATCTCCACGCAACTCGATTTTGTGACTGTCTTATATCTTAGACTCTTTAGATTGTACTATACGGATAATCTACAATATCTTTAATTAGTGGAACCTAACCTTTGATCAATTATGGGAAGAACCTATGCAGAATGGGAAGCCACACAAGATAAAGCAATGGTTGCTAAAGTTCGCGCAGGCGACGAAGCAAACAAAGTCCTATTAAATCAAATTAACTGGATTTGGGTAGCAAATCTTATGGCTAGCAAACCAGAACTTAATCCTTCATCCGCAGAACTATTGGATTGGGTAACATCTGGTCAAATTGATGCAATGAGAAAGTAATTTTTCTTGTAATCATTTTTTCTTTTGTTTTATTTTTTAATATGTTCGATCTATTTCATAACGCTGTTAACGATCTAGTTCATGGTTTAAATAGCAAATAGTGATTATCCATGTTAGAATGCCAATAGCAATAATTCCAGACATTGACGAACAGAGATGTATCGGATGTGCACTATGTGTAGAAATCTGTACTTCTCTTGGTCCGGATGTGCTTCGTGTAAAACCTGTTGAAGGTTGGAAACGTGGTAAAGCATTTGTCTTCTATCCTGAAAGATGTATCACCGACGGTGCATGCATCGGAGTTTGTCCAACAAAATCCATTTTCTGGATGAGACCAATGAATTACACAGCTGGTCAACCAGTTCCACTTCACAAGAACGGAGTATTCATCAACGGATGGGCTGAAGACGCAGCATTATAGACGCGTTTTCACAAACCTCTTTTTCTTATTTTATTTGATTTAATTACATGAGATCTAAAATTATTTTATGTCAAAAATTTCAAATTTAATTGGTATTATAACAATCTTCTTTGTTTCCTTAACTGTAATATCGATAATTTTTCCATCATTATTTTCATCTATTTTTGGAAAGTTCTCAACCAATCTAATTCCATATGAGATTGGCGTATTAGGAATTCCTATAATTTTATCAAACCTGGTATTGTTCACATTTGGAATTCTTTATTACAAGAAAAAACTTCCATCTTCAATTTCTGATTCCATAGATAGAATACGAATTTTTGAAATTTCAAAAAAACCTACTTTAATCATTCTACTGGTAATTTTTTCAATTTACATTGGTATTTCTACTCCTGAATTATTTCTGGATGAATCTGAACAATGGCCTGATTATGTAATATTGGAAAGTGCGCTAGAAATTTGGCCTGATGGAGAATCTGAAAATATCTATGTAGAAGAGCAAAATGATCGTTATGTTCGAATGCTTCTTTTAGACGCATCCCAGAAAATTTTCCAAAATATCAAAATTTTACCATTCGCTGCATCAATTTTAGTAATCTTATTCACATATTTACTCACTGTCCAAATTACAGAAAAAAGATTTGCTGGAATAATTGCAATATTAATATTAATTCAAAGTCATACTTTTCTTAGATTTGATACTGTTGCAGTTTACGAAAATTTCTGGGTATTATTTTATCTCTTATCCATTTATGTCATAAAAAAACAATGGGTTTTGTCACCAATCTTCTATGTCTTATCATTTTTCACAAAAGCATTTGTTGCACCTTATTTCATTATGACATTATTATTTGCCACAAGAACCTCAATTTCAAACAAAAAGAAACTTTTGCTTGTATCATCATATGTGGTGATTATAGGAATTTCTACTGTAGTCATATTTTCTGGAGATACGATATATCCAAATGTAATACAAATTGATCCATCAAAATTCTTTATTGGACTTGCTACATTTGGACCTCTACTAAGATATGATTTCCTTCTTTTAATGACAATTCTACCTGTTGTTGTTGGATTGACATTACTTACAAAAACCAGCTTTAAAGAAACTGATTCAATATTATTTTTAATTTTAGGTACTTTATTGGCTGGTCCAATTCTTATAATTTTTACAAATTTCTATGAAATTCTTCCGTATAGGTATATTCCATTTATTGTATTCTTTGCAATAGGAATTGGAATGTTTTTCTCAAAAAAATCTACTTCTTAATAATAGTCCATTGGACTTTTGCAGTGTCCGTTTCTTCCATCTGAATTAATGGAATAAATGCTTCAAAGACATTTACATTATACCCATTCATTTCACGTTCTAAAGTTAGCATTCCTAAATGATCGTCATTTGAAAGCATTGTATTTTCTTTCTGAAAAATTTCATTACCATCATTGTATTTTAGATAATTCTTTTCTGATAAATTGTTCCACCATTTCTCAGTGAATTCTGATGGTAAATATCGTGCATTATTAGATTCTGTAACTGCAATAAGATTTTCATTTTTATCTCTAACCGTAACTAAAACATGAACTTCATACATAGAGTTGTTTGTTGAAATTGTAGGTGATTCACTTAGTAAACTGGCTCTTGCTTGTTTTATTTTTTTATTATCTGGATCTAAAGTCAAAATTTTTGTAAAAACTTGATGAGATTCTTCATATTCTTTTAGCATTTTTAGTGAAATTGCTTTGTTGGTTAATGCTGAAATTCTATCCGGATCTATCTCTAAAACTTTGTTTGATAGAATAATACTTTTTGAATAATTTCCTAATTGTGCAAGTAGTCCTGCTTTGTTGGTTAATGCTTTCAAATTTTCTGGTTCTTGTTCTAAAATTTTATCAAGATAAATTATTGCTTCACTAAATCTTTTTTCTGCAATTAATGCTGCACTAATAGACTCCCATTCCTTGATATTTTTTCCCTCTGGAAGTGGTAATTCTTCTTCTGCATATGTTGCTTGTATTGAAAATAAAATTCCTAAACAAATGACTGATGCGAATAGTGGTTTAATCATATAATATCCAATAATATGAGATAGATAAATTATTCAATAATCCACTTTTTTGTTATTCCTTTTGGAATGAATTTCTTAAAGTATTGTAAAAATAAATCCTCTTTTGGAAGATATATTGAGTCGAACTTATTTTTATTGAAAAATTCACTCCAAACTTCCAAAAATTTAGGGAATTTCTCAGGCTCAAATTCTTTTCTAGACATCACATAGTGTGATGCTGGAAAAACATCTGAAATTTCAATTGGTATTATTCCTAAAAATGGATTGTAATTACAAAACTGTACCAAATCTGGTTCTTTGAATTTCCTTCGTAATTTTTTATAATCATATGATGTGAATACCGGTTTTATTGTTGGATCTTTTGTAATTACTGCTATTTTCTTTTTTGTTCTAAATTTTTTTACATACTCGTGATATCTTCGAATCTCTGGTCTATACTGATCTTCTGGTCCAAATAGGAAAATTGCTTTCTCTTTGAACTTCGGTGTTCCATCTTGCAAGAATTTTGTATTATTCATAATCACGTCAATTGTTTCAAATAACTTTGGATGCGCTCTTGCTTTCTTCATAGTATATTCCCATAATCTTCCTTCTCGTATTGCTTGCTTTACTCTGTCAACTTCAGCTTTTATTGAGTATAAATTGAAAAGCGCAATCTGATCTATTCTTTCTTCTTTTTTCATACACAGTAATTCTTTTGGTTTGTACTTTGACGATACTTCACAATCAAATGGGAAATATTCTAACTCTGCTAATCTTCTAGTGCCGTCTTCTGTTATCACTCTATCATGTTTTGCATAAAGCATGTATGACGCTGAATCAAATGTATCACAACCTAGTGCAACTGCTAATGGAATCGTTAAAGGATGTCCCGCACCAAATAGATGTAATGGAATTGAAGTTGGAATATTTTTCTTTGCAGCAATAATCATTTCTGCTAATAATTTGTATTCATACGATTCCATAAACTCAACCGGACTTCCTAGTGCAAGCATTTGATATCCCATTTTTATTAATTCATTAGTAGATCTTTTCACCAATTCGGGATGTTCACTTCCTTGTATTGGACCAATCCAAATCTGTCCATTATTTTTTTTATTTTTTATTGTTGTTTTACAAACTCTTAATGTATGATCTACGTATTCTTTTGCTTGTTTTTTTGACAATCCAAATCCTGTTGGTTTATCCAGTGGAATAGCAAAGTCTGTCATTATATCCATTTCAAATTTTGCCATAGCTGGTGGTTTCACATCCACTTCTCCATACTCTAAAACTTGGTATCCTCCAGAATCTGTCATTATGGAACTGTCATATTTTATTATCTTATGAATACCATTTTTTCTTGCCTTCTCTTCCAGTCTTTTCATTGTGATGTATGCGTTTGTAATTACAACATCAAATCCAATTTCTTTAATTTTTTTGGCTGGGATAGTTTGTTTTACTGGATGTATGACCGGAACAAAAGATGGTGTTTCAATTTTACCATGATTTGTATGAAGAACACCTATTCTTCCTGCTAAATCACTATATTTTATCTCAAACAATTCTTTGTATAATTATTGAGGATTATATTAAATTAGTAATCAAAAAACTTGTTCATTTCATTTTTTTCTTCAATTAATTTTAGCCAATCCACAATATCTTCACTTTTTTGATTATTGATTATATCTTGAATTCTCTTCAAAATAATTTCTGGTGTCTTGTCTGTTGCATCAACCTCAAAAGATTTTTCCTTTCCAAATGATGTAATTGAATCATTTGCAATGATACCTAATACTTCGCTACCCGCATTTTCTTTTATTTTTTGATTTTGATATTTTCTTTTTTTATAAATTTCTATAAGATCATAAGGATTTTTTCTCAAAATTATGACAAATTCAACATCTGATTCATCCAGTACGTAAGGTGCTAAATGACCTACAATTAGTGAGTTTTCTAAATTCAACTTTTGAATCTCATTTTTCAATTTTTTAGTATCTACTTCAATTCCATCATCTGTCTGTTCACCAAGTCCTTTTTCAATTGAAAATTTGTTTATGTCAAATATCTGATATGATGAATTTTGTTTTATGAACAAATCTGCAATTGTGTGTTTTCCAACACCTGGATTACCTGTAATTACTAAATTCACATAATTCATTTCTACATCCATGATTAATGAATTTCTGTAATACTAATATGATCAGATGAAAACTATCTCCTTATGCAAATTGGATTACTTGGGAAAGCAAATGTTGGAAAATCAACTTTTTTCTCTGCTGCAACAGAAACAGTAGTTCAAAGTGGCAATTTTCCATTCACTACAATTGAACCAAATGTTGGAGTTTGTTATCTGAAAATTAATTGTGAGTGTACAAATTTAGAAAATAGATGTCAAAATGATCTGTGTCACGATGGTATTCGATTTGTCCCTGTAAAATTAATTGATGTTGCAGGATTAGTTCCAGGTGCACATGAAGGTAAGGGATTGGGAAACCAATTTCTCACTGACGCTATGAAAGCAGATGCATTGATTCATGTGGTTGATATTTCTGGTTCAACTGATATCCAAGGACAACCAGTTAATGTTGGAACTCATGATCCATTAGAGGATATTAAATTTGTTGAAGAAGAATTTGATTTATGGTTTAAAGAAATACTTGACAGAGAATGGCCAAAACTTGTAAAAGAAATAGATCAAAAACGTGCAAAAATTACTGACGGAATCGCCCGTCGTTTTACAGGACTGGGAATTACAGAATCTCAAGTTGATCAGGTTCTAATATCAATGTCATTAAAAACAAAAAAGGCTCAAGATTGGTCAAGCAATGATGTCATGGGCTTTCTAAAATCTCTTAGAAAAATTGCTAAACCTTTGCTTATTGCAGCTAACAAAGCAGATCTGTGCGATGATTTAAAAATTGTAGAAAAAATATCGACAAACTTCAAAGTTATTCCTGCTAGTGCTGAAACTGAACTTCTGTTGAGAAAGGCTACAAAAGCTGAACTAATCAATTATGTTCCAGGTGATGAAAGCTTTTCGGGAAAAGATAATGTTCAATTATCTGAACAACAAAACAGTGCATTACATCTTGCAAAAAATGTTATGACAAAAATTCAAACAACCGGTGTTCAACAAATTCTTAATTCAATAATCTTTGATGTTTTAGATATGATTGTTGTTTATCCTGTTGAAGATGAAACCAAATTAATGAATAAACAAGGACAAGTTTTACCTGATGCAAGATTATTAAAAAAAGGTTCCACTGCAAAAGAATTGGCATTTACTATTCATCAAGATATTGGAAACGGTTTTTTACATGCTATTGATGCAAAAACAAAACAACGTATTGGTGCTGATCATGAACTCAAAAACAATGATATAATAAAAATAGTATCAACATTAAGTAGAGGATAGTATGTATTGCCTAGGAATTGAAAGTACAGCACACACATTTTCATGTGCGGTAATTGAAAAAAAACAAAAAAATGGAAAAATTTTATCTGATGTTAGAAAAATTTACAAACCACCAGAAGGTGAAGGAATCCATCCTAGAGAAGCATCACGTCATCATATAGAAAATAGTTCATCTGTTCTAAAACAATGTCTTGATGAAGCAAAAATTAAGATTAATGATCTTGACATGATTGCATATGCAGGAGGTCCTGGTCTAGGACCATGTCTTAGAGTTGGAGCAGTTGTAGCACGTTCTCTTTCATCGTATTATGACATTCCAATTTATCCTGTCAATCATGCTATTGGTCATATTGAATTAGGTAAGCTCCTAACGGGAGCAAAAAATCCACTTGTACTTCTTGTTTCAGGCGGTCACACTATGATTCTTGCATTTTCTGCTGGACGGTGGAGAGTCTTTGGTGAAACTTTGGACATCACTCTGGGTCAACTTTTGGATCAGTTTGGACGATCATTAGGATTTGCATCACCATGTGGACGAAAAATTGAGGAATTGGCAAACAAATCCACAAACTATGTTGATTTACCATATGCAGTAAAAGGAAATGATGTATCATTTTCTGGTTTACTGTCAGCAGCAAAACAAAGTACATCAAAAGGAGTTGAAGATGCATGCTATTCATTACAAGAAACTGCTTTTGCAATGATTGCTGAAGCAACTGAGAGAGCTCTTGCATTTACTAGAAAAAATGAAATTATGATAGTTGGAGGAGTGGCAGCAAACAAAAGATTATCATCTATGTTAAAAGATGTATGTAAAAGACAAAAAGCAAAATTCTTTGTAGTTCCACTAAACTATGCAGGTGATTGTGGTTCTCAAATTGCAATAACTGGTATAAGAGAATCTAGTGTATCAGATGGTGCAAAGATCAAAGATACTTTTGTAAAGCAATCTTGGAGATTAGACAGCGTGGATGTTCATTATTGATTTTTAAAATCTTCTATGGCGTCTTGAATATCTTCTAACCATCCACCTGTTCCCATAACACCAAATTTGTATGATTTTTCCTCTGTATCTGTTTTAACTTTGAAACAGATTTTTTTGATAAATCTTCCTTCCTTCCAAACATCTACTTGATCTAAAGGAACATCAATTACAGTTTCACCCATTTTTGTTGAAAAATCCGCAATTCTACTTTTTCTTTTATCAAATGCAATACGTTTGTTAGTTAATGTTAGAACTCCAGTTCCTATCTCATCTTCATTACAATCTTCTTGTTTCAATCGCTTTTCGTCTGAATCCATATTACTATTGAAAAATTATACAATTAATGGGTTTACCTAGAAACGCTAAAAATGACATATTTTATCAAAAAATATGAAACAAAAGTATCAAGAATATTTGAAATTAAACAAAAATGTCTTTCTAGGTTTCCTGGCTTCAGTCGTCATCTCTGCAATTGCAGCAGATTATTTTGGAGATCAAGCTGATTATCTCAATTCATCTTTTACTTTGATTATTGATTATACTGTTTTCTTTTCAGTTTTTGGTGGATTGTACTATTTTGATAATCGAAAAAAGTATGTTTTAGATAACGGTCAAAAAGATAATGCACTCTTAAAATCTGATTTAATTAAAATTATTTCATCACTAGGAATTGGTGAAATAGTCTATACAATTGTTAGATGGATTTTACAATACTATTTGTTACAAATTGACTATGAACCTTACATGGCATCAATCGTTTCACAATCTATCGCATTAGTGATTTACATGATTACATTAAATTTATCTGTAAAATTCACAAAATTGTATAAAGATGGAAATTAGTGTTTATGTTGATGGTGCAGGCGGTGAAAAATCTGGCTATGGATTTTTCATTAAAGAGACAGGTGAATCTTTCTATGAAAATAAATCTGGATTAACAAACAATCAGGCTGAATATCACGCGATAATTACAGCATTAAAAAAATTTCAAGATTCAACTGATAAAATTACAATTTTTAGTGATTCAAAAAATACTGTTAATCAATTGAATCATGAATTTGCAATAAATAATGAGCAATTACGTATTCTAGCACAAGAATCTTGGTTATTAATACCAAAAATTCCTGAATTAAAAATAATATGGATTCCAAGAAAGGAAAATTTAGCAGGAAAGATGCTCGGAAGCTAATTTGGAATAGCTTTAATTATACAAAAATTTTTTATTAAAAAACATACAATGACTGATTCTGTTTTCCTATCTCCAAAATCCATTGCGATAATTGGGGCTTCTGATAAAGAAGGTAGTGTAGGTCGTGCAATTACATCAAATATTATGAAAGGCTACAAAGGAACAATCTATCCAATTAGTCCAACACGCGAAACTGTTTTTGATAAAAAAGCATACAAGTCAGTACTAGATGTTCCAGGAAAAATTGATCTAGCAGTTGTTGTAACAAAAAATACTATCGTTCCAGCAGTGTTAGAAGAATGTGGAAAAAAGAAACTTAGAGGTGCAATTGTAATTACTGCCGGATTCAAAGAGGTTGATGAAGAAGGTGCAAAGTTAGAACAAAAATTAAAAGATATTGCAAAAAAATACAAATTACAAATTATTGGTCCAAACTGTCTTGGTGTGATGAATCTTGAACCAAAAACAATGATGAATTCAACATTTCTTAAAATTACTCCTAAATCTGGAGAAATTGCTCTTATTTCACAAAGTGGTGCAATATGTGCTGCATTAGTTGAAGACGCAAGTGCGCAAGGAATTGGATTTTCTGCTGTAATTAGCATGGGAAACAAAGCTGACATGAGTGAAATTGATATGCTAAAAATGCTTGCCGAACACAAACAAACCAAAGTTATTGTTATGTATCTTGAAGACATGGGAAACGGTCAAGAATTTCTTAAAGTTTGTAAAGATATTACAAGAAAAAAGAAAAAACCTGTTTTAGTATTAAAATCTGGAAGAAGTCCAGAAGGTGCACAAGCTGCAATGTCACATACTGGTGCATTAATGGGTTCTGATGAAATTTACGATGCACTGTTAAAACAATCAGGTGCAATACGTGTTGATACTATGGAAGAGTTATTTGATTATGCAACCGCATTTTCAAAACAACCACTTCCAATTAATGGTGATTTGGTAATTGTTTCAAATGCAGGTGGACCTGCAATCATTTCAACTGATGCATGCTCAAAACTTGGCATTAAAATGGCAAAAATTGAAGAGATTAGAAAAAAGATTGATGCTGTGATTCCTCCATGGGGAAGTTCACGTAATCCTGTAGATATTGTGGGTGATGCAGATTTTAATAGATTTGAAAATGTATTGAATGAAGTATTAAAACACAAAAATGTTGGCTCTGTAATATCCATGTGTACTCCATCTGCAACTTTGGATTATGATAAACTTGCAAACGTTATAGTTTCTATGTCAAAAAAATACAAAAAAACAATGTTAGCTAGTTTGATGGGATTAGATGAAGGAATAACTAATCGTGAAATCTTGGCAAATGGTGATGTTCCATATTATAATTATGCAGAAGGCTCAATTCGTGCATTAAAAGCAATGCTCACTTTTACGAATTGGATAAAAAACCCATCTGGAAAAATTACAAAATTTACTGTGAAAAAAGATAAAGTAAAAAAAATCTTAGATAATGCAAAAAAAGAAAAACGAGATGCCTTACTAGAAGAAGAAGGTCAAGAAATTCTTAGAGCATATGGTTTTCCATTACCTGCTAGTAAATTAGCAAAATCAAAAAAAGAAGCAGTTACTGCTTCTAAAAAAATCGGTTATCCTGTAGTTTTAAAAATTGCATCACCTCAAATTATTCATAAATCTGATGCTGGCGGAGTAAAAGTTAATCTTCAAAATGCAAAAGATGTTGAAACTGCATTTGATACTATCATGAAAAATGCAAAAAAATACAATAAGAAAGCAGACATCAAAGGTGTTTTAGTTGTTGAGATGGTAAAAGGTGGAAAAGAAATGATCATTGGTTCAAAACTTGAACCTGGACTCGGACCTGTTGTTATGCTTGGAATGGGTGGAATTTATGTTGAAGTTCTAAAAGATGTTACCTTCAAACTTGCACCAATGACAAACATTGAAGCAGATGATATGATATCTTCAATTAAAACTAAAAAAATTCTAGAAGGTGTTAGAGGGGAAAAACCATCTGATATCAAAAAACTCTCTGAATGCATTCAAAGACTGTCCCAGTTGGTATCTGATTTCCATGAAATTAAAGAATTAGATATGAATCCTGTTTTGGTTATGGAAAAACAAAAGGGTTGTAAAGTTCTAGATGTACGCATTGGTCTATAATTAGGCACAGCTTTAATTGCAAACTTTTTAATTATTTGAATCACTAAGTGTAGTAGCGACATGCAAAAAACAGTAAAACCAATTAGAACCGGAGAGGAATACATAGAGAGTCTAAAAGGTAGAGATCTCAAAATTTACTTGTTTGGTGAACTGGTAAAAGAACCCGTTAGTCATCCAATGATTAGACCTTCAATTAATGCAGTAGCAAAAACATACGATCTTGCAGTTGAAGAAGAAGAACTTGCATTCCCTCAATCTTCAATCTCTGGCGAAAGAGTAAATCGTTTTTTACACATTGCTGAGAGTGCAGAAGATTTAGTTTTACAAAATAAAATGCAGAGAAAATTAGGACAACTTACTGGTACATGTTTCCAAAGATGTGTTGGAATGGATGCAATGAACTCACTTCATTCCACAACATTTGAAATTGATGAAAAACATGGAACAAAATATCATCAGAGATTATTAGAATTTATCAAAATGGTTCAACATGAGAATTTGGTAATTGGTGGAGCAATGACTGATGTTAAAGGTGACAGAAGTCTTGCACCTAGTGAACAAGAAGATCCTGATTTATTTTTACATATTGTTGATAGAGATGACAAAGGTGTTTACGTCACAGGTGCCAAAGCACATCAAACTGGCACAATTAACTCACATTGGATGATTGTAATGCCTACCATGAGATTATTAGAAAATGACAAAGACTACGCAATTGTTGGTGCACTTCCAGTAGATGCACCTGGAATAACTTACATCTATGGAAGACAATCTTGTGATACCCGTAGTATGGAACCGGGTGACATTGATGTTGGAAATTCTGAATTTGGTGGACAAGAAACTATGGTAATCTTTGACCGTGTTTTCATACCAAACGAAATGATCTTTATGGATGGTGAATATGAATTTGCATCTATGTTAGTTGAACGATTTACCTGTTATCATAGAAGAAGCTATGTTTGTAAAACTGGTTTAGGTGATGTTTTAATTGGTGCCGCAGCAGCCATTGCTGAATATAATGGAGTGCCAAAAGTTTCACACATTAAAGATAAAATAATTGAAATGACACATCTTAACGAATCAATCTATGCTGCGGGAATTGCAGCATCATATCAAGGTCACAAGATGAAATCTGGTGTATTTCTTAACGACGACATGCTTGCAAATGTATGTAAGCATAATGTTACTCGATTACCATACGAATTAGCAAGACTTGCTCAGGATGTTGCTGGTGGAATACTGGTCACATTACCATCTGAAGCAGAATTTAGAAGTGCTGAAACTGGACCACTCTTGGAAAAATATCTCAAAGGTAAATCCGGAATTGAAGTTGAAAACAGAATGAGAATATTAAGATTAATTGAAAACATGACAATGGGACGAAATGCAGTTGGTTATCTAACTGAATCAATGCATGGTGCAGGTTCACCACAAGCCCAAAGAATTCAAATTGCCCGTCAAATGCAACTAGGTTACAAAAAACAACTTGCAAAAAACTTGGCTAAAGTCAAAGAAGAACCTGAAGAAATGAAAGAGAATTCAGAATACTTCAAACGTGTATTCAAAATACCAGAAAAGAAATAATTCTAGAGTTCTTTCTTATCATCGTTTACTGATTCATCTTTTTCTGAAGATTTGATATACTCTGAGTCTTTCTTGCTCTCAAAACTATTCTCTGTATCTTCATCTTTTTCTGAAGATTTGATATACTCTGAGTCTTTCTTGCTCTCAAAACTATTCTCTGTATCTTCATCTTTTGATTCGTCATTTCTGTATTGAAATTCAACCTTCTTTTTTTCTTTGCACGCAAAATGCTTCACAATCATGACTCCAATTATCACTGCAATTATTATGTAGTTAATTGGTGGTTGTAAAATCTGCGTTATGTATCCTACTTGTGGTATTACATACTCTACTTGACCTAGATATTCCTTTTCTGTTATTGGATAATCTGTTCCCGCTATAGATGATGCATTAGCATCTCCCTTTGTTCTTACTATCTTTTGATCATCTACAGACATATCCAAACTAACTCTGTGAACAATTACTCTTTCTTTTCCTTGCTCGTATAATTTAGGCGAATAAAATACAATAATATCACCTTTCTCCACATCTTCAAATGGCGTATTACCTTCGACAACTATTACATCGTAAACCTCTAATGCTGGAATCATACTTCCACTTGAAACTACATAAAATGGATTTGAGGTTCCAAAAACTGCTTGTAGTCCTATCCAAATTACGGCAATTGCTACGACAATAATTATTACATCTTTGATTAGACTTTTTGTTGAACTTGCCAAATTATGTTTGCTCACTAAATTACTAAGATAAATCTTATCGATTATCTATAATTTGTCTCCACAACTCTCACAAAATTTAGAGTCTGGTCTGTTATCAAAATTACAACTAGGACATCTTAAGCCGCTTCCTGCTGCAACAGTTTGTTCTACTTTCACGTCTGTTTTTTCAGATTTACCTAAAAAGATAACTTCTCCTACAGTTCCAATCCTACTCCAACTAATGCTTATGTCATTTCCCTCGTCATCTGAAATAAGTAACACTAACTCTTGATTTGAATCCACACCTACTTGTTTTGCCTTTCCAATTTTTTTTGCACTTTCATCAAAAACATCCATACCAAAAATTGATCTAAATGTTCCATCACTAGGACTAGGTTGCTCTGAAACTTCTTGCTTTACACTTTCTGATTGAACTGGTGTATCAAAGCTTGAAAGACCTGTGTCTTGTTGTTGCTCAATTGGATTTGCTAATCCTACATTCATTGCTTCATTTGGTTTTCTAAATTCCCTATATTCTGCAATTGTTGAATCACATCCATTGCATAGATATTTTCCTCTCTCAGCTAAAACTAAATTCTCGGCAACTTCTTCATTTGGATTTTCAAATTCAATTTTTGGACTACCTTCAAACTCTTTTTCACATGTATTACATGTATATTTAGAAATTAATTCTGATTCTAATCTCCCAATAGGTGCTAAAAATAGATCTGGTCCTCCGAGATTACCTTTACTTTGTTGTTCATCAGTTACACGTGCCATCACAAATCCACCTGAACCTCTAAGTTTTTTCAATCGAAGTTCTGCACTCATGTTCACATACATGAAGTACGTCATTTAAGTATATTTTGAAATTTTTTTAAATGATCTGGCAACACGGTGTTATAATCACAAATACATTTTTAGATGTGAACTTTTGATAAAATTTGTCAATCATGGCAATAACAGAAATAGATGATCCAAAATCATGGGAAACCGACGTCCTCAGCTCTGACAAGCCAGTCTTTGTAGACTTCTGGGCACAATGGTGTGGACCATGTAGAATGGTAGGACCTGTTGTAGAGGAACTTGCTGGAGATTATGATGGTAAAGTTAACTTTGTAAAAGTTAATGTTGATAATGCACAAGAAATAGCACAAAAATATAATGTGTTTAGTATTCCAACATTGTTACTTTTGAACAAAGGTGAAATTATCGCTCAACAAGTAGGCGCAGGATCTAAAGAAGTATACCAAAATATGATAGATAGAGCACTCGAAAAAATTTAGGCTCTACTAATTTTCTCTTTTTATTCTAAACTATTAATATTAGATTCCTCTACATTCAATTATGTCTCTAGGAGAAATCGATACATACAATCTTACTTTTGAAAAGTTACAAACATTATTTGCTGAAACTCAAGGATATTACGAATCTTTTCTAGACTCTAACAATTTGTATAAAGCCGGTAAAATTTCTGATAAAGAATTCTTTCAAAAACTAGGTGATTACACTGCTGCTTATTCTGCTTTATTATTTTTAGGTGTTAATTCATTAACAGAATTGAAAAAAGCACTAGATCAAGTTTCAAAGGGTGTCGGAACAGGCGGAACACAATCTCCTGGATTAATGCCTGGAATGGGACAACCTGGATTAATGCCTGGAATGAATGCAGGTCCACGAGTAGGTGGACCTGACAATCCTGTTGGCGCTCCACCTTCTGTAATGGGTACTGCACCTAGTGGATTTAATGAACCTGGAACACTTCCAACGCCTGATCCCGCATTACTTCCACGAAAACAAAGTGGTGGAAGTTGTACTTCATGTGGAGCAGAGTTAAGACCAAATGCTAAATTCTGCACAAAGTGTGGCTCAAAACAATAATTCTAAGTAATATTACATCCGCATTCTCTACAAAATTTTGCGTATGGTGAATTTTTTGCTCCACATTCTGCACAAAATTGTTCTTCTCCTGATGATTCGGAATTTGCACTTCCGTACATTCCAGAACCTAAAACAGCACCTGTTGGAACATACTTGTCATCATCAATAATTTCTACTGGTGCAAAGTCCTGTTCTTCAACATAAGTGTATAATCTTGGAATACTCTCTTCTTTTCCTGTAGGGTCTGGAACCATATCCCCTAACCAAAATGAAAATCTCATCAAAGTAAGCTCTGGTGTTGAAAATGCCAGTGTATGCGCTGACATGTAATCATTTGCTGCCTGTTTTCCATTGAATACTTTCATGATTAAATTATCATTTTTCACTGTATAATGTTTTCGTGAAGTGGACCGAGAGGGAATCGAACCCTCGACATCCACGTTGCGAACGTGGCGCTATACCCCTAAGCCATCGGCCCTAGTATTTGCAATTTTCTACAATGTATATTCATTTTTACTCTAGTAATGTACACGAAATTTAGACAAACAAAATGACTTACGATTTACTCATTACTGACTCACATGTAATGACTCAAAATGGCATGATTGAAAAAAATCTTGTCATTGAAGATGGAAAAATCAAAATAATTACTAATGATAGTCCTGATTGTGATAAAAAAATCAACGGTTCTGGTTTAGTTAGCATTCCGGGTCTAATTGATACACATGTTCACTATGGAGTTTATTCTCCAATTGACCAAGCTGCAATAAGTGAATCACACGCTGCTGCAATAGGTGGTGTTACAACAATGATGAGAATGTTCAGGCTAAAGGGCTCCTACAAAGAATCTCTTAAAAAACATCTTTTGGCAAGTCAAAATTCACATTATATTGATTACACCTTACATGCCTCAATTTTTGATGATTTGCAGATTGACGAAATGCAATATTGTACAGAAAACAAAATTATCTCATTTAAAATATACATGAATCTTGGTGGTGATGTTGGCCATGTATACATGGAAATGAATCCTGGAGAAGAAAAGTTAATTTCTGCTGAAGTAAATGTCACAAATGAATTAGTTGAAAAAATTGTAAAAAATGCTGCATCCCTTAATTGTCCTGTATTAGTCCATGCAGAAGATTATCAAGACTGTGCATGTGGCATGAAAACACAAAAGGAAAAAAATAATGATGGATTAAATGCGTGGTCTGAAAGTCGTTCCCCAGATTTTGAAGCAAAATCTATTCAAACAATTTGTGAATATGGAAGAAAGTATGACTGTAAAATTTATTTTGTACACATTGGTTCAAAATTGGCATTAGATAAAATTAAAGAAGAAAAACAAAAAGGAACAAAAATTTTTGTTGAAACCTGTCCTCATTATCTAACATTATCACATGAAACTCAAGATGGTTATCTTGCAAAAGTTATGCCTCCAATCAGAACAAAAAATGATATACAATCTGTATGGAATGCTTTACAAAATAATGAAATTGATACAATAGGAACAGATCATGTTGCTAATCAATTGAAGCTAAAACTTGGCGGTGATGACGTTTGGGGTGCTTTAGCAGGATTTCCTGGAATAGGAACATCATTACCAATTTTACTTAGTGAAGGAATTAATAAAAATAGAATTAATCTGAATCAGTTAGTTAATTTAACAAGTACAAATGCCTCTAAAATTTTTGGTTTATCTGGAAAAGGACATTTGGAAGTAGGATATGACGCTGACATCACAATGATTGATCTAAAAAAAGAAGCAAAAGTTTCTCCTGAACTTTTTGGTGGATTCTCTGATTATCTTGTATATGATGGATGGAATTTGAAAGGTTGGCCAGTCAAAACAATTGTTAGAGGTACTGTTGTTGCTGAAGATTTTGAAGTAATTGGAAAACCTGGGTATGGTAATTTTGTACCGAGAGTATTAAGTTAAAATTTCAAATTTACCATTTGCTTTTGCTTTGTAAATTATATCTGGTTTCCTTGTAAAAATACCCGCTTCTATTACTCCTGGGATATTGATTATTTTCTGTTGTAATATTTTTGGACTCTTGATTATTCCAAAATCACAATCTAGTATGATATTTCCATTTTCAGTAACAAATGGATAGCCTTTATCCAGTGTTCTTAATTCTGGCTTTCCACCTATATTCTCAATTTTTTTCCAAACAATTTGTCTTGCTAAAGGTTGAACTTCAACTGGAACAGTTCTGTTAAAATCTTTGACAAATTTTGAACTATCTGCCATAATGATAACTTTTTTTGCAGCACTAATCAGTATGTTTTCCTTCAATAGTGCACCGCCTCCACCTTTTATCAAAAATTTATTTTTATCAATTTGATCTGCACCATCAAATACTAAATCAATTTTATCAATTTGATCTGATTCAATCAATTGTAACCCGCCTTTTTCTGCAATTAATTTTATTTGCATTGATGTTGGTACACATTTAATAGAAATTTTTTTTGTTTTGATATATTTTGATAATGATTTAACTAATGCAGTTGCAGCACGTCCACTTCCTAAACCTATAACATGTCCATCTTTTACATTTTTCAAAGCATCTAAAGATAATGCCTTGATGGCACCATCAAATGTCATTAATCAACCTCTGCTTGTTCGATTTTTGACATAGTTTCCATGATCTTTGTTTTAATTTTATTTAGATCATCATCATCATCATCATCCAAATCTTCTTCTTCTGGTAATTCTACAATTGGTTTCGTTACTTGTTGTATAACTGGTTCTGGAACTTGTTGAATAATTGGTTCAGATTTATTTTCAGTTACTGGCATTATGTTTTGTTCTTTAATTTCAACTACCTCTGTTTTTTGTTCTTCATAGATTTTTGGTTTCATTGGTGGTGGTGTTATCACATCACTACTTAGTTGTGATAACATCTCATCATATTTTGATTGTTTTACTGGATCTAATTTTGGTAGTGATGTTAAAGTTGTAATTTCGAATTTATCTGAACTTTTGTTAGCATATTCTTCAATTGGTTTTTCAAAGATTGGTTTTGATTTTACTTCTGTTTCACTTATTTTTTTATTCTTTTTCTTATTATGAGCATCATTTTCTGTTTGTGCAACTTGTATCTTTGATGTTAATTCGTATAATCTTTGATCAAGCTGTGATAATTTTTGATCCATTAATGTAATCAAACCGTCGCCTAATGGTCCCAAGTCTGGATGTTTACTTGCATTTTCCAGCTTTTCAATTCTGGTGATTACTACGCCTAACTGATGCTGATACTTTAGTAGTAGTCTATCTTTTTGAATTTTTGTTAAATCTGTCTCATTTTGATACAATCTGGCAATTGTTTTTGTTAGAATATCCTTTTCAATTTCTAATGCATGCAATTGACTTACAATTTGTGAGTTTGAACCGATAGATGGGGTTTGTAATTTATTTTTTGATTTAAAAAATTGTTTCAACATGATTATAATGCAGGTACGCTGCGTTTAATCCAATTATATTTTCGTCTTTTTGCATCTGGATGTCCACAACTTGCACATCTATCTAGACGTCTATGAAATGAGTTATTTCCACATCTTCTACATCTGATATGAGTATGAGATTTGTTGTGCTTACCCATTGATGGTGTACCTCTAGTCATTAGAGAACACCTATTCTGCTGGAGGAGATATCATAACTACATTATCTCCACGAACTACAATGGATCCGAGACTTTTTGATTCACCTTCAGAAGGGATTTCTTCTGATTGGTCTAGTAGCAGGTTCATGTGTTGATCAAATCCTTGAAGTAAACCTGTGATGGTTTTTCCACCTTTTAGCTTTATCAGTACGTTCTTGTTGATACTTTCATCGAGTACTTTTACAGCCATATCTACGGACATTTATTTCACTTATTGAATTCCATAATGAGGAGTATATTAAACGTTCACTGGTGAATTTTTGGTTTTGTTTCAGTAAGTCAAGTTTGACTCTTTTACAAGATTATTCACAACTTCCTTAATGATTTTCCTTCCTAATGTTGCTGATGCTTTAGTTGGATCGCCCCAAACTCCATTTCCTGTTACTTTTGGAAATGATTTCTGTGCCAATTTATTAATTTTTGAAATTTCTTTTTTTGACATTCCATCTGTTTGAAAACCTTTTTTCGCCTTTCTCATATTGATCTTCTTTGAAATTGTTAGCATGATTGAAGTTTCCACATTTCCTGCGTGATCAAACTCTCTGTCCATATATTTCCAATATGAGAAAACCTTGATTTTTCGATTATTCTTTTGTTTTTTCTCAAAACTTTTCAAAGAGTCTAAATTTCCATAATGACCATTAATTATTAGAATTCTGGAAATTCCATTTTTAATTAATGATTCACAAATATCTTCTAAAATTCTTGATAATGTAGATTTTTTTATGCTCAGATTAAAGAATGGAAAATGTTCATCTGAAATTCCATAATTGATTGTAGGTAGTAAAACTCCATTTATCTTGTCTGATAATTGTAATGAAATTTCTGTTACAATATCTGAATCTGTTGAAATTGGTAAATGTGGACCGTGTTGTTCAATTGAGCCAACTGGTATGATGGCAATCTGTTTCTTTTTTTTGATCAGCTTTCTCAAATCAGGATCAAATTGATCACGAATAATCATCAAATCACTTTGTATGTACTTTTCTCCATCTAACTTCTAATTTATCTGCTAGATGCATTTTTACTGCCTTTAACAAAACCTCTGCTTCAAGTTTTTGTCCTGCACGTTTTATTAATTCCAATGTATGTTCAGGTTTAACATCAAATGAATCTTGGAAAATTATTGGTCCTTGATCAAGATTTTCTGTAACATAATGTGATGTCACTCCGATAATTTTTGTTCCTCTTTCGAAAGCTTGTGCATAAGCCATTGCTCCTGGAAATGCAGGTAGTAGTGATGGATGAATGTTAATTATTCTATTTGGATATCTCCAAACAAAATTTGGTGTTAATATTCTCATATACCTTGCCAATGCGATCAAATCAATATCGTATTTTTTACAAACTTGAATTATTTTGGCTTCAGCTTTATCTTGACTTTTTTCATTAATTAATACAAAAGGTAATTTTGCTTTTTTGGCCATTCCTGAAAGAGTATTATCTGTACCTATTACTACGGCAATCTTTCCTTTGAGTTCTTTTTTTGATTGCGCACGAATTAATGTTTGAAGACAATGTGGTTCCTTTGTAACAAAGACTGCAATATTTTTTTGTGAATTTGATTCATGATGTGTATTAACTTCCATGTGTAATTGTTTACCTAGTTTTTCTAAATCAGAATCAAATCTCTTAATATCCATCTTTTTTCCGAATGATGCTTCCAAATACATTCCAAAAAGACCTTTGATGACATTTTGATTAACTCTCTCTAAGTTGCCTTTTCGTTCAAAAACAAAATTTGTGAAATTAGCTACAATTCCTTCTTTATCTTTTCCTACAACTGTGATTCCGATTAATGTTTTTTTCAATGCCGACATTTCTGTTTAATCTCATATATGCTTAAGGTATCTTGTAAAAAAAATCAAATAATGCGGGTGGTGGGATTCGAACCCACGAACTCCTAAGAGACAGGGTCCTAAACCCTGCGCCTTTGACCAGGCTGGGCGACACCCGCAAGGATTGTGCAACAACAGACAAATTTATCGGTATTGAATTGATAATATGAAAAAATTATTTGGTACAAATGGGGTTCGTGGTGTTTTCTCTGAAGATTTTACACTGGAGTTTGTTAATGATCTTGTTATGTCACTGGCTGCATATTTCAAAAAAGGAAAAATTCTGGTAGGGTATGATGGAAGACATTCTAGTCCAATTGTTGCAAAAATTGTTTCTTCGGCATTAAATTATTCGGGTTTAGATTGCTATATGGCTGGACTTGTGCCTACTCCTTGCTTAGAATATGCGACAAAAAAATTAGGATATGATGGTGGATTGATGATTACTGCATCACACAATCCTGGAAAATATAATGGAATCAAACCTGTTGCATTTGACGGTGTTGAAATCTCCCGTGAGGATGAACGAAAAATAGAGCAAATTTTTGATGAAAAAAATTGGATTAAAACTAATACATTTGGTAAATCATTTGAAGAAAAAAATGTTATTTCCACATATATCAATGGAATAATTTCTCTAGTAGATGTCAATTTCATTAAGGCAAAAAAATTCAAGGTTTGTCTTGATCTTGGAAATGGTGCACAATCTGTTACTGCAAAACAATTATGTGAAAAATTAGGGTGTGATGTTTACACTATAAATGAAAAAATTGATGGCAATTTTCCAGGTCGTGGTTCGGAACCTACTCCTCAAAATCTTGAAGAACTATCTAGTCTAGTTAATGATACAAATTCAAATTTTGGAATCGCATTTGATGGTGATGGTGATAGGAGTATTTTTTGTGATGAAACTGGAAGAATTCTAACAGGTGATAGTTCAGCTTTACTTCTTTGTGATTATTTACTTCAACAATATCCGAACTCACAAGTAGTGACCTGTCTAAACTCTGGTAACATTATTGAAACTATTGTTGAAAAGAGTAATTCTCACGTAGTACGAACAAAAGTGGGTAGTGTAGAAGTTTCTAGAAGAATGGTAACTGATGATGCATTAATTGGTTATGAAGAAAATGGAGGATTCATGTTTGGAACGCATAATCATGTAAGAGACGGTGCTATGACTTTGGCATTAATGTTAGATCTATTGTCTAAATCAGAATCAAATCTTAGTCAAAACATCAAAAATCTTCCACCTAGTTTTACCACTAAAACAAAGATAGAATGTTCTTTAGAACAATCAAAAACTGTTATTTCAGAACTTTTGAGAGAATTCCCTGATTCAAATACCTCTGATGGAATCAAAATCCAAGTGGATGAAAACAATTGGGTCATGATTAGACCCAGTGGAACAGAACCAATTATCAGAATTTATGGAGAATCAAATTCTCAACAAAATCTTGATTCATTAATCTCTAATTTTGTTGAAAAAACCAAATCAATTCTCTCCTGATAACATATTTAAGACCATTTTGGAGCATGCTCATAATGGCTAAACCATATTACGTAAAAACTGAAACACCAGAAGAACTTGTTAGTCCGATCCTTGAAGCCCTAAGAGTATCTGCTACATCTGGTAAAGTTGTTAGAGGTACAAATGAGGCAACAAAAGCCATTGAACGTGGAATTAGCAAATTAATCATTATTGCAGAAGATGTAGAACCCCCAGAGGTTGTAGCCCATCTTCCACTAATCTGTGAAGAACAAAAAGCAGCTTATGCATTTGTTCCAAGTAAACAAGAATTAGGAAAGGCTCTTGGAATTGATGTCACATCAGCTGCCGCTGCTATATTAGATTCAGGAGATGCATCACATATTGTTGATGAAGTAGTTGCATCACTAGCTAAATTGAAAGGTGGCTCGACTGAAGAATGAGTCAGCAAAAAGAATCAGAATCTGATCAATTAAGTCCTGCAGATATTATTCAAATTGTTGGAAGAACTGGTATTGCAGGAGAAGTTATTCAAGTTAGAGTTAAAGTTCGTGAAGGTAAAGACAAAGGCCGTGTTCTCACTAGAAATGTAAAAGGTTCTCCTAGAGTTGGAGAAGTTCTCATTCTACGTGAAACTGAACGTGAGGCAAAGAAATTACATTAGTGATAAATTATGAGTCTATTAGTAAAACCTTGCAGTTTTTGTGGTCGTCCTGTTGCAAAAGGTACTGGAACAATGAATGTAAAAAATGATGGAACTGTAAGATGGTTTTGTTCTGCAAAATGTAAAAAAAATTACATGAAACTCGGAAGAGATCCTAGAAAATTTAAATGGACTGAAAAATTCGTTAAAGGCGGAATTAAAGTTAAGAAGTAAATTGTCTGAACAAACATTATTCATTGTAAAACCTGATGGTGTACAACGAAAATTAGTTGGAGAAATAGTTTCAAGATTTGAAAAAAGAGGTTTTACCATCTTAAAATTAAAAATGTTCACATTTACAAAAGAATTAGCAACAGAGTTCTATTCAGTTCATAAAGACAAACCATTTTTTGGTGAACTGTTAGAGTATATGACATCTGGTCCAGTTGTTGTTACAGTTGTAGAAGGTAATAATGCAGTTGCTACAACTAGACAAATGGTTGGTGCAACAAAATCCTTTGAAGCTGAACCTGGTTCGATTAGAGGTGATTTTGGTTTAGGCTTCACTGAAAACATTATTCACGCATCTGATTCAACAGAAAGCTTTGATAAAGAACTAAGTGTGGTATTCAAGTGATTCACATTGCGTATAAGACAACCCATAGTGGCTGTATTAGGTCACGTTGATTCAGGGAAAACATCCCTTTTAGATAAAGTTCGAGGAACTGGCGTACAAGGTAGAGAAGCTGGTGGTATAACTCAACACATTGGAGCGAGTTTCTTACCTGATGAAGTTATTCAAAAATTATGTGGTTCACTTTATGAAAAATTAGGAAAAGCAGAAAATAAAGTTCCTGGACTTTTAGTAATTGATACACCTGGACATGAAGTATTCACAAATCTTAGAGCTAGAGGTGGTTCTGCTGCTGATATTGCAATTTTGGTTGTTGACATTAATCGAGGATTTCAACCTCAAACAAATGAGAGCTTGAAAATTCTTGAAAGTCGTAAAGTTCCATTTGTGGTTGCATTAAACAAGGTCGATATGATATCTGGTTGGCAAGCAACAGATGATGCATACATATCTCAAGCAATAAAGAAACAACCTCCATCTATTCAGACAAACATTGATGAACAGATCTATAATGTTGTTGGTGCATTATCCATACTGGGGTATCAATCTGAAGCGTTTTATCGAGTACAAGATTTCAAAAAAGAGATATCAATTGTACCTGTAAGTGCTAGATCTGGTGTTGGTATACCTGAATTATTGGCAGTTTTAGTTGGTTTAACACAACAATTTCTTGGTAAAAAACTTGAACAAGAAGAAAAACAAACACGTGGAATTATTTTAGAAGTAAATGATGAAGTTGGATTAGGTCCTACTGCAAATATGATACTAATTGATGGTCATTTGAAAAAAGATGATAACATTATTGTTGCAAAAAGAGATTCTGTAATAATCACAAAACCAAAAGCTCTCTTACTACCAAAAGCTTTAGATGAAATGCGTGATCCACGAGATAAATTCAAACCGATAGATCAAGTACAAGCAGCAGCAGGAATAAAAATCGCATCGCCAGATCTAGAGGGAGTTCTTCCAGGCACTACTGTTTACGCATCTTCAAATCAAGAGACTAGCGAAGAATTCAAAAAAACACTTGAATCTGAAATGGAATCTGTTTTCATTGATACTGAAACAACTGGAGTAATTCTGAAATGTGATACAATTGGTTCCTTGGAAGCAATTACTGAAATGCTTAGAAGACAACAAGTTCCTATAGCAAAAGCAGACATTGGTCCTGTTACACGTAGAGATGTAATGCAAGCAAAAGCCATTAAAGATAAAGATCGTCATCTCGGTGTTGTTTTGTCATTTAATGTAAAAGTATTTGATGATGCAAAAATTGAATGTGATGAAAGTCACATAAGAGTATTTGAAGATAAAGTAATCTACAGTCTAATTGATACTTACTCACAATGGGTAGATGATGACAAATCTGATCTTGAAAACTCTATTTTTAAAGAATTCACCCCGATATCAAAATTTACTTTTCTAAAAGGTTATACTTTTCGTAACAACAATCCTGCTGTATTTGGTATACGTGTGGATGTTGGTATACTTCGACAAAAAATTGCATTTACAAATAAAACTGGTAAAAAAATTGGTAACATTCATTCTCTTGAAGCAGATGGTAAAACCGTAAAAGAAGTTAAAACTGGTGAAGAGGTTGCTTGCTCAGTACAAAATGTTACAATTGGACGACAGGTAAATGAAGAAGATGTTTTCTATACTTTACCTTCTCCATCAGAAGCGAAGCAACTATTGAAAAAATATGCTCACAAACTTTCTTCTGAAGAATTACAAACACTTAATGAAATTGTTCGTATACAAAGAGAAACCAATCCAGTTTATGGTTATTGATTATCTATAAATTTTTTACAAATCATGTGTATTCCTGGTTCTCCTACTGCTCCCACCATCGTATTTGCAATTTCCCCATTTTTGAACATAATGAATGTTGGAATTGATTGAACTCCATATTTTCTTGCAATGTCTTGAGCATTATCCACATTTACTCTTGCAAATCTAACACGCTTGTATTTTTTTGCCATTCTGGTAAATATTGGATGCATTGATTTACACGGTCCACACCATTCTGCCCAAAAATCTACCAAAAGTAAATCATTATTTGCCATCTCTCGATTAAAATTTTCTGATGTTAACTCCATCACTGGTGTTTCATCTAAAATATTGTTAAGATTTTGTTGTTTGACTAAATCTTCTAATTGTTTCTTCTGTATTCTTTCAAATTCATCATCTTCCATAATTTTTTATTTTAATTACAATATTTATTGTATTACAAATCAAGTAAGTATTTCATTCTAACTTTCTCATTTTCTTCAATTTCCATTTCATGAAATGTAGGAGATTTTATTTCAACTTTAAATTCATGTTTTTTCAAATCTATTGTTTCTCCAAAAATTTCTGCATTAATTTGGTATTCATCATTTTTTGTAATATCCAATAGAATTCTTTTTCCAGCAAATCCATCTGTAATAGTTAAAATTATAATTTCTTCAAGCCAATTATACAACAAATATTTCAAATCTTTTCCTTTTACAATTAGGTTTTTAGTATGATTTTCTTCGACTTTAGAACTATCTAGAATTGTATCTATAACTGAAATTCCTGCTATTTCAAATGCTTCTTTTAAATTATCTGCTGTAACTTCAATTATTGCATCAGTTGCATGTTCTAATGTTTTGTAACTCATTCCATATTCCTGCTATTCTGTTATTAATTAGTTACAACTACAACAGTAAAGTCTAAATTCTTTGTTTCAATTTTTTTTGTAAATGGATCTACCACGAGGAATGAAAGATTTTGAAAATATCGAAATAGAAAAAATTGAGTATATTCGAGAAAAATTTCTTTCAACTTCAAAGATATTTGGATTTCAATTAATGGAACCTTCTCCAATCGAATTAATGTCTGTCATTGAAGCAAAGAGTGGACCTACAATCCGTGATGATGTTTATTTTTTTAATGATAAAGGTGATCGAGAAGTTTCGTTAAGGTTTGATTTTACTGTTGGTCTTACACGATATGCGACTGGACAAAAATCTATGAAACTTCCAGCAAAAATATCTGCATTTGGTGGTGTATGGAGATATGACGAACCGCAAAAAGGAAGATACAGATTTTTTCATCAATGGGATATTGAAATTTTTGGAAAACAAAATACTGAAACTGACGCAGAAATTATTGAATTCACATCAAAATTTTTCACAAATCTTGGTCTTGAGAACATAATTCTCAGCATATCCCATCGAAAAATTGTCCAATCATACGTTTCATCTATCTTTGAATCTGATAAACCTGAACTTATATCTGATATTTTTCGTGCAATTGATAAAATACAGAAAAAATCAAAACAGGAAATTATTTCTGAATATGAGAAAAAAGGCTATGCTAAGGAAAAATTAGAAAAAATTATTGAATTTTCCAAATTAAAAGGTACTCCGAAAGAAATATCTAAAATTTTAGATGTAACTCAATTTGAGAATTGGTCTGAATTAACAATATTATTTGAATCTCTAAAAAATCGTAATGTAAATAATATTCAGATTGATTTTGGAATTGTTAGAGGTCTTGATTATTATTCTGGAATAGTTTTTGAAGCATTCGATAAAACTTTTGAGATAGGTGCTTTAGTTGGTGGCGGGAGATATGATAATTTACCCTCTGTCTTTGGAAGAAATGATCTCGGTGCAACCGGAGTTGCTGGGGGTGTTGAGCGAATTATGCTGGCATTAGAAAATCAAAATTCTATGTTCAAAATACAAGATGATAGAATATCTGTATTATATGTAAATGAAGAAATGAAATCAAATGCTATTAAAATTGCATCATTATTGAGAGAAAATTCTATACCAACTGATATCGATCTTTCTGGTAGAGCATTAAAAAAACAAATGGAACAGTCTACAAATTCTAAATTTGTTATTATTATAGGTCCAGATGAATTTTCAAAAAATATGGTTGTTGTTAGAAATATGTCTGATAGAAATGAAAATCAAATTCCAATATCTCAGTTATTAGAACACATGAAAAATATTTTAATGTAAAAATGCTCTAGTGAGCATCATTATTTCTGGTCCATTTGTTAATGAACCGACAACAACTGAATTCTTATTCGCTAATATTCCGGATGATACAAATGGTATTCCTCCATTAATTGTCGCAGCTTCGATATTTCCTCCTAGTAAATTATTAATGGTTTTCATATCCTCTTCGTCAGTTTCTGGATGTACTATAGTTCCTTTTTCTGATGTAGCCATCACTGCACCTACCTGCTGAAATCCTGCAATTTTACTCTGCATTACTTCTATGTCTAACACATCTTGTATTTTTTGTAAATCTTCTTTTGGGATTAAAGGTGAAACTATTCCACCTTTATCATTCACGCTCATCATATTTCCAAGTGCATTATTTTTTACATCTAAAATTTCTACATTTAGATCTGTATTTTCCTTAATGTGATTATATTCTCCTTCTGAACATGTACTTGGTATGATTATACCATGATTATTGACTACCATCAAAATTCCCAACACTCTGGCATTTGCAACTGATATCTCTAATGGTTTTACTTCTAAATATTCTGATAATTTTTCAGATTTTCCATCTGCAAAGCCTCTTGGTAAAAATACAAATTCATCATTTACTGTACTGTAAATCCCAATATTTGGACCACTGTAGATATCGTATTTGATAATGTCCATGATGTAATTTAATATGAAAAGATATGAACGTAGATATTTCCAAAATTTTCATAAATTATGTTTAGTCACTACTAACTTTGTCTAGCTTTAAATAATATTTCAAAGGTTTAGAATTATGCCAATTAATGATGATTTTTGTCATGGTGATAAGAAACCTATAGGAAAGATAAGTGACAGTGATGGTAATTTCCATTGGATTTGGCCATCACAAGCAGGTGAAGGACAAAATGAATGGGATGCATCAAAAAATGAATTGGTATTAGCCGATTATGAAAAGCGTGGTGAAAAAATGGAAAAACTTGGTATCACCGGAACTATGGTAGCAAATGATTGGGATGTTTGTGTTGCAGATGGTGCTTGCATAGAAGCATGTCCCGTGCAAGTTTTTCAATGGTATCGAACTGATAAGGATATGTCAGGAGTAGATGCAATTAAAAATACAAGTGATTGGGCTGGTTCTGGTCAAACTGAAAAAGAAGAACGTCTTGATTATACAGACAAAGCAGATGCTATACGAGAACATGATTGCATTTATTGCATGGCTTGTGTTTCAGTTTGTCCTCCTCAGGCAGTTCTTGTCGATCAATCCAATTTGGAAGCTCACGAGAAAGCAGCATAAAATTTTATAAAATTACAATCTGGTTCTGAGAATCGGCATACCTCAAATTAAAAATAATCATAAAATTCTTTATTTCGAATTCTTTTTTTAGATACTTACAAATTTTAAGCAGTATTTACCACTAATTTTTGCCGAGGTCGCCTAGCCTGGTAGGGCGCGGGCCTTGAGAGCCTGTGTTCGCAAGAACGCGGGGGTTCAAATCCCTCTCTCGGCGTTTAAATTTTAATTTATTTTGAAATTTATACCACTATTATTATGTAATTATACATGGGTGACGGAATTGGAGGACCAGTTGTAAGATGTATTTCTGGAAATGCATTTGAATTAGATGTGACTCATTATAGAAAAGATAATCAAGAACAGTATGGTAAACTAGAGAAAATCATAATATCTAAAATTGATAATCCTGAAAATCCTGAATACAAAGAAACAACTCCTGAAGATCTTGAACGTGCATTAAAGGGGAAATTTGTTTCTTGTAATGTTCAGTATAGGGATGAGAATACCGATGCATTAGTTTGTAATGTGTTTGTTCAAAAACCACCTGAGGGTTTTTAATTATTTAGAAAATTTTCCTAACTCTGCAAGCATTGCTGATAATTGAATCTCTGGATTAGAACCAACCAAAATTCTATAATCATATTTTGCTATAATTTGTGATAACTCTTCTAAGTTTTCATATTTTCCAGAAAATAATGCTTGATTGATATATTTTAGAAAATCAGATTCTGACATTCCATATACTTTTACCAATTCAATCATTTTATTTCTAGAATCCTGAATCTTTCCAGAAACTGCTAACTTCAGAACATCATCTACATCATTTGTTTTTGTTAATCCTGCAGCAGCCTTCACGCTATCTTGGGAAATATCTCCTGTACTTGCAGCAGTTTGTAATAAATTGATTGCGTGTCTAAGATCCCCTCCTGCATATTCTGCAATTTCCTTTAGACCTTTCTCATCGGCCTTTCCTTTCTCTTTTTTTAATACAGCTTTTAGATGTGTAGTTATCTCTTTTTCATCAATTTGTGAGAATTTGAAAATTGCACATCTACTTTGAATTGGATTAATAATTTTTGAAATATTATTTGCAATCAAAATAAATCTACAAAATTTTGCTGTATCTTCTATTATTCGTCTCAATGCTGTTTGAGCATCTGAGGTCATCTCATCTGCTTCATCCAAAATTATTATCTTAAATGGAATCTCAGTATCGAGTCCTGCAAATCTTGAGAATTTTTTTACTCGTTCTCTCACCATGTTTATTCCTCTTTCATCAGATGCATTGAGTTCTAATGTGTAATCTTTCCATTTATCCCCCAAAATTTCTTTAGAAATGCATAATGCCATTGTAGTCTTTCCAACTCCTGCAGAACCTGAAAATAGTAAATGTGGCATCTCTTCTTGATTTTTGAGTAATGCCGATAGGCTACCTTTGATATCTTTTTGATTAACTACTTCTGAGATTTTCTTTGGTCTATACTTCTCTACCCACATAATATCTGAAATTGTCATAGTTGCAAACTCATTTTGTTATTAATAAATGCCTAGAAGGATCAAATGATCAAAGCTAATTGTCGAGAAAATTGATCGATCGCTGTCCATAAATCCCTGAAAGGTGTGTGATCAATATTGGAATTAGAAGATGTAATCAAAGTTCATTCGATAGGATATGGTCTAGAAGACGTTAAGGTTGAATTCAAACATGACCTAAAGATGGACGTATCTGGTGTACAGATAGAAGGAAAAGAAAATGAAATGATGAACATCCCTAGATGGGTTGCTAATATTTTGGAATCTGAAAAACATGTAATTCTACATGAACAAGATATGATTAAAGAATTAAAACAAGCAAAGGTGAAAGAGGATATTGCAGATGAAGATTCACTTGCAACATTAGAAAAACATTTTTACATAAAACTTAACGCATACCTGAAAAAACTTGAAACAGCTGATTTTGATAAAGCAGAAAGTATGTTGAATCAACTAGTTAGAATAAGACAAGGTAAGATTGTTAGATTAGCAGACTCATCTAAACTTACTTCTGACCTTTCGTCAAAACTAAGTGTAGAAGAAGAAGTATATTATAATCAGATACATAATGCTAGTCTTGCATTTAAAGAACAAATATTGGGTAAAAAGAAATGACACTTGAAACACAAACCGAATCTGCATTATCTGACTATGTAAAAAAATTTCTACTAGAGTTTAAAGATGAAAAAGGAAATTTCCGATATGTTGACGATATTGATAATATGATGCCATCAAAATCAAAGTTCATCAATGTTGATTATAATGATCTTGTATTACATCCTGACATTGAATCTGTATTCCATGAAAACCCTGATTCAATTCTAGAAGCCTTTTCAAGAGCGATCAAAGAGATCTTACAAGAACGTTTTCCAAAATATGCAAAAAAAATTGAACATGAAATTAGAGCACGAATTGCAAATTATCCTGTACAACGAAGTCTACGTCAAATTAATGCAGAAGTTATTGGAAAGATAACTAGTGTTTCTGGAATGGTGTTAAGAGCATCAGAAGTAAAACCTCTTGCAAAAGAATTGGTCTTTGTTTGTCCAGAAGGTCATAGAACTGACGTACTTCTTGGACATGGTTTATCTTTAACATCGCCTGTACAATGTTCAAATCCAAAGTGTGCTCATAGAGAACTTGGTGTTGAGCCTGAATCTAGTCGTTTCATAGATGTACAATTTGTACGTCTTCAAGAATTGCCTGAAGATCTTCCGCCTGGTCAATTACCTCATTATCTGGATGTGACCGTAAAACAAGATTTGGTAGATAATGCCAGACCTGGTGACCGGGTAGTCCTTACAGGAGTAGTAAGAATTGAACAAGAGAAAATGAGCGGTGTATCAAAAAACAGTAGTCCACTATACCGATTACGATTGGATGGAAATAATGTGGAATTTTTGGGTGGTGGTAAAAAAGATAAAAAATCACGAAAAATCCAACGAGAAGAAATTTCATCTGAAGATGAAAAAATGATTAAATCCTTATCGAAAAGCCCTGATTTGTATCAACAACTTATTGATTCTTATGCACCTCACATTACAGGTCATGAAATAATCAAGGAGTCTATTTTGTTACTAATGGCTGGCTCTACACAAAGAGAATTGGAAGATGGAAGCAAAATTAGAGGTGATATCAACATATTCTTAGTTGGTGATCCTGGTACTGCAAAAAGTGAAATGCTAAAATTTTGTGTTAGGGTTGCTCCTCGTGGTTTATACACTTCTGGAAGAGGTTCTACTGCTGCTGGTTTAACTGCTGCAGTTGTTAGGGATACAAATGGAATTTTCATGTTAGAAGCAGGTGCAACAGTACTTGGTGATCAAGGATTGGTATGTATTGATGAATTTGATAAAATGAAAACCGAAGATAGAAGTGCATTACATGAGGTTATGGAACAACAAACTGCAAGTATTTCTAAAGGAGGAATTGTTGCAACATTAAATGCACGTACATCTATCCTTGCAGCTGCAAACCCAATGTATGGAAAATATGATCCTTTCAAAAATATTACAGAAAATGTTAATCTTCCAGTTCCATTACTTACTCGTTTTGATTTAATTTTTGTAGTACGTGATAAACCCTCAAAAGAAAGAGATACAAAAATCGCACAACATATTATTAATTTACATACTCCAAGTGGTATTGATAAAAAATCTTTAATTGATTCTGAAACATTAACCAAGTATCTCTCATATGTAAAACGAATTAATCCAACACTCACAAAAGAGGCCGAAGAAAAAATTCTTGATTATTATATGAAAATGAGAACCGTTGAAGCTGAAGAAATGATAACTGTTACACCTAGACAGTTAGAGGGTTTGATTAGATTAGCAACTGCACGTGCACGTTTACTCTTAAAAACTCAAGTTGAGGCTGAAGATGCACAACGTGCAATTGATTTACTCCAAAGTATGTTTGAGGTAGCAGGAATTGATGTGAATACCGGTAAAGTAGATCTAGGTGTACTACAAGGAAGACCTCGTAGTGAAGTATCAAAAATGCAATTATTCATGGATATAATGAAATCATTAGAAGGTGAGCACAAAACTCCTGTTGATGAAAAACAACTTGTAGAAGAACTAACAAAGACTGATAAGTTTACTGAAGAAGAAGCTAAAAACTTTATTCGAAAGATGGCTAGAGACTCATCTATTTATGAGTCAAAACCTGGTCATTATAACATAGTATGAAAGTAAGTAAACTTGATTTAGAACCTAAAGTAATTGATTTTCTGACCTCTGAAGGTTACAAAGAACTTTTTGAACCACAAGAACAATCTGTAAAGGCTGGATTATTTGATGATAAAAAAAATTTTTTAATCACAATACCTACTGCAAGCGGAAAAACACTAATTGCTATGTTAGCGATTTTATCACATCTTTCAAAATATAAAACCAAAGTTATCTATCTAACCCCGTTACGTGCACTAACTAGTGAAAAATTTGAAGAGTTTAAAAAACTTGAAAAATTAAATCTTGGTAGAAAAATAAAAGTTGCATTATCTACTGGAGATTCAAAAGAAAAAAAAGAGAAACTAGAAGATGCAGATGTAATATTTCTTACAAACGAAAGTATGGATGCAAATATGGCATTTCAACAAGATTGGATTTATGATATAGGTTTGGTAGTTTCTGATGAAATTCATCTAATTGGTGATGATACACGTGGTCCAACACTAGAAATTGTTCTAACTCGACTTAGATCTGGTTTTATTGGAAAAAATCCCCCTAGAATTATTGGGCTTAGTGCCACAATATCGAATAGTGACGAACTTGCAGATTGGTTAGACTGTGAATTAGTTGAAAGTACATTTAGGCGTGTTCCATTATCTGAAGCCGTTTACAGTAGACATATCATAACAAACCAGGATAGGGAAGAAACTGAAGGTAATCTTACAAATGACCGTCAAGAATCTAGGCATCAAAAAGATTGGATTGGTTTAGGATTGGATACCGTCGATAATGGAGATCAATGCTTGATATTTGCAATGACAAGAAAAAATGCTGTAGCATGGGCAAAAGAGGCTGGGCGTGATGTTGTAAAAATGCTTAATGGAAATCAAAGAAAAGAACTAGAAAAAATTTCAAAGAAAATTCTCCCAAAAGATAGTTATGATAATACAAAATTAACCACTGAATTAGCACAAATGGTAAAAAATGGCACAGCATTTCATCATGCAGGACTTGATCAAAGATGTCGTACAATAATTGAAACTGAATATAAAAACAGACACATAAAATTCTTAACTGCAACTCCTACTTTAGCTGCGGGTGTAAATTTACCTGCACGTAGAGTTGTAATTCCAAGTGTTATGAGATATACAAGTAATGGTTTAGAAAAAATTAGTATTTTAGAATATAAACAAATGTGTGGAAGAGCTGGACGACCGCAATATGACGATATGGGTGAATCAATAATTATCTCAAAAGGATATCCTGATGAAATATTAGAACATTATGTTGATGGTGAACCTGAACCATTAGAATCAAAAACTTTGGATGAAGATAGTTCTTTAAGAATAAATCTACTTGGGTTTATCTATACTGCATCAAAATTTAATCCAACATCATATGAAAAAATAATAAAATTCTTTTCACAAACTTTTGCTGCATATCAACTTTCAGATGATTCTGTATTAGAAAAAAAAGTAACAAAACAACTTGAAAAATTAAAAGAATATGGAATGATCACTGATGAAAATGGTTTTGAACCTACAAAATTTGGTATTAGAGTTTTTTATCTAAGAATTGATCCAAAAACCGCTTTTGATATGACTGCTTATATTGAAGATTATGTGAGAGGGACAAAACATACATTTGGAATATTACATATGATTACAAATCTTCCTGAATTTTATTCACAATATCCAGTACCTGATAAATATCAGGACTCTATGGATGATCTCATAAATAAAAATGAAAAATTATATCGACATCAAAATTTTTCAAGTGAAGATTGTTTCAAAAGTCTCTTAATTCTTTACAAGTGGATTGATGCTATGACATATCAGGATATGTCAGAACATTTTGATGCTGAACCTGGTGATATATTCTATATTAAAGAAAATGCAAAAGATTTGGCATATACTTTTACAGAGATTGTTAAATTTTGGAGAGATTATGCAAAAGAGAATGAACAAAAAAAGATTGTATCTGAATATCAGAATCTTATAGGTGAATTGGATTTACTTAGAATGCAAATAGTTCATGGTGTTCCAGAGAAATATCTTGAATTAGTAAAAATTAAACAAATTGGACGGGTTCGTGCCCAAATTTTGTACAAAAACGGCTACAAAAACAAAGATTTACTCAAAAAAACACCTCTTGAGAAATTAGCAGCAATAGATAAAATTGGTATAATTCTTGCAAAAAGTATCAAGTCTCAAGTAGAAAAGGTCAGATAATTGGAACAACTAATAATCCCAGCAATAATTGCAATTACAATTGCATTTTTTTCAGTATATGGGTTGACTCCTTTTGTAATACGTGCTTTAGAAAAACGTAACATTACTGTTGTTGATGCAAATAAAAAAGAAAAAACAATGGTTGCAAGACCTGGTGGATTATCAATTATTGTTGGAATTGAATCTTCATTAATTATTTTGTATATATTTTTCCCAATCTCTGAAATACTTGCTGTAATTTTAACAACTTTCTTTGCATTTGTTGTAGGACTGATTGATGATAAAAAAACTATGGGTGGATGGTTCAAACCATTAGCTCTTGCATTTTGTGCTGCACCTATTCTGTTACTTGGTGCATATGACTCAAATCTAGATTTTCCATTATTTGGAACAGTTCAAATACCATTACTATACATGGCACTAGTTGTATTCATGATTCCAATTATGGGTAATACAATTAATTCAATTGATGTTCTAAATGGAGTTGCAAGTGGATTTATTACAATTGCAAGTTTTGCATTATCAATATGTTTATTCATATTACAAAATTATGAAGTAGGAATTGTTTCATTATGTTTAGCATTTTCATCACTTGCATTTTACAAGTATCATAAATTCCCAAGCAAAGTTTTTCCTGGTGATTCTGGCGCAATAACTTTTGGTGTATTCTATGGAGGAATTGCAATAATTGGTAGTGTGGAAGTTATAGCTGCCATTGCAATACTTCCGGCAATCATTAATTCTTTCTTGTTTCTTTCTAGTGTAAAGAAAATTGTTGAGCATCGTGAAATAAAAAATCCTACATCTCATACTGATGATTGGAAATTACAAACTACTTCTGAAAATCATGCTCCAATTACTTTAGTTAGATTACTTATTGCAAAAAAACCTCTTAGTGAAAAACAAATTGGGTATGAAATTTTCAAACTAGGGATATTTTCTGGAATTCTTGCTATAATTACTGCATTTATGATGGGAGTGAATATCTGATGTCTATACCAATTTTTTCATTCATTTTTGCAATGTGGATTTTAATCTTAATTGGTGGTGGATTGATGGTAGTTTTTATTGGACCTTTATCATTTTCAGGTGCTGGAGATCTAGATCCTTTAATTAATTCTGGTGCAAAAGTGCTAATTGCTATGATTCTGATCTTTATTTGGGTACTTGCATTACTAAAAATCAAAAATTGGATATTTAGAAAAATTACAAATCAATAGCATTTATTTTTGATTCATGAGATAATTCACTACTAATCTCACTCCGAATCCTGTAGCGCCATGTGAATTATATGATTTCTTTTTAGTGGATGGTTGTATCCATGCAGTTCCAGCGATATCAAAATGTACCCATGGTACATTTCCTACTGAATTTGCTAAAAATGCTGCCGCAGTAATTGTTCCTGCCGCTTTTCCCATTCCAAGATTTTTAATATCTGCAACTTTGGATTTTACCATGTCCATATAATCATCATTTATTGGTAGTTCCCAAACTTCTTCAGAGGTTTTTTCTGATGCAGTTTTAATTTTTGATGCAAGTTTTACATTATTACTTACTATTGCTGCTACATTAGTTCCTAATGCGATAATACAAGCTCCAGTTAATGTCGCAAAATCCATTACCATGGATGGTTGATAATGTTTTATTCCATATGCAAGCCCATCGGCTAAAATCAATCTTCCTTCTGCATCTGTGTTTAAAATTTCTGCAGTTTTTCCATTAAATAATTTTATAATATCTCCTGGCCTAAATGCCTCTCCACTTGGCATATTTTCTACAGATGGAATTACTGCAACTAAGTTAATTGGAAGTTTTAATTCTGAGACTGCTTTCATTACTCCTAACACTGTACAACCTCCACATTTATCAAATTTCATCTCGTCCATGTTTAAACCAGGTTTTAAGGAAATTCCTCCCGTGTCAAATGTTACTGCTTTACCAACAAGTAAAATTGGTTTTTGTTCTTTCTTACCATTTCTATATTCTAAAATTATGAATTTAGGTTCATTTTTGCTTCCTTGTCCAACTGCAGTTACTCCTCCTAATCCTTTTGATTTAATCTCATTTTTTGAAAATATTGTACATTTCATCTTATTTTGGTTTGCAATTTTCTTTGCTATATCTCCTAATTTCATTGGAGGGCATTCATTTGGTGGAAGATTTGCAACATCTCTTGTAAATTTAACCGCATCAGAAACTATAATTGAATTTTTAATTATTTTTTGTGCATTTTTATCAGAAGTTAACAGTGTTAAATCTAATTCGGTGTTAGTAGATTTTTCTTTTTTAAATAAATCAAACTCATATAGTGAGAGATTTGCTCCTTCAACTATTGCAGAAATAACCTGATCATTTTTAATTGAAATTTTATCTGGAATTATAATTGAAAATTCTCTTATTTTTAATTCATGAATCTTTTTTGTAATAATGCCTGTAACATCTCTGATTGTATCTGTGTTTAGTTTATTCTTTTTACCTAATCCTGCAATCAAAATTCTGTCTGATGGAATTTCTTTATGTGAATGAATAATTGAAATTTTACCTTTTTGACCATTAATCTCTTTAATTGATTGTGAAATTGTTTGATCTATTTTTTTATTTAATTTACCTAATCCTATTGGTACATTATCCTCAAAACAAAATGCACATAAAACTGAGGTCTTTCTTTTCACTGGAGACTCTGTTCCTGTTCTAATTCGCATATATTCTTCTAAAAAATACTTTTTTTATAGATTATTTATTTTGATCTTTCTACTATGAGTAATTAGACTGGCAGAACGGAAAAAAACAGCCAGTGAATCCTTACATCCTATGTCACATGATTCTTGAATGCTCACTTCATTGAATTTTCTTCCATGAACTCTAATAATTGCTGATAATAATGGAACTATTGCTGCTCTTCCACCATATGCTGTTTCCTTATCAATAAACCAAAACATTTCCAATGCATCATCTTCTAGAATTTCTTCTCTAATTTTCTCTCCAAATTCTGTATAATGACCGATCATGCGTAATTTTCCCTTAGCTATGAAATTCATTATTTTAGCAAATTTTATGCAAACATAGCATTTGTCGTCATAAATCATGAGTGGTAAGGCATCGTGAAAATCCATATTTGTTAT
>JAOMBO010000006.1 GCA_028344575.1 Candidatus Nitrosopelagicus sp. | reverse complement strand
AAAGAAAAAGAAGAGGCTGAAGCAAAAGCTGCAAAAGAGGCTGCAGAACGAACTCCTGAAGATGATTTAGAAGAAGAATTTTCTGATGAACAAATACGTAACTTCCAAATTGAGAAAATGGATATGGATAAACTTACAAACAAAGTTTGTGAAATAATTGCTGATTTTGAAGATAAAGGTGTACTACAAAGTGAATTATGGAAAAAATTAAAACTTAACAGTAGAGATGGTTCAAGACTTGCACTTCGATTAGAAAGACGTGGTCTAATTTCTCGTGAAAAAATATTACAGAAAGGAAGATGGACTTACAAATTAATTATTGAACAGGCTCCAATCAAACTTGAATCATTAATAGATTCTCCATGTTTAACTTGTCCTGTAGAACAAAAATGTGACTTTGAAAATGCATATCCTGAACCTAGTCCTCTTCACTGTCAACTTATAGAAGATTGGGTTGCTGTTGAATTCTCTAAGAAAAAGAAATGAAACTAATAGATGCGAAAAAAGATCATTATAGACGACTTGCTCATGAACAAGGTTATCGTAGTAGAGCTTCTTACAAATTAAAAGAGATCAATAAATCATATCGTATAATTGGTCCTGGTTCATATGTTTTGGATTTGGGATGTGCCCCTGGTGGATGGTCACAAGTGGCTCATCAAGTTGCAGGTAATCAAGGTAAAGTTTTAGGAATTGATTTATCATTTGTTGAAGAACTTCCTGGTGTTGAACTAATTCGTGGAGACATTGAAGATCCAGACATACTAGAAGAAATTATGTCTTTTTTTAATAGAAAAGTCGATTCTGTCATTTGTGATTTATCTCCAAATGTTTCAGGAAATTGGTCTGTTGATCATGCTGTACAAATATCTCTTAATTACACCGCAGAAAAATTAATGGAAAAAACTTTGTCTAATAAGGGGAATGCATTGTTTAAGGTATTTGATGGTGAATATTCTGCTGAATTTTATGAGTTCATTAGAAAAAAATTCATTAAAACTAAATTATTAAAACCAAAAGCAAGTAGAAAATCTAGTAGTGAATTATACTGTATTTGTATGGGATATCTCAATCCTGAAAAATCTGACTAATTTTATCAATTTCACAATCTGTTCTAAATCCACCTGGATTTAATGAAGTCATTGATGCTTTGTATCCTTGTGATCTAAGTCTTTCAACTGCATCACTCAATTTCAATGGTGCTGATTTTATCATTGATGCAATTTCATCTAATGTATAATATGTTGCAGGAAGTTCTGCTTCTTCTTCTGATCTTTCAATAATTCTCTCACATCTTTTATTTATTTTGAGGTCATTCTTTACATCTTTCATTTTTTGTACAAATTCTTTATCAAATAATTTTCCTATCCATAGTGGACCTGCTATTTCAGTTTCATGACCACATTTCCTACATTCATTTTGTTTGATGATTTGTGTGTGACGGTCTTTACAATTTCTACAAAAAATTATGTACCCAATTTTTTCCTCTTTTTCAGGCGTATTCAAAATTTTCATGTATGTTCTATAGTAATGCATATCGTGATCAACAAACAGTGGTTGAAATGAAATATCTAGTCTTCCAGCAACAAAACTCACACATCCTAAAATTAGTCTAATTGCAATCTCATTACTAAATTCCGTTTTAACTGGTGTTCCATAATATCTTCTCTTAGCAGCTTTATTGAATAATCCATGTAAAACCTGGAGATCAGTTGCAGTAAGTGCTAACATTCCACTATGCATTGTTGCCCTTATGGCACAATCAATGTATTTTGACGGTGATCCAAATGGATCTATGTCTACAATTGATGCACGTTCATTCATTCTTGAATGAGAACTAAGAAATCTACATGTTTCGTTTTCAGAAATCTCAAAATTTTCTAAATTATTTATTTTTGCTGATTTTGACGCAATTTCAAGTGCATTGGGATTGACATCGTTCACAATGACTTTCTCAACATTACTCACCTCATTTGCAACTCTTAATCCTCTTGCACCTAGTCCTGATAATCCATCAAAGAAAATTTTTGGAAATTTATAATCTTTCCAAAATGCCGAACATGCAATTATTGATAAATCTCTACTCAAACTTGCTCGAGGATTAAAAAATGCAGGTTCTTTTGGTGGAACTTTTTCTGTCATAGACCCTTTCGGAACAAGTAATTTTGTGCCTCCTTCTATGATCTCAATAATTTCATCATTCATTCTTGTCGTCTATGAAATCAAATCCCCTATATTCTAATACGTCTATACAATTCAAAATTTATGAAAATATGCGGTGTGGATGATGCTGGAAGAGGATGTATGATTGGACCTATGGTTATAGCTGGAATTAGTATCGAGAAAAAAAATATCCCCAAACTTCGTAAACTCGGTGTTCGTGATTCAAAAAAACTTAGCCCTAAAAAACGTGAATTATTGTATAAAGAAATCATAAAACTTGTTGACGATTACCATGTAATTCGAATTCCTCCAAAAACTATAGACAAATACGTTTTTGGACATAACTTGAATCATCTAGAAGCAAAAAAAATGGCTGCTGTTATAACACATCTTAAGTCTGAAATATCATATGTAGACTCTTGTGATGTAAACGCTGTTAGATTTGGTCGTGAAATATCTGATTTATCAAATAAATCTAAAGTAAGATCATACCATTATGCAGATTCTAGATTTGTTGTTGTTTCTGCTGCTTCAATAATCGCTAAAGTTTCACGAGATCGTTCCATTGCACGTTTAAACAAAAATTACCAATTTGGAAGTGGCTATCCTTCAGATAAAAAAAGTGTAAATTTTGTTAAAAAATTAGTTTCTGCAAAAAAACCTCTTCCATCATTTGTACGTAAAAGTTGGAAACCGGTACAAAAAATACTTGGTCTCAGTTAATTGATTTTGCGATAACCATTGCATGATCTTTATCAAATGGTCTTAAATCAATTTTTTCACATATTTTAAAATCATTTTCTAATTTTTTCATTTCTTGATTAATTATCTGGTTTGGATCTTTTGTGACATCTATGCTTCTTGTTTTAATCACTAGAAATAGAAATCCACCTTTTTTAAGATACATTTTGCAATTATCAATTGCAATTTTTGTTTGTTCTGGTTGTGCAATGTCAACGTACACAACATCAACTTTAGTAAAAACTGAAAAATACTGATCAGGTCTTTTTGCATCTTGAATTATTGGAACGATATTCTTTCTATACACTGCAACTCTGTCAAGAAAATCTCTCGCAACTCGACTCGAATGCTCAACTCCAAAAATCATACCCTTAGGACCAACTATATCTGAAATATGACTTATTGTTGTACCCGTTGATACTCCTAGATACAAGACACTTGATTTGTCGTGGAATGGAAATTCTTCTAAGCCATTCATTATACATGCTGCCAATTTACTTCTAAAAGGTTCCCAGTTTCTATACTCTATTCCATTTTTTACAACTAATTTTTCTTTGTAAACCTGTTTTTGAGGTGTAAAATTTTCTGTGAAGAGCTTTTTCTCTCCATCTAGTGAAAACCAGAAATAATTATTATCTTCTTTCAAAGTTATTTCGCTTTCTGTTTTTGAATCTATCTCCGCGTCTCTTTTGTTTAGATTCTTTACTCTTACGGAAATTTCCTCTTTGTTGATATTCTTGTGGTTGAGGTTTTTTAACTGGTTTTGAATTCTTTTCTTCGATTTCCTTTACTCTGATATTTAATTTCTCTAGCAATGTTGTGTTTAATCCTGCTCCATGAACATCAACTCTTGCTGCAATTGCCGCTTTTGCAGCAATTGCTCTTGCAATTTTACCTCTTTGCCATCTCGGGGCTGCATGTACTACTGCATGTTGGAAAAGTATTCCATGTTTTGGTGGATTTGAACCAGTCTTTAACGCTCTAAACAATGCTTTTTCTGCACCTAATACCTGAATTGTACTTGCGGGCATTGTGCCCATTTTTGCAAGACTTCCTGCTTTTGCTAAAATTCTTGCTCCTACAGTTGTTCCTAAAACAGCAGATAAGTTTGGAGCAACTTTTTCCATTTCTGTATCTACTTGTTTTTCTAAATCATTTCTTAAATCAAACAAGGTTAAGATATTCTTAGCCAAATTTTGAACAATTTTTAGATTTTCTTCTGTAATATCCCCTCCTCTACTTTTTTGTTTTACAAGTGAAAGCATTTGAACTTTAGAATCTGGAAATCCAGCATCCACAAATACGTCATCTGACATTCCATCTCTTTTTCCTGCAACAACAATTTGTGCATATCCGTTTATGCTATCAATAATATTATCTAACTCTGGAAAATGTAGTCCGTACCATTCTCTTAATCGTGAACTCATTCCATTGATTATTTTATCAGTATCATCCAATGAATTGATACACTGAATTATGTGCAAGTCTGGACTTGATGATACTTCTGTTACTTTTGATGAAGATAATTGAATTGCAAAATCTCTAAGTTTCTGTATCGCATCGTCATGATCATTTGCAAATTTTGCATCAACCAAAATTTGTGGTTTTGTCAATTGAATATCTTCTAATTTTGCTTGACTCATTATTTGGGATTCTATTGATTTTTTCTTTAGTAAATCTTGTAATCCTATATCGTTAACAAGGACATCAAAACCCTCTTCGTGCAAAAATTTTACTAATTCACTTAATCTCGATTTACCTTTTTTTGCAAAAACATAATCTTCTGCAGGCACTGAAAATGGAAAAGATTTCACAAATTTTTGCTCTTCAAAAACAACAATTCCTAATTCAGTAAGTATTACCGATAACATAACACTGATCCCATCAAATCCTCATTAAAAAATCTACATATTGTAAATCAACTGTTATAAGACAAATGTGCGAATTCTTTTCAAATGAAACCAAGTCTTTCCACAAATATTGGCTCTCTTAGACTTGACCAACCAACCGTTCTTGCATCTGGAATTTTAGGTATATCTCTTGATGTTTTCAAACGATTGCATAATGCAGGTGCTGGTGCAGTTGTCACTAAATCCCTAAGTAAAGAACCGTGGGAAGGTTATCCAAACCCAACTATTTTTAGTGTTAAAGGTGGAGGGTGGATTAATGCAGTTGGATTATCAAATCCTGGTGCAGAAACTTTTGCTAAAATGATTGAACCAAATAATGATGTTCCAATAATTGTAAGTTTAGTTGGCTCTATTGAAGATGATTTTGAGTACATGATGAAAAAATTCGAGAAATGTAATGTTGCTGCTTATGAACTAAATCTTTCATGCCCACATGTAGCTAAAGTTGGTTTAGAAGTCGGTGATGATATTGAACTTGTTTCTAAAATAATTAAACGAGTAAAATCTGTGACCGATGTACCAATTATCGCAAAAGTTGGATTGGGTAAATCTGATTATCTTAAAACTGTTGAAGCTGCTGTATCCTCTGGGGTTGATGCGATTACTGCAATTAACACAGTTAGAGCAATGGCCATTGATGTTGAAACTCAGATGCCAATTCTTAGTAATAAAATCGGTGGCTTGTCTGGTACTCCAATCAAACCAATTGCTTTAAGATGTGTTTATGAAATTTCATCAAAGTTTGATATTCCAATTATGGGATGTGGTGGAATTTCTAGTTGGGAAGATGCAGTTGAATTTATCTTGGCAGGTGCATCTGTAGTACAATTTGGTAGTGTAATGGGTGATCATTGGGTTGAAACATTTAGTGAAATTAATTCAGGTATTCAAAATTATATGGAAAGAAAAGGTTATGCGACAATAGGTGAAATGGTTGGAAGAGCAAAGGGACAATAATCATCCACACATTTGTGTTATAGAAAAAATTGTAGATGAAACTCCTACAGTTAGAACACTATATTTCAAGGACTCGATACTTGCCAATGTGTTACCTGGTCAATTTGCAATGATTTGGATTCCTGGTGTAAATGAACTTCCGATGAGTGTTATGGTGTCTGATGTAAATGATCAAGCGGCACTAACTGTCAGAAAACGTGGTGAATCTTCTAGTGCATTATACAATCTTTCTCCAGGTAAACAAATAGGCGTGAGAGGTCCATACGGAAATTCTTTTGAAATTAAAGATGGAAAAATTCTATTGATTGGAGGTGGAACCGGTTTGGTTCCTTTAATGAGGTTGATAAAATTCTCAAATCCTTCAAATCACATAACTGTCTTAATGGGGTCACAGACAAAAAATGAAGTATTTTTTGAAGAAACTGCGAAAAAATTATTGAAAAATAATTCCCATGAAATTATTCCTGTTACTGAAGATGGCAGTTATGGCGAAAAAGGATATGTTACTGATGTCTTGGAAAATCTCTTAGAAAAAAATTCTTATGATGCCATATACACATGTGGTCCTGAATTGATGATGTACAAAACTGTTCAAATGGCTCAAAAAAAAGGAATATTTGTCCAAGCAAGTTTAGAGCGAATGATGAAATGTGGTGTTGGAATATGTGGAAGTTGTTGTGTCAATGATGACCTTGCATGTCGTGATGGAACTGTTTTTGACGGGGATCATTTATCTACCAAATCTGAGTTTGGTCACTCTCACAGAACAAAATCTGGTATTTTAGAAGAAATATAACGATAGAACTCAAGCAAGGTTTAAAATAAATGATTTTTCAAGCCGAGTAGGTAAAAAATGGCAACTCCCAAGATAGTTTTAACCGCTGATAGAACTTTGATGTCTCCTTATAGAGGAATTTCTCTTGCAACCTTCTTTGGATGTGCTCCTGCAATTGATCCTAATCGTGATAAAAACAGTTTTTGGTATAAGATATTAAAAAATCAAGTTACTCCAAAAGTACTATTTGATTTTATTTGTAATTGGTCCCCTGACATTAACGGTGTAGCCAAATACGCTCCATATGGATTACGAAAAGTTGAGGCTGGATTACTACGTGATGGATATGCACGAAAAGATGTAGTCATCGCTCATCCAAATCATATTGAAAAATTCATTGGTCCTGAAACAGAAGTTGTTGGAACTTATGAAATGGATCCTCTTGGAATGGGTCCTGTAACAATGACCTTTACTTTTGGACGTAAACAAACATCTTACGATGAATTTTACAATGCAGAATTACATCATAGAATTAATGCAGCAAAGAAAAAAAATGGTAGTCATGCTAAAGTAATTGCCGGTGCATCTGGTACATGGCAATACAACTACGCTCCAGAAAAAATTGAAGAATATGGACTCTATGCAATTTTAGAAGGGGAATTAGGTGGTATTGCTCCTGAAATAGATGGACATGCTGGACGATTTTTCGATTATCTTATTGATGGACAATTTGAAAATATGGATCCTTTCAGAAAAAGAAAAGATTTCAAAGTTGATATTAAAGAATACAAACGTGGTGATAACACGTATCATGGAAGATTTGTTAATTTCTGGGATAGACCTGAATTAGATGATATTCCAGAAATTGTGGAGCCAAGTATGCATGGAATGGTTGAGGTAATGCGTGGTTGTGGTCGTGGATGTAAATTCTGTGATGTAACACTTCGTTCTTTGAGATACTATTCTCCTGAAAAAGTGAAAAAAGAGATTGAAGTAAATATTAAGAAAGGTGGAATGGATAGAGCCTGGATTCATAGTGATGATATTTTTGTTTATGGAATGGATATACGAACAGCTAAAAACATGGAACCAAATAGAGATGCATTAGAAGATTTGTTTAAAGCAATAATGTCTACTGGTGTAAAACATACCAACCCAACCCATGGAACACTTTCAGGTGCAATTGCAGATGAATATCTTCTACCAAGTCTCTCAAAAATTACAAATGCAGGTCCTGATAATCTAACCGGTATTCAATGTGGATTCGAAACTGGTAGTACAAGATTAATTGAAAAATATGCAGATAGAAAACTTGCACCATACAGTCCAGATGAATGGCACTGGGTTGTGAAAGAAGGTGTAAAAACTCTTAATGAAAATTATTGGATTCCTGCATTTACTCTGATTATGGGTCTCGATAATGATGAACAACCAGAAGATGGATGGGAGACAATTCGATTAATCAGTGAATTAGAAAGAGAACAACCAGAAGCAATGTTTACTGCTACTCCTTTGACATTTGTTCCTATAGGATTACTTGAAAAATCTGAATTTTATGATATGGGTCAAGATGGTGACCCAACTCAATTAGGTGTAATGTACAAGACTTGGCAACATAACTTCAAGTATGGAATTCAAAAATTCATGACTAGAACTGGAAAACATGGTGCAGCAGGAAAACTCAAAGCTACTGCATTTAATGGACTTGCACGTTCCTTAGGTGGTGTTCCATTAGGCGCTATGGAACGATATGCTCGAAGAAAAGGTCCAGAACATGAACGTGTTATAGAGAAAATTAAAGCCGAATATTGGTAATTCCCAAATACATAAATTCCTAAATTTTAGCGTAATTGTATGGCAACACACGGTTCGCTTACAAAAGCAGGCAAAGTCAGAGGTCAAACTCCTAAAGTAGAGGGAAGAAAGATCGTTGGAACAAACTCAAAATTGCGTAACAAAAGTAATTACAATAAACGATTTGTTCTAGTTGAAAAAGGACTAGTCGGAAAAATGCCAGGTCAAAACAAAGCAAGTGCACAAAGACGAAGACGTCGTTAGGCTTCAATTTATTGATTTTAAATTTAAATTTTCTAAAACAAAATGGTTATAAAGTACTGGTACCGTACCTTACAGTATGACTGAAGAAATAACTTTAGAAAGTCTGGCCGGTGTTGGTCCAGTAACAACTAGAAAGCTCAATGATGCTGGAATTCATAATATTATGGATCTAGTAGTCAGAGGTCCCGTAGAGATAGCCGAACTTACAAGTATGGATATTGAAACTGCAGGAAAACTTGTAGAAAAAGCAAGAGAAGGTCTAGTTGAAGGTGGATTAATTCAGAAAGATTTTGTTAGTGCAAACGAGTTATACAAAAAGAGACAGTCCATTGGTAAAATTACCACTGCAACTGAAGCTCTTGATACACTATTTGCTGGTGGAGTAGAAACTCAAGCATTGACTGAGGTCTATGGAGAATTTGGATGTGGTAAAACACAATTTTGTCATACAATGTGTGTACAAGTCCAAAAACAAAAACAAGAAGGTGGTCTTGAAGGTGGTGTATTGTACATCGATAGTGAAAATACTTTCAGACCTGAAAGAATAGTTTCAATTGCACAAGCAAATGGAATGGATCCTGAAAAAGTACTTGACAACATTATTGTTGCAAGAGCCTATAACAGCTCTCATCAAATTCTTATTCTTGAAGAAGCCAGTACTTTGATAAAAGAACACAATATCAAATTAGTTGTAGCAGATTCTGCAGTTGGTCTATTTAGATCTGAATACCTTGGAAGAGGTACTCTAGCAACACGTCAACAAAAACTAAACAAATTTGTCCATTTGTTAGTTAGATTGGCTGAAACATACAATGTTGCTGCACTTGCAACAAACCAGGTAATGCATTCTCCTGACCAATTCTTTGGTGATCCAACAAGACCTGTTGGAGGTAATGTGGTTGCACATACAAGCACATACCGAATTTACTTTAAGAAATCTGGTAAAAAGAGAATTGCAAGAATGGTTGATAGTCCACACCACCCAGAAATGGATGTAGTCTTTGCATTAGGTGAAGCAGGTGTAATTGATCCAGAAGATGCAACAACAAAGAAAAAGAAGACCACAAAAAAGTCAGAACCTAAAGAAGAAGTTACCGAAACTCCTGATATTAGCGCAGAACCAATAGATTCTGAGCCTAAAGAAGAAGTTACCGAAACTCCTGATATTAGCGCAGAACCAATAGATTCTGAGCCTAAAGAAGAAGTTACCGAAACTCCTGATATTAGCGCAGAACCAATAGATTCTGAATCAACTGATTTGAAATAGTCTTAATTCCCTCCTCTTTTCATTTTATCTCTCAAACTTCCTGCCAAATCCTATACTAGTCTTAAAATAAGGGAAAGCGAGTATTTTTTTTAATATGGCAACTAAAAAGACATCTGGTCGTTCTCATGGATTTAAACACAAATCTAGATCTGTAATGACAAAGAAAGGTCCTCGTGGTGTATCTTTCATGTTAAGAGAGTATAATGTTGGTGATAGGGCTCTAGTACAAATTGATCCTGCACAACACAAAGGATTACCTCATAGACGTTATCACGGAAAAGTTGGGCTTGTCACTGAAGTGGGTAGACGGCATGTAGTTTTAGATGTAAAATTAGGTGAAAAATCAAAAACTTTAATCACTAGATTAGACCATATCAAACCATTCGGTGTATAATATGGAAGAAGTAAAAAAGAAAGTAGCAGTTTCATTATCTGAAGTAAAAGATCTATTGAAGAATCAAGATCCTGAAAACATGGATCAAATTCAAAGATGGACCTTTGATTATGTTTCAAAAGTTTCAACCTTAGAGGCTGACTCTGCAAAAAAAATGAAACAACAATTAGTAAAAGATTGTAACATTACAGAAGAAGAAGCTGTTGAATTAATTAACATCTGCCCAAATACAATGTCTGAATTACGTTCATTTACTTTTGGATGGAAGAAACTAATCCTCACTGAAACTTTAGAAAAAATTCTCAAAATTATCAAGGATAATAGCTAAATACTTAGGTGATTTTTTTTGGAAATGGGAACACCCCAATCACGAAAATATGAAGAATATGCATACGTACTAGATTTTACATCCAGAGGTAGATCAAAAACTGTACGTGGACGTGATGGAATTATTGTAACTGCGTTAGGTGAAGAACGTTTAACATTACTTGAAATTCTTGGTTTAGATGAATCTGAATTTGAAATTGGAGAAAAAATCTACATTGGTAAAGAAGGGCGAACTAAAGTTCAATCAGTGTTGGGAAAATTAGATTATGAACAAATCACCGACTCTGCTCAAACTGAATTAAATAATGTCGTATCTACAATTGTCACAAATAATGAATTACGATTTGTAAATTATATTAATAATGCACAGCCATTAACACCTAGAAAACATTCACTTGAACTAATTCCTGGAATTGGAAAAACATACCTTAAAGTAATAATCAATGAAATTAATAAAAAGAAATTTGATAACTATGAAGATCTTGAATCTCGTGCAGGAATAAAAGACCCTGTAAATCATCTATCTAAAAGAATTATTGAAGAAATTTCCGGAGAAACTCAGTTTAGACTATTTGTCAAAAAATGAGTATTAGAAAAAAATTAGGGCAAAATTTTCTTAATTCAAAATCAATTGCAAAATTCATTGTTGATTCAGCAAAAATATCAAAAAATGATATTGTTTATGAAATCGGAATTGGTAAAGGAATTCTTACTCCATTTCTTTGTGAAAAATCAAAAAATGTAATTTCTGTTGAAAAAGATCATCGACTTTATGAGGAAACTCTTGCCAAATTTTCTAAAATTAAAAATCTCAAAATCATCCACGGTGATGGATTTAAACAAAATGAAAAATTTGATATTTTTGTTTCAAATCTACCATATTCAGAAAGTAAAAAAGCAATACAATGGATGCTCATGAATAAATTCACACACGGAATAGTCATGGTTCAATATGATTTTGCAAAAAAACTATTGGCTGAAAAACAAGAACGAAAGGCAATATCTGTCTTAGCGCAATCAGGATTTGAGATGAAAATTTTAAAAAAGATTGGTAAAGAAAATTTTGCTCCAAATCCAAAAATTGATTCTGCCATAATGTTCTTTTCAAGAAAAGACACATTTTCAAAACAATTGATTCAATCTGTAAATCTCATGTTCTCATTTAGGCGTAAAAAACTTCAAAACATAGGAAAAAAACTAGGAATAGAAATAGAATCTAATCAGAGATTAGATGAGATGGACAATAATGAAATTATCAAATTTGCAAAAAAAACTAGAAAACTCTGAACAATATCTGCCTGCTGAAGATACCTTTTTCCTTGCAGATCAGCTAAAGGGTCTAAGTGGAAATTCTGCATTAGATATTGGATGTGGCTCTGGATATTTGACCGATCTTTTAAAATCTGCTTTTGATCTTGTGGTTGGTACTGATATTAGTTTCAATACTCTTCTTGAACAAAATTATAAAACTCAAAATGTAATATGCTGTAACTCTGCTGATGCATTAAATCAAAAATTTGATTTAATAATTTGTAATCTTCCGTATCTTGCAACTGATGAAATTATTGATGTTGCAACTGATGGTGGCAAAGATGGATTGGAAATACCTATAGAAATCATAAACTCTGCTTTACCACACTTGTCTAAAAAAGGAAAATTTCTTTTTGTAACATCATCTTTATCTGATTATATGGGCTTAATAGATTTTGTAAAATCTAAAAATTTTGAAGTTAAAATTATAGATAAAAAAAAATTATTTTATGAAGAACTCATAATTGTACAGGTAACTCATTCACTTTCGTAAGTTTAATTTTGCGAGATTTGTAATCTGTTCTGACATCTGAGTAGTTGTGGCATCTCCTCCGATATCAAATGTAACATATTTTCCTTCATTGATTATTTGTTCAGTTGCATCAAATATTGCATCTCTGATGTCTCTTTCTCCTAAATAATCTGCCATCCATGCACCTGCAAGTACTGTGGCGGTAGGATTAACTTTATTCTGACCTTTGAATGAGGGTGCACTTCCATGTGCTGCTTCAAACATTGCATAATCTTTTCCCATGTTGGATGAATAAATCAATCCAATTGAACCTACAATTCCTGAAGCAAGCTCTGAAATAATATCCATGAATAAATTTGTGCTTACCAATACTGAGTTGTTAAACTGTTCTGGATTGATAACTAACTGTTGTGCCATATTATCAATGTAAATTTCTTGTAATTCCATATTTGGATATTTTTTTAATGAATTTTGTACTTCTTCAAAGAATAAACCATCCGTTTTTTTCAAAATATTACGTTTTGTTATTGCTACAACTTTATTCAACTCGTACTTTTTTGCCCAATCAAGAGCTGAATTCATAAATCTTGCACACCCTTTTCTTGAAATTTTTCTAATTGCAATTGCTGTATCTTCATTTAGCTGTGTCTCAACACCAGTGTACAATCCTTCTGTTGCCTCTCTAAAACATACAAAATTTACATTTCTGTTTGGTGTCAATCTCTTGAAAGTTTTTACTGGTCTAATATTTGAAAATAATTCAAATTTTTGCCTTAAAGTCACTGCAACACTTCTTGGTGCTCCTGGTACTGGTATAGTTGTAGTTGGACCTTTGAAACATGCATCAACCTCTTCTAATGTTTGCATAGTTGAATCAGGAATGTACGATGTATCTTTTCTGCCATTTTCTTCCCATTGTTCAGATCCTGCATCACAAAATATCATTTCTGCTTGCAAATTACATTCTTTTAAAATTCCAGTCATTGCATCTACAATTTCTGGTCCAATTCCGTCACCCTTCATTATTGCAACTTTTTTTGTCATATGAAAATCATAATTTTCAATTATTTAATCCATTAGAGTCACTGAGGTTCATGTTGTATGAATGAAATAAAAATACATGAAATAATGTTCCTATATGGTTCCAGATTCATCAATCAAGAATTCATTACAACTTGTTACTTCTGAACTAGGAAAACTACAGCAAACCATCAAAATCATCTCTAAAATCAATGAAAAAAGCATACCTGATATAATCAATCTATATTATCAAGCAGCCGTGGTTCAAACCCTGGCCAAAAAACTCAAAAATGATTTTGAATCTTCTACTACATTTGAACATAAAAAATTATTAGATAAAATAGAAGAAATTGAAAAATATCTAGTTGATAATTTTACAAAATCTCTTCATCCTGAAATATTAACTCAATTAACAAATTCAATTCAAAATTATACTGAAAGTCTCAAATCACTTGGACAAAATTCTGAACAAAAAACTAAAGAAACTATTGAAAAAGAGGCATTACTATACAAAAAACTACGTGAATTAATGAGTACTAAAGAATTTGTTGAACAATATGAAATTGGTTTAAAGAATGATTGAAACTATTTCTGAAAATCTTGTAAATCTGAAACTAGAATTCCGGCGTATTTATTCTGGAACTAGTCATATACAAGAAATTCTACCACTATCTGAATCTGATATTTTTCCTATACCTCAAAATGATCTTGATTCTCTTCATTATTTTTTACAAAATAATTCTATTTACTATAATACATTTGAAGAAAAAATTAATGATGTTAATTATATGATTTATGAAGGTGACATTAACAAGTATTGGTTAAATAGCATTGGTCATGAGTCAAGTACTCAGCCATTTTCTCCAACATGGATGTTAACTGCATACATAATTACGTCTATAGCAAAAATTTTAAATTATAAAGAAGTACTTGATATTGGTTCAGGAGATGGTCGTATTGCATACTGTGGAAAAATCTTGGGATTAAATGCATATGGAATTGAAATTGATAATATGTTAGTTGACTTACAAAATTATATTTCTAAAAAAACAGTGATTGATTTTAATCCCATTTGTTCTGATGCAGTAACATTTGACTATGATTCTCTGAAATTAACTGAACCTGCATTTTTTATCGGAGGCTTACCTCAAATGGGTGGTGATGTATTGGCCAGTAATATCATTTCAAATTTGAATAATAATCTAAAAGAAAAAACATGTATGGTTTTGACTGGAAGTTATTCTGAAAAATATTCTGTCAATGATACAAAAGATGGAGGATGGAGAAAGTTAATTGATGATACTGGTCTTAAAATAATTCAATCTAATTCGCTTCCGACTGTATGGAGCTTTGATCAAACAACTGAAACTCCATACATATTCACAAAATTTCCTTGATATCAAAAAAAATCTGTAATGCCGGGGGTGGGTTTCGAACCCACGACCTCCAGATTATGAGTATTGCCTTCTATGGAAGAACCGTTAGAGTTTACCATTCGAACTGGCACTCTAACCAGGCTGAGCTACCCCGGCATGAATTTTATCTAAGAATATGGCAATTAAATGTTAAAATCAATAATGTTTTGAGACATTTTGCCATGACTCATTTTCTGACTTTACCCACAGGAATTTTTTCTGCAGTGCAGATGTATAGAGTTTCTCCCAATCTGCTGTTACTTCATCTGTCCATGATTTGAAAATTCGTGGGTCGATATAGTTTCTTAATGATGTACCAAGATTGTAATCTCTTGTCTTTTCTGTAAGGTCTAATTGTAATTTTAATTTCTCCACTCTTTCTTTTTGCTTCGTTTTTGATTTTTTGATCATTTGTTTAATTTTTGAAATTCGCTCTTTTCTTTTCTTTTCTTGAGCATCCGTTTTGGTCGTTGTAGTTTCTGCTTTCTTCAATGTCTCTTCATTTTTCTCCCAAGGTGTTGCTTTCTCTGCCACTTTCAGTGTATCACGCTTTTTTTGAAGAGATTGCTCAAATGTTTTAGGAATCGTTCTCTTATGATTGCACATTTTAGCAGCTTCTAGATTTGCAAGCTTTGCGTGATAAAGTTTTTCCATTTGGGAACTTTTTTTGACATCTCCATTATCGTTAAGATATTTTGATACAACTGTAGATGCACTAAATGTTCTGAAAACTTTTGCAGTCAATCCATTTACAACGGTTTTATAATATTCATTAACATCTCTTGATGTTAAATTACCAAAAATTTCATCGGCCGGTTTAATTTTTGATGTTAATTCTTTAAGATTTTTATGGAATTGTTTATCATTGTTAACCGCTGGAACCGTCTCTTGCCATCTCACACTATCTTTTCCAAGAAAATCAAATTTTATTGAATCAGATGTTAATGTTACATGTTCTTTTCTTAATGTAGTTGCACCAACTGTATCTGCTTCCTCGGGATCTTTTTCATCTCCGACTCTCATTGCGGTACGATAAATTAGCCAGCATACTGTAGATATTCTTCTAACTTTTGCGTCCTTGCTTCCCATATCTTTAACAATCTTATTTTTGACAGTTTCAATTTCTCCTGCTAACATCTTTGCCTTGTCATACTTTGCCTTGTCTCTATCTTGCTTTATCCCTGCTGTATCTGCTAACCATACATATTTTCTTTTTTGTGTTAGATAATCTGTCCAGCTTGCCATCCACATTGATTCTTTATCATGTACAATTTTACCCCAATCTCCGTTTGGGATTTTTGCTTCTTTACCCAAGTTTAATGTGACATCTTTTGATGTAACTTTTGGTTTCCATTTTCCACGTAGTGGATGTTCTCCTCGCCCTATGAATATTCCAGGAGGTTCTGCCATGTAATTTGCAATTTCTACTTCTTTGTCATCCATCTTACCTTTTCCAAACTTCTCTTTCATCTCTTCTCTCAATTCTTTACGTTTTAGTGCAAGTGCCTTTTTTTGTTCTTTTGTAAGAAGTTCTTTTGCATCTTTTTCTTTATCTACAAGATTAAACGCATTTTTAAAATCAATATCTCCTAATTCTAATTTTTTATATTTACTTCCAAATGTTTTTGCAAAATCTGCAACAAAATTCTTCTGAAAAATCTTATCTTGCGCATAAGGGGTATCTTTCTTTTTTGCCCATTGGTAAATCATTTCTTCTTGTTTAATATCCAGATCTACGCTTTCTCCTTTGATCTTGATCTTGATCTTTTTTGTTTCAAAATCTGGCGGAAAAAGTATTCCATTGTGCTCTAATTTTTTCCATTTCATTATAATTTACAATCCTGTGGACTTTGACAAAAATCAATCTTTGGCGTATATATTCTAATCTGGGAGTTATTCCCCATACAATTCCTTTTTCAGATAATTTTCAAATTCAATGTCTGTTTTCATTTTTTTAGCTTCCAAAAACATCGCTGCATCATTACCTACCACATATCTTGGTAGTGGTTTTTCTTCTTTCAATGATTTGATTATCACGTTTGCAACTTCTTTTGGAGGTGTACCCATTTCTGCCATCATTTTAACACCTGAAATCACTTTTTCAGTAATCTCTTTGTATACATCATCTGCTTTTTTTGCTGTTTTCATTGAATCGAAGAAATTTGTTTTTATGACTCCTGGCTCAATAATTATGACATCTATCCCAAAAGGCCCAAGCTCATATCTTAGAGATTCTGATAGACCTTCTATTGCAAATTTTGAACTAATGTAAGCTGTTGAAACCGGAAATCCTATTCTTCCTGCAATTGAACTAATGTTAACTATATCTCCTGTTCCCTGTTTTCTCATAATGGGTGCAACTTTCTGTATCATTCTGACTACTGAAAAAAAGTTTGTCTCAAATTGTGCTCTAAATTCTTCAATTGAAATATTTTCTGCAGTTCCCCATATGCCCCATCCTGCATTATTTACTAGTACATCGATTCTTTGTTTCTCTTCAATGATTGTTTTCACTGCATTTTGTACAGAATCATCATTGTCTACGTCTAATTCAATTACTTTGAGAGGGAGATTCTCTTCTTCTGCAATTTTTTTAATTACTGCCTCTTTTTTCAAATCTCTCATTGTTGCATATGTGAAATATCCTTCTCTTGCTAATGCCAGTGATGTTTCATACCCAATTCCGCTTGAACTACCTGTAACTAATGCAACTTTTTCCATATTGTATCTCCTGGCCATCTCTGTAATAGTCTTATTCTTGGCACTATAATGATAAAACAAAAAAGGTTAACTACAATGTTGGGTCTCATGGAATTATGGCAGGTTATACATCTGATGTGGCTAAAAGCCATAAAAAATTCACAACTGCATTAAATCGTGCAAAAACCAGACAGGCATGTCTTAACGCATACTGGAAACATAAGAAAGAGCATGAAAATCTTCTCAAAAAACATCTGAAAGAGGAATTAGCAGAAGTGAACAAAAAAAAGGCAAAGATCCCTTATCGTTAACTGTAATGTTAATACATTACATTTTTTCTTTTTGCTCAAATTTTAAGTAATGATGTATGTAGAATCATTTAATGCAAAAAATTGTTTTCGATAAAATCTATAATAAAAATTGCCTAGAGGGAATGAAATTAATTGATAAAAATAAAATTGATTTAATAATCACTGATCCTCCATTTGCCATTAATTTTAAAGCAAAAAAAGCAAATTACAATAGAAAAGGCTCTAATGTCATAGAAGGTTATAATGAAATTTTACCTGAAAATTATTATCAATTTAGTTATGATTGGATCTCTGAAGCTAATCGTATATTGAAAGAATCTGGAAGCATGTACATTTTTTCAGGTTGGAATAATCTCAAAGATATACTAATTGCAATTGATAATGTTGGTTTGACTGTAGTTAATCACATAATTTGGAAATATCAATTTGGCGTTGTTACAAAAAATAAATTTGTTACCTCTCATTATCATTGTCTTTATGTATGTAAAAATCCCAAAAAAAGAAAATTTTACTCATTTTCAAGATATAAGAAAAATGAAAAATCTGAAGATGGTCATAGCCTACATTATCGTGATAAAGAGGATGTATGGGAAATTAAGCGTGAATATTGGACTGGTGAAGATAAAACACCAACAAAACTACCTGCTGAAATAATTAAAAAAATAATGATGTATTCTAGTAAAAAACATGATGTTGTATTTGATCCATTTCTTGGTTCTGGTCAAGTTGCAGTAGTTGGAAAAATGTTAGATAGACGTTTTTGTGGATTTGAAATTGTTAAAGAATATTATAATTTTGCACAAAAACGATTACGAAAAAATGTATATCGATTAAATAAAAAGAATTAGTTCTTAAATTTATTTTCTGCATTATTTTCTTGAGGTCCAAATTTTGCATCAATTGCATTTTTTAACTCAACATCTGATTTATTCTCAGTATTAATTCTCAATGTTTGTGCCATTCTTTCTAATTTTTGTCTCTCTGTCTGTACTGGTCCATCGATTGTAGGATTATCTGGTTCTGTTTTTGACATATCGTTGATTTGATTCTGCATTTCTGTTTTTGCTTTGTTATATTCTCCTACCATCTTTCCAATTTTTTTACCTGCTTCTGGAAGTTTGTTAGTACCAAACAGCAAAATCAGTGCAACAAAAATGATTATCATCCATTCACTTCCCATTATGTTTAGGAAATATTCCATGCTTGTCATTATTCTGTTTTAAAATTAAAGATTTGTATTCCTGCTAGGCTCAAGGAGTTTTCTTTTTGATATTGAAAGTATCGCAACTCCAATTCCTATTACAAAGAACACCAAATATGGCGTTTCATTTCCAAAGAAATAGGATATCACACCTGCAATTAGCGGTCCGCTAGCCCATCCTATACCAAATATGGTTTCGTAAGCTCCAATCATTGTACCTGAAATTTCCTTTCTTGTTTTGCTCAAAACAATTTCCAGTGTTAGTGGGAAGAAGATGCTGAATCCAAATCCCATAAGCGTTAATGCAATTGCAAATTCAACTATGCTTTCTACAAAAAATGATAATCCCAATCCTGCTGCTATGGAAAAGGTTGCTAAAATCAGCGTAAGGCTTGTATTTTTAGCAAGCTTGCTTGCCATTATGAGGGTTATAATTCTGGACAGTCCAAAAATGAAAAATAAAATTTCAATGTTGACCGGAGTCATGGTCCTGTCGTTGAGAAATGCCGGATAAATGCTCAAAATTATGCCAAATGATGCAGTACAGTAAATTAACATCATAATGACATGAGGAAATTTTATTATTTCCTTGATTGACGAAAATGAAAACTTTTCATGGTTTACAATTGGTCTGTTTCTTGAAAGTCCAATTGCCGAAACAATTGATGCTACTAGCACGTAAGTTGCGATTTCAAAGATGAATCTATAATTTTCATCAAAGTTTTCTAAGACAATTGATCCTATTAGCGGTCCTATCATGAATCCCGTTGTAAAGAATCCGGTAAACGTCGCAATGTTTCTGACGCGAGTTTTTCCTTTGCTTACGTTTGAAATAATTGCTTCACATGGTGGCCAAAAGAATGCATGAGCGATTCCTGTAAGGACTCGATATCCCATTATTTCTGGAACTGACTGTGAAATTGAAAGTAAGTATACTGATACTGAATTTATTCCAATTCCTAGTGAAAGCAGATGCGCATTGTTGAAGCGATTTAGTAAAATCCCAACAAACAACGGAAAGAACATGTATGGAATAAAATTAGCAAAACCTATGGCTCCAAGATCGGCATATGATGCACCGATTACATTTTTTGCAAAAACAGGTAACAGTGGACCCTGGAGTCCGTATGAAATTCCAATTAAAATGCCGGTTATGTAAACTAGGATTAGTCTATTATTCATTTGTACGCAGCAACCATAATAGCTCCGCCCATAAGGTCTTTTTCAAATTCTACTCTTGAAAATTTCTCAAGCAACATGGATTCTAATTTTTTATTTTGTGGCCAAAGCTTGTATGTTCCATACAGTGTACCAAACTTTAATCCAAGTCTACCTCCTGCTATTAGTGCTATTACTGGTAAAATCATTCTAAGATAAAATGTTACACCAAATCTAAAAAATGGTTCATCTGGTTTTCCCAAATCAACTATCACCCATTTACCATCTTCTTTTAAAACTCGGTGCATTTCTGAAATTGCAGTTTTCAAACTAATTGCATCACGTAATGAATATCCTGATAGTACTGCATCAAATTCTTTATCTTGAAATGGAACGTGTTCAAATACTCCGCATGCTGAATCAATTTTTTCATCGAACAGTCTATCCGTATTTTTTAGCATTGGCACAAGTGGATCATAAAGAATAATCTTCAAATCATTGTCTACAATCTTTGCTGCAGTTTTTGACATGTTCCCAAATCCTGAACCTGCATCAAGAATTTTATCTCCTTTCTTCACTCTGCCCTTAATCGCTCTATTTCTATGTTCAACATCTTTTCCTAATGAGATAAATGAATTCACTTTATCATAAACTGGTATAATCTCGCGAAGTACGTCTATTACTTCTCCCCAATAGCTTCCTAAACCCATATCTGCATCAAAATCATTACTCTAATAATTCAATTCGTGAGAAATTCTATTTTATTTAACAAATTTGCCTTTTGCGGCCTCGTCAAATTTCTTTAGGTCTTCAGTAGAAATTTTTTCTATCATTTTTCCATCTGATAGTATTTTTGACATTTTTATGTGTTCGATGCCAGATTTTTCTTCGCTTTTTAGATTGATTGCAGCGATTGCTAGTGATGCAGCTTCGTCAATTGTTAATCCTTCTTTGTAGTTCTTTTCAAGAAATTCATTTACTTCATCTGAGCCAGTTCCTATTGCTATTGCGGAATAGGAATTGTAAGTTCCGCTAGGATCAATTACGTAAACGTTTACGCCTTTTCTGTCTATTCCTGCAATAATTAATGCAACGCCAAATGGTCTTACCCCTGAATATTGTGTAAATTGATGATTTTGATCTGCTAGATGTTTTGCAACTGTTTCAATGTCTACTGGTTCATCATAAGTTAATTTGTTACTTTGAGAAAAATATCTTGCATTGTCTACTTGAACTCTTGCATCAGGGATATAACCTGCAGCTGCAACTCCTATATGATCATCAACCTGAAAAATTTTCTGTGTAATTCCTTCTACCTGCAATGCTCTTGTCTTTTCTTCAACCGCCAAAACTATGCCGTCTTTTGTCATAATTCCTATTGCCAGTGTACCACGTTTGACTGTCTCTAATGCATATTCTACTTGATAGATTCTTCCATCAGGTGAATACATAGTTGGTGTCATGTCATAACCACGATTTGGCATCATAATGAAAAACTTAGTTACTGAGTCAATTTAAGGGTTAGTTCTTTTAGGCACTGATACTAATCTATGAATCAAGAATTGAATTGATCCCTTCTTTGTATGAAGGGTAAACAAAACTGTAAATCTCTGAAACTTTTTTGTTTGAAATTTTCATAGGAGTTGTTAATAATTTTACCAAGTCTCCTCCCAATACTCCTTTTGCAAGAAACATTGGAACTCCTCCAGGATGTTTTGTTCCAATTTTATCTGCTGTATAATCTACAAATTCTTTGAATGTAACTGAGGTTGAATCTGCACAAACATATGATTGATCTTTTAAATTATTTTTTGCAATCGATACTAAAATTCCCACTGCATCCTCAACATGTATGAAGCATTTGTCGTAATCACCTTTTCCAGGAGTCTTCATCATTCCACTCTTTAATTTCTTAACTACCATCTCTGTAAACCAACTACCGTCACCATATACATCACCAAAATAACACACTGAAAACCCAATACCATTTTCCTTACATGAATCCTCAAGAAATTTTTGTGCATCTAATCTTATCTTGACAAAATCTGTATCTGGTTTGATAGGGCTTTGTTCATCAACTATGCCCTTTGGATTACCAAATACTCCTAATCCTGATGCATAAATTATGAAATCTGTTTTATCTTTAATTTTATTGAATAAATTTACAGTTCCATCATAATTGATTTTTTTTTGTTTCTTTTTGTCTTTAACTAGTGGGGTGGCAGCTGCTAGATGAAAAACAACATCAAATTCAACATCTGGAATATCAAAATCATCTTCTCTTAAATCTGCATTAATAACTTGAATTCCATCTATCTGACATGGAGAGTCGTGAAATATCCCGTAAACATCATGACCTTCTGAAATCAATTTCTTTGATAGTCTGGAGCCTATGAAACCCCCTGCTCCGGTAACTAACATCTTCATAAACTATCTAATACGTTAGATGATAAAAAATTTGATATTTCTGAAAGATACTTTTAAGTATAATTTGAAATTACACAATATTCATCTTGGTAAAACATGATCCTTTTGCTAATGCAACAAAGCAAGTTAATGACGCTTGTGACGTTTTAAAAATTAAAGATAAAGGTATACGCGAATATCTTGCAATGCCAAATAAAGTTCTCCGTGTTAAAATTCCTGTAAAAATGGATAATGGAAAAATACGTGTCTTCACTGGATTTAGATCACAACATAACAACGACCGTGGTCCATACAAAGGTGGAATTAGATATTTTGATCCTGAAGGTGGTGTACAATATATGGAGCGCGAAGTTATGGCTTTGTCATCTTGGATGACATGGAAATGTGCTGTAGTTGATGTGCCACTTGGCGGCGGTAAAGGTGCAATTTTTGTCAATCCAAAAAAAGACAAACTTAGTGACGGAGAATTAGAACGATTAACTCGAGGATTTGCATATAAAATCGGTGAAATAATAGGACCTCAAAAAGATATTCCTGCACCTGATGTTTACACAACTGGAAAAGAAATGACACAGATAATGGATACTTGGAGCAAGATGAATGGTAACAAATACTCTCCAGGTGTAATTACTGGAAAACCAATTCCAATGGGTGGCTCACTTGCAAGAAATGTTGCTACTGGATTGGGTACTGCATATTGTGTTAGAGGTGCTGCCAAAATATTAAAAATTAACCTTAAAGGTGCTAAAGTTGTTTTACAGGGATTTGGAAACGCATCTACTTTTGCAGGTGAATATCTTGAAAAGATGGGTGCAAAATGTATTGGTGCAAGTGATTCTAAAGGATCAATAATTGTTCCAAATGGATTCAAAGTTAGTAAATTAATTGAACATAAGAAGAAGAAAGGAAGTGTAGTGGGTTTCCCGGGAAGTAAAAAAGTCTCTACTGAACAACTATTGACGACAAAATGTGAAATTCTAATTCCGGGAGCATTAGAAAACCAAATTGACGCTAAACTTGCAAACAAACTACAGTGTAAAATTATCGGTGAAGCTGCAAATGGGCCAACATTACCTGAAGCCGATCCAATCATTTACAAGAAAAAAATTATGGTTATTCCTGACATACTTGCAAACTCTGGTGGTGTTTGTATCTCATACTTGGAATGGGTACAAAACAACATGGGATATTACTGGAGCTTTGATGAAGTTGCAGGAAAAATGGAAGCAAATATTGTGAGAGGCCTAAAAGATAGTTATGATATTTCTAAAAAGTACAAAATTGACATGAGACGTGCCGCAATGGTTCTTGCAGTACAAAGAGTCATGGAAGCATTTGAACACAAGGGAATCTGGCCTTAAACAAAAATTTTGATCAAAGATTAATATAACGAAAAATTTTTTCATCGATCGAATAATGTCTTCTGTAAAAAATACCTTTGAAGAAATAATCAAAACTGATCATAAAGTTATCACTGAAGAATCATCAAAAGGAATTTTAAAGAAATATGGTGTTAAAGTACCTGGTTTTGCTCTAGCAAAATCTGCTGATGAAGCCGCAAAACAGGCAAAGAAATTAGGATTCCCATTAGTAATGAAAGTCGTTTCTCCACAAATTCTACACAAAACTGATGTTGGTGGAGTAAAAGTTGGTATCGATAATGTTGCTGATGTTAAAAAAACATTCAATGACATGTATGGTAGATTATCTAAAAAGAAAGGTGTTGACGTAAAAGGAATTCTTTTAGAAAAAATGGTTCCAAAAGGAGGCGTTGAATTAATTGTAGGTATACAAAACGACCCACAATTTGGACCAATGATTATGGCTGGATTAGGCGGTGTCATGACCGAAGTATTCAAAGATGTTGCATTCAGAATGCTTCCAATCACTACATCAGATGCAAAATCAATGTTAAACGAGTTAAAAGGCTCAAAACTTCTCAAAGGTTTTCGTGGCAGCGCACCAATAGACACAAACATGGTTGCAAAAGCATTGGTACAAATTGGAAAAATTGGTGTTGAAAATGCAAATTATATCAACAGTATTGACTTTAACCCTGTAATCGTATACCCAAAATCTTACTTTGTAGTAGATGCAAAAATCATTCTCAATAAAGAATTAAGAAAAAATTCAATCTCAAAAGCAAAACCGGTAATTGCATCAATGGAAAAATTCTTCACGCCAAAATCTGTTGCATTAGTTGGTGCATCCGCAACTCCTGGTAAAATTGGTAACTCTGTATTAGATGCACTTGGAAAACAAGATTACAAAGGTAAAGTTTATCCAATTAATCCTAAACAAAAGAAAATCCTTGGAATCAAATGTTATCCTTCATTAGACGCAATAAAAGATAAAGTTGATCTTGTTGTTGTTTGTGTTGATCTGTCTGCATGTGGACCAATAATGAAGACATGTGCAAAAAAAGGAATTCATAATGTAGTGATTGTATCTGGTGGTGGAAAAGAGCTTGGTGGTGATAGAGCAGCCATGGAAGCTGAAGTTAAAGAATTATCATTAAAACACAAAATTCGTGTAATTGGTCCTAACTGTATTGGAATGTTTAATGCAGCAAATAGACTTGATTGTGCATTCCAAGGACAAGCAAGAATGGTTCGTTCAAAACTTGGTAATGTTGCATTCTTTTCACAAAGTGGAACTATGGGAATTAGTATGTTAGAAAGTGCAGATTTGTTTGGTCTATCAAAAATGATTAGCTTTGGTAATCGCTCTGATGTTGATGAAGCAGATATGATATGGTATGCAGCAAATGATCCTCAAACTAAAGTAATTGGATTATACGTTGAAGGATTTGGTGATGGACGAAAATTCATCAACACTGCAAAACGTGTAATGAAAGAAAAGAAAAAACCGGTTATTATTTGGAAGAGTGGAAGAACCGCAGCTGGTGCAAAACAAGCAGCATCTCATACAGGTTCACTTGGAGGTTCTAATGCAATGATAATGGGTGCATTCAAACAAGCAGGAATAATATCCGTTGACAGTTATCAGGAACTAGTTGGTGTCTTGAAGGCAATGGCATGGCAACCACACGCAAATGGTAATCGTGTTGCAATGACAAGTAATGGCGCTGGTCCTATGATTGGAGGAATTGATCATTTAGAACGATTAGGACTCACAATTGGAAAATTAGATTCAAAAACTCGTAAAAAAATTAAAGAACATTTCCCGCCAACTGTTCCAATTCATAATGGAAATCCAGCTGATGTTGGTGGTGGTGCAACTGCAGGTGATTACAATTTTGTTCTTGAACAATTCTTGGCAGACAAAAATATTGATATCGCAATGCCTTGGTTCGTTTTCCAAGATGATCCTCTTGAAGAAACAATTGTCCAACATTTAGCTGCACTATCAAAGAAACGAAAAAAGCCAATCTTATGTGGTGGAAATGGTGGACCATATACTGAAAAAATGATTAAACTGATTGAAAAACACAATGTTCCAGTTTACCAAGACCTTAGAACTTGGATTGCAGCAGCATCTGCACTAGCCCAATGGGGCAAAGTCCGTGGAAAATAGACAACATTTAATTTCACATTCTATTCGTTTTCTATCATGTCAATGATTACAACAAGCAAAGATGAAGGCGTTTGTGTCGTAAAGATTAATCGCCCAACAAAGCTTAACGCTATGAATATTGATGTTGCAAGAGAAATTATTTCTATTTTTCAGCAACTCGATAAAGATGATAGTGTAAAAGTAATTGTTTTGACTGGCGAAGGTGATAAGGCATTCTCAGCTGGAGCTGACATTGAATACATGTCAAAAATATCTGCTGATGAATCTGAAGTATATGCAAAGCTTGGACAAGAAGTAACTGCAACTGTTGAAAATGTTTCAAAACCAACAATTGCTGCAGTGAATGGATTTGCATTGGGTGGTGGTTGTGAAGTTGCAATGTCTTGTGACATTAGAATCGCATCTGAAAATGCAAGAATGGGCCAACCTGAAGTTACAATTGGAATCCCTCCTGGATGGGGTGGAACACAAAGATTGATGCGAATAGTTGGTATTGCAAAAGCAAAAGAACTTGTCTACACTGGCAAAATGATCAAGGCTGCTGAAGCAAAAGAAATCGGTCTTGTAAATAATGTCGTTCCTTTAGAATCTCTAATGGAAGAGGTTATGAGCATGGCAAAAACTATTGCATCAAACGCTACACTCGCAGTTCGCATGTCAAAAACAGCTATTAACAAAGGACGAAATGCAGATCTAGATACCGGATTAGGTGTCGAACTATTGGCCTGGAGAAACTGTTTCTCTGATCCTGATAGGGAACAACGCATGGTAGACTTTGTCAATAAATCAAAAAAATAGAACCACTCTATTTTTCTTATTTTCTTTATTAATACGCTACAAAGGGGGAAAAGCTTCTTATAATTTGAGGATTGAAAATCTGTATGGCAACAGAAGCTGAAACAGTCGGTGATTCTTGTAGTACTCATAATGAGACTCCAAAACCACAGGAAGCATCCGCTGAATTACAACAACCTACAACACAATCAGGTAAATTGGTGACAATCACTGCACCAGCCGCTGAAAAAATTAAAGAGTTCATGGCTGAGGAAGATGGTAACCCCCAATTTCTAAGAATTTACGTTCAAGGTGGCGGTTGTTCTGGTCTATCATACGGAATGGGCTTTGAAAAAGAGTCTGAAGAAGATGATAGAGTAATTGAAGAAAATGGTGTTAAAGTACTAGTCGATAGTATGAGCATTGATCATTTGAACGGTGCAAACGTCGATTATATTGAAAGCCTAATGGGTTCTGGTTTTAAAATCAACAATCCAAATGTAACAAAATCTTGTTCTTGCGGCTCTTCATTCAGTACTGAGTAAACATTTTTTCTCTTCTCTCTCTTTTTGATTTAATTTATTCAAATCGTTTATAAATCTCAAATTATATCTCTGAATATTGAATAATAAGGAGATGATAAATAATTGCCATATACCGGTATTGTCAAGTATCACGTTAAACTTTCATTCGAAGTTGATGGGCTTGTCGAACGAGCAGATATAATCGGCGCTATATTCGGACAAACTGAAGGTCTTTTGGGACCTGAAATGAATCTGAATGAACTGCAAAGAGTATCTAAGGTCGGTCGAATTGAAGTAAATACTTTCCAATCTGAAAATAATACTAAAGGTGATTCATTGCTACCAATGAGTACTGACATTGACACATGTTCGTTAATCTCAGCTGCAATTGAAAGCATAGACAAGGTCGGCCCATTTGATAGCACATTCAGATTAGAAGGCATTGATGATGTTAGAGCAACAAAAAAACAAGATATTTTACAACGTGCTAAAGAAATCAAACAAAAATGGTCAACAAATTCTGTTAGTGAAGGACAAGAAATGCTTGAACAAGTTCATGAAAATAATTCAGAAAAAATTACCACATACGGTCCTAAAAAACTTCATTGTAGTACAGGAATATTTGATTCTAAATGGATAATCCTTGTAGAAGGACGTGCTGACATAATCAATCTCTTAAGAGCAGGTTATGATAATGCATTAGCATTTGAAGGTGGTCGAATTGATGAATCAATTAAAGAGATATGTGAAGAAAAAGAAAAGGTTGTAGCATTCACCGATGGTGATAGAGCCGGCGGATTTATTTTAAAAGAACTAAAATCTGTTGTACATGTTGATCTTGAACTACGTGCTGATACTGGAATTGAAGTTGAAGAATTAACCCCAAAACGAGTTGATGAACTTTTGAGTCCTGTAAAAAAACAGATGGAAGAAGAATTATCTGCACCTGAAATTAAAAATGTAGATGACGGACCTCTTGCAGAGTTATGTAAAAATAAATTCTCAGAATTAAATGAATCTCTAGAAGCAATTGCACTTGATTCAAGTGATGCTGAAGTGTTTAGAGTTGCAATCCCTGAATTAGTTGGAAAAATTTCTGGTCAATCTGGAATAAAATACCTAATTCTAGATGGAATAATCACTCAAAGACTCGTTGATGCTGCAAAAACAGCAGGTGTTGAAAATATCATTGGTCATAGAGCTGCAAAATTATCTGACTCTGATGGTATATCATTAAAAACATTTAGAGAACTTGGTATAGCATCTAGTTAATGGCTGATTTAAAAACACAACATCTTCTAACTTTAGCACATATTTTATCAAAAGGAGGAAAACACAATTTTGTTAACATCACTACCACCTCACTTGGAAAAGAAATAGGAAAATCACAACAATCTGCATCTCTTCATCTAAAAGAGTTGGAGTTAGGGGGGTTTATTGAAAGAATTCAATCTGGACGAAAACAATCAATAAAAATCACCAATAAGGGATTTATTGAATTATCAACACTAAACAATCTTCTATCAAAGTTAATATCTAAATCTCCTAACTCCCTAACTTTTACTGGTACAATAACTTCTGGAATGGGAGAAGGTGCATACTATATGTCGATGAAGGGATATACCAAACAATTCAAATCAAAATTGGGTTATATTCCATATCCTGGAACTTTGAATGTACAAATTAAAGAAAAAAAGTTTTCTGAAGCTATCTCACAATTATCAAATTATGAAGGAACAAAGATTAGTCCATTTTCTGATGGTAAGCGAACCTTTGGATGGGTAAAATGTTTCAAATCAAAAATAAATAACAAAATTGATTGTGAATTAATTTTATTGGAAAGAACACACCATGATACGACAATTGTTGAATTTATTTCAAAACATAATATACGAAAAGCATTAAAAATCTCTGATAAATCAAATATTAAAGTTAAAATCTCAATCTTAGATAATTTTTCTTAAAGATCGTGAATATCTTCACCATATTCTTTTTGAATTGCTGAACTGGAGGTTTCAGGTCTTGGGGATTCTAATCTAGCCACTGTTACCTCTAAATTTATTTTTTTACAACCTTCGGTGATGAATTTTTCTTGGTGGGTCTGATCATAACCTAATGCAATTACTTGTGGCTTAACTAAATCTACTGTTTTAAAAATATCTTCATCATTTCCAATAATACATAAATCAACCATATTTAATGATGAAACTAACTCTTGTCTTAATTGAGCACTATGTAACGGCTTACGTTTTTTCATTTTAACTGCTGTTTTATCTGTGGCTATTACCACAACCAAAAAATCTCCTAGCTTCTTTGCAGCGTTCAATGTATTGATATGTCCAGGGTGAATTATGTCAAAAACCCCTCCTGCTAAAACAATTTTTGATGATGAATTTTGTATTTCTGAAAGTGTTTTCATATTACTTTCATTCATGTTATGTCCAATTTCAACTCATCGTTATCACATTTTTGGGTCAAAACCTTTTGCAATACGTAATGCATCAACCAAACCGTCTGCATACCCTATACTTAATACGGCATATTCCTTTTTTCCCTCTTTTAGAAAATTTTCTGCATCATCAATGTACAATTTTGCATTTATCAAAACATCCTCATATTCTTTAAGATTATCATAATGTGGTTTAATTTCTTCTAGTGCTTCTCTTACCATTGGAACATATTTTTCAATCATCTGTTCTGAAATGCTCTTTACATCTGCAGAATTATCGGTTGGTTCATCTAGACATTCTGTAACGGTTTTTAGTGCATCTGACTCTGTAAAATGTAATCTTCCAGGTATGATTATACTGTGCGGGGATTCTCCAAATTCTTTTTTAATTAAATTTGATATATGTCCTGAAATTATCTTTTGATTATTCTTTCCAATTCTAGATGCAACAATTGCAAAAGTTTCTTTTGAAATGACTTTACGATTTTGCGCTTTTTCAGCATTTAGCAATAATGAAAATGCATCTTTCGGATCTAAGAAAAATGATTTATCTTCATTATATTCAAGTAAAATCACTGAATGTGTTTTACTCAATAAATTATCAAAAATTGTATTGTATGGTGTAATCATTGATTTTGGATCATTCATAATGGTTAACACCTTTCCAACTTTGTAATAATGTAATCCTACTTCTCCAATTAATGATGAAACAATTGAAGCTGAATGGATTGTCTTTGTTTCTATTCCATCTCTCATTGCTCGTGTCTTTAGCTCAAGATGTGTTGTAGCAATGTATGGGTCGCCATATGAAATTAATACTGTCTCTTCATTTTTTGCACTTTTTAGAATTTCATTTCCATCCTCAACTAACCATCGTTTTGCAATTTTAAATTCACCATTTGAAATATCTTCTAATTGTTTTTTTTCAGTTTCTGAAATTGGACTGGTAAATGATTCTAAATATACAATTTTTGCATTTTTTATTACATCTAATGTACTATCTGATAATTCTGAAATACCTGAAATTCCTAACCCGATAAACCACAGCATTATTTCGTTCTATCATGCAGTCTTTTTAAATGATGTAGTGATTTTTTTAGAATTTCTATTCCTTTGACAAATTCATCAATTGAAACTTTTTCATCAATTGTATGAGCCTCATGAGGATCTCCTGGGCCATATGTAATTACTGGTATCTTCAATTGATTTCCTATTACATTCATGTCTCCTGTACCTGTTTTTCTAATTAACATTGGTCTTTTCTTTTCTACATCCAAAACGGATAATGTTAATGCTCTTACTAATGGTGAATTATGTGCTGCTTCAAATGGTTCTGTCTCATCAATTACCGAATACAAAACTTCGATCTCTCTTTTTGTTGATATTTCATTGACTATTCTGGTTATTTTTTCTTCAACATTGTTACAATTCATGTCTACTGGAATTCTAATATCTAATGTTGCTACACATTCTTTTGGTGTAACATTATGGCTTGTACCTCCACGAATTTCTGTAAGGGTTGCAGTAAGCATCATTCCCTTACTTTTCTCTTCTTGACCTCCTTCTAACTCATTTTTCAATTCAGTTGCAACTGATGATATTTCTTCTATTGCATTTTTTGCCAACCAAGGTGCACTTGCATGAGCACTATCCTTTACATTCACTCTAAGATTAATTGCTAAACGACCTTTGTAGGCAATTGTAACTTTTTGAATGCTACTTGGTTCTCCAAAAACTGCATAATCTACATCCGGCTTATTTTTTACTAAATTCTTTATTCCTGTTGCATTACCTTCTTCATCAACTGCACCAACAAATGTTATAGTTCCTTGATCCTCTCCTATACTTGCAGCAGCAAATAACATTGCAATTAGTGGTGCTTTTGCATCTGAGGCACCTCTGCCATGTAGCATATTGCCTTCTATTCTTACCTTAATCTTTCCTGGAACCACATCCATATGACCACATAACATTATTTTTGGTTCTCCTGAGCCTTTAGTTGCAATCAAGTTTCCAACTTCATCCTGATGAATATCTCTAAATCCTAAATCATCACATCTATCTGCAAGAAAATCAGCCAAAGCCTTTTCACTTAATGATGGAGTGTAGATTCGTAATGCTTTTTCTAAAGTTTTAATTGCATATCTGGAAGTCTCTAAATGTTCATCCATCTATGCTAACCCCTTAACATGTTCTAACATTAATCCTGGAATATCTACACCTGTAACTCTTACAACATTTCTAAATTCGGTTGTATTGTTTATTTCATGTACGACCATACCTTTCTCATTACTCTCCATTAAGTCAATTCCAACAATATCTCCAAACACTGCGTCTTTTGCTTTAATACATATGTCTTCAAGTTCATTAGTAATCTCACATGTTTCTGCAGATCCACCAAGATGTGTATTTGTTTTCCAATTACCATCTCCAGAATTTCGGTATATTCCAGCTGCGACATTATCTCCTATGACAATTACCCGAAGATCTCTTGGAGGACGTTGAACAAACTCTTCTAGAAAATGAATGTGATGAATTGGATACATTGCTTCTCTTCCTTCTATAATTCCTTCTGCAGCATCCATGTCATTTAACTTGGAAACCATTCTTCCCCAACTACCTACTGTTGGTTTAATTATTTTTGGAAATCCATGTTTTTTCAATGCTTCTAGTGCAGAATCTTTTGAGAATGCAACTGTTGCATCAGGCGTTGGAACTCCTGCTTTTTGCAACAACATATGTGTAAATAATTTATTTCCCGCAAAGATACCTGTGTTTAAACAATTCACTACTTTGGCACCTTGACCTTCAAGAGCTGCAGTAGAGTGTAAATTTCTATAATAACTAACACATCTTTGTAGCACTGGTCCCTCTAAGCAATTTTTTTCATTCAAATCCAAAAACAATTTTTTACAATCTACCATATCTATTGCGATATCATTTTTCTTTGCAGATTCAATTAGTAATTTTTCTTCAAGACGGATTGTATCGTAAAGGATTGAAATTTTGCCGGTCACTGTCCCCAATCCTCTCCGACTGTTTGAGCTGGTTTTAACTCAAAACCTTCGGATGCTTTGCTAAGTTCATAACTTGCACCGCAATCTGGACAGGTGACAATTTCGCCTTCTACTGCATCGTCAGGGATACCTATGTTTGCATCACATTCAGGACAATTTGCCATTTTTACCTATTTTTCCTCTATTTTTTCATCCTTAATTATTTTACGTTCAAGGCGATCCTCTAGTGGAATTTCTAAAACATCACCCATTCTGAGATTTTTCAACCCTGCTGCAACATTCTTTGCAGTCTCAGGATCTTTCTCTATTCCTAATAATGACATAAGATAACTTGCACCTGTTTTACCTGCTAACTCACCAAATACTATTTTTCTTCTATTTCCGACTACTCTTGGTGGAATTGGTTCATAGGCTGCTGGATTATTGAGTATTGCAGCTAAATGTGTTCCTGCTTTATGCTTGTAAGCTGATGACCCTACAATTGGTTTTGAATCATATGGTTGAATTGTGGTGTATTGTTCTATGAGTCTTGAAAGATCTGCTAACATATCTAATCTAAAATCATTTGGAGATTTGAAGAGATATGTTAACGCAACTGCTACTTCTGCTAATGCTGGTATGCCTGTTCTTTCTCCGATTCCATCTATTGTAGTATGGATTTGATCAACTCCTGCATCGCATGCTGAAAATGCATTTGCTAGTGCAAATCCAATATCATTATGTACATGAACATCAAGCGGTGTAGTTATTTCTGAACGAACTCTCTTAACAAAATTATACATCCCAATTGGTCGCATTATTCCAACTGTATCTGGTAAGCTAATTCTATCAACTCCTGCATCTTCAATTGATTTACATAATTGTAATAAAAATTCAGGTTCTGCTCTACTTCCATCTTCTACCGTGAATCTAATTTTTAATCCATGATCCTTTGCATAAGTTACTGTATCTACTGCGCGTTCTAATGCTTCCTCTCTTGTAATTCGTAATTTATCTTTTAGATGAATATCTGATATTCCTAGATATGCAGCTACCCATTTTGCATCACATGATAATGATGTGTCAATGTCTTGTCTTAACGCTCTGCCATGTGAAACAATATCTGCCTTTAATCCTTGTTGGATAATTGTTTTTGTTGCTTCTTTATGATCTGGTGATACTACGGGTGAAATTTCAATCTGATCCACACCAAAATAATCTAGCATCCATGCTATCTGAATTCTTTGTTTATTTGTAAATGAAACTCCTGGATGTTGTTCCCCTTCTCGTAAAGTTGAATCTAATACTCGAATTTTTTTTGGAGTTTTTTCATATGAGTTATACATATCTGCATAGTGATTCGGATCAGTCATTACTAATTTCGTTGCAATAAATGATTAATATAAACATAATCGTACTATCTTCGCAGGTATTCAGTTATTTCTTATCTAATTTAGTATGAATTTGAAAAATCGTATCGATTTTCGTTTATCTGATTGTTCTCAGAATAATTACTGTGTTTGTATCTATTACTCCTGGAATTTTTCTTAGTTCATCAATTGCAGCATTAATTTCAGTTATGCTTGGCGCTTTTATGATCACACTGATATCATACTGTCCTGTAATTTCATAAACTGTTTTCACTGCGTACAATTTTGTTAATCTGGATGACACTTTTGATGTATCTGTAGTTGAATCAACAGATATCAAAACTATTGCACTTGTAGAATTGGTCTCTCCCATTTCAATTGTGAATCTTTCAATGACTTTGTTATCTACCAAATTCTTTACTCTTCTACGAACTGCTGATTCTGAAAGCTTTAATTTTTTTCCAATCTCTACAAATGATTCTCTAGAATCATTCCTCAAATAGTCTAAAATCTTCTCATCAATCTTATCCTTGGCCATTTTTTCTTTTTTCCTCATTAGTAAATAATTCATCTAGTATTTCTAAAGATTTTGTTACATCTTCTTGTGTTATGACTAGTGGTGGAAGTAACCTTAAGATATTTCTACCCGAATATAGTAAAAGTAATCCTTTTTGAATACCTTCCATTAGTATATCTCTAACTTCAAATTTTAACTCAATTCCTATCATCAATCCTTTACCGCGAACCTCTCTAATTACCGAATGTTTTTCTTTTAATTTATCCAATCCTTCTCTGAATATTTTTCCCATATTTGCAGAATTTTCCACTAGTTTATCTTGTGTCAATGCCTGCATTGTAGCGGTTCCTGCTGCACATGATAATGGATTTCCTCCAAACGTTGATGAATGTTCTCCCTTTGAGATACAGTCTAAAATTTCTGGTTTGACTAATGTTGCGCCCATTGGTACTCCTCCTGCAATTCCTTTTGCTAAACAAAGTATGTCTGGTGCGGTATCCCAATGTTGATGTGCCCACATCTTTCCTGTACGTCCCAGTCCTGCTTGTATTTCATCATAAATTAATAGAATATTTTTTTCATCACATAATTTTCTAACATCTTGTAAAAATCCATCAGGGGCCACATGAATACCGCTTTCTCCTTGAATAGGTTCTAAAATTACAAATGCTGTTTGATCATTAACTGTTTCACGAAGCTTTTCAATATCGCCGAAAGGTGAAAATGATACTTTTTCCACAAGTGGTTTGAACGCCTTTCTATATTTTGGATTAAATGTAATTGAAAGTGCACCTAGTGTTTTTCCGTGGTATGAACCATTCATTGCAACCATCTCGGTTTTTCCTGTAAACTTACGTGCAAATTTCATTCCAGCCTCAATTGCTTCTGCACCGCTATTATTCAGATGAACTTGTGACAAATTTTTTGGAGCAACTTTGAAAAGATTTTCCAAAAATTCTTCACGAGTCTTACTGTAAAGTGAACTATGAACTGTAATAATTTTTTCAAGTTGTGCTTTCAACGCATTGGTAACTCTTTCATTTTGGTGTCCAAGTAATGCGACTCCATATCCTCCCATACAATCAATGTATTCCTTACCATCGGTATCCCATACATGTGCACCCACGCCTTTTTCTATTGTTACTGGAAATCTTTGGTAAAGATTACCAAGAAATTTATCTTCACTCATTTAGTTATCACCGTACAATTGTTATGTGCTATAGCGGATGAAATTGGATTTTCTTTTTGACCGTTTGCAATTAATGCTTCTGTAACTCCCATTTCAAGTGCTTCTGTTGCAGCAAGAATCTTTTTTTCCATGCCAAATCCAATTTTTGGCATCATTTCTTTTGCCTCTTGTAATGATAATTTTTCAACCAATTTGTCTTCCATGAGCAATCCGTCTACATTTGTAATAAATAACACCTTATCTGCCTTGACATGCCCTGCTACATTGGCTGCTGCCCTGTCTCCGTCAACATTTAGAAATTCAGACTCTTCACTTATTGCAATTGGGGAAATTACCGGAGTGTATCCTTTATCCATGATAGTTTTGATTAAATCTGAATTTACATTTGAAATTTTACCTGTATATCCGCCATCAATTACCTGTTTTCTTCCTTTTTCATTCATAATCATTAACTTCTTTTTCCTATTGGCCTCAATTGTTTTCCCATCCATACCTGACAATCCAATAGCATTAATTCCATTTTTTTGTAACATTTGAACAATTGCTTTGTTAATTCTTCCTGACATTACCATTGTAAAAATTTCAGAAGTTTCTTTGTCTGTATATCGACTCTTTATCCCACTAGGTGATACAACAAATTTAGGTTCTTTACCTAATTGTTCTGTAACCTTTGTTACTTCTTTGCCTCCGCCATGAACTAGTATGACACCTTCTTGTTCTACAACTTTTTTGATATCGTCTATTGTTGATGGATGTAAATTATCTACTACGCTTCCACCAATTTTTATCGTAATCATCTATTATACTGGTGTTAGTGGGGAATACATAATTCCTTCGAACTCATCAAATCCTGCCATGACGTTCATGTTTTGAATTGCAGAACCTGCTGCACCTTTCATTAGGTTATCTGATGCCGATAGAGCAATCAATCGGTTGTTATCTCTGTCTAGATCAAATCCAATATCACAGAAATTTGAACCAACTAAGAATTTTGGGTCTGGGAATTTATGTAGACCGTCTTTATCTCTAATTAATCTAACAAATCGTTCATCATTGTATTCTGCACGGTATATTTTCCAAAGTTCTTTTTCATCAATATCTTTCTTAAGGAATGTATGGTTTGTACATAAAATTCCTCTAACCACATCTACTGCGTGTGGACTCATTGATACTTTGATTTTTCTACCTGCTGTTTGACTTAATTCTTGTTCAATTTCTCCTGTATGTCTGTGCTTTGCTGGTTTGTATGGTCTGATAACTCCTGCACGCATTGCATGTGCTGTTCCTGCACCTGCACCTGCACCTGAAGAACCAATTTTTGAATCAACAACAATATGATCTTCATCAATTAAATTATTTTTAATTAATGGATTTAATGCAAGCATTGAAGTTACTGCCATACATCCTGGGCATGAAACTAATTGTGATTTTTTAATTTCTTCTCTGTGTAATTCTGGTACTCCGAATACTGATTTTTCTAAATAATCTGGATGTGGGTGTTCCCATCCGTACCATTTCCCATAATCTTCTGGATTATGCAAACGATAATCTGCACTCAAATCAATAATCTTCATTCCTCTGTCATACAATGCCTTTACAATCTCAGTTGCTGTTCCATGTGGAACTGCGGTAAAAACGACGTCACAATTATCACTCATTTTCTCATAATCTAGCTCTGAAAATTTTAAATCAGTAAAACCTCTTAGGCTAGGTTGAGCTTTGTGCAGAAATTTTCCTACATGTTGTCTTGAGGTTACCATCGAAACTTCAACTTTAGGGTGACTGAGAAGTAATCTGAGAACTTCTCCTCCTACATATCCTGAGGCTCCTACAATTCCTACTTTCATAATCTATTATTAAAAAAGCATAATTTAACAGTAATTGCCATTATCACTTGATATTATGAATTGCATAGTCGATCATCTCTTTTGGAATGTTTTTCTTTGAGACTTTTACCAATCCTTTAAACTCCACAGTATTGTTTACCTCATGTACAACTAATCCTTTCTCTTTGTCTTCCATCAAGTCAATTCCTAAAATTCCTCCGCCAACTGCTTTCGATGTTTTTTCACACAAATCTTCCATCTCTTTTGTAATTTCACAAAGTTCTGGGTCTGCACCTAGTGCAATGTTTGTTTTGAAACCTCCAGATGATTTTCTATACATTGCTGATATAGCTTGGTCTCCTACAGTTATTACACGAATATCTCGTGGTGGACGATCAATCATTTCTTGTAAATAATAAATTCTGTCCTGAGGTCCATCTGTTACCTGTCTATTTTCAATTACAGCTTCTGCTGTATCTTTATCTTTAACTGGCATGACACTTCTTCCCCAACTACCAATTATTGGTTTTATAACTAATGGGTATCCAACTTTTTCAAAATTATCTAATGCTGTTTCCGCTGAAAAAGAAAAGTAAGTCTTTGGAGTTGGAATGTTATTTTTCTTTAACAACATTGATGTTATCATTTTATTTCCACAAGTATTTGCAACGTCAAATTTGTTAATCACTGGTATGTCCATGAATTCTAAACATGCTGTAAAATGTAATCCACGATAATAACTAACACAACGTTCTAAAACCACATCACCGAATTCAAAATTTTCAGGTTTACTATCTGTATCAAAACTAGTAATCTTTGCATCAACCATAGAGGTTTCATAACCTAATTCCTCTGCATTTTTTTGCAGTAATTTTTCCTCGGTTCTTAACCTATCAAATACTATGCAAATTTTCTGCAATTACTCTCCCCAGTCTTCGCCAACGGTTTCTGCTTCTTTTAATTCAATATTGGAACCTTCTTTCTTTGAGATTTCATAGTCTGCACCACAATCTCCACAAGAAACAATTTCACCTACAGCGGCATCTTCTGGGATATTCATATTTGCGTCACATTCTGGACAATTCATATTTTTTTTTGCACCTATCTCTAGAATTTATTAGCTTCTGTTGACTGCATTCCCCATAATTCAACAAATCCTTTTGCCAATTTCTGATCAAATGTGGAATCTTTTCCATAAGTGGCTATGTCGTGACTGTAAAGAGAATATTTTGACTCTCTGCCGACAACTCTGACATTTCCTTTGTGAAGTTTCAATCTTACAGTTCCAGTTACACGTTTTTGAGCTTGTTCAATGAATTCATCCAATTCTTTTCTTAATGGATCATCCCATAATCCTGAATAAACTAACCATGCCCATTCATCATCTACTAATGTTTTGAATTTAGTTTCATGTTTTGTATGTACCATTTTTTCAAGATCTGAGTGTGCTTCAATTAGACAAATTGCTGCTGGTGTCTCATACACTTCACGTGATTTTATTCCGACTACTCTGTCTTCAATATGATCAACTATTCCGACGCCTTGGGAACCTGCTTTTTTATTCATATATTCTATTAATTTCACCGGAGGCATTTTTTTACCATCCACTTCAACTGGTATTCCTTTATTGAATTTGATTTTCAAATATGTTGGTTTTTCAGGTAAATTTTTTGTCTTTATCCAAATGAATGCATCGTCTGGTGGTTCATTGAATGGATTCTCTAAAACTCCACCTTCAATTGCCCTTCCCCATAAATTTTGATCAATACTGAATTTTTTTGCAACACTATCTATCTCAATTCCATGTTTATTTGCAAATTTCAATTCGGTTTCGCGGTCTAGGTTCATATCACGAATTGGTGCAATGATTGGAAGATTAGAACCGGCCCTCAATGTATTATCAAAACGCACTTGATCATTTCCTTTTCCTGAACATCCATGTGCTAATGATGAAACTTTTTCTTTTTTTGCAATTTCAAGTACTTTGTGTGCAATTAATGGTCTTGCTAGTGCAGTTGCAAGACAGTATTTCTTTTGATATAATGCGTTAGCTTTGATTGCTGGAAAAATATAATCTGTAACGAATTCTTTTTTTGCATCTATGTTGTAATGTTTTTTAACTCCTAGCTTTTTTGCTTTTTTTGCAATTTTGGTACTGTCATCTCCTTGACCAACATCCACTGTTACTGTAATTACATCCATGTCGTGCATATCTTGCATATACTTTACAACTACTGATGTATCTAATCCACCTGAAAATGCAAGTATTGATTTTTGTTTCATAATGCAACTGTTTGAATGTATGTGGGCATTTATCTTTTATGATAACTATTTGGGCTCCAGATTCTATTTAGAAAACGAATAGCTACAGCTAAAATTCGATGGCTATTTAACTTTCAGACATAACGCTGTTTTATGAAAATCTCATATCTAATTGGTGCCGTAATTGTAGTCATTGGAATTATTGCTTTTGTAGGCTTTACTCAATCTTCTGTTAATTATTCTGAAAATAATATCCGTGTGGCATTCTTTCCAAGTGTAGTTCATGCAGTACCCATTATAGGAATGGAAACTCAAACTTTTGCAAATAATCTTAATGCTGATTTGGATATCCAAGTGAAGATTTTTGATAGTGGTCCTCAGGTAATCGAATCAATATTCTCAAATTCTGTTGATATTGCATATGTTGGTCCTGGTCCTGTGATCAATGGTTTTCTAAAATCTGATGGCAATGACTTGAAAATTCTTGCAGGTGCTGCTAGTGGTGGCGCAAGTTTTGTAATACAAAAAAACTCTGGATTGGACTTGATTGAAAATTACTCTGGAAAACGAATTGCAGCTCCTCAAATCAGTAACACACAAGATGTATCTCTTCGACATTATCTTGCAGAAAATGGTTTAGTCACTGCTGAAAAAGGAGGAGATGTTTTTGTTTTGAATATAGCAAATCCTGATATCTATACACTTTTTGCAAAAGGTGACATTGATGGTGCATGGGTCCCTGAACCTTGGGCAACCATGTTAGTTGAAGAACTTGATGGAGTTCGCCTGTTTGATGAAAACGAATTTTGGCCAGAAAATCAGTTTTCATCAGTGTTACTAATTGGTAGATCAGATTACATTGAAAAAAATCCTGAAATAATTAAAAAATGGATTAATGCAAATGAAAAAACTGCCCAATGGATCAATAATCATCCTGATGAATCTAAAAAACTTTACAATGAATTCTTGAATAGCTATATGGGACGAACATTACCTCAAAACATTGTGGAAAAATCCTTTTCAAATATAATAATAACATCTGAACCTCTGGAAAATTCTGTTTACACTTTTGCCGAACGTGCTGATGCATTAGGATATCTTGGACGTGATGGTTACTCACTTGATGGACTTTTCTATCATGAAAATATATCAGTGACATCAAATGAGGAGAATTACAATGGGTAAGATAGAAGCAAAAAATATTATAAAATATTTTCAGCATGATGGTAAACCTCTCAAAGCAATTGGTGGAGTGAATCTTACTGTTGACGATGGGGAGTTTGTTTGTATAGTTGGTCCATCTGGATGTGGTAAATCAACTTTTCTTAGAATTTTAGCAGGATTAGAAAAACCTGATGATGGAGAAGTATTACTTGATGGAAAAAAACTTGTTAACACTGGACCAGACCGAATAATGGTATTTCAGGAAGGTGCATTATTTCCGTGGTTAACTGTGGAAGATAATGTTGAATATGGCTTGAAAGTTGCTGGCATACCTGAGAATGAACGTCATGATATATCCAAAAGATATCTTGACATGATGCAATTATCTCAGTTTGCAAATTCATACACGTATCAATTATCTACTGGAATGAAACAGCGTGTTGCTATTGCACGTGCACTTGTGATGGATCCTGATGTATTATTAATGGATGAGCCTTTTGCAGCCCTTGATTCTCAGACTAGAGATTTACTTTTAGTTGAAATGCAAATGATTTGGCAAAAAACGAAAAAAACCATCATATTTGTAACGCATAATGTGCCTGAGGCAGCTGTACTTGGTTCACGTGTTGCAGTATTTAGCCACAGACCATCAGTTGTAAAAAAATCTCTTGATATTGATTACAAAAGACCTCGTGTTGCAGAGGATGAAAATTTGGGAAAATTTGAAAAAGAAATTCTTGCTGCATTAAGGCACCAGGGGCCAAAATAGGTGTTTATTCAATGAAAGCAAATCTCTTAGGTAAAAAAATTGCATTTTATGTACTAATCATAATTGTTTGGCAAGGAATTGATTCTGCAGAAATCTGGCCTGATAACATATTTCCTTCTCCTATAGAAGTTGGAGAAGATCTACTTTATGGTATATCTGATGGAAGTTTGTTTTATGGAATTGCAACTAGTATGTGGCGTTTGGTAATTGGATTATCAATTGCAATTGGTGGTGGAATGTTACTTGGAATATTCATGGCTCGTGTTGAGACTGTAAATCAAACTATTGGTTCCCTTGTACTTGGATTACAATCAATTCCTTCAGTAGCTTGGGTTCCACTTGCAATCTTATGGTTTGGCCTCTCTGATTCTGGAATAATATTTGTCACTGCAATTGGTGCAATTTTTGCTGTTACAATCAATACGTACACTGGAGTGAAAAATATCGATCCATCATTTATTGAGGCTGCGCGAAATATGGGTGCTAAAGGTGGTCAACTGATCACGACAATCCTCATACCTGCTGCATTTCCATACATGATTTCTGGATTCAAACAAGGATGGGCGTTTGCATGGAGAGGTGTAATTGGTGCAGAACTTCTTTTCTCATTTTTGGGTCTTGGATTTTTGCTAAATGTTGGAAGACAACTAAATGATGTATCTCAAGTTATTGCAATGATGCTTGTAATTATGGGAATTGGAATTCTAATTGATGGCTTTGTCTTTAAAAAATTAGAAGATAAGGTTATGACTAAATGGGGACTTCGTTAGGTTTCTCTGACTTCATTTTAGTTGAAATTATGAATGCTGTTAGTGTAACTACCACTGCAAAAATCATGACTGCTGTATAGTCTGTATAGTATGCAATGATTCCTGCAATCACTGGACCAATAACTGTGGAAATTGCTAATGTAGAGCTAAAAATTGCTGTTGATGTTGACCTTGGATTGTTTTCCATCAGATGGAAGTTTCCTCCAATAAACAAAAATGCCCATGAACATCCAACTATGGCCATGAATGGCCATGCCATCCACCAATCTGAAATTAATGCTAATCCCACGAATACTATGACCGTCATTCCTATTCCAATCTTGAATTTTGTAATATTTTGAATCTGAATCCTCTTTGACATCAAATTCATGACAAGAAATGCAGTTAGAGTATTTGCTACGTATACCATTGAAACTTGATATAACTCTGCACCGAAATATTCCATTAACATGATAGGTAGAACTGTCCATGCAGCCGCTGCTCCAATATGACGAATTAATAATGATGAAAAAAGAAATTTGTTTTTTACAATAATCTTCTTGATTATTCCTTTTTCTACAATTTTTTCCGTTTGTATCTTAGGAAGATTCAATGAAATGATAAATCCTATAATGAAAAAACAACTACTCACAACAAAAATTAATTTTTCATCATTTGCTAATCCTGCTGCAACTATTCCTGCAAGCCATCCTAGAGCGTGAAATGATATTACTGATGCAACCTTTGATTTTCCTTTTCCTGCCTCATATGCATATGCTAACATTGGTGGAATCATAATTCCTGACGCTATTCCTGCACCCAATCTTGCTATGATTAGGTATGTGGTATTATCTGCAAAATAATGTAAACCAAATGTAATTGCGCATAAAATGAATCCCACTCTTATGAATAGTAATCGTTTTGCCTTTCTATCTGACATACGACCAAAATATGTTTCAGTTAGAATTTGTGCAAACGCAAATGATGCAACAATTATACCAATCTCAAAAACAGATTTTGCAACAAGACTTGCAATAATTGGCATAAATACAAATGTAATTGCTATTCCAGAATGTTGGAAAAATGTAGTTCCTCTAACTAAGTTATTCAGATTATCCCTTTGTAACACATGTTTCTTCTTCAATCACCTAATTTGAAAGAAGAGGTAAAATCATTCGTTTATTTTTAATTTTGTTGTAATCTGCTTGAGCATTCTGGCTGATGCACCCCAAATCAAGTGTTTCTCAAATCTAAATACGTACATTTCTTGAATTGAGTTATGTTCTGGATCTGAATCATTTTCAAGCGTTTCTAAAAATGACATCAAAGGAATTTCTAAAAATTCATCTACTTCTGAATTTGGTGTTAAATTTTTAATTTCATCTAATATACAGATGAATGGTAAAATTGTAAACCCAGAATTTAATGTTGTAACTGGTTTTAATTGTCCAATTATATCTTCACGTTTAACCCTGATTCCTGTTTCTTCAAACGTCTCTCTAATTGCGGTATCTAGCAAATCATCATCTTCATTAGATATCTTTCCTCCTGGAAATGCAATTTCTCCTCCATGATGTTTCATTGTAATTGGTTTTTTTATCATTAAAATTTTTGGTGAATCCTCAAAAATGATAATCAAAACAGAAGATAATTTTGTTCCATCATTGTTCGATAAAATTGGATTAATGTCAGATGTAATTGAATTTCTAATTAGTTCTAAATTCACATTTTTGTGTAAAACAAATTACTAAATGAGTTTGTCTTTTTTGAAATAACCACAATTCCAATAATTGTGGCTGCCAGAACTATCATAACCATTTGACCAAATTCTGGCACGACATAACTACCAAAAATCTCTATCTTTTCCGTTCCTTTCTTAAATGGAATTGTGATTGTTTGTCCATTTTCAAATCCAAATTCATCTGTTATGTAGACTGTTTCTGTTTCCTCATTAAACAATCCTGGTTCTGAATGAATTTGAGCTATGAATTCATCATTATCAAACGGTCTAACAAGAAAATCATTAATTTTCAATAATAGTTCACCATCATCTACTGAATTGATGTTGATAACTAGTGATGCTTTTTTTGGTTTTGCTGTAATGTCGATTACTTCGCCTCCTTCAATTTCATGATAAATTAGAGTTGTCAAATCAATCTCATCAGGTACAACTGCAGTTCCATCATTTTCCATAAATCCTGAAATTTTTACATTTCCTTGAAATGCTTCTGGTACTTCAAAGTAGAGATGCCAATTTCCCATTTCATCTATACTTTGTAACGTCTCAACTGATTCTGTAAATCTTATTTTTGGATCTTTTGAACTTGCACCCTTTGCAAACTTTTCTCCATCTAATATCACATCATATTTTTCATTCAAAGAGTTAGTTGGAAATTCAAAACTTCCTACAACTGGAAGCTGAAATCCATTCAAAGAGTACATGTTCAATTCACTTCCATCATTCGAAAATTCTGCATCTGTAAACCATGCATTTGCAGTATACCTGAAAGTAAATGTATCATCATTTTGTTTTACTGTAAGTGGTTGTATCGCATCATCACCGAATGCAAAACAACTGTAATAATCAACTTTATCTGCTATACTTGGTGATGCCAATAATTTAAAATCAAAAACTTCTCCTGGTTTCATAGTATCATAGATATCTGATGCTGTAATATCGATTATAACATCATCTTTGTCTTTTATTAATGCATAAATTCTAAATTTTTCAAAAGTCTCTTCACCTCCATTTCTAATTTTTCCAACTAAACTTCCATCATCTAAAATCTGTAAACTATCATCATAAATTATGTATCCACCTGTAAATGATTCAGTAGTTTTTTCATATGTTATTGTTGGCTCAAGTAAGATTGGGTTTTTAGTACTAACTTCTGGAATTTGAACTTTCATTGGCAACATGTTCTCTGGCATTATTGCAGCAAGTCTGTATTCTCTGACAATAAGTTCATCGCCATCTTGAATTGAAATTGTTACTGTCGGTATAATTGGGAAATATTCTTTATTTTTAACTCCTGCAAAAATTGTGTATGTTTCATTCTCGTCAAAAAATCCTATAAATTCATGCTTTGGAATATACACTTCCCCGTACATTCCGGCATCTGCAATTCCTGGATAAAACATTGTAAAAACTCCTAAAGCGATTATTGTCAAAACCAATTCTTTCATGTCCTAATTTTGTTAAAATTAGATAAAAACCTAATCAGTAAATCGCTAAACATAGAGAAGTTTTAATCAAGTGTATCGTGATTTCACATATGACGATTAGATATGAAATCAACCCTCCAAAAGTATCAGATCCTCCTTCACGAATTGAGTTATTAGATGAACGAATTGAGCAAATTAGCAAGTTTTGTGATGGAATTCATGTAACTGATTCTGTACTGGGAATTGAACGAATTTCTCCATTAATTATTGGTGCAGAAATTAAACAAAAATATCCAAAACTTAACGTAACAATCAGTTTACGAGTAATTGATAAAAAAATTCCTCAGATTGTTGATTTTGTTGATTCTGCAATACATGCCAATCTTGATGGAATTTTAATTTTGATGGGTGATCCTTCTCCTGAAAATAATTATAAATCTGGAGTTATCCCGAGCTTTGCTGTTAATCATTTAATTCAAAATGGTTTTGGAGAAAAAATCAATTTCTATTTATCATTACCAAGTAAACCAAATTTTGATAAGATTTCTAAGAAAGTTATAGCTAAGCCAAATGGCTTTGTCACACAAGTAGTTCATGATGTCTCACAAGTCAAAAGAATCAATGATTATCTGAATCCAAAAGGCTTTTCAATAATTCCTTGTTTATTATTCCCTTCACCTAAAAATTCACGTTCTGCACAATTTCTTAACCTTGATTGGTCTAATTATGAGGATAACTTCTCATCTTTTGTTCTCGAAATTGAGAGTATTACTGGAGATGTTTTACTCACATCTCCAAATGATTTTAAAGGAGCTTTAGATTTCTTAACACGATTACAAAATTGAATAAAGAAACATTTGCTGATGCATTAGAAAATAGAATTCTTCTTTTTGATGGTGCAATGGGAACAGAAATCCAAAGATATGACCCAAAATCTGAAGATTTTCCAGATGGAAAAGATGGATTCAATGATGGATTATCTACAACGAAACCTGATTGGATAAAAGAAATTCATAGAAAGTATCTTACTGCAGGTGCAGATTGTATTGAAACTAACACTTTCGGTTCAAATAAGATTAAACTTGATGAATATGGTTTTGGTGCACAAACCGTTGAATTAAATCAAAAAAATGCAGAACTAGCAAGAAGTGTTTGTGATGAATTTACTGATAGGCAAAGATTTGTTGTTGGTTCTATGGGACCTACTGGTTATCTTCCTAGTTCTAATGATGCTGATCTTGGTCAGATGCCTTTATCTCAAATAAGAGAAGCTTTTGAATTACAAGCTGAGGGATTAATCAAAGGAACTGTAGATGCATTACTGATTGAAACTAGTCAAGATATTCTTGAAGTGAAATTGGCTGTTGAGGCATCTCATTCAGCAATGGAGAAGATTGGAAGGAAGGTTACATTAATTTCAAATGTAACTTTGGATCAATATGGAAAAATGCTGTTAGGAACAAATGTCCAATCTGCATACACCACAGTCTCTGATATGGGGATTGATATTTTTGGTCTAAATTGTTCTACTGGTCCAATTGAAATGGAACCAAGTATACAGTGGCTCAATGATCAAAAACATAAACCATTACTGGTAATTCCAAATGCAGGTATGCCTGAAAATGTGGGTGGTCAGGCAGTATACAAAATGACACCTGAAAAAATGGCATCAGCACTTAATTCATTCATTGAAGAATATCCGCAAATTAACATAATTGGTGGCTGTTGTGGAACAAATCCTGAGCATATTACACAATTAAGAAAAATTATTGACCAGCAAAAGAAAGATTGATGAGATAAGTATTTACAAAATTTAATTTAAAATTATGTATGTTAAAGCCTAGAGTAAGCTCATCGATAAAATCAGTTGATCTGAAACAGGAGGTAGGACCTCTTATCATTGGAGAGCGATTGAACACACAGGGTTCAAAAAAAGCAAAACAGCTTGTTCTAAATGATGATTTTGACGGTTTAGTTGATCTTGCAAGAAATCAAGTTGAAGATGGGGCTCATTGTATTGATGTATGTGTGGCTACAACTGAACGTTCAGATGAAAAAGCATTCATTTTGAAACTAGTAAAAAGTTTGAGTTTAGAGATAGATGCACCACTTGTAATTGATTCGACAGATCCTGAAGTAATTGAATCTGCAATTGAACAAATTCCTGGTAAACCAATTATCAATTCAATTAATCTGGAAGGTGATGGAAGTAGATTCAAAGCATTAGCACCGTTGATGGCAAAATATGGGCTTCCTGCAATTGCATTATGTATTGGACCTGAAGGGATGGCGAAAACACCTGCTCAAAAGGTTGAAACTGCTGAGCTATTATACAAATCTGGAAAAAAATATGGTTTACGTCCAGAACAATTCATCTTTGATGTTCTAACATTTACACTTGCAACTGGTGAAGATGAATTTCTTGATGCTGGAAAACATACTCTTGAAGGAATTAAACTTGTTAAAGAAAGATTTCCAAACTCATTCACAACTCTTGGTTTGAGTAACATTAGTTTTGGTTTAGCTCCACAAACACGACGTGTTTTGAACTCTGTATTTCTATACCATGCAGTTCAAGCAGGTCTTGATAGTGCAATTGTCAATGCACGAGAAATAACACCTTATACTGAAATTGATGAAAAAGAAAGAAAACTTGTAGAAGATTTAATTTTTAACACTCATCCAAATGCATTATCTGATTTAATATCTCATTTTGAAAATATCAGTCAAGATTCTACTGCACAAAAGAAGAAAGTTGACGTTGATCCATCATGGCCTGCTGGTAAGCGTTCAAACTTTAGAATAATTAATCGTCTTAAAGATGGAATTCAAAATGATGTAGTTTCTGCTATTGCTGAAAAATTATCTGATAAAGATCTATTAGTTGATAATGATGGAATTTTATCAATTAATGCTAGTAAAGAAACCACTCATCAAGGTGCTATTCAAACATTAAATGATGATCTTTTACCTGCAATGAAAATTGTCGGTGACAAATTTGGTGCTGGTGAATTAATTCTTCCATTTGTACTAAAATCTGCAGAATGTATGAAGGCTGCAGTTAAGGAATTAGAAAAATACTTGCTAAAAGAAGAGGGAACTAGCAAAGGTATTCTAGTTTTAGGAACTGTCTATGGTGACGTTCACGATATTGGAAAAAATTTAGTAAAAACTATCTTTGAAAATAATGGCTATACTGTACATGATTTAGGTAAACAAGTTCCTTTGCAAAAATTTGTAGAAAAAATTAATGAAGTAAAACCTGATGCTGTAGGTCTTTCGGCATTATTGGTATCTACATCAAAACAAATGCAATTTTTTGTTGAACATGCAAGAAAAACTGATGTTAATATTCCAATATTATGTGGTGGTGCTGCAATAAACAGCAATTACATTAACCGTATTGCAAAACAAGATGGACTTTACGAACCTGGAATATTTTATTGTGGAACCATGTTTGATGGACTTAAAACAATGGACAAGCTAGTCTCTGAAGAAAAGGATTCATTTGTTGATAATTGGAAAGAAAAAATATCAAAATGGGAAGAAAGTAAAATAAAACAGGTTGACTCTGAAGATCTTCCTCATAGTGATGTTAAGCCTATAACGCCACCAACTCCCCCAAAAATCAATGATGTCATTAGATTGAAATCTGAAGACTTTGATCTAAATGAAATCTGGAATCATCTAAACAAAAACTCACTCTTCAAACTTTCTTGGGGTATTAGAGGAAATTCAAAAACTGATACAATTGACGATCCCGAAAAACTTCTTGATGAATGGAAACAACGTGTGATAGATGGTAATCTCTTTGAACCACAAGCTGTTTACGGATATTTTTCATGTCATAATCGTGATGACAAATTAGTTGTAGATGGTCCTGAAGGTCAAGATATAATCTTTGACTTTCCTCGTTCATCAAAAACAAAACATTTGTGTTTGACAGATTATTTTGGTGAAAATGATATCGTTGCATTCCAATCTGTAACTGTTGGTACAAAAGCTGCTGAATTAATTGAAAAATGGGATAAGGAAGACAAGTATACTGATGCATATTATCTACATGGTCTTGCCGTTGAAACCGCAGAGGCAATGGCAGAATGGATTAATCATAAAATTAAAAATGAACTTGGATTATCTGAAAAAGGTGGTTTAAGATACAGTTGGGGATACCCAAGCTGTCCTGATACGACACAACAACATCTTGTATGGAAATTAATTCATGGAGAAAAATCTGGTATGGAACTAACAGAATCTGGACAAATCATTCCTGAACAATCAACTGCTGCAATAGTTGTTCATCATCCTGAAGCAGAATACTTTGTTTTATAGAGTAAAATCACGCTTGATTTAAAAAGAGGAAAATCTGTTTGAAACTTCATGGGAGCTAGAAAGACATCTGCAAGAAAAATCAGATTAATCAAGAAAACAAAACAAGCATCTGCTGTTCCAGCATGGGTTATTCTAAAGACTAAACGTACTGTTAGAACAAATCCAAAGGCTAGACAATGGCGTAGCACTGATGTGGAGGTTGGATAGTTGTCTCAAGAACTTGAACGTGTATACACAATTCCACTAGGAAAAGTACTCCTTTCTCAAAGTCAACATCGCGCAGTTAGAGCAATTAACATGATCCGTGAATTTGGCCGTAAACACATGAAAACTCAAGAAATCAAGATTGATGAAGAACTCGCTCAATTGATTTGGTCTAGAGGTGTTAGAAGTCCTCCACGTAAAATCCGTGTCAAAATGACAAAAACAGATGATGGTTACATTTTAGTTACTAATTATGAAGAGGGCACAGAATCTGATGAAACAGATTCAAAAAAATCCCCTGAGATTAAACAAAAAGTTGAACCTCAAACAGATGATACAGATGCAATTGAAGTAACAGAAGAAACTCTCAAAGAAGCAAAGTCAGCTCCTAAA
>JAOMBO010000005.1 GCA_028344575.1 Candidatus Nitrosopelagicus sp. | reverse complement strand
CAAAAACATTTTCAAGAAAAGTTTGCTTATTGAATTTTACAATATCATCATATTCTTGACCTATACCTACAAAGATAATTGGAGTTGATGTTACTTTTACAATAGATAGTGCTGCACCGCCTCTAGCATCTGCATCACTTTTTGTTAAAATTGAACATTCAAAATTTACCTGTTTGTGGAATTCACGTGCTTGATTTACAGTATCATTACCTGCTAGTGAATCACCTACGAAGATTTTCATGTCAGGCTTTACCACTTTGGTAATCTTTGCAATTTGTTCCATTAAATTAGAACTGGTCTGCATTCGTCCCGCTGTATCAACCAAAACACAATCAACTTTGTGAGATTTAGCATACAAAACAGCATCTTTTGCAACAGCAGCAGGATCAGAACCATAATTTTGTGCAATAATTTTAAGATTAAGCCTGTTTGTATGTTCACGAAGTTGCTCAATAGCACCTGCACGATAAGTATCTGCAGCTGCAATAACAACGGATAATTTCTCATTTTTTAACATATTTGCAACTTTAGCTAGTGAGGTTGTTTTTCCAGTACCATTTATTCCAACAAATACAACTATGAATGGTTCATTTGATGATTTTTTTTCATTAATCCTAGCCACCAAATCAACGTGACCCGCATTATCAAAAGTTTCACTAATAAACTCGATTAGACTTTGTTTTACAAAACTTTGTATATTTTTCTTTTCAACTCTAGATCCAATTATTTTTTCTTTTAAACTATCTTTAATTGAATCAATTACTTCTGTGGCCACATCAGATTCAAGTAAATTAATTTCTAATTCAAACAAAACATCTTCAATATCTTTTTCATTAAGATCCTTTTCACTAAATCCAGTGGATACATTAGAGAATGCTTTTTTTAGATTATCAAACATATTATTGTGGTTTTGACTGTGGTTGTTGCATAATTTGTTGCATCTGTTGTTTTCCTTGTTCTAGATTTGCCGCAACTTGTTGTCTTTGTGCATTTGTTTCTTGTAATGCAACTTCTAATTCTTTAATTTTTGATTCCAAATAACTAAGTGCTGAATCATGATCCTTTTCTATTGCAACTCCAGCACCAACATTAACCACAATTTTTTCATTTGGAATAGTTTTGGTTTTGATAAAAGTACCCATTCCAACTGGGACCAAACTTTCAGAACCAGGATTCGCTTTAATTTCCTGAATTGATTTAATTGCAGAATCAGCATCGCGCATTATATTTTTTATAGAATTCTCCTTTTGTGATAGTTCTGCATACATGTTTTCAAGCATTTGCATTTGTTGTAACATTTGTTGGGCTTGTTCTTCGCTCATGAGTTTGAATTGTATATACTGTATAAAAATTAGAGTTTTTGAAATAAAAGAAAAAAGAAAAGAGTATTACTTTGCTTTTGAGAATCGATCGTTTACTTCATCCCAGTTGATGACATTCCACCAAGCAGCTATGTAATCAGGTCTTTTGTTTTGATACTTGAGATAGTATGCATGTTCCCAAACATCTAATCCTAATAGAGGAACTAAGCCTTCAGTTCGTGGACTAGTTTGGTTTGACATTGCCTTGTATTCTACTTTACCAGAGTTTGGATTGTATACAAGCCAACCCCATCCGCTTCCTTGAATTGGAGCTGTTTTGCTAGAGAATAATTCTTTAAACTCTGCAAAAGATCCAAAGGAATCATTGATGGCATCAGCGATTGCACCAGTTGGTTCGCCACCACCGTTTTGTTTCATACTGTTCCAAAACAGTTTATGGTTATCGTATCCTCCACCATTAAAGTTAATGGCACCCTTAAGATCGTCAGGGACTTGATTGATGTTTGACAAAATTTCTTCAATATCCTTCTCTTGTAGTTCAGGACTAAGTTTTTCTAATGCACCATTCATACCATCAGTGTATTTTTGATGATGTTTTGAATGATGTATTTCCATTGTTTGTGCATCAATGTGAGGCTCTAGTGCATCGTATGCATAAGGCATCTCAGGAAGTGTGTATTTTCCCATACTGGTGGATAATATGGAAGTAATTTATTGCTTTTCTAAAGGAATTATTACTAATTAGAAATTACAAGGTACATGAGAAATTTTTTATTTTTTACATTACTATTGGTCGGACTCTTTTCATTTGTAATTGGAAATTTTGTTACTTTGGATGAAAATTATGAATTATTTTTAGATAATAGCGGACCATACATAGGTGCAGAATTTCCAAAACAATTGGGTTTTACTGGAAAGGGCATAAAGATTGGAGTCATTGATACTGGAATTAACCTAAATCATCCAGATTTTTTTAATCAAGATGAAAAATCTCGATTTTTGAAAGGATATGATTTTGTAGATAACGATACAGTTCCACAAGATACAAACGGACATGGTACACAAGTGACAGGAATAATTGCGGCTGATGGTCAGCTAAAAGGAATAGCTCCTATGGCAGAAATTTTTTCATATAGAGTTTCATCAGATGGAGAATCAGTTCCATCAAATTTGATAATAAAAGCTATCAATCAAGCAGTAGAAGATAAAGTGGATATCATAAACATCAGTCTAGGCGTAAACATGACTCACAATAAAATTGACGAGGCAGTAAATAATGCAATTAGTCAAGGAATTGTGGTAGTGGCTGCTGCAGGAAATAGCGGTCCGGATAAGAGTACTATTGGAAGTCCAGCAAAAAATCCTAATGCAATCACAGTAGGAGCCACTTACAATAACCGTGATTCAAGCATGGTTTCAACATTAGAGGTTGAAGAAACACAATTCCAAGTGTTACCAATGTTAGGGACAAATATAATTTCAGATCCTATATCAGCTCAAATTGTATTTGGCGAATATAGCAGAGAGAATGATTTTGATGGCATAGATGTCAAAGGTAAGATTGTTTTAGCAGAAAGAGGTGGAGAGACACCAGATGAAATCGTTTTTTTCTCAGATAAAGAGATTTTTGCCTCAAAAAATGGTGCAAAAGGATTAATCGTATACAATAACCAACCAGGAATATTTTTTGGAGAATTAATTCACGAGTATGTTAGTGAAGATTACTATCCAACAATACCGACAGTTTCAATGACAAGAGAAGAAGGATTAGAATTAAAAAAAATTCTTGAAAGTGAAACATCTGGTACACTTAACGTATTTAATCATCCAGATTTTCTTGCAACATTTAGTTCAAGAGGACCGGTTTCCCCATTTTATCAGAAACCAGACTTGGTTGCACCAGGAGTTTTTGTTAATACAACGTCATTGAAGAATTTCTATAATATTACAAGTGGAACAAGTTATGCTGCACCACATGTTTCAGGAGCAATTGCACTGTTACTAGAAAAGAATCCAGATTTTACACCTCATGAAATAAAATCCATACTAGTTACAACTTCAGATATAATCACAGATGAATACAAAAAGGAATTTGAATTTGATGCTGGAGGAGCAGGAAGAATTGATTTGAAAAAAGCATTCAACTCAGAATTAATATTTGAACCACCAATGTTGATTTTCAATCTATCTGAGCATAAAACATCAGAAGAAAATGGAACTAGAATTGAGTCATTAACTGGAAATATCAATATTCAGAAAGTAGAATTTTCAGATTTAGATAATGTTGAGTTTGATTATGAAATTAGAGATTCAACATTATACATAACCTCAAAATTAATTAAAAATGAATCAGGTAATTTTGAAACTAGGGCATTAATTACTAATAATGACATAATGTATCAAATTCCAATAATTGTTAAAGTCAGTGAAGCATCAATAGTTATTTTAGAATCTGAAAATGAATTATCTTTTCAAGTGAAACGACCATTAGATTGGGAATATGCAAAAATAACAATTACTAATAGTGAAACATTTGAGGAACGTAGTATTTCTATAACACCAAAAACATTTGAGGGTTTGAAACTATATGATGCAGGAAGATATTGGATTGAGGCAAATATAAAAAATAATGAAGATACATTTGACGTGTATGAAATTTATGATATCAAAAAGGATTTGAGTGAAGAAAAACCAATTGTTGAAAATTCAGAAGTTCCAGAAAGAGCATTAATAATTTTAGGAATAATTTTTAGTATAGTAGTATTAGTCGGATTAAAATTCAGAAAAAATTATTGAATTTGAGGTCCAGCATCTCTAATTTCAGAAGAAACATCTTTGAATTTTGTAAAGTTTTCACCAAACATTTGTGCTAATTTCTTTGCGGACAAATCATAGGAATCCTTGTCAATCCATGTATTTTTTGGATCTAATACGTCAGAAGGTACTCCAGGGCATTCAGTAGGAACATCAAGATTGAAGGTATCATCATGTCTGAATTTTATTAAATCAAATTTTCCAGTTAAAGCTGCAGTTACCATTGCACGACTATATTTTATGCTAATTCTTTTTCCAACGCCATATGGACCACCAGACCATCCAGTGTTGATTAAATAAACAACAGTATTATGTTCAAGAATTTTTTCCCCCAACATTTTTGCATATACAGATGCAGGACGAGGCATAAATGGTGAACCAAAACATGCAGAAAATGTCGCTTTTGGTTCTTTAATTCCGCGTTCAGTACCAGCAAGTTTACTTGTGTAACCAGACATGAAATGAAACATTGCACTTTCTTTTGTTAATTTTGATACAGGTGGTAAAACACCCAATGCATCAGCAGTTAAAAATATTATAACTTTTGGATGACCACCTACACTTGGAATTACAGCTCCTGGAATGTAATCTAAAGGATATGCTGCACGAGTATTTTCAGTTAAACTACCATCATCAAAATCAGGTTTCAAAGTATCTTTGTTTACTACAACATTTTCAAGAACTGCTCCGGACTTTATGGCATTCCAAATTTGAGGTTCTGCTTCTTCATTTAGGTTGATACATTTTGCATAACAGCCACCTTCAAAATTAAAGACTCCACTTTGAGACCAACCATGTTCATCATCACCAATTAACATACGTTGAGGGTCTGCAGATAGACTTGTTTTTCCAGTACCAGATAAACCAAAGAATAATGCAGTATCACCGTTTTTACCAATATTTGCAGAACAATGCATTGGAAAAACATCTTTTTTTGGCATCAAATAATTCATTACGGCAAACATAGATTTTTTCATTTCACCTGCATAGTTTGTTCCACCAATCAATACAATTCGTTTTGAGAGATTTATTAAAATGAAAATATTTGTTCGGGTTCCATCAATTTCAGGAATTGTTTCAAAGTCATTTAAGCATAAAATTGTAAAATCTGGAACATGGGAGTCTAATTCCTCATTTGATGGCCTTACAAACAATTGTCTACAAAAAAGATTTTGCCATGCATGATCATTAATTACACGAATTGCTAATCTATTTTCTTTGTCAGCACCTACAAATCCATCAAAAACATAAAGATCCTTTCCTTCTGCATGTTTTTTCATTTTTTCAAAAACAGAATTAAATTTTTCAGTTGGAAATTGTCTATTGACGTCACCCCAATCAATTGTTTCATGAGTTTCATCATCATAAATAATGTAACGATCTTGAGGGGAACGACCAGTGTATTTTCCAGTTTTTACAGATAATGAACCTGTAGAAGTCAACATTCCTTCATTTGTCTCAAGTGATTGTTCGACTAGTTTTTCAACAGTTAGATTTCGATGAATTGAGTGAGGATTTACTCCAAATTCCACTAGCTGATCATGTACGTTTGAACTAGTGTTAGACATATCAAAAATCCCTCTCAATACTATGTGTCTTAGTCAAGGACTTTTGGGAAAAATTGAATATTATTATCTCTTTCTCAGATCCAATAATCTGAAACTTAGATACGTATTTATGTTAAATTTCAAAGTTTAACTCTATGCCAATCAATAAAGAAAAACTTCAAGCAAGAGAAGAAGCTAGAGTTAGCAGACCGGAGTTTATTCGTCCAGAGAGCTGGAGATATACTAGATTGGAAACTGGTTGGAGAAAACCAAAAGGAATGGATAACCACCAGAGAAAACAAAAAAGTCGTGGTCGTCCAGGATTAGTTAAAGTAGGATACGGTACACCAAAAATTGCTTACGGATTACATCCATCAGGTTATACAGATAATCTAGTACATAACGCAGACGATTTAGACAAATTAAATCCAAAAGAAGATGGAATTAGATTTGGTCACAGCGTAGGTGCAAAAAAGAGAAGAGATATTATGAAAATTGCAATAGAAAAAAAATTCAAAGTGTTTAATGCAAGAGTGAGTCAAAATGCCAGTTAATCTTAAATCAAAAAAGAGACTTGTCTCAAGAATTGTTGGCGTTGGCGTAAATCGTGTAAGATTTGATAATGAACATTTAGATGATGTTGCAGATGCAATTACCAGAGATGATATTAGAAGTTTAATTACTGCAAATACAATTACAATCAAATCATTTACAGGTACATCTCATGGAAGAGCACAAGCAAAAAGAATTCAAAAGGCAAAAAGAGGTACAAAACAAGGTTCTAAGAAAGGAAGAAAAGGTGCAAGAGTTGGTAAGAAAACAGTATATGTTAACAAAGTTCGTGCTTTAAGATATCTTCTCAAAGTATCAAAAGATCGTAAGGAAATTACAAACGAATCATTCAAAGCAATTTATAAAAAAATCGGCGGTAACACAATAAGAAATAAAGCGCATCTAAGAACTGTGATTGCAGAAGAAATTACTGTACAAAAATCTTAGAATCGAAATAAGTTATTTTTAAAGTCTGAAATTTTATCATCATTAATTTTTAATCCTTCTTTTGATAGCATATGCTTTTTTCTTTCAGAACCATATGCGTAACCACCTATAGTTCCATCAGATTTTACAACACGATGACACGGAACAATAACAGGAAATGGATTATTTTTCATTATTTGTCCTACAACTCTTTGTCCATTTTTTAAATTAATTGCTTTTGCAAGATCACCATATGTTGTTACATGACCTGGAGGAACTTCTAGTAATTTTCTATAAATTTTTTCTTCTATTTTCAAATTTTTATAACCTCTAGATTAGTAGTGGACAAAAGATCAATTAGAGTTTGTTTATGTTTTCCCAAACTTTTCCAATCAAGTAAAGCTGCTTCTGCACCATAATTTTTGGTAATCAATTGCTCAAATATATCAGGATTCAAAAACTCTAATGCATGTTTTGGCATGACAGTTCCTAAGGCATATTTGCCAAAAAGTAATTCTTTTGTGAATTTTTCAGAATAATGTGTTCCACCAAAACAGATAGCAAAAGAATGTGAATCAGACGAAGTCTCAAGTGTTTCCACCACCAACTGTGCTACAGATGAACAAAGAGTTTCATCATTCCATTGTAACTCAGTGGTTCCAATTTCAACAAAGATTGATGGTTTCTTAAGATGAGTAGGTCCATGGTGGGTCGCTTCTATGGTTATTTGAAAATCTGAAAAAGATTCATGATGATCCCAGAGTTTTTGTAGATATTTTTTCTGCAGATTAGGATAGGGTATTGCTAATTCTTTTGAATTTCCACCAAATTTAGCTTCACTGAAATTTCCAGTGCTATGACAAGTCAAAGCAAGAGTTCCAGATTCAGCTGCATGTTTTGATAGGAAGATAAATCCATCATAATCATATTTTCCATCCAACCAATCTGCAGAAATTGTAGGAGAATCAATTTCAACTAAATCAAATTCATTCCCACGATAGATATCCCCATCTTTCTCCATCTTTTGAGAGATGAATTTCGCCATATTGTGGCCTGCAGGGTCATTTTTGAAAGCAACCAGTAAATCCATGAATAAAAGATATATTGACACTTTATTATTTTTCTTTATAATTTGAATCCAAAACTCATGTTCAAGAATATAGTTAACACTATAAAATTAACGAAGAAATCCGATAAGGAGGTTTACAAACAGCACCTTAGATTAGTCTTGTTTGGCTTTGCCACAGTAGGACTGTTAGGATTCGGTATTCAATTCATATTTGCAACAATTTCACCAGGAATGGTATTCAAATAGAGAGATAAAATGTCAGAAGTAACAAATTCCCACCTATTTGCACTCAGAACTACCGGAGGTCAAGAAAAGGTTGTTTTGAGACAACTTGAAGCAAAAATGAGAAGTGGTGAACTAGAGGTTCAATCAGTTCTCATTGTCGAAAATCTAAAAGGTTATGTTGTAATCGAAGCAAATGATCCTCAAGTTATGTTTATGGCAACACAAGGATTACGACATGTCAAAGGACAATTAAGAGGAGAATTAGAATTTAGTGAAATAGAAAGTTATCTTGTAAAGAAATCTACAGTTTCAGAATTAGCAGTTGATGGAACAGTAGAAGTTATTGGAGGACCATTCAAAGGAATGAAGGCTACAATTACAAGAGTTGATCATGATAAAGAAGAGGCTACAGTAATTTTGCTAGATGCACCATACCAATTACCAGTTACAGTAGATGCAAACTATCTAAAACCAGTTGCATCATAGGAAGGAATAAATCATTAAAAAAGAGACAAATTTCAAATGGGCGACAAACAATCAATTTCAGCACAAGTAACAGGTGGAGAAGCTTCTGCAGGTCCACCACTAGGTCCAGCACTTGGTCCATTAGGAGTAAACATTATGGAAGTCATCAACAAGATTAATGAAAAAACAGGTGACTTCAAAGGAATGAAAGTTCCAGTTACAGTTAGTGTTGATACAGATACTAAAGAATGGGATATTGAAGTTGGAATTCCATCAGCTTCAGCACTTATACTAAAAGAAGCAAACATAACAAAAGGTTCAGGTACAGCAGGTACAGAATGGGTTGCAGATATCGGAATGGATGCAGTAGTTAAAGTTGCAAATGTAAAACTTGAGACATCATATGCATCAGAAATAAAATCAGTTGCAAAACAGATTATCGGTACATGTCAATGTTTAGGCATTAAAGTAGAAGGCAAAACACCAAAAGAGATTACTGTCGAAGTGAACGATGGTAAATGGGACCAAAAATTAGTTAACTAGAAAGATACATCGGAGATTTTTCAGTTCTTTCCAATTCAACAAATGTTTCAGTATTCTGAATCCCATCAATTTTTCCAATTTTATCAACCACGATGCTGTGTAATTGTTCCAAATCTTCAGCTAAAGCACCAACCATCAAATCAAATCTTCCCGTAACCTCAATAATTCTATCAATTTCTGCAATTTCTAGAAGATTTTCATGGATTTCTGTTTTAAATTTAGGATCTCTATTAATTCCAACGTATGCCTTAACTCCAAAACCTAGTTGGTTTTCATCAATATCGATAGTGAATTTCTTTATCATCTTCTTTTTTATCAGTCTCTTTATTCTACTGTACAAAACAGATGCATTGATGTTTAGTTTTTTTGCCAAAAATGGAATAGAGATACTTCCATCTTTTTTTAATTCAGATAATAATTTGAGATCTAAGTCATCAACTTTAGCCATTTCTTAAAATAAGTAAATTTTAGTAGTAAATGTAAGTTTTGGCAGAATTAACCGAAAATTTACTAAAATTTAGAAAAAGATACATCAATTTTAGAAAAATGATGTAATCATAAACAATTACTCTAAACGATAATAAGTGAGGGATTAAGGTTTTTGACATGGTAAACGAGTCTGAAATAGTTGCATTAATCCAAGAAGCAAAGAAAAGTGAAAAAGAACGTAAGTTTAAAGAATCACTTGAACTTTACATCACTCTAAAAGATATAGATGTGAAAAAAGGATTTGCATTTAATGAAGTAATTCAACTACCAAATCAAATGTCAAAGCCAGCAGCAGTTTGTGTAATGGCTGAAGGAGATATGGGACTAAAAGCAAAGGATGCAAAAGCAGATGAAGTTTTAGATAATGACAGTGTCAATAAATTAGCAGAAGACAAAAGAGCCTCTAGAAAATTAATCAACAAATATGATTTCTTTTTAGCAGATACAAAATTAATGCCTGTAGTAGGTAAATCATTAGGACAACTTTTGGGACCTAGAGGAAAAATGCCAACACCAGTTCCATTTAATGCACCTATTGAATCATTTCTAAGTAGATTCAAGACTTCAATTAGAGTTAGAGTAAAAAATTCACTTTCAATCTCGTGTAAAATAGGAGATACTACAATGGATGAACATCAAGTAGCCGCAAATGCAATTGCAGTAATTAATAATTTAAAAACTAAATTTCCAAATGGAGATAAAAATATCAGAAAATATATGATTAAAACAACTATGGGCAAAGCAGCAAAATTAGTGCACAAGGTGACAAAGTAACATGCACGAGAATAGAACCACATACCCAAAAAAGAAAGCACAAATGTATCAACAGCTACAAGAGCTTCCAAAAAAATATAGCGTAATGGCATTAGTCAGAATGGAAAAAGTTAGAGGTTCACAATTACTACCATTAAGAAAAAAACTTCAGGGAGAAGTTGAAGTTGTCAGTATTAAAGATAAAGTTGCAAGACTTGCCTTTGCTAAAGCTGGAGTTACCGGTATAGACAAATTATCTGAAAAAGTGACAGGTCAATGTGTCTTCATGTTTACAAACATGTCGCCATTCAAACTTAACGTTCTATTAGGAAAGAATAAAGTTATGCTATTTGCAAGAGGTGGAGATACTGCAAGCATGGATGTTGTAATTCCACCCAAGAATACAGGAATTGCCCCAGGACCAATGTTAACGGACTTCAAAGAAAACGGAATTGCTACAAAGATTGATCAAGGTACAATTTGGATTATGAAAGAGACCGTACCAGTAAAGAAAGGAGAACCAATATCTGAAAAACTTGCCGGACTTTTAACTAAACTAGACATTAAAGCAATTGAAGCAGGTATAGTTTTGAATGCTGCATTAGAAGAAGGTTTAGTCTATCAACAAGAAGAAATGATAATCGATGTTGAGAAGTTCAGAAATGATTTGGGCCAAGCACATCAACAAGCAGTTTCACTTTCAATTGAGGCAGCATACATTACTGCAGATAATATTGAACAAATCTTAGCAAAGGCAGCTCAATCTGCACGTTCGGTTTCAACTGAAGCAGGATATCTAACTGAAGATACAAAAGAACAAGTATTACAAAAGGCTCATGGTCAAGCACAAGGCGTAGCCTCAAAGGCAAAAGATTACTCACCAGCATAAATTAACTACTTTTTACTTTAGGTAAATTCCAATTATACTTCATTGCAACCATTCTAAGTCCAGTAGCCAGTAATAATCCAGAAATAGTTCCAGCATAGACATCGTTTGTTAGAAATATTACTAGATAAAATACAGAAGCACCCAAAAAACTGGCAGAAGCATACAGCTCCTTTACAAATACTATAGGAGTTTGACTAACGAACACATCACGGAGTATTCCACCACCGATTGCGGTAAGCATTCCTGATAGTACAATAACAAGGAAATTCATTCCAAACATGTTATAGGCAAAAGTAGCACCAATTACGGTGAAAACACCTAGTCCAATAGCATCAAATTTTAGAAATACATTCCAATGTTTTTTCATTTTAGAATGTAAGAGGAAGATTATGATTGCAGATGCAACAGTAATTATGACATATGAAGGATCAATTAGAGAATTAGGAAGAGATTTTCCAAGTATTACATCACGTATTGTCCCACCTGCAACACCAGTTATTGTTGCGAGAATTATTATTCCAACAATGTCTGCTTTGTGCTCAATAGCCTTGAATGCACCAGTTACAGCAAATGCCATCGTACCAAATAGATCTAAAACATAAATGAAAAACTCAATTGACAAAGTAGAATCTGCCAAGATGATTAGAATAAAAAATAGTTACTAATAACGTTAAGAAAGTTTTGGGCTTAATTTAGCCGAATAGAGAGGATAAACCTTCCATTGCTGCTTCTTCCTGTTTTTCACTTGGTGGCTCTGCTTTCTTTTCTTTCTTTTCGTCGCCACCTGCTGCTGCATCTGCTGCTGGTGCTGCTGCGGCTGCAACTGCTACAGGTGCTGCTTTGATAGCTTCTTCAATGTTAACATCAGCCAATGATGCTACAAGTGCTTTAACTTGTGCTTCGTTAACTTCTGCGCCAGTTGCTTTAACTACGCTTGCAACGTTTGCTTCGTTGACTTCTTTCTCTAGTTTGTGCAACATTAAGGCAGCGTAAACATATTCCATGTACGAAAAAGCCGTTAGGCATAATAAAAAGCTATCAAAAATTGTCTTTAGATCAGGATCTTTAGGCTTCTGCAAACAGAATAGAGATTTTTCTTTAATTCCTTATCATAAAGATTCTCCATTTTCTGTTTTAGAATTCTTCTGGCATGTTCTTGTTCAGAGCCTTCTGGAAGAGATAATACATTATTGATTAATTCAGATAATGATTCCCTAATCCAACCATCAAAAATGGTGAAGACTTTTTTTGAGATGAATTCAACCTTGTCAGAGCTAATATCCAAGACTTCTGTAAAATTTTCATATTCAATTCTATAGATTAATGCAAAAATGCAATTTTCAGAGGTAGGATTAGTAAGAATCTCTTTTGAGCGTGGACCTGCTTTTCCTTGAGAAACTTTATTTTTTAATCCAACAGGATTTACAAAGAAACCATTTACACCAATTTTATTTCCGTCAACACCAGTAACGGTTCCAAATATGATATTGTTGTAATCACCATCGTCTTTTCTTGAAGTAAATACAAAATCGCCCTCTTTTACTTCACCCTTTTTTCTTCCGAACATGAAATGTTTCTACATTTTTCTATATTTAACGGTTGAATCGACAGTCCTTAATATCGGCACTAGGTCAAAAATTTAGTGAATAAAAAAGAGATTCTTGAGAAATTTTCAGCAGACCCTCAGAGATATTATAATGTAAATCTTTTTGAAGATCAAGGATTCGAACGTAAATCATGTAATGAGTGTGGTAGATTCTTTTGGACATTAGATTCAGAGAGAGTAAATTGTCCAGATCATTCTGATGATACGTATTCATTCATTGGAGACCCACCTACATCAAAAAGATTTGATTACACACGATCATGGAAAGAGGTTGAATCATTTTTTGTAAAAAATAATCACACATCAATTAATAGATATCCAGTTGTATGCAGATGGAGAGATGATCTTTATTTTACAATTGCATCAATAGTTGATTTTCAAAGAGTTATGGGAAGTAAAGTTGTATTTGAATTTCCTGCAAATCCACTTGTTGTTCCACAAACATGTTTAAGATTCAAAGATTTAGAAAATGTTGGAGTAACAGGTAGACACTTTTCATCATTTTGTATGATAGGACAACATAGTATTCCAAATGAAAATGGTTACTGGAAGGATGAATGTGTTAATCTTGATTTTAATTTATTAACACAACAATTTGGAATTGCAAAAAAAGAAATTACATTTGTAGAAGATGTGTGGGAAGGAGGAGGTTCTTTTGGTTCATCATTAGAATATTTTGTAAGAGGTTTAGAACTTGGTAATGCAGTGTTTACAGAATTTCAAGGTGATCTTTCAAATTACAAAACACTTGATCAAAGAATAATCGACATGGGTGCAGGTCTTGAAAGATTTGCATGGATTACAATGGGAACACCTACAGCGTATGATTGTTGTTTTGGACCAATTACACAGAAATTAATTCAAAAAACAGGAATAGATACGGATTCCTCAGTTCTTGTACCATATTTCACTGAAATAGCAAAGAATCTGGAGTTGTATGATGATTTATCCCAAGTAAGGAAAAATGCTATCAAGACAACAGGGTTATCGGATGAACAAATTAATCATATTATTACTCCATTAGAGGGAATTTATCTAATAATTGATCATATCAGAACACTAATCTTTGCAATTTCAGATGGCGCACTTCCTAGTAATGTGGGAGGAGGATACAATCTTCGAATAATGCTGAGAAGAATTGTTTCAACCATGGACAGATTGAAATTAAAATTTGATTTGGATGAAATAATAGACATACAAATTGATTATTTGAAAAATACATATCCAGAATTAGAAAAAACTAGAGAAGATGTTAAAGAGATAATATCAATTGAAACAGGAAGATATGATAGTTCAAAACAAAGAATGCAGAAAATTGTTAGTAAATTAGATACAGAACCAAAGGTTGAAGATTTGATAACGCTTTACGAATCAGATGGAGTTACACCAGAATATCTGAAAGAAATGAAAGTGATATCAGAGATTCCATCAACATTTTATGCAAAACTTTCTGATTTGCACCAATCTAAAAAACAAAAAGAACAAGTAAACTTACCGTTAGAAGGAGTTCCCGATACAGAACTTCTATTTTATGGAGACGACCCAAGAGAATTTGATGCAAAAGTTTTGAAGTCATTTGAAAATTTTGTCATTTTAGATAAAACTGCATTTTATGCAAGAGGAGGTGGTCAAGAACCAGATCATGGAGACATTGGAGGTCAAGAAATCATAGATATTACAAAACATGGAAACATAGTAGTTCATGAAATTAAAGGAAATGTCCCAAAAGAAGGAGATACAGTTTCTTGTACGGTAGATGCAAAGAGAAGAGACGGAATTACAAAAAATCATACAAGTACACACATTATCAATACTTCAGCAAGAAGTGTTCTAGGTTCATGGGTGTGGCAACACTCGGCATTCAAAGAAGAAGACCATGCAAGACTTGACATCACACATCATTCTGCATTAACAAATGACGATGTTAAAAAAATTGAAGACACGGCTAACTCAATTATTGGAAAATCCATACCAGTGAAAATAGAAAATTTTGATCGTGGCACTGCAGAACAAAAATATGGATTTAGAATTTATCAGGGCGGAGTTGTTCCTGTAAAATCAGTTAGAATTGTGTCAATAGGTGATTTAGATATAGAAGCATGTGGCGGAACACATGTAGTGAATACATCAGATATCGAACAAATTAAAATTACAAAAACAAAAAGAATTCAAGATGGAGTTGTAAGAATTGAGTTTGTTTCAGGAGATAGTGCTAAAGAATTTGTGAAAAAGAAACAACATGATTCAGAAAGTAAAGAAAAAGAAAAAGAAATGAAAGAACAAGAAAAAGAAAAAAGAATAGAACAAAGACAACTTGCTAAAGAAAGAATACCAGTTATAGCAAAATCACTATTAGAATCTAAACAAGGAACAATTACCATAGATGACATTACAATGGAATTAGCAGATTCTGGTAAAGCAAACTTTTGTTATTCGACAAGCGATAACTATGATGATGTTTTTCATATTGGATTGGGTGAAGCTCTCTGTAAGGCAGATCCTAAATTGGTATATTGTGGATTATTTGAGCAGGGAGAGAAGATCCGAGTAATAGTTTACGCAGGAGAAGATATCTCAAAAGAGAAGAGTGCAGGAGAGATTGTTAAGAGTATTTCTCAAATTTTAGGTGGCGCAGGAGGAGGAAGTCTAAAATTTGCTCAAGGAGGAGGAATCGAGAAATCAAAGAAAGAAGATGCAATTAAAAATGCGAAGTCCATGATTATGGAATAGGTAAACAAGATGGAAATAAACTGGAATCAACTAGATAAAAAATGGAGAAGTAAGTGGCACGAATCTAAAGACTTTGAAACCAATCCTAATGAAAAACCAAAAAAATTCATTACAGTTGCATACCCATATCCAAACTCACCTCAACACATAGGACATGGTCGAACATACACACTAGCCGATGTTCATGCAAGATTTTATAGAATGAAAGGGTACAATGTATTATTCCCAATGGGATTTCATTATACTGGAACTCCAGTTCTTGGAATGGCAAAAAGAATTCAAGCAGGAGAAAAAGAGATACTTGATGGATTACGAAACGTATACCGTGTTCCAGAAGATGCAATCAAAACATTTGTTGAACCAATTAAAATTGCAGACTACTTCCATGAAGAGATAAAATCTGGAATGATAGAAATGGGTTATTCCATTGATTGGAGACGTGAATTTACAACCATAGTTCCAGGTTATCAAAAATTTATTGAGTGGCAAATTACCACTTTACGAGATAATGACAGGATTATTCAGGGTTCTCATCCAGTTGGATGGTGTCCAGTTGATCAAAACCCAGTATCACAACATGACACAATGGGTGATGTTGAGCCAAAGATTAATGATGAAAATTATCTTGTTAAATTCAGACTAAATGAATATGTATTTCCAATTACAACATTAAGACCTGAGACAATTTTTGGTATTACAAATCTCTGGGTCAATCCAAATACAATATACAAAAAAATTAAAGCTGATGATGAAAAATGGATTGTTTCACAGGAATGTGCAAAAAAATTAGAATTTTTTGGAAAAGAAATTGTAATTGAAGGAGACATCAAAGGAGCAGATCTAATAGGTAAATTTGCAAAAGCACCACATACAGAAAAAGAAATTCCAATTTTTGAAGCAGAGTTTGTTGAATCAGGAATGGGAACAGGTTTGGTAATGTCAGTGCCAGCACATGCACCTAAAGATTATCAGGCATTGATGGATTTAAAATCAAAAAATTATGAGTTGGCATCTAAAATTGAACCAGTACCAATCATATCAACGGAAGGATATGGCAAAATTCCAGCAAAAGATGTGTGTGAAAAATTAGGAGTGACTGATCAAATAGATACAAAATTAGAAGAAGCAACTGAAGAGTTGTATCTTAAGGAATTTGTTAATGGAAAATTAAATGAAAAATGTGGAGATTTTGTTAATGAGAAAGTGGAATTTGGACGAAACAAGGTTAAGGATTGGTTAAAAGATAAAAATCAATTAGAGGCATTTCCTACTCTTCAAAATTCTCCAATTAGATGTCGATGTGGAGCAGAATGTGTTGTAAAGATCTTGAACAACCAATGGTTCCTCAATTATGGAGATGAAGAATGGAAAAAAATGGCAAGAAGCTGTCTAGACAACATGAATATTCTTCCAAATAAAATTAAAACAGAATTTCATGATGTGATTAATTGGTTACACGAGCGAGCATGTGCAAGACAGCAAGGACTTGGGACTAAACTTCCATGGGATAAGGACTGGATTGTCGAATCATTATCAGACAGTGTCATTTACATGGCATATTACACTCTATCACGATTTGTAAATGATGGAACAGTAGAGGCAGATAATCTCACCAAAGAATTCTTCGACTATGTTTTCTTAGATAAGGGAGAGTTAGGAGCAGTTGTAAGTTCTTCCAATCTCAGTGAAGATATTATTAATACAATGAAAAAAGAATTTCAGTATTTCTATCCAGTAGATGCAAGACATTCAGGTCGGGATTTAGTACAGAATCACTTGTCATTTTTTGTTTTGAATCATGCTGCAATCTTTGAGAAAAAATTATGGCCCAAAGAAATTGTTGTTAATGGTTCTGTCATGATGGATGGAGCTAAAATGTCTAAAAGTATGGGAAATATTATTCCACTTCGTACAGCAATACAAGATCATGGTGCAGACCCAATTAGATTAGCAATAATTTCATCAGCTGAGTTACTACAAGATGCCGATTTTAATATGGAGTCAGTTTCAGGTATCAAAAGTAAGTTAGAGTCGCTATTAGACGAGTGTTCCACACTAAAAAAAGGCAAAATTGATGATTTACAAACAGAAGACAAGTGGATTTTATCTAAAACTCAAAGCAAAATTGAAGAAGTTACAGAAGCTGTAGAAAAAATGAGACTGAGAGAAGCATTACATGAGATTTTATTTACATTTGAGAGTGATTTGAGTTGGTACCAAAAAAGAATTCAAGCTAAAGAAAGAAAGAATGTTTCAGGTATTTTACATCAGATTAACTCAACCAGAGTTGCAATGCTTTCTCCATTTGCACCACATGTAGCAGAAGAAATGTGGGAAAAATTAGGAAATACTGAATTAGTATCAAAATCATCTTGGCCAGAATATTCTTCAGATAAAGTTGATACAAGTGTAATTCAATCTGAAGAATTATTAAAATCAACTATCGAAGATATTACAAATATTCTTAAAGTTACAAAAATTAATCCACAAAAAATTGTAATATATGCGAATTCAGACAGCATGAAATCAAAAATTTATCGAAAAATTTTGAGTGTGATGGTAGGTGGTCAAAACAATATGGGAGTTGTGATGAAAGAATTAATTGCAGATCCTGAAACTACCGACGCTAAAAAGATGCCAGACTATGTTCAGAAAGTGATCAAGGATTTACATTCAGAATCAGAATCAATCAAAAAAATGAAACTTGAATCAGAGTCATTTAATGAAAAAGAATTTCTGTTGTCAGAATTATCTAGTATTGGAAGAAAAGAGTTCGGAGTAGAGATTCAAGTATACTCTGAATCTGACGACAATGTTTATGATCCTAAAGGAAAAGCAAGACATGCAAGACCATACAAACCAGCAATTTTGATTGAATAAAACTGGAATTGTATTTATTAGGTTAAGCACTAATCAGATTAAATGAAAATTGCGGTTATGGGAATGGGTGTTGCAGGAAGTTATCTCATGGCTAGATTAAAAAATTCTGAACACGAAGTTACAGGATATGAGAGAATGCCTCTAGAAAGACATGATTCTATTTGTGCATGGGGTACAATAAAAGAAGAATTAACTAATTTTTGTAAAAAAACCGGTAGAAATTTTGATGATTTCTTAATTCATGATGGAAAAGAAATGCATGTAAAAATGAATGATGATGTAAAATTTGATATTGGTTTGAAGGGACTTTGTACTTATAATAAACTTGGATTGATAAAAGATTTCATAAAAGATTGTAATGTAATTTATGGCAAGTCTCCTAGACTAGAGGAGATTGAAAACGAGTATGACATGATAGTTGATTGTACTGGATTTAACAGGAGTTACCTACCAAAGATGGAACAGGATTTCTATTTACCGACGTATGAGTATAAAGTGGAATATGAAAATGGCGTACCATATGACGATTTTTACATAGAACCATTCCCAGGTATGTCAGGATATTTCTGGTATTTTCCATTAGGGGAAAAATATGCACATATTGGAGCAGGGGATTATAATAAAAAACATATCAAAGCAACAGATGAATTTCTTGAAAAACATGGGGGAAAAGTTGTTGCGACCAAAGGACGTCCAATCAGATTAGCAACGCCAGACAGGTGCAAGCCATATTATTCTGGAAAAGTTGTGGGTGTTGGAGAATCAATTGGAACAGTGTATGCACTGTTAGGTGAAGGAATTATCCCATCTATGCAATGCGTGGAAATTTTCTTAAAAAATATGAATGATTTCAAAGCATATGAAAAAGCAATTGAAAAGCACTATAGTGTTTATGCCAAAGTGTTTAATTTTGTAAGAGCAAAAATTCATAACGACTTTAGTTTCTTGAAAGCATTACCAGATTTTATAGCAATATTCAGATACATGAAAAAGAACGAAGATAGATTTGGCATGCATATTAAAATTGCAGATTTATTGAAAGTGGCAAAAGCCTAAGACATACTTAGAGAACCAAATCCTTCTTTTAAAGTTCGGCTCGATTTCATATTATAATCATAAATTGTTGTAGAATAATCATCTAAGACTTCTTTCATGGAATCAAGTGAATCAGAAAGATAAAATCCAGGACAATCGCCGGTAAATTGGAATGTTGCATGAACACGTGCACGTCCTTTTTCATTTTGTGCCCATGTTGAAAAGGGATACATGTAACAAACACCTGGGCGCGTAGGATGAATTCCACATCCACCTTCTCCATCTAAAAATCTACAAGAGATATGTGTTCCATCATCAGCTTCAGTTTCATCTATTTTTCTTTTTAGACCGATATTTGTCATTACAGATAATCCACCAGAAGGAGTAGGCTCATCATGGGTTGCAACAAGAGTTTCATTTTTTACAAACTCTGATGTTTTTTGGTATTTCAAGCCTTGACCAATTTGAATTAGGTCATCAGAAGTTAGAGGCAAACGTCCCTGTCTATCACAGCAGTTATGACAATCAGGCCAATAACATTTCCATAAAATGTATTTTTTTTCTTTTGGTAAATATGGAATATGAAATATAACATCTTTTACAGTCAATGAGAAATCTGTAACATCAGTATATTTTCCTAGAACAAAATCATGTAGAATTGGATCAACATCCCAATCTTTTTCAAGCAAATCTAAAGACTCTTGAATTTCTTTTTGAGACATTATTTCTTATATTCATAAAGTTTGATATTATAATGTTGAGTGAAAAAGGCAAATATGCATCAGCGACTGAGAACAGAAGATTCGTCTGGAAAGAAATTGTATGGCCGCTCATCATACAAATTAACAATGCTGAATTTACTTTAGTACAATATCAGAAAAAACGTGATGAAATATGTGTAAAATATGGAATGTCGGTAAATGCATTATCAAGAGGATTAGCATCATTGATTCAAAGAGGATTACTTTACAAAGAAAACCAATCATACTTTATTCATTACAGATTAATTCCATACATGAGATTAAAAGCAGAAGTTGATTATGGAACCGCTTTACATGAGATTAAGATCAGATAATTTCTACAATAATGAATATATTCAAACATTATGTAATTTTCCATGTAGCCCGGTAGTGTAGCGGCAAGCATAGGGGCCCCTGGAGCCTTTGACCTCGGTTCGAGTCCGGGCCGGGCTACTGTAAATTAATTTTACAAAATATTATCTACCTTAGAACTTAAAATTAAGAAAATCTAGTCTATTATCTTGAGGCTTGCGCAACTCTTTCTAATTCATTCTTCTTTTTTACAGAAGGAGCAGCAGGATCATTATTTGCAGCCAATATCAAATGTTCTGCAATATATTCTTCAATTGGTTTTGGGTTTGAGAATGTTGCTTCCTTAATTGCATCTGCAATGAATCTTAATGCTAAGTCAACACGACGGATTGGAGCAACATCAACTGAAACATGATAAACAGTTCCACCGTAAACAATTCTGGTTGTATCTTCATTTGGTGCAGAATTTTCAACCGCACGAACTAATACTTCTACAGGGTTTTGACCAGTTTTTAGATTAATGATATCAAATGCAACTTCAATAATCTTTAAGGAATGTTGCTTTTTACCACCTTGTCTTCCGGTATTTTTTGCATATTTTTTACCAAAATGCATTAGTTTGTTTGCTAATCGTTCTACAATATGTACATCGCCTTTATTGAATCTCTTCAATGCTGAACGACCATAATCAATTGGATAAATTAACGGTTTTAGTGAAATTGATGAAAGAGTTTTGTCTCCAGATACATGTGTTTGTAAACCTAGATCTTTAATCTCAATTTCAGAAGTGTCCCACTTTCTAAATAAAAGTAATTTTTTTTCAGCCATATCTCTATCTTCGTGGTTTTTCCTTCTTTCCTTCTACTAATTGACGTAATGATGTATTGTTAACTTTGAAAACTTTGAATCTTACACCTGGAATATCTCCCATTGCACCACCTTGTGTTGCACCCATACCTTCAACGTGTACTTCATCGTGTTCATCAATGTAGTTCATTGCACCGTCACGTGGAAGAAATGCGGTAATTGATTTTCCATTTTTAATTAATTGTACTCTAACACATTTCCTTACAGCAGAGTTTGGTTGTTTTGCTTCAACACCAACTTTTTCTAAAACAATTCCTTTTGCTTGAGGAGCACCTGCAAATGGATTTGATTTTCTATCTAAGCCTAATTCTCTTCTTTTGTAAGTTGAGATAGCCCAACGCTGTTGTTTCTTCTTATTACGAAGATCTCGGCCTGCAAATAGTCCTAAAGGTGATTTTGCCATTATTACCACTCGAAAGCTTGTTCCTTGCTATTAATCATTACATATGTAATGTTGAAATATCTTCTAGAAAGGATTCTTGCCTTTTCAGCATTACGACCTTCTCGTCCCACTACAACCCCTTTTTTTGCACCATCAACTTCTACATTAGCTTGGAAGGAACCATCTAATCTTTCAGAAATTTTAATGTCAGTGATATATTTTTCATTTAAGATATTTTTTAAAAGTTTGATTGGGTCTTCATTGTATTCTACAAGTTCAACGGCTCTATCAATTTTATTTTGAAGTGATTTTATGTGTGCACCACCTTTACCAATTGCTAGACCCATTTTACCTTCATTTACAACAAAAATTATTCTATCACGTTTTTCATCTTCAATGCAATCGCGCGCTGTTGCTTTAGTGATATTTTGGAATAGTGACATCAACTTCATTTGATCAGTAGTTAATTTGATTTCTTGTGAGATAGGTTTGATTTCTTGTGTCATAGTCATTCTAATTATTCAAAAAAATTTTCAGTCTCATTTAAACCTTGATTGGTTTTTGATTTTGGATAAGTTTTTAGCAACATCATTGGGATTCTGTTTCTTTTTGTAATGTTTTGATATCGGCATCAGCGATGTTGGTTAGAGAAATGGCTGAAACTCTAAATTGTAATCCACAGAGTTTTCCAAGGTTAACAGAGGTGTCATCGTACGAAATTGTTGAAACATTTGATTTTTTTGCGTCATTTTCTATTTTTTCACTGATATGACTTGGTACGGATTTTGATAGAAGCACAAGTTTGGATTTTGAAATACTACCAGAGACTTGTTTTGTACCAATAATGTATGCATCTTCTTTGATTGCATCTTTGAGTGTCTTTTCTAGTTGTTTTTTTATCATGTTGCTTGTACGAACAACTCAATTTTAGCGACTTATAGATTTATTGTTGTTAATACCCACGACTATTACGATCTGGTTTATCCACATTTGGATTTCTAAAGCCATGTTTTTCCATCATATGATTCAAAAATCGTATATCACTATCAAATTTTTCACCACATACAGTACAATTTGCCATGTTTTGATAAAATACGCCAGTAACTTATAGTTAATTGAATTAAAAAGATGCCAGCACTGTTGCTTCCCAACGGCTCTCGCATGTCAGTAACACAGCAGCGACATTTGGTTTGACTTCCAAGTTCGGAACGGGATTGGGTCGCACCCAAACGCTATGGCCGGCTTAACATTCTAGCAAATTATCTTTCATAATAAGCTAACTAAAAAATCATGAGCAGATTTTTTGAAGATAGATTATTCATAGAAGTATAAATTAAACCGACAGCGAATAACGTTATGACACATCGTGTTGCTGTATTAGACAATGAATTATGCCAGCCCAAAAAATGTGGCTTAGAATGTATCAAATATTGTCCAGTGAATAAATCAGGAGCAGATTGTATTGTTCTCAATGAAGAGACGAATAAAGCAAGAATAGATGAGGATATTTGTAATGGTTGTGGAATTTGTGTTAAAGTTTGTCCATTTGATGCAATTACAATAGTGAATTTGGCTAGTGAGTTGAAGACAGATAAAATTCATCAGTACGGAATGAACTCTTTTAGACTATACAAACTTCCAACTCCGAAGAAAGGTGAAGTTGTAGGATTATTGGGAAGAAACGGAATGGGAAAAAGTACTGTGGTCAATATTCTTTCAGGAGTACTAAAACCAAATCTTGGAAATTATGAAGAGCCACCAGAATGGGATGACATTTTAAAATATTACAAGGGTACCGAATTAAAAGCTCATTTTGAAAAAATAAAAAATGGCGAGATTAAAGCATCGATTAAACCACAACAAGTACATATCATTGCAGATGCATTTGATGGAACAGGAAAAGAACTTTTAGACAAATTTGATCAAAGAGGAGTTTCTCGAGAACTAGTTAGACAATTAGGATTAGAAAATTCTTTAGAACAAAGTCTCAAAGAACTTAGTGGAGGAGAGCTACAAAGATTATCTGTTGCAACTGCAGCATCAAGAGATTCAGACTTTTACTTTTTTGATGAACCATCATCTTACAATGATGTATTTCAAAGAACAGGCGTCGCAAGAGTAATTCACAAACTTGCTGAAGAAGGAAAAAGCGTAATGGTGGTGGAACACGATCTAACATTACTCGACTATCTTAGTGACTACATTGAGGTATTGTATGGTGTACCTGCAGCATATGGGATTGTTTCAACTGTACTATCAACCAAAGTTGGAATTAATGTATTTCTTGATGGTTACTTACCAGCAGAAAATGTTAGATTTAGAGATAAAAAATTCACTTTTGATGCATCAACATCAGGAGATGAAATACTAGAAAGTGATACAATAGTTTCATATCCAAAATTAGAAAAAAAATATGATTCATTTTCAGTTACAATTGAACCAGGTATTGTAAGGAAAGGAGAGTTACTTGGAATAATGGGTGCTAACGCATTAGGGAAAACAACAATGATGAAGATGATTGCAGGAGTTGAAAAACCAAGTGAAGGTTCAGTAGATAAAAAGATCAACATCTCATACAAACCACAATATCTTTCAAACGATATTGATATTGAAGTAATTGCAGTTTTAGAAAAATCAAATGGTTCCACAATTGAAGGAAGTGCAGAAGAAGAACAGATTTTGGACCCACTAAAATTAAAAAAGTTGTATAACAAATCAGTGAGGAATTTGTCAGGAGGAGAACTTCAAAAGGTCGCAATCGCATCCTGCCTATTACAAAAAGCAGATTTGTATGCGCTAGATGAACCATCAGCATTTTTAGATGTAGAAGACAGAATCGCAGTTGCCAAATTTTTACAGAAATTCGTTCGTTCATTTGGAAAGTCTGCAATAATCATAGACCATGACCTGCAACTAATGGACTTGGTCTCAGATTCTATGGTAATTTTTGAAGGAACATCAAGTGTAGCAGGAGTTGCTACATCTCCAATGCCAAAAAAAGATGCCATGAATAGATTCCTAGAATCACTTGACATTTCATTTAGAAGAGACGAAAAAACAAGCAGACATCGTGTCAATAAAGAAGCAAGTAGATTAGATAAAGAACAAAAATCAACAGGCAATTATTATTTTAGAAAATGACCAAGATGCTAAAAAGAGTATTACAAGATGTTCTCTCCCAAGAAGAAAACGAACAATTGATTTCTGCATTTGATCAAATTGGAGATATCATAATAGTGAGAATTCCAGATTCATTAGTTTCAAAAAAACAGATCATTGGAAAAACACTATTAGAACAAGTTAGTACAGCAAATTCTGTTTTTTATCAATCATCACCGGTAGAAGGTGATTTTAGAACTAGAAAATTGGAAGTAATTGCAGGAGAAGATAAAACCCAAACAGAATACAAAGAGAATGGATGTAGATTCATAGTAGATGTTGAAAAAGCATTCTTTTCACCGCGACTATCAACAGAAAGAGAACGAATTGCAGGACTAGTAAAAGATGGAGAAGTGATAATCAATATGTTTGGGGGCGTAGGAATGTTTTCATTACTTGCTGCAAAAAATACTCCATGTACAGTATACAACATTGATCTAAATCCGATTGCAACACAGTTGTGTAAAGAAAATGTTCAAATTAACAAGCTTAAGGGAGAAGTGATTTCATTAAATGGAGATGCAACAGAAGTAATCAATGAGCAATTAGTTGGAAAAGCGGATAGAGTTTTAATGTTGTTACCTGAACGTTCTGATGAGTTTTTAGATTCTGCATTGAATGGACTAAAAGATAAAGGAATAATTCATTATTACTCTCATATGCATGCTGATAAAAAACAAGATGCAGGAAAATTATCTGAAGTACATTTCATGAGCGTAAACAAAACAAATGCAGAGATAATAACTTCACGAAATGTTAGACCAGTAGGACCAAGATTTTATCAAACCGTAGTAGATGTAAAAATTTCTAAAAATTAATCATCTTCAATTAATGAAGAAGGTTTTGCAGATGTTGTAGCCATTTGATAACCAATCCAGGAAACGATTCCTAAAACACCACCTACAACCATCAAAATTGTCAATTGTAAAACAATTGGGCTCCATTCAGAAAGCATCAAAAGATATGCATATACAAAAAATGCAGCTATACAAGATACAAAGATGAAAACACCCATTGATTTTCGTCGTGACATGTCGATTCGATCAAAAACTGTAATTTAATTGAACTCAATAGCCATCATATAGGCATCTTCACCATCACGATAATACGTTTTGAGTCTTTGTTTGATATCCATACCCAAATCCTGATATAATTTTACAGCCTCTGTATTGCTACAACGAACTTCAAGATACATTTCATCACATTGTTTTTCTTTGACTCCCTTGAATGCTTCATTGACGAGAACTTTTCCGTATCCATTTCCACGTTGTTCTTCTAATACTGCAACAGATACAACGTGACCTTTTTTTACAAATCCAAGTTTTTTAAAGTTAGAAAATCCAAATTCAGTCTTACACATAATATATCCAACATGTTGACCGCTTTTTTCAGCAATCAGAAACGCTTCAGGTGCTTCTGCTAAGAGGCTTTCATAGAAATAATCAGAATAATGTTCAGGTAATGTTTTCATATTAATTTCCATTACACCGATAAGATCACTAGGCTCACAACGTCTGAATATGGCTCCATTATGCTCACGTAGGATTACCTGCATAGTAATACACAAAATTTATCATATTTAATTCGATACTGGAAAAACAATTATGTTCAGATAATACACGATCTTTATGATAGAGCCTACACAGGAATTTATTAAAAAAGTTGTAGAGAATCATTTTGATGTTTCAGATATGGAAATAGGTCTAGTAAAGATGCAATTTTATTTTGAGGACCAAGATTTCAAAGAAAAGTTTGTTCGCTTGACACAAGAGTTAGAGACTAACAATTTACTATGTACGCTTGAAAAAGAGGGGTACCGATACATGGTAGTTGTGTCAAAATTACCTAAAACAAAAAAGAGAAGGTGGTTATCAAAATCTTGGACACCAAGAATCATGTTTGCTGCAACTGTTGCGATGGTGTTAATTGATGGATTTTACAGAACTGCAATGCTTAACTCATTTCCACTCATCAAACCAATTGGTGATCCACTTGGAGTTGCAGTAGTATACGCGTGGGCATTGTTAGGTATCTTAGGAGTTCATGAAGCGGGACATTTGTTTGCTGCAAAGTGGCATAAAATAAAGACAACATGGCCATACTTTATTCCAGGCATACCAATTGTAGGAATACCAACATTTGGTGCATTCATTCAATCAAGAAGTCTTACGGTAAACAGAGATATTTTATTTGATATTGCAGTAGCTGGTCCAATTGCAGGATTAGTGGTTGCAGTAGTTGTAGTGATTTTTGGTGCATGGACATCACCTGTAATTGACAGTCAAATTGCAGAAGATCTAATGATGGGTTCAACATTATTCCCTATGAATGAAAATTTGATTATGAAAGGTGCGCTTGCACTGTTTGACAAGGATGGAGAAGAAGTAGAGGTAATAATGTCTCCAATTATGTTTGCAGCATGGCTTGGATTTTTAATTACGTTTTTGAATTTATTGCCAGCATGGCAGTTAGATGGTGGTCACATGTCAAGAGTCATTTTGGGACAAAAATGGCACAAGTTTGCAACATACGGAAGTTTGGGCGTTTTGGTATTACTGAATTATTGGATGATGGCAATTTTCATCTTAATTCTAAGTTCAAGAAGTAAGGACGCTAGACCATTAGATGACATATCACCACTATCAAAGAACAGAAAAATTGTTTACATCGGAGTTATTGTTTTAGCGGTTTTGTGTGCACCACTGCCGCAATCAATTTTCCCGTAGTAAAGTACGTGCACCATCTTCAATGACCTGTACTTTTTGTCTTGGACCTTGATTTTTCAAAATATAGTCCATCGATTTTTTAATTCCATCAACAGGAATCATTCCAAGTTTTTTGATGTACAGTTCAGGCAAGATTGATGTAATTGCAATTTGAGCATTTTTCTGAATTTCTGATAAGAATAGTAGATTTTCCATTCCATCTTCATACTTTGATGCATTTTTGATCTTTTCAGGTGTGATACGACCATCAATTAGTTTTTGAAATGTTTCTGAACCCAATCCAGCCATACATTCAGCTACCAGTATGATTAATCCTTGATTTTTAATAGATGTGTGAAAGTTCCATACAGAATTTAATGAAGAAGATAATGTTTGATTACTTGCATCCCTTCCGGTACTAATTATCATTGTACGGAACTTTTCTTCAAAGGTTGCAGTAGATTTTTGAAGTGTTTGAGATATAGATGATGTTTTAGATGGATGTCCAACCTGTAGACCTGAAATTCCCTTTTTGTTTCCTGTAATCTCTATACATGAAACCTCAAATCCATCTGTAAACTTTTTTGCATCACCAAGTGATGGAGAGTCTGTACCAGGTGTTGGTAAATTTCCTGAACGATGTGAAAATGCTTCTAGCATTTTGTCTGCACCAAACTTACGTAGTAATCTGGTTGCAACAGTTTCATATCCAAACAGACCATCAAACTGTATTTCACCAAGAAATACTAGATTTGAATTTGATAATTCCTGTTCTTCAAACTCGTTGATACTTACTGTATCAGGATTATTTGCTTTGATTAGAGGAAGATTTCTTTTGTCAACTAACAGTTTTGGTTTTGATAAGGATTTGATTTCACATTTTTCATAAAGTTTTCCAAGAATTTTTTGTATTGTTATACTGTAATTTTGAATTACAATTTCAGTTGGTTTTGACAGGTCTAATGCTTCTAAATTTTCATTAATCTCTGAATCATCTATTACCGGTTGTTCAAACTTGATTTGTTCATCTAGGTTTTCAGCCATAATATCTAGAACGACTTCATTTTTTCCATAGTTCAACCAAATTTCAGGCATGATTAATCAATAAAATGAACTAAAATAAATACAGCTTTGCGAAAATTCAGATCTCTTGCGTGTACTTCTTTTAGCTATTCTTGTGTTACCATTTATCATTCCAACATTAGTTGATGATGCATTTGCAGCTGATTGGTATAGTACTTCATGGGAATATAGAAAAAAGATAGAAATTTCATTGAATAGTGAAATTAGTTCAGATTTATCAAATTTTCCAGTACTAGTATCTGTAACTGATTCAGATTTTATCAAAGCGACAGAGAGTGATGGAACCGATATCATATTTACCACAAATGACGGAACAACAAGACTTGCACATGAAATAGAGAGATACAATACTTCTACGGGAGAGGTAATTGCCTGGGTTAAGATACCTACACTTTCAGCATCAACAGGAACTGACATTTACATTTACTACAAAGGAGTAGAAGAAATTGATGCATCTAGTGTTTGGGATGATAATTACAGATTAGTTTACCATCTAAATCAAACATCAACAGGAACTGAAAACGAGTTTTATGATGTATCAGATAATGCAAATGACGGAACAGGTGGAGGAGAAGGCGATAAGACACAAGATGAAGACAGACGACCGACACGAGCAGAAGGAAAGATTGGATATGGACAAAGCTTTGATGGTCCAACACAAGGAGGTTTCAAAAATGATGGTAGTGGAGATTTCATTTGGACAAATGGTGTAAATAATTGGCCAGGAAATGGAGGAGGTACAACTGATAACGATGTAACAGTAGAGTTTTGGGCTAAAGTGCAAAGTGATCATTCAGATCTAAACAACATGGACTTTTTTGGATATAGAGCAGGAGGACAGGATAACGAATTTGTATTATTCAAAGTTGGAACTCTAAACATGAATGTAAGAGGAAATACTCTATTAGATTCAGATGTAGATGCTGCAACATCAGATTGGACACATTTGATGATAGTCTATAATCCTGGTGGTTCAAGTAAGATTTACCAAGATGGTGAATTAGCTGAAGAAGTGTCCGGAACTAGTGGAAATAGAGGACCTAGAGCAAATGGTAATTTTGCGCTTGGTGCGGATATTGATAGTTCAACTAAAGTAAATAATGAATTACAAGGAGATTTAGATGAATTTAGAATTTCATACGGTATTCGTTCAGCAGATTGGGCGGCAGCATCCTATGCTACACAAAACAGTCCTAGTACATATCTGATATTAAATTGTGAGGAAAATTCAACAACAAAAAATTGTGATGATCCAGTAACTGCAAAAGACCGAAGTGGAGCGTGTGGTTTTGACAGAGATTGTACTCCACCAAGAATTACAAACCATGGTGAATCAGAAACTCCAGATGGATTTTCCATAAATGATAATGTTTTTGAAGAAAATCAGGAACGATACAACAAAAATCCAACCATACAAGGAACAGTTGGAGAACCGGTAACCATCAAGATTAGAACATGGGAAAATATGGGAACTGACAAAATTTACTTGGCAATTGCATATCTTGCAATGCATGATGACAAGCCTGACTGGAGAGATTCTACTGCAAACATAGAATTTTCAATTCAACAAGATGAGTTCAAAGTGTATGACAAGGATAAGATTTTTTCAGCTGTAGGAGCTGTAACTGAAAGAATTGAAGACCCATACGGAGACAATCCAGCCTTAGAATTGCTAGACATTACATTTACCATAATCTTTGCAAAACCAATGGAATCATCTCATATTGGAATTCAGACCATTGACCATATACCAAACTATGATTTGGTATACTTTGAAAATGCTTTAGAAATTTTACCAAAAGAGATTGTACAAGTTGAAGAGGTTCCAGAAGTTGTACCTGAAGAGGTTCCTGAGTCACAACCTGAAGTAATACCAGAAGAAATACCAGAACCTGAGCCACCAGTAAAACAACCTGAGCCACCAGTAAAACAACCTGAACCTGAAGTAATGCTTACTACAATAAATGAAAAAACTGTTCTAGAATTTGTTGATGAGAATATGCCAGCTAAACATTACGTGAAACGATACATCACAGAAACTGAATACAAGGATTGGTTTGATGAAAACTATTCAAATTATAAGTTCTGGGAAGGAATTGGAATTACACAAGAAAGATTTGAACAAATAGTTCTAGAGATTCAATCAGAACCTAAACCAAGAATAATTGAAACAGGATTCGTGTTAGTTCCTGATAATCAAAAGTCATTTCCTCTAGTAGAAGAAACATACGAGCCTGAGCCAGCAGAACTTGAGCCTGAGAAAAAAGAGAAAAAGGGATTTTTTGACTGGCTATTTGATCTGTTTAAGTAAGAGAACTCGATACTAGGAGGTTACCATGAGAGCCGTATTTTTTGTTCTTTTGTTGCTGCCATTTGTCATTCCAGTATTAGTTGATGATGCATTTGCAGAAGATAATACTGTAATTGCAACAATAACTGTAGGGGATACACCTAGATCCATTGCGTTTGATTCAGAAAACAATAGAATGTATGTTCTAAACTGGGGAGATGATAACATTTCAGTGATTGATACTGCAACGAATGAAGTTATAGAAACCGTTTCTGCAGCAGGTGCAGGTGGTAACGGAAATACTCCTCATAGTATAGCGTTTGATTCAGCAAATAATAGAATGTATTTCCTAATTGGTAACTGGAGGTTTCTAGAAGACGCGGTTATGGTTCTGAACACTGCAGATAATTCCATATCTGCGAAGATAGACGTAGGGGAAAGACCTCAGTCTCTTGCGTTTGATTCAGCAAACAATAGAATGTATGTCACAAATTATAATGATAATACAGTTTCAGTGATTAGTACTGCAACTAATTCAGTAATTGCAACTGTATCAGTAGGAGAAAATCCCAATGGCATAGCGTTTGATTCAACAAACAATAGAATGTATGTTACAAATATTGTTGATGATACCGTTTCAGTGATTGATACTGCAACTAATTCAGTAATTGCAACTGTATCAGTAGGAGATGTGCCTTGGGTCTCACCTGGATTTGATTCAGCAAACAATAGAATGTATGTTCTAAACGGTAGTTTATCTTCAAGTACAGTTTCAGTGATTGATACTGCAACTAATTCAGTAATTGCAACTGTATCAGTAGGAGATGTGCCTTGGGTCTCACCTGGATTTGATTCAACAAACAATAGAATGTATGTTCCAAACGGTAGTTTATCTTCAAGTACCGTTTCAGTGATTGATACTGCAACTAATTCAGTAATTGCAACTGTACCAGTAGGAGATTCACCACATGACATAGTGTTTGATCCTGTAAATAATAGAATGTATGTTGTAAACAAAGGAGATGATACCGTTTCAGTGATTAGTGTAACATCTACTGAAACATCTACTGAAACATCTACTGAAAGTAAGAAACGAAGTGGAGCATGTGGTTTTGACAGAGACTGTACTGCCCCTAGAATTACAAAGCACGGAATTTCTGAGACACCTGATGGATTTTCAATAAACAATGTAATTTTTGAAGAAAATCAGAAATTTTACAATGAAAATCCAACTGTCGAGATAGGCATAGGAGAACTAACGACAATCAAGGCAAGAGCATGGGAAAACATGGGACCTGAGAAAATTTTCTTGGCAATAGCATACCTTGACATGCAGGAAGCAAAGCCGAACTGGCAAGACAGTGAGGCGTACATTGAATATGACATCAGAAATGACAGTATCACCATACATGACGAAAACAAGTTGTTTCTAGCGCAAGCATCAACAGAGATAGTAAAAGATCCGTATGGCGATAATCAAGGTTTAGAATTTTTAGACATAACATTTAGTCTAATGTTTACAAAACCGATGGAGACATCACATGTTGCAATACAGGTAGTTGATCATATTAGAAATTATGAGTTGGTTTACTTTAAAGACGCATTAAAGGTAGTAGACAGACCAATTTCTGAAATGCCAGAATTTCCAGGCAAGATAGAAAAGGCAAACACTATACCAAAACAAGATGAAGACATTCATTTCGTATTTGCAGTAAATGGAACCGAAGATACAATTTTTGCAGCAGTAGATGGCAATGCGATTCCAATTGAGGAGCTGAATAAAGAAGAACCAAAAATTGAGACACAAGAAGAAAGAGATGCTAGATATCATCTCAAAGTAAAACAATCAGATCAATATGAGAAACTTTTAGAGTACATAGCAGAGTCACAAGCGCTCCACCCTGAGGCATGGGACAAAATTTTAGGTACAGACAATGTTTCAAACCAGATGGAACATGTCACTGATGGAACAAAGACAAATGTCATCAAAAATGACAGAAGAAGATAGTCAGTTTTTGCCTGTCCCTAACATATATTGAATACAATTGTACAATATTCAGTATGGAATTTGCTAAAGAATTTTCAGCATTTCTTTATGAAAAAAAGATCATCAGATTTGGAGATTTCACATTAGCAAGCGGGAAAAAAAGCCCTTACTATATCGATCTTAGACTAGTTCCAAGCTTTCCCATATATTATAGAAAAATGATCAAGGGATTGCAAAACTTGATTGCAGAAGATATAGGATTTGAAAACTTTCACTCGCTAGTTTCTGTTCCAACAGGTGGACTAGTAGTTGCAGCATCACTTGCAACTGAAATTCTAAAGCCACTCATCTACGTTAGAGATAAACCAAAAGAACATGGAACAGGAAAAGCAGTTGAAGGTGTAATTTGCCACGACATGAAATTGTTAATGATTGAAGATGTTGTAACAAGTGGTGGCTCTGTAATTAACGCGGTAAAATCAATCAAAGAAGAAAAGATGATAGTGACTGATGCGTATGCAGTAGTTGATAGAATGGAGGGTGCAACAGAAGCACTACAAAATGAAGGTGTCAAACTTCACAGTCTTTTGACTATCAAGGATATTGCAGAAAATCTATTTGAGCAGAAATTAATCTCAGAAGACGTACTAAAGCAGGTTCAAGACAGAATAAAGTAAAAGGGGCAGCTCAGTCAAATGCCTTTACATCATTAATCAGGTATAACTCTGATTCTTCATTGCAGCCAATTCAATAACAATTAGCTGGAATTAAAATTTTAGTGGGCCCGATGGGCTTCGATCCCATGGCTCCTCGGTTATGAGCCGAGTACTCTACTAGGCTGAGTTACGGGCCCTAGAAAAAAATAATTTCAACTTAGTAAAAAGTGTTAGATTAGCAGTAAGACTCGTAACAACTGTCTAACAATAGATTTTGTGCTGCAACAGATTTTTCGGCTGTTGATAGCATCACTGAGTCATCTACAGATGTATTATCGATGATTTTTTGCCAGGATGCTGCATGTCTAATGTCCGCAGTCATGTGTTCTTCAAAGTATTCAATTGCATCTTTTGTATCAATGCCATAGAATTCTTTCAATCCTTCTAATTTGGTTTGACTTACTTTAGGAATTTCTTTTTCAAATGCATACATTGCACATGCACCATTATCAAAGGAGTCCATAAGTGAGCCTAAATTGGATACTGCTCTTTTGGTTTTCTCAAGACCTTCATAGCCTTGTAGTTCGGATTCAGAAATTCCCATAGAACCTGCAAATTTCTCCCATAGAGGAATGTGCTCTGATTCTTCGTTCATGTTCTGAATTAACTCATCTTTCATATCAGAAGATGCATCATTTACCATTGGTTGCATGAATTGCGGAACCTGTTTCACTAGTTGATAGTACTCTTTAGAGTAGCCTTTGAGTGAATCTAGTTCCAGTTTACCATCAGACCACATTTCGTAAAATGGATGTTTGAGTAAACTTTTGTCTTCAATGATTTGATCGATTCGTTTGATTAGAGAACCCATGAATGATATTCTTGGAATTAGGATAAAAAAGCTTGTGATTACAAAAAGTTTTATGGATTAGAAGAGCCGGAATTTTAAGCTCCTGTAGTGTAGTCCGGTCAAGCATTTAGGCCTTTCACGCCTGAGACTCGGGTTCGAATCCCGACGGGAGCATTCAATTCTAAAGTTTAATATGTTATTTCAGAAAATTTTGATTAGATAATTTTTGGACAGAAAAAATATAGAAATTAATCCGCTTTTGGAAGTGTACAGCAAGTACATCGAGAAAATTGATTCAGCTTTACAAAATGAGTTAGAACTATACTCAGAATCAGAATTTTGTGAACCTCTAAAATATGCATTAGACGGTGGAAAACGAATCAGACCAATAATCTCACTTTTGGCAGCCGAATGTGTAGGAGAGATTGATGAGAATGTGTATGCAGGAGCATGTGCAATTGAACTGCTCCATACAGAATCAGTCATACATGATGATATTATTGATAATGAAACTCAGAGAAGACACAAAGATCCATTCCATATCAAATATGGATACAATACTAGTGTTCTAACAGGAGACTTTGTTTTAGGATTAATTCTAAACATTTCATCTAGATTAGATAAAGCACGAGTTACCAAAGATTTGGCTACAGCTGCAATGCTCATGAGTGAAGGAGAAGTGTTAGAAGGAAAACTAGAAGAAAGTGAAGATGTAACATTTGAAGATTACATCAAGGTAATGGATTACAAGACCGCAACTGCCTTTGAGATGGCAGCCAAACTAGGAGCAGTGATTGGAGGCGGAAGTGAGGAAGAAATCTCAGGATTAGCAGAGTATGGAAAAAATATTGGAATTGCATATCAAATTAAAGATGATTTGATGGATTGGAAAAATGAAGATAAATTATTTAATTTACTAGTTAAGAAGAGTTCAGATCCTAGAGTTGTATTCAACAAGATGGAAGAGTTATTGAAATCTTATTCGCAAAAAGCTCTTGAAAGTCTAAGAAAAGTAAAAGATTCTGATTCAAAACACAACTTGGAAGAATTAGTAAGTTTTACAGAGTTTAAGGCATAACTGCAGTCATTGAAGGCGTAATCATTTCTACAAATTGTATTATTGGTTCTGGGTATACACCAATTGTTACCATAAAGATTACAGAGAATATCATTACACCTACAATTGATGCAGGTTCTTTGACACGTTTTTCTGTTTCACCTTCAAAGTACATCTTTCGTATAATCCAACCATAGTATGCTAGAGATAATGCACTGTTCAATACTCCAGCTATTGCAAGCCATGGAGCCCACCAAACAACGCTTGTTGCATCAATGGCAGAACCAAACAGCATAAGTTTACTCCAGAATCCATTAAGTGGCGGTACACCAGCTAAAGCAAGTAATGAGATAACAAGACCAAATGCGGTAATTGGCATTTTTCTACCTAGTCCTTTAATTTTATCTAAATGTACAATTCCAAGTGTTGTGACAATTCCTGCTATTGCGATAAATGCTGCACCTTTCATTACAGCATGATTTAGAATGTGGAATAATGATGCCTGTAATCCTAATCCGCTGAACGGCGCAAGTGAGATACCAATTAAGATGTAACCTGCATGACCAATACTTGAGTATGCAAGCATTCTTGTGAGATTCTTTTGCATGATTGCTGCAACGTTACCAATAGTCATCGTCATTATGGCAATTACTCCTAGCGCTAATGTCCAGTCAAGGTTTAGCGCCGCAGCACCCATAATTACAACTCTTAATGCAGCAGCAAATCCTGCTTTTTTGGTTCCTGCAGCTAGTAATGCAGTAATTGGTGTTGGTGCACCTTCGTATGTATCTGGTAGCCACATGTGGAATGGAACAAGCCCCATTTTGAATCCAAATCCAGCAATAAACATACCAACTGCAAGTAAGCCAATCGGAAGCATGTCTGGAGATAGATTTGAGAATCCGTAAATGACATCACCGATGTTTGTAGAACCGGTAATTCCGTATGCAAGTGAGATACCATATATGATAATTCCAGAAGATAGTGCTCCAAACAAAAAGTACTTGATAGCAGCTTCGTTTGATGATGGATCTTTCTTGTTATACCCTGCAAGGATGTATGTTGGAATACTCATCAACTCCCATGCTACAAATAACATAACCAGGTCTGTTGAGAATGCAATCAAGACCATACCAATACTTGAAAGTAAAATTAATGAGAAGTAAATTGCAGGATTTGATTTATCTCTCATGTAATTGAAAGAACCAGCAACTGCCATTATTGATACAATGAGCATTGCAATTGCAAAGAATGAACCAAATCCATCATCGACTAAAACATCACTGGAGAAGATAGCGGCATCTGCAACAGAGTCTGTATAGAATCGGTAAATTACATAACCAAGAGATAGAAGTAATGCACCAAATGCAATTAATCCATAAAATGTTGAACTACCCTGTTCTTTTCTTACAACATTGATTACAGGAATTATCATTCCTGCGATACCAAGAATTACCATTATGATTATTGGAGTAGAAGTTAGTTCGATCATCATAAACACCTATAGTAACAATATCAGAACTACGAAAAGTAGTCCAGCTCCAAATATGTAAAGATAAGATTGCGATACACCGGTCTGTGTTCCTTGAACAACTCTAGCACTCCAACCAACAGCTTTCTCGAATCCAATGTTCATTCCAGTATCAATTGCTGTACGTTCAAAGTATCTCCAGATTCCACGTGCCATCCACAATGGTGCAACAACAAAGCCCCAATAAACAAAGGCATTGAGATACCATCTGTTCAAGAATAGTTTATGCATTGAATAAAAGAAAATGTTAGAGTTTACAAATTTGGCCGGATCCACCCATCGTCCAATATAGAAGATGTAACCTAATCCAAAGCCTGTTGCAAATGCAACTAGTGATGCTCCTAGTGCTACAGGGTTGAGTCCGCCTAAGAATTCGGTACTTGCAGCTTCATGTGATACATAAATTCCAAAGGAATGTTCTAGATATTCACCAAATAGATGATGAATTCCTTCTTCAGCAGATAATCCAATTAATCCAATTCCTATTGTTAGTACTGCAAGAATTCCATATGGAATCCACATTGATCTTGGTGCTTCGTGTATATGATTGCCTTCGCTTTCCATCTTTTCGATATGTTTACTGTTCTTTCCAAAGAATACCATTCCAATCATTCTTGTGGTGTAAAATGCTGTAATAACTGCAGTCAAAACTGCGATAAGGAATAGCGGTAATGCCCAAGAACTGTCAGCTTCATAAACTGCTGCAAATATTGCATCCTTACTCCAGAATCCTGTTGTGATGAATGGAGCGCCCATTAGTCCAAGACCTGCAGCCCACATGAACGCATACGTCTTTTTCATTTGTTTTTTCAGTCCACCCATATCTGTCATGAATCGAGAACCAACTACATGCAGTAATGAACCCGCCGCCATGAATAATGATGCTTTGAACATTGCGTGAGATATCAAGTGGAAGAATCCTGCGGTATAACCATCAACATAGTGTTGTGATAGACCTGCAACACCAAGGGCTAACATCATGTAACCAATTTGTGAACCAGTAGAATATGCCAAGACTTTCTTAATTTCAGGATTAACCATTCCCTGAGTTGCAAGTAATAATGCAGTGATTGCACCAACCCATGCAATGATTTCAAAGAATTGGTCTGCAAGAATTCCTGCAGCTGCTAATGCAAATACAATTGGTCCAATTCTTGCAACTAAAAATACACCAGCCTTGACCATTGTTGCTGCATGGATTAATGCAGATACAGCGGTAGGGCCGGTCATTGCTTCTAAGAGCCATTCGTTAAGTGGGAATTGTGCAGATTTACCCATTGCACCACCAAATAGTAAAACAAATGCAGGAACTAACAATCCCTGGGCAGACATTTCTACCGCCCAAGCAGTATCAGAAACTAATTCTTTAAATCCAAAAGTTCCAGCAAACAAGAAAAGAAGTAACATTCCTGAAAGCATCATTACATCACCAACTTTGGTCATGATGAATGCCTTCATTCCAGCATGTGTTGGAGAGAAATATTCCATAACACCAAGTGCAGAACGACCTTCTTGTCCAACGTGATCTTTCTTCTTATCACGATACCAGAAGCTGATCAAAGCATATGACGCAAGACCCACTCCCTCCCAACCAAAGAAGACTTGTAGTAGATTATCAGAAAGTATGATCAGTTGCATGGAACCAATAAAGAACATCATCCAGAACCAGAATCGAGTGATGTCTTTGTCGCCTTTCATGTAACCTGTACTGTAAACCATAATTAGGAAAGAAATCCATCCGACTACATTTGCCATTATGATTGATAGAGGATCAGCGAGAACACCTGCTTTGAGACCGATTGCATCAATCCACATAACTTGGTGATGAATCTCATGTGCTTCCAATGCCATTGGGAACAATGTTGCTGCAGAAATTGCACTCATTAATGCAAATGCAACTGCAACTCTACCGGTAGATAATTTTGAGAATTTACCAACTGCAGGAATTATCATGGCTGCTGCAAATGGAAGTATCCAGATTAACCAGACGTTAAGTTCACTTACAGGGATTCCAAAGAAATCTGCCATTTACTATCCCCCCATTACTCCTTCCATGTATGGCATGATGTGTCCTAGGAATATGTCAGGATAAATTCCAACGACGATAGTAAAGCCTGCTAAAACCATCATTGGTGCAAGCATATACCAGCTTCCGTCTTTTACATTTTGTAAGTTCTCAGGTAATTTTCCAAAGAAGACTCGTTTTAGCATCCAAAGAATGTAAGACATTGTAAGTGCAGTAGCAATCAAACCTAATGCAAACATGAGACTTCGTAAATCATTTCCTTCTTCTATTGCAGTTTCTAATGCACCATAGAAGACCATCCATTCTCCCATGAATCCGCTTGTTGGAGGAATACCCATTATTGTTAATGCACCAATTACAGCACATACTGCGGTAATTGGCATTTTACTTGCAAGACCGCCAAGTTTAGAGAAACTTCTTGTTCCAACTTGAACTATGATTACACCAGCGGTCATGAAGAGTAACCCTTTACCTAAACCGTGTGAAACATACATCATTTCCGCACCGGCTAAACCATAAGTAGAAAATGAACCAATTGCAAATAGCAGGTAACCCATCTGACTGATACTAGAATATGCAAGCATTCGTTTGAAATCATCTTGCATTAACGCCATAGCGCCACCATAGAACATTGTTACAACACCCCAAATGTTCAGCATTATTGAAATGTCGCCGTACGTTTGTGGCATGAACTCTACGATTAATCTGAATAATCCATATGCGCCAATTCCAATCATAGCTGGAGAAAGTAGAGCGCTGATTGGTGTCGGAGCTGCACCGTGAGCATAAGGCAGCCAAACATGGAATACAAAAGCTGCAAGTTTTACACCCAATCCTAAGATTATAGCAACAGCAGATACCACCAGGATATCAGGATCAATTGCTGCTTCATTGATATCTACAAAATCAAAGCTTCCAACACTTAGACCGATTGCTAGGAAACCAAGTAATAGAACGACTGCACCAACATGAGTCCAGAATAAGAATTGTAATGCAATTCTACGTCTATTTCCATCTCCATAGAAAGCAACTAGGAAAAACGATGGTATGAGCATAACTTCGAAAAATATGTAAAATTCAATGAGATTTGTAGATAAAACGGTTCCAAGCATTCCCATTGCAAAGACTAGGAACATTGCAAAGTAGAGACCAGATTGACGGTTGACATAGGTCTGTAGTGCAACAGATTCAACTACTGCAGTTGTCTGACCATCAGTGGTAGCATTTTGATGATAATGTTCTTTGAATAATTCTTCAAATTTGTGAACCATGTATGGTTTGGAGTATAGTGCAAGAACGGTACACAATACGTAAATGATTATTGCAAATGGAGTAGCAAGTCCATCAAGCATGAAACCAAATTCACCGAACATGGTAGTCCATGGATAATGTTCTTCGTATGTTCCGCCTAATGCTGCATTAATCAGGATAACAGAACAGTATAGAAGTAAACCAAAGGTAAACCATGTTGCATATGTAGGACCATAATTTCTTCCGATTAGATATGCAACCGGAGACAGTAACAGTGGTAAAAATACCGCCTGTAAAAGTACAAATTCCATTAGCCTTTCAAGCTCCTGAAGTCTGCAATATCGATGTTTTTGTACATACGATATGCTACAATAATTAATGCAAGTCCGACTGCAACTTCTGCTGCAGCAATTGCAATTGAGAATAATGCAAGTGTTTGTCCACCACTGTGTGGCATAAATCTAGCAAATGCAACAAGATTGAGGTTTGCAGCGTTGACAATAATTTCAACTGCAAATAACATTCGGATTGCGTTTCTTTTTACCGCTAAACCATAAATTCCAATACCTAACAAAGCAACGGATACTAATACAAATTCAATTAGCTCATTGCTCATTTTCTATTGTATCCTCCCTTCTTGCTAGAACTAATGCACCCATAACAGAACCTGCTAAAATTAGGGCCATCAAGATTAATGCAGGCCAGTAATATGTGAGAAAGTCACCACCAATTTCTCTAAAGTCAACAGGATCAGAGTCTGTACTGATTGTTTTAATTCCAGAATCCATAATGACTGCACCTAATGCAAGAATTACAATTAACATTAAACCAATTCCAGCAAATTTTCTTTTCGGGTCTTCAATTTTTTTGAATATGAGTTCTCTTTTTACAAGCATGACAGTGAATAAGATAAGAACAGCAATAGAACCGACATAAACTGCTAATTGGAACATTGCAACAAATGGAGAATCTAGCATTACGTAAAATCCTGCAACACCACCTAGTGTTCCCATTAATGCAATTGAACCGTAAACAAGTGAACGCATTTCAAGTGCTGCAATTGCAGAGCCGATTGTTAATACAGAGATAGCTAAGAACAGAGCATCAGCCATGTCTGGCGCCCCGTTTATCAATAATTAATTCTGAATCTTGTTGAACTTGTGGTTTAACCTGTAATTGTGCAGGTGTGTAAATTAAGCCCTCTTTGGTAAATGATGATAATTCATAGTCATTTGACATGTATAATGCATAAAATGGACATGCGTCAACACATAATCCACAAAAGACACATTTTCCATAGTCAATTTGTGGCATAATTGATTTTGCGTTTTGCCCCCACTTGTCAGGAACTTTTACCATTGCAATTGCTTCTGCAACACCTTCACATGCAATTGAACATAGTTGACATCCAGTACAATGATCATGGAATAACATGTGTCTACCCTTTAGACCTGCAATAGCAACACCAGATGCTGGATCAAATTGGTAGCCATCTCCAACAAATTTTAATTTTTGTTCAGGATATCTTAAAGTGAAACGTTTTACTGCCAGATGTTTAATTCCGGAGTTTAATGCTTTGATGATTCCAGTTGCAGTTCCCATTACAAAATTCCTCCAGGTCCTATTACTCCAGCATACACCAATCCGAGTGCAATAAAGATGTTAACGAAGGATAAACCAATTAGTTTGTACCAACCAATGTGCAGCAACATATCGAGCCTGATTCTTGGGAATACACCTCTTGGTAATAGTATAAAGAAAATTACTCCAACTGTTTTTAGTACAAACCAAATAACGCCGCTAACTAATAGCTGCCCGCTCGTATACTGTAGTTCGCCCTGCTGCTGCAGGACCCATTCATTTGGATCTTGATCAAGTAGTGGCAAACCAGGTGCGTTAACTGTGAGAATTGGGTCACCAGCATAGTTTGGAATTGGAATACCTTCGGTAATTAGTTCAGTCTCTAATGGAGGCCAGAATACAGGACCGGTCCATCCACCTAAGAAAATTATTACAAATAATGCTGCAAACGCATAAAGTTTGAGATAAGAACCTAATTGAACTAATCCATACATCATTCCAGAAAATTCAGTCAACCATCCTGCTACAATCTCACTTTCTGCTTCTGGAAGATCAAATGGAATTCTTTCTAGTTCAGCTAACATTGTAGTAAAGAAAACAATTGCGCCAATTGGCATGAAAATAATCCAAGGGAAGCTACTTTGAGATTCTACAATTTCACTAAGATTAAGCGTTCCAGTTAAAATTACAACTCCCAAGAGAGATAAGATTAATGGAATTTCAAACGATACCATTTGATGAAGTGCTCTAATTCCACCAATGAATGGGAATTTACTGTTAGCAGACCATGCTGATAAAATCGTAATGATTGGGAAAAATCCAATTACTGCAAATACTGCAAGTAAACCTACATCCAAGTCTGCAACAACCCATCCGCCAGGTGCAACAGGAATTAATGCGACAAATGCAGCAGCAGTACCAACAAACAATACCGGCGCTGCCCAGAATAACGGTTTATCAGCTTTTGCAGGAATGATAATTTCTTTTGAGATTAATTTCAAGCCATCACCTGCTAGTTGTAAAATACCTTCAACTTTGCCACAGTAAAATGGACCAACACGAAGTTGTAGTTTCGCTAACATTTTTCTTTCAACAAAAATTGTTCCTGCAGCTATCAATGCAGCAAAACCAAATCCAGGGAAGGCTACAATTCTAAATAAATCAGAATAGATAAGCGCCTTGATTAATGGAACCTGCATCGTCGGGTTAAACAACCATGTAAATGCCAAGAAAGCGGTTAGAAGTTCACCGTCAATTACCGGTAATTCTAGATAAAATAATACAATTTGAATTGCTGGAATTCCTGCAAGTGTTACAATTGTTAGAATCCAAAATGCATTATCAAAAATTCCTTTTAGGAAATATCCAAGACGGAATTTTGGTGCAATAACAGACATTTATCGGTCAGCCTCCACTGGCCAATAGTTTAGACTCCAATAAACTGCTGGCATGTTTCCAAGTTTTTCTCCTTTTAGTAAGTATGGTAATGCAATCAAGTTTCTGAAAGAACTTACACTAAGTTTAAGACGATATGGTTCAGGTTTTCCTCTTGAAATGATGTGACAGCCTGCTGAACCTCTTCCACTTTCAACTCTACGATAAACTTCATCTTCTCTACCTTTTGGATTTGGTTTGAGTTTTGTTCTAATAGAACCTGATTTTGGCATTTTCTCTAATGCTTGTCTAATAATATTACAACTCTCTAACATATCAAGCCAAGGGATTTTAGAACGTGCGTATGAATCACCAGATTTTAGTACATTGGTATGTACATCAAGTTCATCATAGACATCATATGGTTCTTTGATTCTTAGATCATAATCAACGCCACTTGCACGAAGAACTGAACCTGTAGTTCCTAAACGAATTGCATCTTCTCTAGATAATACTCCGGTATCTTCGGTTCGTGCTTTTAGAATTGGATTATCATAAAAGATATCAGCATATTCTTTGATACGTTTTTCAAAGTAATTTACTTGACGTAGACATACATCTTCAAAGTTTGCAGGAACATCATTTCTAACACCGCCTGGGATAAAGTATGCATGTGTTACTCTAGCGCCAGTAATTTTTTCCATTAAATCAATTAAAAGTTCCCTATCTCCTGCAGGCCACATGAACATTGTAGAATGTCCAAGAAATATTCCATAGATTGCAAGCCAGTATTGAATATAGATACATCTGTTTAGTTCTGCTGCAATTACACGAACATATTTTGCACGTTCCGGAACTTCAATTCCTACTAAATCTTCAACTCCTAAAACGTAAGGATACAAAATATTACAAGAATCGTGAATCACAGGTCGCTCTAGATGAGGAATATTTGTAATGTAGTTTCTAGATTCAGCCATTTTTTCTTCACCACGATGAACGTAACCAGGATCAGGATCTGCATCGACAATGTAATCACCGTCAATCTTTACAATAATTCTCATGTGTCCAGAACCAGGATGTTGTGGACCGACATTTAGTGTCATAATCCTATCGTCTACATTTTCTACCTGTAGACCAGGAGGCATTTTTTTAGTTGGAATTACTTGTTCGGCCATTTTATCTTCCTTTATTCCTAAAGTCCTTTCTTAGTGGAGGTAGATCTGCCCAATCTTCAGGCAATAGTAAACGTCGATTATCAGGATGGCTTTCAAAGTAAACTCCAAGCATTTCAAATACTTCACGTTCATGAAACTCAACACTGTAAAACATATCTCTCAGACTTGGTAATTTTGTAGAATCATTTCCAGGATTAGGATTTTCCTCACGTGGGACTCGGGTTGCAAGTGCTAAGACTTGTTTTGAATAGGTAGGATCTGTGTAGGAACCCAAGTGGTATACAACTCCAATTTCTTTATCTTCAGGAAAATCAACTCCAGTAACAGATTCTGCATGATCAAAAGGTAAGTTATCTTTGATAAATTGTGCAACTTCGAGAATTTTCTCTTTTTTTACATTTACTCTAGTTCTATTTTCTTTGATATAACCAACTTCTACGTCGCCAGTAAATTGACTTGAAATCTTATCAACGAAAGATTTTTCAAATTCAGGTAGAGATTCTTCTTCAGTATCTGTTTTTGAAGGAGGTGCTGCTTTTGGTTTTTCTTCTTTAGGTTTTGATTCCTTTGGTTTTTCTTCTTTAGGTTTTGATTCCTTTGGTTTTTCTTCTTTAGGTTTTTCTTTAACCACTTTTGGTAAAGTTTTGTTAGAACGTGTTGCTAAAGCTTCTTTTGCAAGTTCTTCTCGTCTTGCATTTGCTGCTGCAATAATTGCATCACCAATAGCTTTTTCGTCAGATTTTTTCTTATCTTCATCTTTTGAAGTTACTTTTTTTTCAGACTTACTCATAATTTTTTACCTATCTAGCCTTCATCCTTTTGATTTTCTCTTGCAACAACATGCATCCTTGAATCAAGGTTTCAGGTCTAGGAGGGCAACCAGGAACATAAACATCAACTGGAAGAATTCCGTCGATGCCAGGCAACACATTGTATGAATCAAAGTACAGACCGCCAGTAATTGCACATGCACCCATGGCAATTACATATTTTGGTTCTGGCATTTGATCATAGACTAATCTAAGTCTTGGTGCCATTTTTCTTGTGATTGTTCCTTGTACTACGACAAGATCACACTGTCGTAGTGATCCAAAAGCTTCGATGATACCGAATCTTTCTACGTCGTATCTTGGACTCGATGCTGCTCCAAACTCAACACTACAACATGCTGTTTCAATGTGTACTGGCCATAAAGACCACATTCTTCCCCAGTTGATTGCCATACCTAATGGTTGATCAACTGCTTTGTACAAAATGTCGCCAAGTTTTCCAACAAACACATTTGCGTTTTGTGGTGTAACGAGTTCTTTTAGCAACTTAGTCCCTCACCTTGATAGTTGTAACTAGTATATAGAATTACCATATGTCTTTCCTCTTTGATTGGTATAACGCGTATGCCATTGCGGCAAACATAATTCCTAAGAAGGCAATAATTGGTAAAGTTGCAGTTCGTGGAAGGTCTAAAAGAGAGCTACCCCAAGCATACAGGAAAATTGCCATAACATCAAAAATAACGAACATTAGAACATATGCATAATATTGCATCATGAAATGAGTTCGACCAGCACCAGATGGGACTTGGCCACATTCCATAGGAAGTGTCTTTACAGGATTTGGTTGTTTCTTGTTTTCAGGAGATATCATTCTAGATACCAAAAGGGCAGGTGCCATTGCGGCACATGCAAAGCCAAACATGAGTAATACATTACTGTATGATGCTACACTCTCGCCAACCAAGTTAAACCGACTCCCTTCGGTCAAAATATAAAGCTATAGAGAATTTTTTCGATCAAAATTTGGTTTTTACAAAGTCCTCTAAATTGATATACGACAATAAATGAGGATCCCTATGGCAGTCAATGTTGGAGATCAAGCACCAAAATTCGAATTAGTTGATGGAGATCTAAAATTTAGATCCCTAGATGAGTTTAAAGGCAAAAAAGTCGTTATCTCATTTTTCGTTGCAGCAAGTTCCCCAGTATGTGAAGTTGAACTTTGTAAATTCAGAGATTCATTAAATGATATTTCAGCGCTAGGAGCACAGGTAATTGCAATTAGTAATGACGGACCGTTTGCAAATAAGGCATTTGCAGAAAAGAACAATTATAATTTTCCAGTACTAGGAGATTATACAAGTCAAACAATCAAAGATTATGATATTTTGTTAAAAGATTTGTTACACGTTAAAGATTACAATGCAGCAAAGCGTTCAGTTTTCATTTTGGATGAAGAACATAAAGTGATTTGGAAATGGGTTTCAGAAGATCCATTGAAAGAACCAGATTACAGTGAAATTATGAGCGTTCTAAAATAAAACTAATTATTCAATTTCAGCAATAATATCATTTTTGTTTACAGAATTACCTTCTTTAATTTTGATACCTTTGACTGTACCATCTTTTTGTGCTTTGACAGCAACTTGCATCTTCATAGATTCTAAGGTACAAACTGTGTCACCTTTCTTGACTTCAGTACCTTCACCTGCATTTATTGATACAACTTTACCAGGGATTTGGCTACGCAAAGTAGATTGACCAGCACCAGAATCAGAACCGCCGGAGTTTTTGTAAACAATATCATCAAGATGTGAATTCATGTTTACAGACATTGATGAACCGTCAACAATGAAATTCATCTCAGAAGTTTGACTATCAACATATCTAACTGAATGAAATTCATTATTCAAAACAAATTCCATAACATTTGAATCCATGTTAAGAATTTTTACAACATATTCATTGTCTTTGATCTTAATTTTGTATTCATCCTGCGATAATTTCTCTAAAATTTCGCCATCTACAATTTCATCAGTATCTTGAACTTTGTATTTCATATTTACACGCTATCCATCTTATTTTTCCAGTTTTGATTTCTAGAATTTTGTGATTGTACTTTACTTTTATAAAATTCAGAATGCATTATTGCAGAAGCAATAGCAGGAATTTGTTTATCTTTTCTATCTTGAATTAGATCTTTTTCTAATTTTTCAATCATTTCAAATCGTTTCAAAAAGTCAGTTGACAGATTTCCAGTCTTGTATTCTTCAGAATTTAGAATAGTTTTGTATAAAGGAATTGAAGTTTCTACACCCTGAATATCAAAGTCATCTAATGCGTTTAGCATTCTTAATCTAGATTCATCGAATGTTTTTCCCCAAGTGCACAGTTTTGCCATCAAAGAATCATAAAATGGTGATACAGTGCATCCAGGGTATAGATATGTGTCACATCTAACACTCGGACCTGAAGGAATTGTAACGTAAGGGACAGGACCAGTTGAGGGTGCAAAGTCTAAGAAAGTATCCTCAGCATTTATTCTACATTCAATTGCATAACCATTCATTTTCAAATCAGATTGTTTGAATGGTAATGTTTCTCCATTTGCAATATCTAGTTGAAGTTTAACAAAGTCTAATCCAGATACCATTTCAGAGATTGGGTGTTCTACTTGTAATCTTGCATTGATTTCAATGAAATAAAATTCGCCAGAATCTGCTCTGAGAAATTCTGCAGTGCCCAAGTTAGTATAATCAACGGCTTGTGCAGCTTTAACAACTAATTCACCAATTTCTTCTCTTTTCGCTTCATCGACTACAGGAGATGGAGTTTGTTCAATTAATTTTTGATTTCGTCTCTGAATAGAACATTCCCTCTCAAAGAGATGTACGGTATTACCATGTTTGTCTCTACACATTTGATATTCAATATGTCGTGTTTTTTCTAGGAATTTTTCAACAATAATTGCAGATTTTCCAACAGCGGCTATGGATTCAGATGTAACAGTTTCAAAACCTTCCTGTAATTCTTTATCATTAGTAACTAATCTAATTCCACGACCTCCACCACCATAAACTGATTTCAAAAGTACAGGATAACCAATATCATTTGCAATTTTTTCTGCTTCATCTGCATCTTTTACTAAACCTGGACTACCAGGTACGGTTGGGACATTAGCATCAAGCATTGCGGCTTTACAACGCATCTTATCTCCACAAAGATTCATTGAATCAGCAGAAGGACCGATAAAGTTAATTTTATTTTTTTCACATAATCGTGCAAAATCATCATTTTCTGAAAGAAAACCATAACCAGGATGCACAGCATCGGTACCAGACGATAGCATGACGTCAAGAATTTTTTCTTGATTAAGATAGCTCTTTGCAGGAGCAGCTTCACCAATGTAATATGACTCATCAGCAGTTTTTACATGAAGAGAGTTTACATCTTCATCGGAATAGACTGCCACAGTCTTTATTCCTAAAGCCTTACAAGTTTTCATTACACGAAGGGCGATTTCTCCTCTGTTGGCTATCAGTACTTTTTCAATCATATCTAATCACAGGTTGATATTTCCATGTTTTCTAGGAAGTTGTTTTTCACGTTTATTGCTAAGCATTTCTAGTGCTTTGATAAGCATTGGTCGAGTCTCTGCCGGATCAATAACGGTATCTACTGTTCCATTTGATGCTGCAACGTAAGGATTTGCGAATTTTTCGGTAAATTCATCAACTAATTTCTTTTTTAATTCATCAGGATTATCGGAACTTGCTAATTCTTTTCTATTCATAATTTTAACAGCACCTTCAGATCCAAGTACAGCAATTTGTGCAGTTGGCCATGCATAATTCACATCAGTTCCTAGATTTTTACTGGACATTGCAATGTATGCACCACCATATGCTTTTCCAATGACAACTGTAATTTTTGGAACAGTAGCTTCACAGTAAGAGTATAGTAATTTACTTCCATGACGAATTATTCCATTATGCTCTTGATTTGAACCTGGCATGTAACCAGGAGTGTCAACTAAAGTAATTAGTGGAATACCATAACAATCACAGAAACGAATGAAACGTGATGCTTTGTTTGATGAATCAATATCTAATGCACCTGCCAAAAACATTGGTTGATTTGCTACAATTCCAACAGTTTTACCATTCATTCTACCAAAACCAACAATAACATTTTGTGCAAATAGTTCATGGATTTCAAAGAATTTGTTATCATCCAAGATTGAATGAATAATTTCTTTCATATCATAAGGTTGTAAAGCATCATCAGGTAGAATGTTTATTAAATTATTATCTAGTCTGTTAGGATCATCAGATGTTGTAACAGAAGGTGGAGCTTCAGCATTATTTTGTGGAATGTAAGAAAGTAATGTTTTGATGTAATCCATACATTCGTATTCATTTTTAGCTACAAAGTGAGCAACACCACTCTTTGTTCCATGAGTCATTGCACCACCTAATTCATCAAAGGATATTTCTTCTCCAAGAACTGTTTTTACAACATCAGGACCAGTTACAAACATAGTTCCAGCTTTTTCAACCATTATAACAAAATCAGTCATTGCAGGAGAGTAAACAGCACCACCAGCAGAAGGACCAATACTTGCAGTAATTTGTGGAACTACACCAGATGCTAATTGGTTATGATAGAAAATATCTGCAAAACCATCGAGGCTTAAGATTCCCTCTTGAATTCTTGCACCACCAGAATCAGCAATTCCAACTATTGGACAACCATTTCTAGTTGCATGATCCATTAATTTAGTAATTTTTTTAGCTCCCATCTGACTTAAGGTTCCACCTAAAACAGTGAAATCATATGCGAAAACATAGACTTGACGACCGTTGATTTTTCCATAACCGCCAACTACACCATCAGTGAAAAATTTCTTTTTCTGCATATCGTAATCAAAATAGTGATGTGTAGTCATTGCGTCAAGTTCAACAAAAGTTCCATCATCACAGAGTAGATCAATACGTTCTCTTGCAGTCAGTTTGCCCTTTTCATGTTGGGCCTTAATTCTATCCTGACCACCACCTTGAAGTGATGTTTTTTTATTATTCAGATATTCATTTAGTTTGTCAGAATGCATGTCCGCGATTTCTCGCCTCAGATATCATATATTAATTTAAGTTAAAGAAAACAAAAATTGCTAATTTTTAAGATTTAATAATGAAAATTTCTTTTTAAGCGAGTTTTGATATGTTTCATAAGTATTGCCTAATCCTTCACATTTTTTACATATACATAGTTGAGAAACAACTGAACGATCACAATCATCTTGAAATTCACACTGGGAGCACCCAGCAGAGCCATCACATATCATGCATTTGAGATCTTCAGTTTCAACACATTTTTCGTGTTTTACTCCTAGACCTTTTGACCATAGACCAATTTCATTTACATTGATTTTTTTCATTACATACTATGCATGTACCATCAAATTTCATTGCAATTTTTCGCCAGCTCATTGTAAAAGTTCAATCTCCTTTTGAATTAATTCTTCATACGTCTCTTCAAATTCAAGTTCAATAGAATTATTTTTTTTCAATGATAAAATGAGTGGAAAGAAAAATGTTGCAAAGGTACTATTTGATACATGAAGTTTTTTGGATAATGTTAAACCAATAGCTTTGATTTTTGCACCATCCCATCGTAATCTATTCAACAATGGCCAAGAGAGATTATACTGAGTGTATCTAGCAGAAGAATCTTTTTCATAAAGGGATAACAAAATTGAATCAAGGTAACGTAGTAATCTCCAATTTTGTGTTTTCATTATTTTTCCATAAAGTAAATCAGCTTCTGAAATAATTTCTAGTGCTTTAGACATTTTATCTGAAGATAGATTACTAGTAATGATACTTGAATAAAATGCATTAATTTTTTCTCTAGGATCAATTCTTAAAGAAAATAAAACAACTCTTGCTTCCTCAAGTGACTGTGATTTGAAAAATGCATTTAATCCATCTTCGATGTTTAGAGATTCAAATGATTTTTCAGTATTAGGTTCAAATCCAGTAACTAATGCTTGTGCAGAGTTTATCATAGAACGGATATCACCTTTTGAATCAGTAATTAATTTTATCAATCTTCCAGGATTAATTTTTGCTTTTTCTTTTTCTAATATCATGTCAAGATATAATTTAAGAAATCTAGGCGACAATGGACTAATCTGTAAAGTTTTTACGACTTTTTTTATTTTCTTCATTTTATCAGAAGAACCATAATTACCAGCAAGTACAATTGGAACGGTTGGTTCTTTTAAGATGTTAATGAGAGCTTCAACTCCTCCATAATCAGAACGTCCATGTATTCCATCTACTTCATCAATGAAAATCATGGGTTCACCAAGAACAGTTTGGTTTCCAAGTACAGGAGTTAGTATTTCTTGGATATTTTTTTTATTTCTAACATCACTTGCATTAAGACTAATCATGTCATAACCAAATTGTTTTCCTGCAAGAAAGCACATTGTTGTTTTTCCAATTCCAGGAGGACCAATCAATAATAGTGGTTTTGTTCCTTTTTTCCATTTTCCAAACCATTCAACAAATTGTTTTCTAGCATCTTCATTTCCAACCATATCAAAAATATTTTGAGGTCGGTATTTTTCTGACCACATCATTTGTATCACTTAGGAAGGTTTTGAGTCAAATCTGACCAGATATTTTCTTCTTGGAGTTTTTTATACCAAAATAGATTATAGTGTTCGACAGTTAGGAACAAAAATTCTAAGAATTTTCGATGTGAGAAACTATCTGGGAGTTTTTCAAGAGCAGATCTAGCATCATTAAGATAAGATTCACTGTGATTCATGGTCTCTTCAAATCCACTCTTTACATCATTCATTTTTAGAGAATAGAACAATGGCCATGATGGTATTTTTGCAGCTTTATCTCTAATGCTGTCTTCAATTTCATTTCCACATCCAACAGATTCTGCTGCTTTTGCCATTCCAGTGTAAAAGATATCAGCTAACGGTGCACGATTTAATGCCATGTTTCGACCAGCTGTACCCATAACAGAACGATATTTCTTGTAACTTTCAACTAATTCTTCTTCTGTAATTGATGTAGGTTTATCTTTTAATTTTGTATCAAGGTATTGTCCAATTCTTGCCTGCTTGAATCCTTCTTCAAATTCTTTTAGTACATCCTCACCACCTTTTGAAATTTTTTCTCTTGCAAGTTTTAGAATATATGGATTCATTAGTTTGTAATCATCAAGATATTCCAAATCCTCATCTTTGTCTACAATTCTATCCATTGGTTCACTAAGATCTATTGCAATTATATGACCATCTACAATATCCTCGCGCATATTGGTACTTGGATCATCTTTAAAGTAATCAGTTGACGCATCAAAAAGACCATTGAATACAGGAAATGTCATTTTTACAAAATTTGAGTTTAGAATTCTAAGAACTCTGTCGTGTAGAGTATCAAAATCAGATAGTTTCGATTTGATAGGATCTATTTCAGAAGCATTAAGAATAATTTCCGTTGAACCCACTTCTTCTGCAAATTTTTGTTGTGTGGTGTTAGGAGATTCATCAGAGTTTATTTGATCAAATAAATTTTTTGCAAATCTTTTAGCAAATTCTGGAAATGTATTTTCTGCTTCTTCCTTATAATGATTAAATTGTTTGAATCCTTTTGATTTGAATAAACCTTGTTTTATGATTTGTTTTCCAGGTTTAGTTCCCATTAATGCACTTTTACTGAAAATTGATTCGTCTTTTCCACTCACAAAAGATTGTTAACAAATTGCTATTTATGCCTTCAAAGATCTAATTACATTCGTCTAAACTCTGCAGCGCCTTTTTCTGTAATTCTCAATTGTATTGATTTTCCAAATGGACCACTTTTTTCTACAGGTCTCATTAGGCCTTTTTTCTCAAGATCTTGAAGAATTGTATCTAGATTGTTTGTCGATATGTTTCCTTTCTTCTGAAGTTCTTCAAATTTTGATATGTTAGTCATCAATAAACCAAGTACAATTTTTTCTTTAGGCCAGTTCTTTGTTGAAAATTCTTCTCGACGTGGAGATTCTTGAAAATTATCAGGGGAAGATGATTCTCTAAAATTATCCGCAGATGGTGATTCTTGGAAAAAATTTCCACGTGGGGTTTCAGGACGAGGTGATATGTCTTGTTTAAGACCAACACGTCTCAATAATCTTGGGAGTATTCTAGCAAGTGGTATGATCATGAATATGAGCAAATAGATCCAAGAGTAATTTTCTTCCATGTTATATGATTATGATTCGAAATTAATAATGTATATGTTGGGTTTCTATTGTGGCTGTGAGAAAACACGATATTCGCCGATGGTAGAACTACATTTGTGACAGGTATACTGACCTCTCTCAATTAAGATTAACCCATTAGCAACCTCTTCATTTGGTTTTTCTTCTATTTGAAAAGCAGTTGGTCCATCAAACTCAGAATTACATGCCTTACAGAAATGTTTCAGCATTTTTGAAGGATCTAATTTTTCAAGTGATGCTAGGAAGTGTTTGTCTATGTTTGGTACAAGTTTTGATTTTTGGACTTCTTCATCAGTAAGTTCTGCATTAACCCATCCACCTGAGCCTTGTAATTCTGTTGCCGTCATAATTAATTAATTTCAAGCATGAATAAAGAGGTTTTCAAATTAAATAAAAAAATTATTCAATTAAATTATCCACAAATTTGAAAATCATAATGGAAACTAATCAAGTTCTCAAAGAAGCATCAAGAAGAATTTATGAGGCGGTGAAAGACATGGCAGGAACAGAAAAAGCTGCTGGTGATTTTGGAAGAGGTGCAGGAGGAGATATTTCTAGAAATATCGATATTACTGCAGAAACCACTGTTTTAGATTATCTAAAAGAGATTAATTTTGAGTGTGTAGTGTTAGGCGAAGAATGTGGTCGAGTAGAACTATCAGAAAATCCAAAAGGATTTGTCATCATGGATGCAATTGACGGTTCTGCAAATGCGGTTAGAGGAGTACCATTTTTTTGTTCATCATTAGCATTTGCAACAGAAAATAGGCTCAGTTCAATAACAGACGGAGTGATTACAAATCTTTCAACAGGTGAAATGTATTCTGCATCAGAAGGAAAAGGTGCATTTCTAGATGACAAACAAATTTCAGTTTACAAAGGTACTCCATTGTACAAAATAGTTGGAGTCAATACGTCAGGTGTATCACAAGAAATAATGAAAAAATTGCAACCTGTTTTTGAACATCACAGTCATACCAGACATTTTGGTGCAAATGCATTAGAAATGGCAATGTTTGCACAAGGTGTGATGGATGTTTTTATTGATTTAAGAGATAAAATTAGAATTCAAGATATCGCAGCAGGATACATAATTGTGAAAGAAGCAGGAGGTTTGCTTTTAGATTCAGAATTCAAACCTCTTGATGCAGATTTGAGTTATGATACAAGAGTTTCTTTTATTGCAGCTGCAAATCAGGAAATTTTAGACGAGATACTTCCAAGAGAAAAATAAATTTTATCCGTATGATTCGTATTTGACTTCAAAAGTTCCATCTTCATGCGGATTATCTCTATTGACAAATCCTCTATCATCAACATAATCCATTACTCCATCGATGGTTCCTTGATAACCACAAATGTAAATTCTAGTATTCTCAGGAGTGACTTTTTCTCCAACTAATTCATCTAATGGAGAAACACCTTGGGCATTTGCTTTGAAAAATGATTCAACTCTTCCTACTTGACCATTCCATGATCTATTGTATTGTTCTTTTGGTCTACTAATTGCAGCTCTATAAAGAAAGTTCCATTCATCAGTTCCTCTCTCTTTACTTTCATTTTCAAAGTCAGTGAGAAGACGTTTGTAACTTAATTCATCAACATAACTTGCACCATGTAAAACTACAAGTTGTCTTTTATCATTAGTGTCATGAAAATGATGTGCAAATGCGATGAATGGTGCAAGACCAGTTCCGCCACCTACGCAGACTACTCTTCTATTATCTGGTTCTCCATTTCGATATTTATCTTCAATTATTAAGTCGTCACCGGTCGGATCACCAAGTAATACTTCATCACCAACACTAAGATAGAATAATTCAGTGGTTACACGACCAGGTAATGGTTTTCTTACCCATCTAATTACAAATTCAAAATAATCTCTATTTTCAGCATGCGATGCAATTGAATATGCACGTTTCACAATTTTATTTTCTGCAGCTACCGGTAAACCAATAGTTAGAAACTGTCCAGTTTTGTATTTTGGCATTCCAGTTATTGGAACTAGGCGAATCACAACTAGATCTTCTTTTAATAATTCAGTATAGATGATCTTTGCTTTTGTATCTGCCATGTGAGGAAAGTTTCTTGATTTGGATAAATGTATTTCTCTTCAAAATTTGACAGATTTACTTATATTTAGAAAATTAACCAGCCAAAATTAGTCACATGGCAAAAATAACATGCAGGGATTATGGATTTGAATGCCAATACGAAATTGAGGGTGAAGTAGAAAATGTGATCGATGCGTATAGAAAACATAGTGATGAAGAACATGGAATAGAATATTCTGTAGAGACACTAACACAAGTGATTCTAAGACAACAAGGCTAATAGTAAAAAATTAAACTCTTTTCATTGAAGCAGATAAGATTGGTAATTCCTTATCAATGATTTTCTCAACAGCAGGTACGATTCCAGCTCTTAATTTTGCATTTTCTTCATAAATTTCTGCAACCTGATCTCTGAATAATAATTTTATTCGAGGTAACTCCATGATAGTTTCTTCTACAGCTCTTGGCTCAGATATATCTAAAATTAGAGTTCCTTTTTTCTTTTCTTTCATAACAAGTTTGATCCGTTCAAGATCAATCAAAAAGTAATCAGCAGTAGTAGCAACTATGATAATATCAAATTTATCAAATCCTGAAAGTGCATCAACAAACTCCATTGGGGTACCACACAAAAGTTGTGAGAAATTGGTAGCACGTTGCATATCTTTACTAGTAACTGTAAATGAAATTTCTTTTTGTCCTAGTGTTTTTGCAACCATAGCCGCAGATTCACCAGTTCCAATTAGTAAAACCTTCTTTTTTGCATCCAAACCAACTTTTTCTTCTACCAAGTTTAATGCAACATCTCCTAACGATAAAACTTCTTTACTTATTTCAGTTGAATCTCGAATTGAAGTAGCAAGTCGTATTACACTATCAAATAATTTATTAAGAATTTTTCCGGAGGCGCCAGATTTTTTTGCAATTTCTAGTGACTTTGTAATTTCATCATAAACTTCTTGTTTTCCAACAACTACAGAATCTAATCCACAGGCTAATCGTAGAAGATGAAGGTAAACATCATCATCTTTGAAAACTTCCAAGGTTTGATCAAAATGATCAATATCAATTTGTTCTATGCTAGAATTTTTTTCCCAAGTTTCTTTCATTTGATTAATTACCAAACCTTTTCCTTCAGGTCTTCTTGCATCAGTAGAATCATCTGTTTCAAGATTACTAACAGTAAAAATTTCTACTCTACTAGAAGTTTGAATTATAATACATTCTTCAACACCAGGAATTTTTTTGAAGGCCTCTGTTGCAGCAGTTACATCTTTGAATGCAAATCTAGCAAGAGAATGGAGAGGAACATTTTTGAAAGTTACTCTTGCATTTAAAACATCAAATTTTAGTTCGCTCACATCATATCACCAAAATTAATTTAATCTTTTCTTCCACCTTTTGCAGTTCTGAAAACATTCATTCCAAGATAATAATTTTGATGTAATGAATCCAAATATGCAAGATTTTGTTCAACTTGCGCAATATCATCAGCAAGTGCTTCAGGATCATTTCTAAGACGATCTAGTTTTGCTTGTAATTCATCACCAAGAACAGTTATTCCAGTTTCATAATTGGAGGTTCCCCCAAAACGTTCGTCTAAGATATTTTGAGGATTGTATTCAGGTGTAGTATCTTCATAATTGAGAGCTTTACGTGTAATGTCATCTTTTTCATCTTCAGATAAAATAGGTTTTGGAAATCTATCTACCTTATCTAAGAAAAATTCAGGTTCACCCATCTCTCTTCTAAATATAATTTCATTTTTTCTTTTGTTAGTTACATCAGGTGCTTTTGGAGCTTCTGCTTTAATTTCTTCAGCAATTGCTTTGAACTCATCTTCTGATGCCTTTGATGCAGCTTCTTTCAATTCTTTGGCTTTTGCAATTGCAGCTTCTGCTGCAGCTTCTGCTTCTTCTGCTGCCTTGATTGCTTTTTGTGCATCTTTAGATGCTTTGATGGATTTTTGGCCATCTTGTTTTTTTGATTCTGCATCTGCTTTTGGAGCATCTTTTACTTCAGAATCTTTTTTGTCGTCAGACATCAATTTTTCACTGAAATTGCCCGGATTTTAAGATTATTGTGACAAGCATAGTAGAATGTCATGCGATCAGATAATGTTTAATTTTAAAAATAAAAGCGCCCTCGGCGGGATTTGAACCCGCGTCTCAGCCGTGACAGGGCCGAATTCTAGACCGGGCTATACTACAAGGGCAGTATTTACAAGAAAAAGAACTGCTGGTTTTAAAGTTTCCATTTTTAATTTTAGACTGGTAAAAGACTAAATTGTACAATAATGGAAAAACTCGCATGGGTCTATAGCGCAGCCAGGTAGCGCACCGCCCTTTTAAGGCGGCTGTCGTGGGTTCGAATCCCACTAGACCCGCATCTATTTTGTAAGTGTTTTAACTCGTTTTTCTAACAGTGTTAATGATTTTTTCACATTATCATTTTGAATTTTGATAGAATTTTTTAGAGTTACAAGTTTTCTGTTTCTTTGTCCAATCATTCGTGTTTGTTCTGAAGTTCCAGAAGATCCTTTTGATGATCTTTGTTTAAGAGATGATGAGATGGTGGTTTTTTGAATTAACTCAAAAAGTTTTCTTGCTTTAATCTCTTTAATTTGAAGAGATTCAATATCATCTAATTCCAGATCAGAGAGTAATTTTTTTGAGTTATGGGATAATTGAACAAGATTACCAACAATATTGTGTGCAGAACGGAAGGGTATTTTTTCAAGAACTAAATTTTCTGCTAAATCTAAAGCAACTAGAAATCCTTCTTCTGTTGCTTTTTGCATTTTTTCCTGATTAACTGTAAGATCAGACAACATTGATTTTATAATAATTAATGCAGTGATTGATGTTTTTGATGTTGACCAGATTGAAGATTTTATTTGTTGTAAATCTCTACTATAACCAGAAGGTAAACCTTTGGTGGTAGTTAAGATAGATGTCAAATAGCCTATAACCTGAGATGTTTTTCCTCGTGTGAGTTCTAAGATATCAGGATTTTTCTTTTGTGGCATTACACTTGATGGTGATGTAAAATCATCAGAAAGTTCTATGAATGAAAATTCAGCTGAAGACCAAATGATAAAGTCTTCAGACAATCTACTTAGATTTGTCATCATGATTGCAGAGTTTGCAACATATTCTGCTACAAAGTCACGCGTACTTGTTGCATCAATTGAATTTTCTACAAGAGATGCAAATCCAAGCATTTTTGCAGTACTGTCTCTATCAATAGGAAGACTAGTTCCCCCTACAGGACCAGCACCTAATGGACTTTGATTAACTCGCGCATATAATGACATGAATCTATCTAAATCACGGAATAGTGAATCAGTGTATGACAACAAGTAATGTGAGAATACTCCAACCTGAGCTTGTTGAAGATGTGTATAAAGTGGCATTATTGTTTTGGTATTTTCTTGTGCTGTTTTTAGTAAAGTGGAGATTGTTTCAATTAGACATTGTAATAGTATGTTAATGTCATCGCGGATTTTTAGGCGAATGTCAAGTGCCACTTGATCATTTCGTGAACGAGCAGTGTGCATTTTTCCACCATTTTCAATTCCAGTTTTTTTGATAACAAGAGATTCTATTAATTCATGAATATCTTCAGGTTCAAAATCAGGCTGGGAGATATTTCCGCCTTTTAGTTCTTCTAATGCGGTTAGTATTTTTTTTACCTCAATTTTTGATAATAGTTTATTTTCATATAACATAATGACGTGTGCTTCGCTTCCAATAATGTCATAAAATGCAATATCAGAATCGTCTTTTATGGATGAAACATAACTTAGTGTGATATCATCAAGATCTTTTCCTAATCGAGAACGATACATCAACATGGATTCAAAATCGCTATATATAGCAACTACGGATTCAATTCAATGACACAAGATGTGAAACAGCTACGAGTGAAAATTTTTGATGAATTATCACAAATTGTAGACCCTGAAATAAACACAACAATTACAGAATTAGAATTGATTGACGAAGTAGACATCAGCGATGCAAATGTCAAAGTTGATTTACATCTAACAAGTCCATTTTGTCCGGCAGTTTTTGGATTTAAAATTTGTCAAGATATTCATGATAATCTATTGAGTATACATGGAATTGATGATGTGAAGGTAAATGTCTCAAATCACTTTATGGCTGAACAAATTAACAATCAAGTAAATAACAGTCCAAATCCTCACAAAAAGCCAGAAGAAAAGAAAGATTAATCTCTAATTCCTAGAAGATATCCTCTCAAAAGTTGAATTCCCATTGCAGGATCAACTCCTTTTGGACAAACTTGACTACATGAGCCAGCAAAGTGACATCTCCAAATTCCATGAGATTCATCTATAACTTTGAGTCGTTTGTTTTTGCCTTTATCACGGTCATCAGCAATGTATCTGTAGGCCTGTGCTAATGCTTGAGGACCAACAAATGTCTTATCCATCGCCATAGTTGGACATGCAGAATTACATAAACCACATTTGATGCAACTTGAAAATTGAATATACTTATCAACATTTTCAGGGCTTTGTAAAAATTCTCTTATACCACTTTCAGCATCAATTTCAGAATCTTCTCTGATGACATATGGCATTACTTTTTTGTGATTGTTTATCATTCGATCCATATTGACAGCCAAATCTCGAACTACGGGATAGTTATCCATTGGTTCTACAGTTACAGTGTCAGAATCTAATTCAGATATTTTTGTGAAACATGCTAAACCAGGTTTGCCATTAATTTTCATTCCACAAGAACCACATGATGCTTGTCTACACGAATAACGAACTCCAACAGAATGATCAAGATGTGATTTTACATCTAATAAGACATCTAGAACAGTTGTCCATTTTTCAATTGGGACAACAAAGTCATCAAACTTTTGTTCAGAGTTTACATTCGGATTACTTCGTTTAATTTTTATTTTTACAGATTTTGTAGAAGAAACTACTGTTTGAGATAGTTCATCTGATAATTTAGGATGGATTGTTGCCATTATAGCATCCCCATGTTTGTCATAATTATAGTTCGCGAACCATATGCAATTAATGCTGCCATTCCTGCAAGACATCCAATTGTTACAAGTTTTTCATATGTTGGACCTTGATTCATTTCTAACAGAATTACTCTCAAGCCATTAAATCCATGAACAGAGATCAAGATTAACAATAATTCAAGTAATATCGCATAACCTACACTTTCATAATTTGCAATTACGTTTTCATATTCTAATGATTCGTGAAAGTCTTGAGTAAGTCTCATCATTATGTGTATGACTGTTAAGAACAGTGCACCTAGGGCAGTGCCATAGTGTATCTTCATTATGATACTTTCTCTTAATACCATCATGCGAACATCACCGCCATTCCATACCACATTGCAAGAGCTGCCATACCTAATGTTGCATAGATACATGCTTTACCTTTCATGTTAATTGATTGAGGCTTGTATGGATAATCAGGTCTCTCTGCTTTTCCAATACCATATCCCATTTGTGCAATCATTAATCTAATTCCATTTCCAGTGTGAAAAACACACATTCCAATTACTAACGCTAAGAATAGATGACCTTCAGTTGTTTGAGTCATTTCTAATGATTTGTCCCAAACTGCTTTTCCATCTAAGATATGACTTGTTTCATAAATATGACCAATGAAATATGCCAAAAGACCGAGACCTGTTAATCGCATCAAAAGCCATGCTAATCTTTCGATACCAAATTTTCCAATTTTACTAGGATTTAGCCATCCCTTCAGTCCTTCTCTTGCGCCAGTTTCTCTTTCCATCAGTATTTTCTCTCCACAGGTTTGTATTTAGTTATAGTAACTGGATGCTTCTTCATAATTGGTTCGTTTGGATCATAATAGGCTAGTGTGTGATGAAGGAAATTTGCATCATCACGCGTTGGGAAATCAGTTCTAGAATGTGCGCCACGAGATTCTTTTCTGTTTATAGCACCTACTAACACTACTTCAGCCACACGGAACATGGAATCTAACTCCATTACGTTTTGGAAATTAGTGTTATACTCTTTAGCAGAATCATCAACGTGTTTCCAGGTTTTTTGTTTAAGTTCTCTCACCTTTTTGAGACCTTCGGCTAAATCATTATGATTTCTATAGACGTATGCTTTTGCATTGAGAATTTCTGCAACTTCTTGTTTTACTTCATATGGATTTACATCTCCACGTCCACGGAATATTCCATCAAAAATTCGAGTTTCTTCAGCAGCTACTAAATGAGTAGGAAATTGTGCAGAAGTATGTTCTTTTTCAATATAATCAACAGCTAATGAACCTGTAATTTTTCCCCAAACAATACATTCAGAAGTAGAATTTGCGCCAAGACGATTTGCACCATGAACACTATTACATGCAGCTTCCCCTGCAGCCCAAACACCTTGAAGTTCAGCTGCACCATCAATGTTTGTGTGAATTCCACCCATCATGTAATGACAAACAGGTCTGATGTCAATTGGTTCATCAGCAGGATCAATTCCTGAGAATTTAATTGAAATTTCTCTAATTCCTCCTAGTTTAGCTTTAATTTTTTCATCACCTAAATGTCGTAAATCCAATTTCATACAATCTTCTCCAGTTTCATGTTTGAATCCACGACCTTCATTAATCTCAGTCATAATAGAACGCGATACAATATCACGTGGAGCTAATTCCATTTTTCCAGCTGCATAATTTTTCATAAATCGGTCACCATCTTTGTTTAGTAGATAACCACCTTCACCTCGTGCACCTTCAGTAATTAAAATTCCAGAAGGCAATATTCCAGTAGGATGGAATTGTACAAACTCCATATCTTTCAATGCCATTCCTGCACGATAAGCCATATCCAAACCATCAGGAGTGGATGATAATGCATATGTAGAATAACTAAAAATTCTTCCTGCACCACCAGTTGCAATTATCAACGCTTTACCTTTGATTGTATAAAATGATCCAGAAGATGTTTCTATTGCAGTTATTCCACAAAATTGTTTTCCATCATGAACGATTGATGTGATGTACCATTCATTTAGAAATTCAATATTATCAAATTTTTGACAGGTATCGTATAGAGTCTGCATTTCAAAAAATCCAACTTTGTCAATAGCATAAGTTGCACGTGGAAAACTATATCCACCAAAATTACGTTGATCAATTTTTCCATTTTCTTGTCTGGACCAAGGCATTCCCCAATGTTCTAGTTGGAAAATTTCATTTGGCATCATGTGACATAATTTTTCAGCGGTATCTTGGTCTGCTAAAAAATCACTTCCTTTTACAGTATCATAAATGTGAGATTCTATTGTATCACCTTTTTCTTCTTGTATTACAGCCGCAGTTCCTCCTTCTGCAGATACTGAATGGGAACGCATGACCTGAGTTTTTGCAATAACACCAATCTTGATTTTTTGATTCTTCTTTGCGGCCTCAATAGCAGCACGTAATCCTGCCAAACCAGAACCTGCAATTATTAGATCAAATTCAATAGAATCCGTCATTAATGAATAAAATCAGAAGAGGTTACTTATGTATTATAACAAAATATCATGGATCGAATCATTAATATATATCGCTAGTGATATCGCTAGTGATGTTTAAGGAATGGACACAGCGAGTTGGAAGCATGGTTCCAAGAGGATTTTCCAGATATTATATCCTACAACAATTAATGGAAAACCCACATACTGGAAAAGAGATTATTGATTCTGCAGTTGAAGCAAGTGCTGGAAACTGGAAACCTTCACCCGGACTAATTTACCCGCTACTCGGTAGATTACTAGATGAAGGTTTGATTGAAGAAAGTGAAAATGGAAAGTATCAGATTACAAATAATGGAAAAACGATACTAACGGATCTGGAAAACTGGAAAATGAATATGCAGCAACAGATGAGCACTATGATGCGACTAATGGATATGGGAAAATTCATGGGAATGGATATGTTAGAAAGAGTAACTATACTAGGCAATTTATTGAGTTCAAATGCCAGCAATATGACAAATCATGAAATTGAAAAATATAAGAAATTTCTCCAAGATGAATTAGAAAAAATCAAAGAGATGGATCCTAAAAAATAAACACCGTTAGACTAATCATAAATAAAACAGGATTAGATAGATTTTATGAAAAAACTTCGTAAACTAATTAATGATAAATCAAAACCATTGGTAGTTCCAGGAGTTTATGATGCAATAGGAGCAAAGATTGCTCAAAAAGTAGGTTTTGATGCAATGTTTCAGACAGGTTATGGGACATCTGCCACATTGTTAGGAATGCCAGATTATGGATTCATTGGATTATCTGAAACAACAGATAATGCAAGACGTATAGCAAATGCAATTTCAGTACCACTAATTGTAGATGTAGATACAGGTTATGGGAACGCATTAACTGTAAAAAAATTACTTCAGGATTTACAAGTTGCAGGAGTATCAGGCATATTTCTTGAAGATCAAAAATGGCCAAAAAGATGTGGACATATGAAAGGAAAGGAGGTGGTTCAAAAAGAAGAGTATGGAGAGAAATTAGCAGCCGCAGTAGATGCAAAAGAGGACAAAGATTTCATCATAGTAGCTAGAACAGATGCCAGAGCCACAGAAGGATTAGATGATGCAATTGAGAGAGGAAAATATTATAAAAAGATTGGAGCAGATTTGATTTTTGTTGAAGCCCCAAAATCAATAGAAGAAATGAAAAAAATTGGTAAATCAATTAACGCCCCATTAGTTGCAAATATGATTGAAGGAGGAGCAACTCCAATTAGTTCAACAACAACATTGCATAAGATGGGATTTCAATTAATTCTGTATCCACTATCTATATTGTATGCAAATACATTCGCAACAATGAAAATACTAAAAGAATTAAAAGATAAAGGTACCACTACAAGACTCAAAAAAGATTTGGTTAATTTTGATCAATTTAATGATATTGTTGAATTATCAAAATTTAGAAAATTGGAGAATAAATATTCAAAATAAAAAAGAAAAACTAGTAAAGAGTTTATTGAGTAGTTCTCTTTACTTCAATTTCTATTGTGGAAACATTTCTTGTCTTACCGTCTTGTGACTCTAAACTTTCAGAGCCTATGGATATATTTCCAATGCTATATCCGGAGTTCTCGGTCTTTCTTGAAATTATTTGTGCAACATCTACGGCTCTACCGATACTCATTCCTCGAGCTTTGATGTTGACAGAAGGCAAGTTAGCCAATTGGATTAACGTTGAAGTAACGTATGCCATAATTGGTTTCTTACCTATGAATACAGTGTCTCGTTGTTCGGTTGACATGCGAGTAAAATATTACGAGGATAATTTAAATCAAGATAGGTTGGACAGAGAGGAAATTTTGGGATCATTCAAAAATGATGCTTCAAAGAAAAGTATTGTATCTAGATTAAATCAGAATAAAGATCCAGAAATTATCCAAAAAATGATTGAATTATTTGACGATGATGATATTGAGATAAGAGGAGAAGTATTCAGTACTTTACTTCTTAATCAAAATGAAATTTTTGAGGAGTTGATTTTAGGATTAGGACATGAAAGTAAAAATGTACGGGCATATGTGACCTTAGTTTTAGCAAATAGAAATGAAAAAAATGGAATTACAGAAATTAGAAAATTAACTAATGATCCAAGTGGTTTAGTTAGAACTTGCGCATATGGAGCATTAGGACATTTAGAAGTAAAAGAATCTGCTAAGGAACTACACCAAGGTATTTTTGATTCAAATTTAGAGGCTGTAAAAAGTGCAGCATACGCATTGGCAAGAATTGGTGAAAATATTTCAGACAAAGAAATCGAAGTATTACATAAATTAGATGAATCAGAATTTAGAAAAATTTTAAAGTTTTTTAATTAAATGGTGGACCGAAAGGGATTTGAACCCTTGACCCCACGCATGCCATGCGCGTATTCTACCAGGCTGAACTATCGGCCCATGAACCTAATGATTCGTTTTCTTAAAAAATCACCAACATTTAACTTAATTTGACTTAGGCTAATCTAACAGAAGATATTTAAACATAAATTCGTATTTTTAAGAAATGGTTCAAGATAATAAAGCAAAATTAACTTATACACAATTACTAAAAGAAGACCTTGGCATATTTCGTCTTGTTCCAGAAGATGGAGTTATTCCAGATTTCAAAGCAGGTCAATTTTTAACACTTGGAATGCCGGTACCCGGAGAAGATAATAAAATTGTTCGACGTGCATATTCAATTGCATCACATCCAGAAAATAAAAAATTTTTTGAGTTTGTAATTAGATGGGTAAGAAAGCCATTTCCAGGAAGATTGACAACTGAATTATTTAATGCAAAAGAAGGTGCAGATGTAAGCTGGATTAAACCAACGGGTCATCTAACAATTAATGACGAATTACCAAACGGTGATCCAGATACTAGAAGAATTGTTTGTATCGGAGGAGGAACAGGCTTAGCGCCATTTGTGAGTTTTGCTCAACATCTTCATGACATAGGAGATAAAAGAGAAATTGTTGTTTTACATGGAGCCAGTTATGTAGACGAATTAAGTTACAAACAATTACTTACAGATTTAGAAAATGAAAGTTTGGATAGAGGTACAGACAAATGGAATTTCAAATATAGAGCAGCAATTAGTAGACCACAAGAGTGGTTTAATCGTGCATGGACAGGTCAAACAGGAAGAGTAGAACAATTCCTAAGAACAAAATCTGGAGAAAAATCACCATTAGAAGAATTAGTTGGAGAAAATATTACAAAAGATAACACCATGTTTTACATCTGTGGATGGCAAGGAACAATTGATGGTACATTAGATTATCTTGGAAGTAATGAGTTTGTAACAGAGAGAAATAAACGAGAAGATGGTAGTTATGAAGTCAAATTCGAATCATATGGATAAGAAAAGATCGGTAGAGCAGCTCAGTTATTAAAATACAAGATAAACAGCAAATTATTATGACAATTGCAATTTACTTGGCACATTTGAATCCAGTTACGAATGCACATGCAGAAATTATTAGAGATTTATCAAAAACAGATAAGGTAGTTGTTATGCCGGTTAGATTTCTAAATGAGGAAAAAGAAATTAACAGTAAAAGCTTTCCATTTAGCTTCGAACTTAGAAAAGAAATGTTAGAATCAGTTTTTGGAGAATCAATTACGGTTTCATCAAATTATACATTTCATGCACCTTTCAAGAAATATTTTCCACCACTTGTTTCCAAAGGTTCATGGAAATTAAGAAAAGAAATTCTCAGTGAAATTGAAGGAAAATACTACACATACACAGGCGATAAAGCAGAGGGAATAATGTTGAAACTATACAGATTAAAACCAAAAATTGGTCAAAGAAAAGAACTCTCTGCAACATCGGTGAAAAATGAAATGTATGAGTCAGTTTCAGGAGGAAAAAAAGAGTGGGAAAAACAAGTTCCAGAATCGGTGGCAGAAATTATTAACAAAAATTGGGATATTGTCGAAAAATTTGCATCATCAGAAGATAATACAACGAGAGTGCTAGGTATGAAGTTCCCAAGAGAAGGCTATACCTAGTTATAAAATAAATATACAAAATTCTAGAATTTTTTGTGA
>JAOMBO010000004.1 GCA_028344575.1 Candidatus Nitrosopelagicus sp. | reverse complement strand
AGTTCCATGTACAATTGAATGTACAGCCTTTATCATGGCAACAGGATTATCAGATTGCCATATGTTACGACCCATATCCACACCAACAGCGCCTGCTTTTAGTGCATCATACGTTAATTTCAAAGCATCTTTTTCAGGAATTTTTTTTCCGCCTGCAATAATTATTGGTACAGGGCAAGATTTTACAACTTTTTCAAAGTTTTCACAATAGTATGTTTTTACAATATGTGCACCCTGTTCAGCCGCAACTCTACATGCAAGAGATAGATAACGTGCATCTTTTGTTCCTATTTCTTTTCCAACTGCAGTAACAGCCAATACAGGAATTCCATATTCTTCGGCTTCATTAACAAGTTTTCCAAGATTTACAATAGTTTGATATTCATATTTTGAACCGACAAAAACTGACATTGCCACTGCTGCAACATTTAGTCTAAGTGCATCTTTAATGCTAACAGTGATATCTTCTTGAGATAGATCCTCACCGATTATGCTAGTTCCGCCAGAAACACGCAATACTACAGGTACAGGATAATCAGGATTGACAGATGTTCTTAATGCACCACGAGTAATCATTAATGAATCACAATGTTTTGCCAGAGGAGCAATTGTTTTTTTCAAATCTTCAAGTTTTTCAGTAGGACCTAAGAAATATCCATGATCAACTGCAAGCATTAACGCCTTATTATCAGCAGGAGAAATTATTCTTGCAATTCTATTTTTTAAGCCCCAGTCCATTTTCTTATTTTTCTGAAAAAAATTTACCTTTCTTAAGCCTTTGCTAATTTTCGATAATTATCTTCATTGCATTTTCACCGGTTTTTGCATGCTCAAATGCCTTTTGTGAGTCATCAAGAGAATATTTGTGGGTGACAAGTGATTTAACATCTACATTACCCGATGAAATTAGTTCTAATGCATTTTTAGTATCCATATCAGATGCAGCATAAGTAGTAACAATAGTAAGTTCTTTTGAATAAACTACACTCATGTCAATTTCAGTAGTTGCACCTTTACTTGGTACACCAAACATTACAACAGTTCCACCCTTTCTTACAAGTTTTATTGCATCTTGAAATGCATGTAAGCTACTTGTAGCTACAATTGCAACATCAACACCAATGGTAGTTTCATCACTTATTTTTTGGATTAAATTTGGATCATCAGAACGAATAGTTGTGACATCGAATTTTTTTACAAAATCTAATCTAAAATCGTTTAAATCCATACAGAATATTTTTGAGAACCCATATGATTTTGCAAGTAAAACATGCATCATTCCAGTTGGTCCAACACCTAAAATTGCTACAGTGTCATTTTTTTGATATTTGAATTTTGACCAAGCACGAACGCAACATGCAAGAGGTTCAATTAATGCAGCTTCTTGGTATGAAACGTTGTCAGGTAATTTTAAAACACCTCCATGAATTACATTCCATTCAGGAACAATGTAATTATCAGCTAGACCACAAGGATTAAGATTTGATTGTGAATATTTTTTACACATGGTTTCATTTCCATGACTGCATTCATGACAATCTTTTGAATAACAAGCAACATGGTGATGAGTAAATACACGATCTCCTATTTTAAAATCAGATACATCTGAACCAATTTTAATTATTTCGCCTGCAGGTTCATGTCCTAATCTCATAGAAGGTTGGCCATATTGCCCAAATACCTTTTCAACATCAGAGCCACATATACCACAAGATTGCATCTTGATTAGTAATTCATTTGAACCAATATCAGAAAGAGTGAAATTTTCTATTTCAACTTTAGAATTTCCCTTCACAACAGCTGCTTTCATGATGGATAATTATTTACTCTATATTTATACGCCTAGAATTTTTTTGAGCATTACTCTATAATCGACTTCAGATTTTTCACTGCCGGATGCAGGAAGAGCAAACACCAAAGGTGTAGATTGTTCAGTACGTAATTTTGTTAATTTATCATTAATTTGTTCAGTTAAATCATCACTAACAAGAACTAGACCAACTTCAGAATCATCATATAATTTTTTGATTTCCTCAAAAGCAGCATCAGAAGAATCTACAATCTTTCCTTGAACTCCTGCAAGTTGGAAGCTTGTGACAAATACACGACTTCCAATAGTTACTACCTTCATTAAACCTGATTTTTAAGACATGCAATTTAATCTTTTCAAACAAAAAATTCAAACATTACCAATTCAAGGAATAATATGGATAATCCAAAAGAGATCGACTCAGTATATTGGGATGAAGAGAGTAAATCATGGAAGACGAAACTTGTCAAAGTAGAAGAATATCACGGATTTACAGAATGCAAGTACTGCAGAAGACCTATGTCACATAACATAAAGTCTGATGGAGAATTCAAGGTCGTTTATGTAAAATGTGGCTGTACTAAGAGCTAACTGCAATTTTTAATACAAATAAATGCAATTTCTTGTGTTCCGTCCATACCATGTCTATTTGGAACAATGCCAACACGATACTGCATTTCTTCATCATATTCAATATCAAATTGAGTTGTAAGAGTAACTGCCTTTTGTGGTTCAAGATCTACTAAAGATAATTCAGTTTCACCGTAACCAACAAAGATTGGACTAAAACGTGTATTGGAATCATCATAGAGATGTAATTGACCACCTGTAAGTCGCACTATGTCATCACCCTTGTTTTCAGCTGTTACTTGTATTTGGAAATATGTGTGAGTTGGCGTCTCATTAGATGCCTCAATTAATCCCCTATCAATTTCACCTTGTTCAGCTATTTTGAATTCCTTAGTCTTTCCAAGAAAATCAAAATTTGCAACATATTGTACATCAAACATTACATCACCTACTTGAACAGGTTCACCAAAAGAAGAGACCTTGACATCAGTCAAAACTTCACCAGAGTAAAAATAAAATGAAATACCGATTAGTGTAAAAATTGCTGCAATTACAATGATTCCGCCGACTCTAACCAATTTAATTTGTATTAGATTATTCGACTATAACTGTACCTTCCATCCATGGATGGACCATACAGAAGTAAGGATAAGTTCCTGCATTATCTAATGTTACATCAAAGCTTGCATTAGCCATGATTAATGATGTGTCAAATACACCATCTGGACCATTTGCTGCAGTACCACTTGTTGATGTGTGTGGAGCCATGTCAGTATTTGAAAAAGTTACAGTTCCACCTGCAGAAATTGTTGCAGTTGATGGAGAATAACATTCAGGTTCACATCCAGGTGCTCCAGAACCTTCTACAGGTTCAATAGTTACAGCCATTGGGGCTTTAGCTGCTGCGGCTGCTGCTTTAGCGGCTGCTGCTTTGTCTGCTGCTGCTTTGTCTGCTGCTGCTTTGTCTGCTGCCATCATTGCTTCATGTTCTTTTGAATCATCAGAATGACCCATAGAACTCATATCATGTCCGCCAGATTTGTAACCTTCACCGTAAATCATAATTTTTTGTGAGTTTGCCATAAAGTCAATTGTTAATCTTTTTCCTACTTGAGTAAATTCAACTTCTTCACCATCGACAGTTACAAAGTATGTTCCATCGTCAAATGGAGTAACTGAATCAGAAGTAAGTGTAATGGTTAGTTGTCCATCTAATCTAGAATCCATCATAATTTTTACTGCGTTATGATTTTCATCTGAAGAAACAGAATCAACTATGCCGCCACGAATTGTGTACTTCAAGTTATCACTTGATGATGTTTGAGGTGCTGCTTGAGGTGTTGGTGTTGGTGGTGGAGAATATGTTTGAGTTGGTGGTGGAGAATATGTTTGAGTTGGAGTTGAGTCGGTTGATGGGGCAAAGGTACTGTCAGTTTGTAGAACAGTAGCCATAATGACAATCATAGCAGCTACAAATGCAACTGTGAAAATTACTCCAAATTTATCTACGCCAGCCATATTCTTGCTTTTTGCAGGTATTTTAAATATCTAATGCTTTTATCCGATCTAGATTTATTTGCGGAATTTACTCAATCAAAGTATGGCAGATGTAGATTCCAGCAAAAAGGTCTATCTCTTTCTTCATGGAAGAATGGACCTAAATGAAAAAGCAATGAATGCATTAGCAAGTAATGGTTTTCAAAAAGAAAACGTAGTGATGGCAGACCCAAAACAAGCAGGGGAAGTTGGTGACTATATGGCAATGCTTTGGATGCCTCCAAATCCAGACCATATCAAAGTTCAACAAATCACAGCAGTCGAAGCATGTGAACCTGATGGAATGATTGGTGTCTGGAAAGGCGTTTCAAAAGATGATCTTTTTGAAATTAAACTAGAATAGATTACAAATCGCTAACAATTCCAGAAATGAATGATTCGTATTCATCATCATTGAATTCGATAATTTCAAATTTATTTTCTTTTTTTGCTTTAAAGATTGATTCTAAATGGTAGCAAGGACTTTTGTTTTTTATCATGCCAAAATAATATCCAGAACAAGAACAAAATTTTGAAATAGGATCAATCCAATGTTCTTTAGCTTTACCAACAACGGTCCAAATTTCTCTTTTACTTGGATTAAACAGATGTAGTTTTACACGTCTTTCATCAACTATCGAGTCTATCCGTTCTTGTTTTGTAGACATAAGGAATTAATCTAAGACAAGCGTATAATCTTGATGGTAACTACGAGAATAATTGATTCCGAACCGGCATTAATTGTAGAAGAGAAGAGAAAAAATCTAGTTATATCTGATCTCCATATTGGATTTGAACATAAATTTTCATCAAATAAAAATACGGTTAGAAAGAATTCATCAATAAATGAAATTATTTCAAATGTTACAAAAATTATTAAAAAAGAAAATCCAGATACATTAATTCTATTAGGAGATGTGAAATCAAGTATCCAATCTATAACAAATTCAGAATGGAAAGATGTTCCATATTTTTTTGAAGAGGTAAAAAGTTCATTAGAAGTAATTTTGATTCCAGGAAATCACGATTCAAATATTGATAAATTAATTCCAAGTGATGTTACAGTTATCAGTTCAAAAGGAATGATTATTGACGATGTTTTATTGACACATGGTCATACAATGCCATCAAAAAATTATTCAAGTGTGAACAATATAATCATGGGACATATCCATCCTGTTTATTTTGATAAGAATTCATTACTTAATGGAGAAAGAATTTGGATTTCAATTAAAACAGATAAATCAAAAATTTTTCCATCTAAAAGAGGTGAACTAAACATCACGATAGTTCCTTCATTCAATCCATACTTTTACGCAACTGAAAAAAAATACTATAAAAAATCAATTTCTCCAATAGTTGAAAAAATTAAAGATTCTACAATGGCAAAAATTTTGACATTGGATGGTACGATAATTGGTAATGAGTCAATAATTAACCAAGTTTTATGAGTAAATTTTTGAAATATTATTCAAGAATATCATATGGTTCGATAGGATCTTTTGTAGTCTCGTTGTTTTGTAACCATTCCAGTGTTTTTACAAAAGAATCAGCCAACTCAATGGTAGTAAGTACCGGGATTCCCAATTCTAGAGCTTTTCGTCTAATTTGATATTCGTCGTCTAACATTCCAACATATTTTTCCAAAGATAAGGTACTTGGAATGTTTATGATAAAATCAATTTTTTTCTCATAAAGTAGATCAGAGATGTTGGGTTTACGTTCTGGCTCTGAAATTTTATGTACAATTTCTATATCTCCAACTTTTTCTTCAAAAAATTCAGCAGTATGTTCTGTTGCCAATATCTTGAATCCCAGTTGTTTAAGTTTAGCAATTGAAGGCAAAAGTTTTTCTTTATTTTGAGAACCTCCTGCAGTAACTAAAGCAGTTCCTTTATCAGGCAAATTATAACCGACAGATGTCAAACCTTTTGATAATGCATCATAGAAACTATTTCCAAAACATGCAGCCTCACCTGTAGATTGCATCTCTACACCTAATGCAATATCAGCACCATCTAATTGCATAAATGAAAATTGTGGAACTTTGATTCCATAATTATGAATTTTTTGCCATTTGTTTTCAGGTACATGTGGAAGCGGTTTATCTAAAATTGCTTTAGATGCAAGTGCGATAAGATTAGTTTTTACCAATTTTGATACAAAAGGCATTGAACGAGATGCACGTATGTTAAGCTCAATGACGTAGACATGATCATTGTTAATAAGAAATTGTAAATTAAATGGGCCTTTAACATTAAATGTTAATGCAATTTTTTTTGTGTAATCATTAATGGTTTCAATTATTTTATTATTAAGACGCCATGGTGGAATACACATCATTGCATCTCCAGAATGAACTCCAGCAGAATCAATATGTTCCACTATTGCACCAATAACTACTTGTTTTCCATTACTAATTCCGTCAACATCTACTTCTAACGAATCTAACATGAATTTTGATATTACAACGGGATGATCCGGAGAAACATCAGTTGCTTCTTTGACATAAGTTTTAAGCTCATCTTGAGACCATACAACTTTCATTGCAGCACCAGACAAAACATATGATGGTCTAACAATTACAGGAAAACCTACATCTTGTGCAAAGGTTCTAGCTTCAATTAGATTTGAAAATGCTTGCCATTTTGGTTGCTGGATATGAAGTTTATCCAATTCTGCGCTAAACTTTGAACGATCTTCAGCTCGGTCAACATCAATTGCACTTGTGCCCATGATATTGATTCCACGTTGTGCAAGACCAGGAGTCAGATTATTTGCGGTCTGTCCACCAACACAGGTGATTATTCCTTTAGGGTTTTCAAATTCAGCGATGTCAAGTAGCCTTTCTTGAGTGAGTTCTTCAAAGTACAATCGTGTACAAATATCATAATCAGTAGATACAGTTTCAGGATTACAGTTTACGACAGAGATATTTTTTTCGCCATTTTCTTGAAGACCCCATACCATATTCACAGTTCCCCAATCAAATTCAACGCTACTTCCAATTCTATATGGGCCTGCACCTACTACAACTATTCCTTTTTCATCTGGAGAGACTTTGATATCATTAGAATTTCCACCATAAGTCAGATAAAGATAATTTGTGACTGCAGGCCATTCCGCAGCCAAAGTATCAATTTGTTTTACAGCAGGAATAATTCCAAAGTTTTTTCGAATTTCACGTATCTCATCAGGAGTTTTTTCTTTTACACGTGCAATTTGATTATCAGAAAATCCCATCTTTTTTGATTCCCTCATTACAGATTCATTTAGTTCAGATTCTTTGAGTTTGGATTCAGTGTTTACAATGTTTTGAATTTTTTCAATAAACCAAGGATCAATTGCAGATAACTCGTATATTCTATCAACAGTTATTCCAATCTTTAATGCGATTGCAACATTATACAATATTTGATCATCATGGTGTGAAAGTTTGTATTCAAGTTCTTCTTCAGAGATTTTTTCACCATTTGAACGATTTAACACTAATCCATCGTTTCCTATGTCAAGCATTCGAATTGCTTTTTGTAAAGATTCTTCAAAGGTTCTTCCAACAGCCATTACTTCACCAACAGATTTCATCGTTACACCTAGTTTACGATTAGCAAGTTCAAATTTTGAGAAATCCCATCGAGGATGTTTGCAAACAATATAATCAAGGGAAGGTTCAAAGCATGCAGTAGTACTTTTTGTAATTCTATTTACTAGTTCAGATAGATTGTATCCTAATCCAATCTTTGCAGACATGTATGCTAGCGGATAACCAGTTGCTTTACTAGCAAGAGCTGAAGAACGTGAAAGACGAGGATTAATTTCAATTGCAACATATCTATCAGAGTCAGCATCTAATGCATATTGGATATTACATTCACCTACAATTCCAACATGTTTAGTAGCGCGTAATGCTGCAGTACGTAGCATGTGGTATTCATTATTATTGATTGTCTGAGATGGGGCAACTACAATATTGTCACCAGTGTGAACTTTCATCGAAAGTACATTTTCCATGTTACAAACAATTACATTATTTCCATCATAGTCTTGCATAACCTCATATTCAATTTGCTTCCAGTGTCCAATGTATTCTTCAACTAGAACTTGACCTACAAGACTTGCCTTAATTCCACGTTCTACGATTTCATGTAGTTCGATTTCATTATGAGCAATTCCGCCACCTCGACCACCAAGAGTATACGCAACTCGAACTATTACAGGATATGATAATTCTTCAGCAGTCTTTTTTGCATCCTCAAAGTTTGTAACGGTTCTACTTTTCAGTACAGGGACGCCTGCTTCTTTCATTGAATCCTTGAAAAGCTGCCTATCTTCTGTATTTTTGATTCCTTCTACTTGAGTTCCAAGGACTTTAACATCATATTTTTTGAAAATTCCAGAATCCTCTAACTTTACACCACAATTTAATGCAGTTTGACCACCATACGCCAACATAACACCATCTGGTCTTTCTTTTTCAATAATAGATTCCACATAATCTGGAGTTACAGGCAAAAGGTAAACTTGATCTGCAAATCGGGTATCAGTTTGAATTGTAGCAATATTTGGATTTATGAGTACACTTTTGATTTCATCTTCATGTATTGCTTTCAAGCATTGACTTCCAGAATAATCAAATTCACCAGCTTCACCAATTTTTATTGCACCACTTCCAAGTACAAGAATTTTCTTTAGGGATTCATTTTTTGGCATTTTTTATTTCTCCATTAATTTTTTTAATTCATCGAATACATACTTACAATCAAAAGGACCAGGTGCAGCTTCAGGATGAAATTGTACAGCGATACAATTCTTAGTTTTATGCTTTATACCCTCAACTGTTTTATCGTCAGCGTTTGAAAACCATAATTTAAAATCAGATTTTTCTAAAGACTCAGGTTTTATTCCATAACCATGATTTTGGCTAGTAACATAAACTTGATTTGTTTCTAAGTTAATGCAAGGTTTGTTTTGTCCACGATGGCCATACTTTAGTTTGTAGGTTTCAGTATTTCCTGCAATGCCAATTATTTGTGCGCCAAGACAAATACCTAATGTAGGAACATTATTTTCAATTAATTTTTTTGCGGTATCAATAGTTTCAGGACAATTTTGTGGGTCTCCAGGACCACTACTCAAAACAACTCCTTTGGGTTTGTGTGACATCACTTTATCAAAAGGTGTATCCCAAGGAACAACTATTGCTTTGTATCCCAATTCTCGAATATTTCTAACAATTGCATTTTTTGCTCCAGTATCAATAACTACTACAGATTGATTATCATCACCGTATACTTTTTCCTCTTTAGTGGATACAGTATCCATGAATTTTTCAGAAGTGTATGTCGTAATATTTGCAAGCTCTTTTTTAATTTCTTCTACATCAATTTCGGTATCAGATACGACTAAAGCAGCCATCATTACACCACTGCTTGTAAGTTTCTTTGTAATTGCCCTAGTATCAATTCCAGAGATACCAGGAACTTTTTCATTATACATCCATTCATCTAAGGTTATTTTGAGATTCCAATGACTTGCAGTTTGAGATAATTCGTGAACTACTAGGCCTCGAATTTGCATCATATCAGATTCAAAGAATTTAGAAATTCCATCCTCATCAACTTCGGTTGAATCTGGAACACCGTAATTTCCAACAAGAGGATATGTTAACGTAAGAATTTGGCCATTGTATGAGGGATCAGTTAGAGCCTCCGTATAGCCCACCATACCTGTATTGAAGACAATTTCACCGAAAACAGTAGTAGAATAACCAAAACCCATTCCATCTAGAACGGTTCCATCAGAAAGGATCAGCTTCCCAAACTTGTTTGCATGCTTGGATTTCTGTGTAGTTATTGTGACCCTCTACAAGTCTCTTTGAATCAGGATTTAAAAGCTTCTTTACTGATCGACGTAAAAACCGATCAGAGGGCTCCGAAAGATTCGCTCCATTTATGATATGCACGAATATTTTCTGTAGAAACACTTGGCTTTCTTCTTGCTTTGATATCTTTAAAGTCAGCCATTGTTAACTCACGAGGATCTTGTGGAGATTCGCCGTCAACAGGTTCATGATAATTAGCAGATCGGAATAATTCATTTACAACTAACAATTGTGCACCTTGACATACATCTTTGATGTCACTTGCGCTGTATCCATCAAATTGTTTTGCAAGACTGACAAGATTGAATCGTGTAGATTTTTTTAGAGGAGCAGTGTATTGTTCAAATAATTTATTTCGTGCATCCATTGCCGGAAGAGACACATAGATTCGTTTTTGGAATCGTCTTAGAAATGGTTCATCTAAACTCCATGGTTTGTTAGTTGCGCCAATTACATACATCATAGTTTCCTTACCTTTTCCATTAACACCATCTAATTCAGAAAGGAATTGGTTTTTTGCTCTAATTTCACCACCGACCTCGCTATTTCGATCTCCAAGAAGAGAATCAACCTCATCGATAAATAAGATTACAGGTTTACCTTCACGTTCATTATATTTTCTTGCCATATTGAATAATTTTGATACATTTTTTTCTGCTTCACCAAGCCATTTGCTCATCATTGATGCAGCATCAACATTGATGAAATAACCATCTAATTCATTTGCAGTGGCTGCTGCAAGCATTGTTTTACCAGTTCCAGGAGGACCATACAACAACATTCCTCTTGGCCAACCTAATGGAAATAAGTCAGGTCTTTTACTAGGATAGACAATTGATTCACGTAATGCACCTTTTGCATCATCTAATCCAATTACCTCAGACCATTTTACATCAGGTTTTTCTTTCATAACTAGTTCTTCAAGGTCACCACCATCATCTTTATGAGGTTGAGCCCTAGCAAGAGCCTTTTTTTGTTCTTCAGGAGATGCGTTAGGATCCACTACAGGTGGAATATCTGCACCATTTGTATCACGTAATGCTTGAATACGTTCTTGATATTTTTGATAACTTTGCTTGTAGATTTTGTTTAGACTACTCGTAGGATAAAGTCGTATTAATTTCAATAGAGTATCAGATGCGTTTTGATAGTCAGTTATAGCCATTCCAGCAGCACCTTGCGAGTCAGCTCTTATCGCAGCTGCCGCATATTTACTAGCGCTTTTTTCTAATTCTTGGGGTGCCATACTCATTCTATATCACTGATGAATTCAATCAGGATTTGACTAGGTATTAGCTAGAGTAAACTGCTATCGAAATTTTAGTGAAATTAATTCAACTGAAATTAATGTTGACGACTAGAATAATTCCACATAGGACTAAATATGCAAATTTCAATGAGTGTTCATGATTGAGGAGAAACTAAAAGAATTAGGTATTGAGATTCCAATACCTCCTAATCCAGCAGGATCTTACATTCCAGTGGTCACTACAGGAAATCTGGCTTTTGTTTCAGGACAGATTCCAATGAAAGAGGGAAAAGTAGTTTTTGAAGGAAAGGTGCCTGAAAACCAATCAGTTGATTCTGCAAGAGATGCTGCAAAAATTTGTATAATTAACGGTCTAGCGCAATTAAAAGCAAATCTTGGCTCACTTGATAAAATTACAAAATTTGTTAGAATTTCAGGATTTGTAAATTCTAATCCCAATTTTACAGAACAACCAAAAGTAATCAATGCAGCATCAGATTTGTTAGTTGAAGTTTTTGGAGATATGGCAAAACATTCAAGAATTGCAGTGGGAGTTACAAGCCTTCCATTAAATTCTACAGTAGAAATTGATATGATTGTAGAATTTTCTAATTAACTTCAGAGACATTTTTTTCTAATTCATCTACAAGAGATTCATAATATGAACGAGTTTTTCCTAATTCTTGGAGTTTTTTTTCTTCCACATCATCTAAATTCTTATCAATTTCATTTGAAGTGGAGTTTAGTCGTGTATCAGCCATCATAAATAATCGATTATTTTCTTTCCATAAATGTTCAGTTACATGTTGAACATAAAGTTCCAAGGTTTCTATCAAATAAGCAGAATCGCCAGTCTCAAGATACTTTTTTGATGCCAATGCTATGTGTTCTGCAATTTCTTTAGTTCTTTTATGTTCAATTAGCATCATATGTATCGGACCCATACTTGTAGGCATTCCAGATTTTTCAAGTGCAGGAAATAATGCTTCCTCCTCTTTACCATGATGACAAACATCAGTAAAATTTTGAGTGAAATCAAGTGTTGGAAGTAAAATTTGTTCAGGAATTTGCTTCCCATCTCTTAGAAGTTTGATTGTAGCAGATAGTGCCTGTAATACTTTTTCAATTAATTTATGATCTTTACGTAAGGATTCAGTTGACAATCTATTTTTCCAATGCAGAATTTATTGCGTTGATGAATTTTGATATTTTTGCTTTTGGAATTGATGCACCACATGCTTTGTCATGACCACCACCAGAACCACCAATTTCAGCAGTTATTTTGTTAACTAGTTTTCCAAGATGTATTTTGCATTGTTTTGAACCTCTAACAGATACAGCATACACTCCATAATCAACACGTTCTTTGTATGCAATACCAACATCTTTTCCAGATAAACCAAGTACAAAATTTACAGCACCACTTGCGCCAGAATCAGTGATTTCCATATAACCTAAGTTCTTTTTTACTTTCATGTTTTTTTTCACCTTTGAAAATATTTGAGCGAGTTTATCAACTTGCAATTGTGCAAATTCATAAGAGTTTGGAATTTCGTGTGGATATTTTGATTCACTTAGTTCATCTACCAAATACAACAAATAATCAGGTTCTTTTTGATGTCCAACAATATTGTATGTCATTACGGTTGCACTGATTAATGCAAATTGTCTATCAAATATTTGTAATAATTTAGAACCAAGTGGTCTATCCTCCATATAATCAGTTATTGCAGCACAAGCAGCAACGAATGCAGCATGATCTTTTAATTTATTTTTGTACGTATTGTAAACTTGAACAGACGCACATTCGTTTGTATCATGAACCACTTTGACTTTAATTTTTTCCAATTGTTTTATAATTTTCTTATCAAGATCATGATGATCAATATATGCAACTTTTACACTTCGCTTTCTTAGTTGAGTTAAAAGTTCAACAAAATCAGATTCATTTTTTTTATTTAATCCAACATCACAGATGTACAATTCTTTTAATTTTTGATCAGTTCTTAGAGGCTCCATACTATCCATCATTCCAGGATAATCCACAAGAATTGTTTCACCTCCAAACGCTTGTTTAATTAATGCTGCAGAGCTTATACCATCTGCATCCTCTCTGTGGGAGACGCATACGATTTTTGATTTTTTGATTTTAGCTGCCATTAATGTTGAAAATTAGAGGAACCCACATTTAAACCAAAAATGATTATTTTTGTTTTGATTTTGCAGATATGGTTTTTTCTGAATTAATTATTGTAGAATAAATCTCATAAATTGTAGAATAATTCAATTGGTTTTCTTGATCAAATTTTTGAATTACGTCTAAAAATTCAGGTGTTGCATTAAGGATTTCTTCATCAATTCGTTGTCTCATTTCGCGCTCAGATAAGGTAGACATGTAAATTAATGAAATATGATCTAATATGCTCAAGCTTTGATTCTTTAGACTTACTACATCGAAAAGTATTGACTGAGAATTCTCAGATATGACATAATTCACTTGAAAATTTAAAAGTCGAAAAATTACGAGGAATGTATGGAAACCAAAAATATCGGATTACGAAATATTCCGATTGCAGACACAAAAATATCTCTAATTGATGGTGAAAAGGGTAAGCTCATTTATCGCGGATTTGATGTTTTAGATTTAACAAAAAATTCAAATTTTGAGGAATGCTGCTTTTTACTGTTACATGATCATTTACCAAGTAAGATAGAATTTGAGGAGTTTACATCAAAGCTAAAAGAAGCAAGGGCAATTCCTGAACAAATGCAAAAAAATATGAGAAACTGGAGAAAAAATGCCCATCCCATGGATGTATTACAAGCATTTGTTGCGGCATTGGCAGGTTATTATGATGAGCAAGGAACTGAAAAAGAAATCAGTCAGCAAAGAGCAATCAATCTAATTGCCAAAGTCCCAACCATTATTTCAAGTTGGGAAAGAGTCAGAAATGACAAAGAACCAATTCAGCCAGATTCAGAATTGAGTCATGCATCAAATTTCCTGTACATGTTAACAGGAAACAGACCAGATAAAGAAATGGAACGAGTGTTCGATGTCTGTTTAATACTACATGCAGATCATACCTTTAACGCATCTACTTTTGCTGCAAGAGAGGTTGCATCAACTCGAGCACATATGTATTCTGCAGTTAGTGCAGCAGTTGGTGCATTAAGTGGAGAATTACACGGAGGAGCAAATTATGAAGTTATGAAGATGTTACTAGACATCAAAGATGAAAATAATGCAGAAGAGTGGATTAAATCTAAAATCGAAAATGGAGATAGGATTATGGGTATGGGGCATGCAGTTTACAAAACAGTTGATCCTCGTTCAATGGTTCTAAAAGAATTATCAAAAAAATTATCTGAGAAAACAGGATTACCGTGGTTTGAGATTACGAAAAGGGTAGAAGAGACTACTGCAGAAATAATGAAAAATAGAAAAGAACGAGATATTTTTCCGAATGTTGATCTTTACAGTGCATCAGTTTACTATATGCTAGATATTCCAATGGATTTGAATACACCAATTTTTGCAATATCACGTGTTTCCGGATGGACCGCACATGTAATTGAGGAAAAATTTGCAGAAGCAGCACCAAAACCAATGCTATACAGACCTAAAGCGACATACGTTGGAAAATATGAAGGTCCACAAGGATGTAATTATGTACCGATAGAAGAACGAAAATAATTAATTTCTTGTTTTCAACCAGTTTTGAGCTTTTGAATTTACATCGTGGCTGTATAATACTTCAAAAACCATATCATAAAATGTGATACCCTTTTTTTGAGCCTGACTATCCAGCCATTTTATTCCATCAGCCAATTCAGGATCATGTGCTGAGAATTCTACTAATTCATCAACCATCTTTCTGAAGAAATTATGTGACTTCATCATGAAAATTAATTTCGATGTGGATCATTAAGACCAGAATACAAATTAAATAGACAAAAAACACCTTTTTGGTTGACTTATGGAACATGAAATTTTCTTTGATGGTAATACCAAAGAGTATTCATGGTCAATAAAAACAGAAAATAATGTTGCAGACCAAATAAGAAAACATCCACCAGCATTTCGATCTGGAGGAAAATTAAACATAACAAATAATGAAGAATCTAAATTCGTTGCACTTCATGTGGGAATTTACTGGGGATTAGGAGTAAACATCATCAAAGATAGTGATGTAGTTAATGTAATGTGTGATTCAGAAATGATGTTTGGAATTATGACTAAAGAAGAGAAGAGCGATAATGAAATAATTAATGATAAAGTCTACTTCATAAATCAATTAACAAATTTGAGAAAATTAGAGATAAATTATCAATTTATAGAATCCAAAAAAAATATTGCAACTAGGCATCTTTTTGCAAAAGAGGATACTGCAGGAAGAGACTCTAAAGGTTATGTCTAATAATCACACCAATGTCATTTACATTGTTTTGAGTAACACCGGTTTCAATTAATCCTCCAAATTTTTTAAAAAATGATGATGAGTCATTATTTTTTAGATAGGGTTTGCCATCAAATTTGTACTCAGTAGAAAATATTGAACCTGCAAATTTTGTATTTCCATCAATTCCATCAGTTCCAATTGACGCAATTGTAAAGTCATATTTGTTATACTTTAATTTTTCATACAAGCGTAATACAAGTTCTTGATTACGTCCGCCTTTTCCATTTCCAGTTACATTGACAGTTGGTTCTCCACCAAAAACTATACAATTATTTCTAGACTTAATCGCCACATTAAAAATATGTTTTGTAACATTTTCTATTTTATTATTAATATTTGATATCATAATTGTATTGTAACCTAATTTTTTAGATTTAATTTTCATTTTTGTAAGACAAGTAGAATTGTTTGAGAGTATGATATTTTTAATTCTAGGTTTTTTTGGAGTTTCAGGTATTTCTCCATTATGACCAGATTTTAGAACAGATAATGCAGATTTTGGAAATTTATGTTCAAGAGAGAATTTTTTCACAATTCTAAGTGCATCTGAAAAAGTGGATTTATCGTAATAAGTAAGTCCAGAGGCAATGGAACCGATATCATCTCCAATTACATCAGAAACAAGAAATGATATTCCATTACAATTCATTTTTTGAATTAAACGTCCACCTTTGATTAGTGATAAATGCTTACGAATGCATGCGATTTCGTTAATGTTAGCACCTGATCGGATTAATTCATGATTTACACGTATTTTATCGCGTAAAGAAATTGAATTAGGTAATACGGATAATGCAGACCCCCCTCCCGAAATAAGAAATAATACAAAATCATGTTTTGTTGTGTTATTCAAAAATTTGATTAATGCTTTTCCAGATTTTAGACTATTATGATTTGGGAGAGGATGTCCAGAGGCGATTATTTCAAAAGTAGAAGTATCTATTTTTGGTACAACCCCTTTTGGTACAACAACTATTCCACTGTCAAAATTAATTTTTTTCGAAACATATTCGGTCATAGTACCTGCAGATTTACCAATCGCAATTAGAAATACACGATTAAATTTTTGAAGATCTATTTGAGATGAAGGTAATTTTATTTTATTTTTTAATATGTATTTTTTTAGATGTTTAGAAGGAATTGATTCAATCATACCTTCATTCAGTATTTTTAGAATGTCACGAGAATTATGATTGAAAGGTAATTTTGAATGATTTTTGATCAACTAATTATGATTAAAATGAAAATAACTTAAGTTTTTGATATTGGAAGGTATAAGTAAGAATAGTATTTCATATCAAATATGGATACAGTAAGAATTCCCAAAGTAATTCAATTTGGGGAAGATGCATTATCACAAGCTGAATATCCAAAAAATGCTTTAGTAGTTACAACAGTACCTCCAGAATTATCTGACAAATGGTTGGGAAAAATGGGTATACAAGATTACATCTTGTACGACAAAGTTCAACCAGAACCATCAATTGAAATGGTTAAAGAGGTAATTGACGAATACAAATCCAAAAACATTAGTGCAATGATTGGATTAGGAGGAGGAAGTTCAATGGACGTTGTAAAATATGCTGCTTCAGAAATGGGTGTAGAAAAAATTCTGATTCCTACAACATTTGGAACAGGAGCAGAAATGACAACATATTGTGTTCTAAAGTTTGATGGAAAAAAGAAACTGCTACGAGAGGATAGATTCCTTGCAGATAGAGCAGTGATTGATTCATACTTTATGAACGGAACACCAGAGCAAGTTATCAAAAGTTCAGTATGTGATGCATGTGCACAAGCAACGGAAGGTTATGATAGTAAACTTGGAAATGATCTTACCAAAACATTGTGTAAACAAGCATTTGATGTATTGTATGATGCAATCATGAATGATAAACCAGAGAATTATCCATACGGATCCATGTTATCAGGAATGGGTTTCGGAAACTGTTCAACCACATTAGGACATGCATTATCATATGTCTTTTCGAATGAAGGTGTACCACATGGCTACTCATTGTCATCATGTACCACAGTTGCCCACAAACATAACAAGTCGATATTTTATGACAGATTCAAAGAAATTATCGAGAAGATGGGATTTGATAAATTAGAACTAAAAGCAGATGTTGATCAAGCAGCAGATGTAGTAATGACAGACAAAGGTCATTTAGATCCAAATCCAATTCCAATTTCAAAAGAAGACGTCGTGAAATGTCTTAACGACATTAAAGCTGGAAATCTCTAAAACATTATTTCTTTTTTATATTTTTATTTAATAGTGGCAACATAAACCGCCATGCTTTATTAACACCCGTTATCGAGTATTTTCAGGTAAAATGCTCAAATTCGGAATTCAAAATGGATTAAACGTAGCAAGATTAGGATTAACTGAAGATCAAATTTTAACAGCATGTAGTTTAGCGGACAAAACAGGTTATCATTCAATTTGGTATATGGACCACTCAAATGTTCCACAATGGAGTAATGCAATTGTCAATGACCCGTGGGTTATGCTTGCGGGAATTGCAGCAGTGACAAATAATGTAGAACTAGGAACATGCGTCACAGATGCATTACGAAGACACCCATCAAATATCGCCCTAGCATCAATTACATTAGACAGACTATCAAAAGGAAGAGGAACATTAGGAATTGGGGCAGGAGAAGCACAAAATCTTAAAGAATTTAACATTCCATTTGATAAACCAGTATCAAAATTTGAAGAGCAACTACAAGTTATCAAGCAATTATACGATTCAGACCCAGACAATAGAAAAACATGGGAAGGAAAATATTATCAATTAACAGAAGCATGTCTACAAGCAAAATCAGTACGACAGCCACATGTTCCAATTTACATGGCATCTGGTGGACCACGTACACTAAAAATGACAGGCAAATATGGAGACGGGTGGTTACCAATTGGATATACACCAGAATTATTCGAAGATCATAAAGATCAGATTGTTAATTCAATGAATGAAAATGAGAGAACTGAAGAAGATAAACAAGATTTCCAGATGGCATTAGATATCGACGTGTATTTCTCAGATGATGCAGAAACGTCATGGGCAAAAATGAAAGAAGCAATCAAAGTTAGTTTGTTTAAACCAGAAGTTCTCAGAGTTCACGGATTAAAAGACGTAGAAGGATTTGATTTCAAAAAATACTTTACAGAATATTCAATGTCAAACCAAGATTGGATTGTAAAGATGAGAGAAGCTGCAACAACGATTCCAGATAAGATTGCAAGATCTTCAGTAGGAGTGGGTACACCAGACGATGTGATTGAGGTATTTGAGAAATTCCTTCAAGCAGGTGTAAATCATTTTGTTATAAGATTCTGGGGCTCAAATTACTTTGGTTCCATTGATCAATTTGCAAGTAAAGTAATTCCATATTTCAAAGATCAAGAAAAATAATTTAACTAGCAAGAAATTTCTAATCGTATGCAATTAGTAGGAAAATTAATCATAAAATCCAAAGATAAAATTATTAAATTTTTGGACGAAGAAAGTACAGGTAGAATTTCAAGTATTGATAAAGATGGATTTCCCCAAATAATTCCAATGAATTTTGTTTTTTTGGATAATTCAGTTTACATGCACTCACATATCAGAGGAGAAAAAATAGAAAATATCAAACGTAATTCCAAAGTAGGTTTTGAAGTAGATAGAAATTTAGAGTTTTTACCATCATATTTTTCTGATCCAGATGACGCATCTCTTGCAGATACATTATACATTAGTGTGGTGATTAAAGGAGAAGCAATTTTGGTGGAAGACAAAAAAGAAAAAATTCTAGCTTTAAACGGATTGATGAAAAAATATCAGCCAGAAGGACGATATATCCCAATGAGAGATGATATGGACGTACTAGATGCAACAGCTGTAATCAAAGTAACACCAAAAGAAATGAATGGAAAATATAAGATTGGGCAAAATATGACTAAAGATGAGAAAACAGAATTAGCCACAAAAATACTAGATAAGAATTCCAAAACCGCAAAAGACACAGTGAAAATAATGGGATTTGCCATGGAGAATGATAAACTGGTCATGAAAGAAGATGTAGAATGGTAAGTTTGTCTTAATTTTTATAAACATTTCAATACAGAAGATAGTACATGTCAGATTCAACCATAGATGATGCGTTAAGATTACTGGAAATAGGTAAAGGTAATCCAGACAGATTGAAACAGATTATCGAATCATTTCAAAAAAGAAGCATGATTTCTATGCAAGATAGAAAATATGTTGATGCGTTAGTTGAGCAATATCTAACACCAAGACATAGACAAATGACAAGCAAGATGAAACCTTCAGATAGACAAAAAACTAATTTCCCAAGAATTAGAAAAACAACAGAGTCATCATTTAAAATTACAGAAGTTAAAGCGACATCAGAAAATCCATACATTAAGCCTCGCACAGAAACAAAAAAGCCGGAACCACAAAAAGAAGAATTAGCATCAAAAGAACCAACAATTGAGGAAAAATTTATCGAACATGTCGAAACAGATAATATAATTACAAAAAAGTCAGGTAAAGGAAAACTTGTAGGGATAGTGATAGGAATAATTGCAGTAATAATTATCGGCGGTGGAGCCGCATACATGGGAAGTAGCTCAGAGTTATTTTCAACACAACCAGATATTGAAGAAAGAATAACATGTCAAGACGAGACAATACTTGTGTCAGCCACAAAAGTTCCTAATTTCCCAGCGCCAGGAAAAGATTTGAAATATTATCAAGATAGATATGAAAATGAACCAAAATACAAGGAATGGTTTGATAGAAACTTCGAAGGACAGACAATTAGAGAAGTCTTAGTACCACAAGTGGGTGATAAAGAAACAATAATTCCAGGATTCCCAGATCCTGAAAAAGACTTGCAGCATTATCTAGACAGATATGATAATGAACCAAAATACAAGGAATGGTTTGATAGAAACTTCGAAGGACAGACAATTAGAGAAGCAGTTTGCTGAATTTCAATAGTTAGCATATATTTTCTTAAGAATCATAGTAAGTATGCAGAAATTTGAGATAAATTCAGAGTTTTTACCAACAGGAGATCAGCCACAAGCAATAGATGATCTTGTGAAAGGCTCCAAGACTAAAATGAATCAGACATTATTAGGAGTGACAGGCAGTGGTAAAACATTCACAGTTGCAAATGTAATAGCAAATACTGGAAAAAATGCATTAATCATATCACACAACAAAACATTGGCAGCGCAACTTTATTCAGAATTAAAACAATTTTTCCCAAAAAATAATGTCGGATATTTTGTAAGCTATTATGATTATTATCAACCTGAAAGTTATCTACCTCAAACAGACACATACATTGAGAAAGATACACAGATTAATGAAAAAATTGAAAAATTGAGACTAGAAGCTACTGCAATGCTTCTTTCAGGAGAACCAACAATCATAGTTTCAACAGTATCATGCATCTATTCACTTGGTTCGCCAAAAGAGTGGGAAGACATGGCAATTACATTAAACAAAAATGAAAAAATATCACGAACAGAAATAATTAAGAAATTAATCAATGCCAGATATGAAAGAAATGATGTAGAACTAATACCTGGAAATTTTAGAGTTAAAGGTGACACTCTAGATGTCATACCAGCATACTCACAAGATGTAATACGTATTTCATTATTTGGAGATGAAATTGAAAAAATATCAATTTTAGATAATGTGTCATTAGATGTAAAAAAAGATGTAGAGATATTCAAAATTTTTCCAGCAAAGCACTATCTAATTGCAAAAGATATTCGAGATAAGGCTGTAAAATCAATTAAGAGTGAATTAAAAAAAACGCTAATCACCTTACCAGAATTAGAAAAACAAAGGTTGGAAATGCGTACAAAATATGATTTAGAAATGATTGAGGAACTAGGATATTGTTCAGGTATAGAAAATTACTCCAGACATTTTGATGGAAGAAACCCAGGTGAACCAGCATTTTGTCTATTAGATTTTTTTGGAAAAGAATTCTTACTAGTAATCGATGAATCTCATGTTACACTTCCACAATTACATGGTATGTACAAAGGTGATTTTTCTAGAAAAAAATCATTGATAGATTATGGATTTAGGCTACCTAGTGCATTTGATAATAGACCATTAAAATTTGAAGAGTTTGAAAAGAAACTCAAAGATGTAATTTTTGTGTCAGCGACACCAGGAGATTATGAAAAGAAAAGATCAAAACAGATTGTAGAACAACTGGTAAGACCTACAGGATTAATTGAACCAAATGTTGAAATTAGAAAATCACAAGGCCAGATGGATGATTTAATTAAAGAAGTTTCAATTAGAGCAAAAAAGAATGAGCGAACACTAGTAACTACACTAACTAAGAGAATGGCAGAAGATTTAGCAGAATATTTGTCTAAAAAAGAAGTAAGAGTGAGATATCTTCACTCTGAAATCGAAGGGTTACAAAGAACAGAGCTAATCAGACAATTGAGATTAGGTGAATTTGATGTTCTAGTAGGCATAAACTTACTACGAGAAGGCCTAGATATTCCAGAGGTTTCACTTGTGGCCATATTGGATGCAGATAAGGAAGGGTTTTTACGAAATGATACTAGTCTGATTCAAACCTGTGGAAGAGCAGCAAGAAATGTAGAAGGAAAGGTGATCATGTATGCAGATAATGTAACCAGATCAATGAAATCAGCAATTTCTGAAACAGAGCGAAGACGTCAAAAACAGATGGAGTATAATGAGACACATGAGATAATACCTAAGACAATTATCAAATCAATACCAGAACAAGAAATAGAATTAGATGAAATAAAAAATAAATCAAAAACCGATTTAGGTAAACAAAAAATTGAAGTTGAAACACAGATGAAAGTATTTGCTGAAGATTTAGACTTTGAGAATGCAATAAGATGTAGAGATAAAATAAAAAGAATTGAAAAGGAGTTACAAAAAGATGAATCAGAATGAATTAAGAGTTAAAGGTGCACGTCACCATAATTTAAAAAATATCAATGTGAATATACCAAAAAATAAAATTATTGTGATTAGTGGGCTATCAGGTTCAGGAAAATCAACACTTGCATTTGATACAATTTATGCTGAAGGGCAGAGACGTTATGTAGAATCACTATCATCATACGCAAGACAATTCTTAGAAATGATGGATAAGCCAGATGTTGATTCAATAGATGGCCTATCTCCTGCAATATCCATTCAACAAAAAACAACTAGTAAAAATCCACGTTCCACAGTTGGGACAACAACAGAAATTTATGATTATTTGAGATTATTATTTGCTAGAATTGGAATTCCACATTGTACAAATTGTGGAAGAAAAATATCTTCACAATCAATTGAATCAATTACAGATTCAGTCATAAAAGATTTTGGACAAAAGAAGATTCTTGTGTTAGCACCGTTAGTTCAAAGAAAAAAAGGAACATATGAAAAATTATTTGAACAAATGAAAAAAGATGGATATTCAAGAGCAAGAGTAAATGGAGAAACGATAGTACTAGAAGATGAATTTCCAAAACTGGATAGACAAAAATGGCATAATATAGAAATCATAGTAGATAGAATTGTAGCCTCAAAATCAGACAAGAGTAGAATCTTTGAGGCAATTCAAACAGCATTGAAAGCTGCAAAAGGTTCAGTTTTAGTAGCATCAGAAAAAGACGAAAAGATTTTTTCACAAAATAATGCATGTCCTCATTGTGGAATTACAGTTGGAGAGTTAGAACCACGTACATTTTCTTTTAATTCACCATTTGGAATGTGTAATCAATGTAATGGACTAGGAGTTAAAATGGAATTTGATGCAGATTTAGTCATACCTGATAAAACAAAATCAATTCTAGATGGAGCAATTGTTCCATGGAGTGGTAGATTTTCATCATTTAGACGTCAAGAACTACGCGCAGTAGGCAAAAAGTATGGATTCAATCTGATGACTCCAATAAATCAAATAAAATCAAAACAGATCAAAATAATATTACACGGTTCAGAAGATTTAATGAAATTTTCATATGAATCTAAAAACAGTGATTCATTTTGGGAATATACAGATGCATTTGAAGGAGTTTTGAATAATCTTCAACGTAAATTTATGGAAACAGATTCCGAAGCAAAAAGAGAATGGCTAAAACAATTCATGAGAGATACACCATGTTTGACATGTCATGGGAAAAAGCTAAAACCAGAAGCGCTTGCGGTAAAAGTTAATTCAAAAAACATCATGGAGGTTTGTGATCTTTCAATAGATTCATCGTATGAATTTTTTAATAAATTAGAATTAAATGAAACAGAACAGTTCATTGCAAGAGATATTTTAAAAGAAATCAAAGAAAGGTTAGAATTTTTAAGAAATGTTGGCCTAAACTATCTCTCCTTGAATAGATCTAGTGCTACTCTTTCAGGAGGTGAATCTCAAAGAATTAGACTTGCAACACAAATCGGTTCTAACTTAACAGGTGTTTTGTATGTACTAGATGAACCAACCATAGGTTTGCATCAAAGAGATAATGCAAGATTGATCAAAACATTATCAAAATTAAGAGATTTAGGAAATACAGTCATAGTAGTAGAACATGATGAAGAAATTATCAGAAATTCAGACTGGATTGTGGATTTAGGACCAGGTGCAGGAGTACATGGTGGAAGCGTAGTTTTCGAAGGAACATTAAAACAAATTCTCAATAATCATAAATCAGTAACAGGAGATTATCTAAAAGATCATGATTTGATCAAAATTGATGAAAAAATTAGAGAGCAAAAAGGAAAGATTGTAGTTAAAGGAGCACAAGAAAATAATTTAAAAAATATAGATGTAGAATTTCCATTAGGATATTTAATTTCAGTTACAGGAGTTTCAGGTTCTGGGAAATCTACACTAATCAATGACATACTTCTTAAAACACTTTCATCTTATTTCTATAAAACTTCAGGACTACCAGGAAAACATAAAGATGTAGCAGGAGTAGAGAATATTGATAAGATAATTTCAATTGATCAATCCCCAATTGGAAGGACACCTAGATCAAATCCTGCAACATACATTGGTGCATTTACCCCAATCAGAGAATTATTTTCAAACACAGCATTATCAAAAGAACGAGGTTATACACCAGGTCAGTTTTCATTTAATGTTGCAGTAGGACGATGCTTTGCATGTGAAGGGGATGGAGTGAAAAAAATTGAAATGCAGTTTTTGTCAGATGTTTATGTGAAATGTGATGAATGTAATGGAAAAAGATACAATTCTGAAACTTTAGGAGTTATGTACAAGGGAAAGAATATTGCAGATATTTTACAAATGACAGTAGAAGAAGCGTTAGAATTTTTTGAAAATATACCAACAATCAAGAAAAAATTAGAAACAGTTGTAGATGTGGGATTAGGATACATAAAACTCGGACAATCATCAACTACATTATCAGGAGGAGAGGCACAACGAGTAAAGCTTGCATCAGAATTGTCAAAAAGAGGAACCGGCAAAACACTATACATACTAGATGAGCCAACTACAGGATTACATTTTGCAGATGTTCAGAAATTACTAGATGTTTTGAATAGATTGGTAAACGTGGGAAATACAGTAATTGTGATTGAGCATAACATGGATGTTATAAAAAATTCAGACTGGATAATAGATTTAGGTCCTGAAGGAGGAGATGAAGGAGGAAATGTCGTGATAACAGGCACGCCAAAAGAGGTATCTAAATTTTCAAAAAGTTATACCGGAAAGTATCTCAAAAAAGTGATAAAAAAATGATATTCGATATATCAAAAATTACCATACCTAAAGAACCAGGAATTTATTTAATGAAAGATTCCAAAGGTGAGATAATCTATATTGGAAAAGCGAAAAACTTGAAGAATCGAGTTAAATCATATTTTTTAAAAAATCAAAATTATAAAACACAAAAATTGGTTTCAAAAATTGCAGATATTGAATTTGTGTTAACAGATAATGAAAGTGAAGCATTTTTACTTGAATCTAATATGATTAAGAGGTATAGACCTACATACAATATTGAATTAAAAGATCAACAAAGGTATACGTATCTTCGAATTACGGATGAGAAATTTCCGAGATTATTAGTTGCTAGACGTACACGTAATGGAGATTTTTTAGGAAAAGGAAAAATTTTTGGTCCATTTACCAAAGGAAGTTCAAAATTACTAACAATAGGATCATTACGTAAATCATTCAAAGTGAGAATTTGTAAAACATTGCCAAAAAAAGTATGTTTAGAATATCACATAGGAAACTGTGATGGTCCGTGTGAATTTAAATCAGCGGCAAAAGAATATGATGGAAATATTTCGGATTTAGAATCAATTTTGAAAAGTAAACAACAAATGAAAGAATTTACTAAAAAATTACAAAAACAAATGGAAGATGCATCAAGTTCAGAACAATTTGAGAGAGCTATAGAAATTAGAGATACACTTCAGAGACTAGGCAGTATTGATTCAGGAAAGAAAATGGAAGATGCAAAGAAATCAGATGAAGAATATTTTGGTATAAAGTTTGGAAAACATGATGCAATTGTAATGACATTCAGACAGACACATGGAGTAATTAGAGACAGTGAAAAATTTTCATTTGATTTAATCGGGGATAATAATTTTTCAAATTTCGTATACCAATATTATACAACACACCAAATTCCAAAAACGATTGTCACAAGTGAAGAAATTAATGAAAAAGAATCACTTACAAAAGCATTAACAGATAGAGCTGGATTTCCGGTAAAAATCATACTTGGAAATAAAGGAAAACGAAAAGAAATGATAGAATTGATACTCCGAAATATTGAACTAATACAAAATAAAAATGCAGACCCAGGATTAGTAGAATTAAGAGAAATTCTCAAACTACCTACAATTCCACGCATAATAGAATGCTTTGACATATCTAATCATGGGGACGAATATGCGGTTGGTTCCATGGCAAGATTTGTGGATGCAAAACCAGACAAATCAGGATATAGAAAATTCAAAATTAAAACAATTACAGGTAGAGATGATTTTGCAATGATTAACGAAATTGTAGGAAGAAGATACTGGCGTTTGAAAAAAGAAAAGAGTGAATTTCCAGATTTAATTTTAATAGATGGTGGAAAAGGTCAGCTAAGTGCTGCAATGTCAGCTCTAAAGGAAGTAGATGTAGAAATTCCATGCATATCACTTGCAAAAGAAAATGAAGAGATTTTTGTTCCAAAGAAAACAAGATCTATAGTTATACCAAAAAGTAAAGATTCGATAAAAATTTTACAACATGCAAGAGATGAGACACATAGGTTTGGTGTTGCATACAATAGAAGTTTAAGAAAGTTTGACTAACAAAAATTATCTAGAGAAGATTCACGTAAAGGTTGTGCAGAAAACCCAAGTTTGTTTAAATCCATAGCAAATTCATCAACAAATCCATGTATAGTGTAAATTTTTTCAGCGCCAGATTTTTTCACAAGTTCAATTAGTTCATTATAATCACAATGATCACTTAATGGAATAGAATAATCAGTTCCTCTTGAAAAACCAAATTTTTTAGAATTCGCCCATCCACTAAAACCAATCGTTATTGCATCATATTTTGACTTCATATGTTTAATAAAATTATTTTTTGCACTCATCATCGGAGCGACCATAACCCAGGGTTTTTTATTTAATAATCCTTCTGATTCAGCTTGAGTATGACCTATAGAATCTTTTAGTGGAACACCCATTAAACGATGTAAATCATTCATTTTTTTTACAGAATCATGATAATAGATTGGATCCCAGTCACCAAATAACTGAGAAAGTGTTTGTGCCTTTCCTAATTCATATCCTAAAAGAATAACAGGTTTTCCTTTAGAGTACAAATTAGCAATTATTTCATTTACTTGTTTAACAATTTCAGTTACGGAAGGTAAAACAAATTCAGGTAAACCAAAAGTACATTCAGTGATTAAAGTTTTACATTTTGGAACTTTTGCACCTTTTAGAAACCCACGGTCACGGGTTGAAATATCTCCAGTGTAAAATATATCATCGAAAAGTAATCCCTTTGAACCAAAAATATGACCGCTATCTACAAGAGTGAAATTATCAAGGGCGTCAGTAGAATTTTTGAGCGTGAATCCTCGTAATTCAGCGATTTTATTGGTTTCAATAGATGAAAGAATAGTTCCATCACCGCCGTTTGGAAGATGGTCTATGTGAGCGTGTGACACAAAATGTATACCTTCATTTTTGATTTTTTTTGGATCTAGATATACAGTTGAGTTTGAGTTAGGACATTCAATTCCATTTTTTGTTAGTCTAACATTTCTCATTATATCACATCATACCTTTTTGATTATAAATTGCAAGTTTGATCGAATGTTAACTAACACAGCGTTTAATTTATTCCATGAATAAAATCATGTATTGAAAAATCTAGGAATTTTGATTTCAGGAAGAGGCAGCAATATGGAATCAATTCTTAAAGCAATTAAAAAGCAAAAAATTCCAATAAACCCAGCAATAGTTATTTCAAACAAATCAAATGCAAAAGGATTAGCAATTGCAAAGAAGATGGGAGTTCAAACAGCAGTAATTGACAGTTCTAAATACAAAGGAAAGAGATTACAATTTGATAAAGAAATTATCGCAACATTAAGAAAATATGATGTAACGCCTACAAATGGATTAGTTTGCTTGGCAGGATTTATGAGAATTATTAGTCCACACTTCATTAAAGAATATAAAAATAAAATTTTAAACATTCATCCTGCACTCCTTCCGGCATTTCCAGGATTAGATGCACAAAAACAAGCAATGGAGTTTGGTGCAAAATATTCAGGATGTACAGTACATTTTGTAGATGAAGGTGTTGATACAGGTCCAATAATTATACAGGAGATTGTTGAAATTGGAAATAAGGATACAGAAAAAACATTGACAAAGAAAATTCTTACAAAAGAACATGAAATTTATCCAAAAGCAGTAGAACTTTTTGCTAAAAAGAAACTATCAATCAAAGGAAGAAGAGTTAGAATTTCAAGTTAAGAATCTGGACCACCAAAAAAATATAATACAGTTAATTTTTTCTTATTTCCAAAAAAATAATGTTCAGTATCTTTTGGTACAAAGAATGCTTTTCCTTGTTTCAATTTATATTTTTTATTTTTTATTTTGAGAAATCCATCACCATCTAAAACATAATACATTTCATCAGATTCATGTGGAAGTTGAGTATCGTCTTCACCAGGTTTCAAAACTAAGATTCCTGCAGCAAGAGTATTTTTATCAAGAAATGTATTGAAATATGAATTTCCATTGTTTATTTTTTTAATATATTCAGCGGTGTTATACTCAAATTTCATTTTATTCAGCAACTACTTGGAAGAAATTACGCTGTGGAGGTTGAGCCATAAATTGTCCTATTTCACCAGCAAATTTTCCATGCTCTGGACTTGAATGCATTTTTTTAAAAGATTCCATATCATTGAATTCAACCATAATTCTGTTTCCTCCATCTTGTGCTTCAAGTAATCTTCTTGAGACAAACCCATCAAACTTTGATAGAGTCTTATTTGATTCGGTAATCCAGGTCTTAAATTCATCTTTTTTCTCATCTTTAAGAACAATATCAACAATTGCAACGAACATACCATTACGTTTTGTTTACCCAATAATTTCTTTTCTGTGATTTTATAATCAAGGATTTATTACTCGCTTTGTGAATTTAGCAACATTGACAGGAGTTAAAATTGACGGAATTGAGGTTGCAAAGAGCATCAAAGTAAAAGTTACAGAAATTGTAAATGATTTGAAATCAAAAGGAGTTTCACCATGTCTTGCAACTGTACTTGTAGGAGAAAATACAGCTTCTGCAACTTATGTAAGAAATAAACACAAAGCATGCGAGGAAGTTGGAATATTAACAAAGGATCATACACCATCAGCAGATATCACACAAGAAGAATTGAATCAATTAATTGAGAAATTAAATGAAGATGAAACGGTTCACGGTATTTTAGTACAACTACCACTTCCATCACATCTCAGTGAGTTTAATACAACAACGCAAATTTTACCTGAAAAAGATGTTGACGGTTTAACACCACCAAATGTTGGGCTCTTATCAATTGGAAAAGCAATGTTAGTTGCATGTACACCTTCAGGTATAATCGAGATGTGTAAATATTACAATATTGAACTAGAAGGAAAAAATGTAGTAGTAATCAATAGAAGTAATTTGGTAGGAAAACCACTATATCATCTATTATTACAAAATAATGCAACTGTAACTACATGTCATTCAAAAACTAAAGATCTAAAGAAAATTTGTTTAGATTCAGATATAATAATAACAGGAGTCGGCAATAGAGAAATTTTCAAGCTTACACCCGATATGATAAAAGATGGGGCAGTAGTAATTGATGTTGCAACTACAAGACACGAAGGAAAATTATCAGGTGATGCAGATTATTCAGAAATTATTGAAAAGACTTCATTTGCATCACCAGTTCCAGGAGGTGTGGGACCGATGACGGTTGCCATGCTTTTGAAAAATACTGTTACAGCAGCTGCAATATCAAAGGGAATTGACATTAAATCCTGAAAAAGCTGCTTTACGTAAGCATCTTTTAGAAAAAAGAGATTCAACATCATTTGATTTGATGGAAATTCACAGTGAGAAAATTTTATCAAAATTAATGAAAACCAAAGTAATCTCAGAAGCAGAATCCATTGCCTGTTATTATTCAATAGGAAGTGAGGTACAAACTATTGAATTGATCACTCGATTATTAGACGAAAAAAAAAGTGTTTCATTGCCTAGAATATCAAGTAACACCATGTCATTTAGAATAATTGATGATTTATCAAAATTAGATAAAGGTGAATTTGACATACCAGAACCGAAAGATAATGCACCAATTCAAGAAAAACATGATGTGATTTTAGTTCCGTGTGTAGGATTAGATGTGGAAGGTAACAGGATAGGATATGGACAAGGATTTTATGATAAATATCTTCAAGGCAACGGTGCAATTAAGATTGCACTTTCATATTCAAAACAAATTGTCAAGTCAATTCCAGTTACAAATGAAGATATCAAAATGGATTGGATAATTACAGAAAAAGATGTTATAAAAACATCATAAACTAGAAAGTCCTTTTTTTCCTATATCATTTCTTTGGTACTTGTTATTCCATTGTATTTTTTACATGCATCATATGCATTATCAATTGCATTTTGTAATGTAGAACCTAATGCAGTAACTCCTAAGACACGACCACCATTAGAAATTATTTTATCATCTTGTTTTTTTGTTCCAGCATGAAATACAAATGAATTTGATGGAATATCATTAAATCCAGAAATCACATCGCCTGTAGGATATGATTTGGGATATCCATCAGATGCCAATACAACACATACGGAATAATCATTTTTCCAAGATATTTCAGGTAACTCGTTTAATTTTCCTTCAGATGAAGCACGTAGATAATCATACAAATCAGAATCAAGACGCATTAGAATTGGCTGACATTCAGGATCACCCATTCGAACATTGTATTCAAGAACATACGGTGTGCCATCTTTTATCATTATTCCAGCATAAAGAAATCCTTTGAAATCAATTCCTTCTTGATGCATTGCATTAATTGTTTTATTAATTATTTTTTCCTGGATTTCAGATGCAAGTTTTTCATCAATTATAGGTGTAGGAGAATAAGCACCCATGCCTCCAGTGTTTGGACCTTCGTCATTATCAAAAATTCGTTTATGATCTTGACTTGTAGCCATAGGAATTCCTATTTTACCATCACATAGAGCAATGTAAGATGCCTCTATGCCGTCAATTCTTTCTTCAATAATTATTTTTGATCCTGCATCTCCAAATGATTTTTTTGTCAAGATTGTATCTATTGCATCATTTGCTTCATCTTTATTTTGACAAACAATTACACCTTTTCCTGCAGCAAGACCATCTGCTTTTATTACAACAGGTTTTTCATATGATTTAACAAAATCTTTTGCACTTTGTGCATCATCAAATATTTGAAAATCAGCGGTAGGTATAGAATTTCTCTTCATGAATTCTTTTGCCCAAATTTTACTTGATTCTAACTGTGCAGCGTTTTGGGTTGGCCCAAATACAGGAAGTCCTTTTTCAATAAATGCATCTACAATGCCTGCAGCAAGTGGATCTTCAGGTCCAACAACAGTAAAACAATTTTTCTCTTGAGCAAATTTTGCCAACCCTTCAATATCATTAACAGATAGTTCAATATTTTGAGAAGTACCTCCATTTCCAGGTGCAGTGTATACTTGATCAATTTTATCAGAAGAAGATAATTTCCATGACAATGCGTGTTCACGTCCTCCTGCACCTACAACTAAGACATTAATCAATAATTATTCAACGGGATTCCAGTATATATTCCTCAAAGAGATTTTATAGGAAATACCTTTTCAAACGTTAGATGGAACTTGTAGAGAATTTTGATATTAAACAAATTGAGAAAAATGTACAAGATGATTTGAAAGATAAAGATATTTCAAAATTAATTCAAGAAGATGAGAGTAAGAAAAATGAAATAATGTTTATCGAGGGACCTCCAACGATGAATGGAATTCCACATGCAGGTCATTTGAGAGGCAGAGTGTTCAAAGATCTATGGTATAGGTACAATGTTTTAGCAGGTAACAAAGTTATTTTTAATGCAGGATGGGATACACAAGGATTACCAGTAGAATTACAAGCAGAAAAAGAGCTTGGAATTGAAAATGGCAAGAGTGACATTAGATCAACAGAAGATATTGAAAAATTAGTTGCAGAATGTAAAAACATTGTAAAAAAATATCATACGAAATGGGTAGAAGTTGACAAATTAATTGGTATGTCATTTAATCAAGACAAAGCATACTGGACATACAAAGATGAGTTTATTGAAAAAGAATGGCAGTTAATGAAAAAAGCACATGAAAATGGAATAATGACAGAAGGGTTTAGAGTGGTGGCATATTGTCCAAGCTGTCAAACATCATTAAGTCATTCTGAAGTTAATCAGGGTTACGATATGGTGAAAGATCCATCATTATATTATAAAGTAAAACTCGCACAAGAAGACAAATTTTTGATTGTTTGGACAACAATGCCATTTACACTTGTAACAGATGCAATGGTTGGAGTTAATCCAAAAGAAGAGTATGTGGAAGTTCGTGTGGAAAATGAAACATGGGTTATAGGGAAAACACGTTTAGAAGAATTCATGACAGAAGTAAAAATTGAAGATTATAAAATTGAGAGGACGTTTTTGGGAACCGAGATGGAAGGTAAAAAATACATACATCCATTATTAGACGAGATACCAAAATTAGCAGAAATTGCAAAACAAGATAACTATCATGTTACAGTAGCAGAAAACTTTGTTGACGTTAATGCAGGTAGCGGATTAGTTCACTTATCACCAGCAAATGGAGAAGAAGATAACAACATTGCAATGAAACGAGGAGTAACAATTTTCTGTCCAATTGATGATGAAGTCAAATTTACAGAGGATGCAGGAAAGTATGCAGGACTTTTTGTCAGAGATGCAGATGAAAAACTAGTTCAGGCGGTAAAAGATAGAAATGCACTAGTAAGAATTGGAAAAATTAAGCACAAATATCCATTATGCTGGCGTTGTAATCACGGGTTAGTATGGCTTGCTCGTCGAGAATATTTCTATATGCTTGACAAGCTTGGAGACAAAGCTATCAAAGCAGCAGAAGATGTGGAATACTTTTTTGATCAACCAAAAAATAGATTCTTAGAAATTATTAAAGAAAAACACCCATGGTGCATATCACGAGAAAGATTTTGGGGATGTCCAATACCAATTTGGAAATGTGATGAATGTGGAAATATGGAAAGATTGTTTTCAAGAAAAGAAATTATTGAATCGGCAATAGAATTGCCAGACGGTGAAAACTTTGAATTACATCGACCATGGATTGATAAAATCAAAGTCAAGTGTAAGAAATGTGATGCAATCATGCAAAGAGAAGAATTTGTTCTCGATACATGGCATAATAGCGGTTCTGCACCAATTGCATCTTTAGATGAGTCTACATACAAAGAAAAAATTCCAGCTCCATTTTTTACTGAAGGTATTGATCAGACTAGAGGATGGGCATACACACTTTTAATTGAAAATGTGATATACAACAACGCATCAGTTTCACCTTACAAATCATTTTTGTTTCAAGGACATGTTTTAGATGAAAATGGAAATAAAATGAGTAAGAGTAAAGGAAATGTATTAGAAGCAAAAGAACTTTTGGAAAAATATCCAGTAGATCTTGTACGATTTTATTTCATGTGGAAAGCAAGTCCTATCGAACCATTAAACTTTAGCACTAAAGAATTAATGTCAAGACCATATCAAGTAATTAGTACATTATATCACCTACATACATTTTACAAACAAAATAGTGAATACGATAAATTCAATTTAGAAGAATCAACTATCGGATGGGCAAAGAAAAAAGAATTACTAACACCCCCAGACGTATGGTTACTATCAAAACTCCAAAGAATGATAGAACGAACTACCGAAACAAATGATTCATGTAGATTTCATGAATCGGCAAAAGCTATTGAAGATTTTTTGATAAACTCTCTTAGTCAGATCTATATTCCAATTATTAAATCAGAATTATGGGATGAAGATGATTCAAAAAAAGATAGACGTTTTACAATTTATGCAATTCTTGCAAAAACTTTGAAAACAATCAACATATTGATACATCCATTTGCACCATTTACGTCCCAATACTTGTATAGAACAATATTTGCTGGAAAAGAAAATATTTTACTTGAATCATGGCCTAAAGTTGATTCATCATTAATTGACGAGAAAGTTGAAACATCATTTGATTTGTTAAAAGAGACCGTTTCTGTAACGTCGGCTGCAAGAATGAAAGGTAAGCTAAAAAGAAGATGGCCATTAAATCAAGCGCTAATTTGCTTAAACAAAGGAGAAAAACAAGTCTTAGAATCACTTTCAGAACTTGTGAAATCACAAATGAATATACAGAATTATGAAATTTTTGAGATTGATAATTACGAAGGAATAGAACAATATCTAGAGTTAAAACAAAATGGATTGCCAGTTGTGCCTAAAATAGAATTAGAAAGAAGCGCAATAGGTCCAAAAGCAAAGCAAGACATGGGAAAATTATTAAAAATATTTGCAGAAACAGATCCAGAATTAATCATAAATGAATTAAAGGATAATGAAAAATACACATTTCAGATTGGAGACAACTCAGTCGTATTGGACAAACAAGATTTCATTGTAGATTTTGAGGTTAATGAAAAATATCAATTTGCGAAAAGACAGAATCTAATTGTTATAATTTCATTAGAAAGAGATAATGAAATGATGGCAAAAGGATTGATTAAAGATTTGGCAAGACGTATTCAAACTATGAGAAAAGAAAAAGGATTCAATCCCACAGATATTTTAGAAAAGGCATCAATATTAGATTTGGATCAAGAATCACTTGATTTGATTAAGGACAAGACCGAAGATATTGCATTTTTAGTTAGAGTGAAAAACGTAGATTTTGAAGAATCGTGTAAAAATTACAAAGACGACGACATTGACGGTCTAAAAATCAGGATCGCAGTCGAGTAAGTTTACCAAAGGTTGACTAACCATCTAGTTAACAAGTACCTGCGGGGCTTAAATAATAAATTCGCTATAATATGGCATGGTAAAACAGATCAGTCTCGATACATGGTCTATACACCATTTACAAGAATTGATGGTAAAGGCTACAAATTTCATCAGTCAAACCAACACACCAATTGTTTTGTACAGAGAAACACTTGAAGAGAAAGAGGACGTTTTTGAAGAAATTGTCTGTACATTGACTCAAGAACATGTTATCGAACAAGTGATTGTTTCTGGCGGAATGGTGATTCCAGAGATTAAACAACAAATTGTATTTTCGACAGAAGAGTTTCCGAACAGACTCTTAAAAAAGAGCAAAGACCTTTTTGGTCAAGTTGTAGATTTGTTAGAAGACCAATTTGAATAGTTAATAGGAATATAAAGTCCATTTTTAGATAAAATTTATGCGACTTTTAGAGTACCAGGCAAAAGAACTTTTCAAAGAATTTGGCATTAGAACTCCACCTAGTATCTCCTCAAAAGATATTGAGAAAGGAAGAAAAGATGCCAAGGAATTAGGATATCCATTTGTAATCAAAGTTCAGGTACCAGTAGGCGGAAGAGGAAAAGCAGGAGGAATTCAAAAATGTAGTAGTGATGATGAATTTGAACTCAAATATCCTCAATTACTAAACATGTCAATCAAAGGTGAAAAAACACGTGCAATTTTGCTTGAAAAAATGGCTGACATTGAAAAAGAACTGTATCTATCACTATTCCTCAATAGAAGTAAAAGATGCTATACAATCATAGCCTCATCAGAAGGAGGAGTCGAGATTGAATCAGTGAAAAGCCAAACAATTCGCGAGGTCGGATTAGGAGATGTAGATGCCCAGACAGCCAAAGAAGTTGCAAATGAAATTGGATTGAAGGATTCCCAAGAAGAACAATTTGTAGAGATGTTACAAAAACTATCAAAATTAACTATTGAAAAAGAAGCAGAATTAGCAGAAATTAATCCACTTGCAATTTTAAAAGATGGAACATTAATTGCACTTGATGGAAAAGTAATGACAGATGATAATTCAAACTTTAGACATGATGAGTTACAACAATATCAAGAAAAATCAGAATTAGAAGAACAAGCAGAGAAAAGTGGATTTTCACTTGTAGAATTAGAAGGAAATATTGCAGTAATTGGAAATGGTGCAGGATTAGTTATGTCAACTTTTGATCTTGTCACAGATAACGGTGGAAAACCAGCAACATTTCTTGATGTAGGTGGAGGTGCAACAACAGAAACAGTATATGAAGCATTGACACTGATTAGTAAAATGAAAAGAGTTACAGGTATTTTGGTGAACCTTTATGGCGGAATTGTTAAGACCACAACTGTTGCAGAGGCTTTCATTCAAGCATATGATAATAATTTAATTGACATACCAGTATTTGCAAGGCTCATGGGCACAAAATCAAAAGAGGCAAAAGAAATGCTAAAAGATACAAAAACAAAAATGTTTGATTCAATAGAAGAAGCAATTAATGGAGTAGTAATGGAGGCAAACAAATGACAGATATTTATGAAATTCTTCGTGGTCAAAAAGATGCCGACGGTAATTATGAGAAAAAACCAGTTATTGTTCAAGGAATTACCGGTAAGTATGGATCAGCACATGCAAAACTAATGTTAGAATATGGTACAAACATTGTTGCAGGAGTTACACCTGGAAAAGGTGGACAGAAATTTGAAGATAAAATTCCAATTTATGAATCAGTAAAAGAAGCAGTGGATGTAACAGGTGCAGAAATATCAATAGTCTTTGTTCCAGCAAAATTTTTCTTAAGTGCAGCAAAAGATGCATTAGAGTCAGGAATAAAACTACTAGTTGCAATTCCAGAACACGTTCCAATTAGAGATGCTATGGAGGCAATTGAACTTGCAAAGAAAAAGGATGCAATAATTATTGGACCAAACACGCCAGGAGTGATTGTACCAGGATTAATCAAAGTAGGAATCATGCCTGCTACACCATTTTCAACAGGAAAGGTTGCAGTATTATCAAAAAGCGGTACACTGCTTTATGAAATTTCTAATAATTTAACCAGCGCAGGATTTGGGCAAAATATCACAATAGGAATAGGCGGAGACCCGGTAAATGGTACAAGAATGATTGATGCATTCGATATGGTAAAAGATGACCCAGAACTTGAAGCCATGGTAGTGGTGGGCGAAATTGGCGGAGACTCCGAAGAGATTTTGGCTCAACATATCATCGATACTGGTTTCAAGAAACCAATAGTTGGATACATTGCAGGACGTCAAGCACCAAAAGAAAAACGTATGGGGCATGCAGGCGCCATAGTCATGGGAAATTATGGTTCTGCAGAATCAAAGATATCCATGTTCGCAAAAGCAAACATTCCGGTTGCAAAAAGACCAGGTGAAGTTGCAGTACTCTTAGCTGGAAAAATGAACAGCTAATAGAATAAATAACAGATTTTTCACGAATTACTATGCCAGTTGCAGATCCTCTAAAGAAACAGATTGCGCAAAAAGCAAGACTTCATATGAAAATTTGTATCTCATGTGGTGCAAGATTAGATATGAGCGCTACAAGATGTAGAAAATGCAGAAGTACCCAACTAAGATTGAAAAACAGAGCACTGGGAATTAAAAAGTAATTATTTTTTCTTAAACAAACCAGAAAATTTAGATGTCCAATTAGACGGAATCACACCACTACTTTCTTCTAATTTATCCAGAAACTCATATGTCATATCTCGCCCTCCAAATCCAATTAATTTTCTAGTTTTAAGATCATCTAAGAAAAATTCCTTTCCATTTTCAAGTTTCAATATTGCATCATCACTAATATCAAATCCAGAGCCTTTGTCATAGAAACGAATCATTCCACCTTTCTTTAGCTCAAAAAATACGTCATAACTAACCTTAGGACCAAAGACAGAAATCTTCTTTCCTCTTACAATTACATTATCAATAAGATTTAGTGCCAAAACTTCTTGCGCATCTAACAAAACAGTTTCACGTACATCACCTGCAATAATTTTTCCATTCGGTGCTTCTAGTTTAGTAAAATGTTCTTTTATTATTGACATTCCAACACGACCTGTGGGATGTGGAACTTGTTGTCTTATTCCATTTACATTACCACAAACAATATCACCATTATCTACAATAATGTGTGAGCCATTTTCTATATTGTAACCATTTTCTAACGGCTCCATTAGTTTGAAGGTTCCTTGTGTTAGATGTATTATCGTTTTCGAATCATCGCCATCTAAAAAATAAGGACTAGTCATGCTGCCCCACATAAATACATGATTCGGGTATGAAATCTTTCCAGCCCAGAATTTGCCCTTAAGCGATAAAGCACCGGTAGGTTTTCGCTCAATTTCTACTTGTCCTAATTCATTTGAGCCAAATAATCTAATCCCAGTAGCATTAGTTCTTGTTAATGCATCAATCCATTCTTGTGCAACTTTAATTTCTCTTGCAACATCATTAGACAATAATGTATTTTGGCGAAGACGTTCTTCTTCATCAGTTCCCCAAAAGAATTTTGACCTACGCTTTTTTTCATCAAGAGAGTCAGGGAATTTTTTTCCTGATTTAAGATCTTCAAACGCTTGTTTAATTATAATGAATTCTTCGTCTTGGCCACCTCTATCGGCATGATGTGTTAATGCAAGATTTCTAAATGCAGTACGAATTTCATTTCGAGATGCATTTTCAGGCACACCTAAAATCTCATAATTACTTTTTACCATAATAACTCACTCATCTCTTAGAATATCTATAAGTTGTGTGATTTTCTAGAAAAATTTCGTATAGATGAAGAATAATGCAAATCCTGTTAAAAACACAATACCAGACATGCTGAGTCCTTTTATCCATACAGAAGGTTGTGAATTTTTAGGTAGAAATTTACCTATTACTAATTTATGATTTAGTATTGCAATTATTGGCGCAACCAGAAAAGATAAGGTTGTTGCAAAATCGACTAACTCTTTTAATTTATCTCCAAATTGCATTATAATCAAAATTGAACCAATTGCAAGTATGCAAACTATACCAACATATGATTTTCTTGAATCATCAGATTCATTATTTCGTAAAAGTTGTATTATTTTTTGAAATGAACGAGAATAACCATCAAAAACTGCAAGAATTGTTCCAAACATCACACTAAATGCAGATGCTGCAATTATGATATAGCTCCATTGACCAATCGTGTTAGCAAACATTGTAACAATTTTGTGTGCAAATAACGAATTATTATTGGGCAGAGAATCTCCAGACCCAAAGAAAACTAACGTTCCCAATCCCAGAAAGAAAATGGCTAATAATGATGTGATAAAATAACCAATTCTGAATTCAGTTAGAGTTTCCTTTAATTTTGGCCTATAACCTGTCTGCTTGATACGTGCAATTGTCCATAGACTATTCCAGCTCGAAAGATCTATTGCAGTAGGCATCCAACCCATTAATGCAATTAAGAAAAATATTCCGGAATCATCCCATAATTCACGAGGAAGGAAATTCTCTGATTGTTCAACAGGTCCATTAACAAATGCCAAAATGAATGCAACAGCTGTAGAAATAATCAATACAAATCCGATTATCTTAATTATTCCATCTAGTGTTCCAAATTTTCCAACACATAAAATGAATCCACAAACTGCAAATAAAATAACCATAGTCCACATTCCCAAAAATTCAATTTGGAATAAATTTTCAAAAAATCCAGCAGTTACAAATCCCACAGCAGCGGTAACAAAAAACATAGAACCTAAAGTTATCCCTAAATACAAAAAAAGGAACTTCCGTCCTAATTTGTCATAACCGTCAATAATACTTGTACCCGTGACATTAGCATATCGTGACCCATGTTCAAAAAATGGATATTTCATGACATTTGCTAAAATTACAAATCCTAAAATCACAAAACCAAATTCGGCACCTGCACGTGTTGACTGTACAAGATGGGATACACCAATTGCCGTGCAAGCAAAAAGTATTCCAGGACCAAAAGTTTTCCTATACCGATAGAAAACATTAGACATATCTAAAATTCTGATATTAATTACTTAAAGTATGAGTTATTTTTTTCGCTCTTTTATTCTACGTTCCATTCGAAGTTTACCTTCATCAAAACGCTTTTGATCATCAGGATTATCAATATGTAATGTTGGAACCGTAGTAGGTTTACCGTTATCATCTAATGCAACAAATGTAACATATGCATTTCCAGTATGAACACGAGTTCCCTTTGCAATATCTTCAGCTTCAACGTTTACTTCAATCTCCATGGATGATTTTTGAACATAATTTACACGTGCATTTACAAATAAAACATTCCCAACAAATACAGGTTTTAAGAAACTTATCTTATCCATACTAACAGTTACAGCATTCGTCTGACTATAACGCTGTGCAACAATTCCTGCAACCATGTCTATGTGTTTTAAAATTGCACCACCAAAGACGTTCCCAGCAGGATTTGCATCAGAAGGAAACATTCGGATAATTACTTCAGCTTTTGAATCATTGGGAGTTTTTTCCATTTTAGTTTTATAGAAATAGTTATGATTAAAGGTTATTTTTCTAAGCTAGAACTAATTCTAGCCGTAAATTAGACAATGTTCACAATCACAATCAGGTTGTTCTTTAGATTTGAAAAGACATTTTTTGTGTTGGCCTGCCTGACATTGAACACAAATTTTTTCCAAATTATCAACACTAGTGTATTTTTTTGACTGATCAAAGCCAAAACCACCATCTTGCGGACCAACCATAAGAAACGTATTACAAACTACTATTTAGATTACTTGAACGCCATTCCAAAAAGCAACTCTTCCTTTAATTTTTTCAGCCTCTTTACTTGGAACAGGATAATACCATGCGCAATCTGTGTTTGTTTTTCCATTTACAGTAACAGAGTAGTAGCTTGCCATTCCTTTCCACGGGCATGATGTGCTAGTTGCAGTTTTACTAAAGAATTCATTTTTTATGGAGTTTTCTGGGAAATAGTGATTTCCATCAACCACTACAGTATCATCACTTTCTGCAATTACTTCATCATTCCATATCGCTTTCATTACTTTTGATATGATTTTAGATAATTTATGGATATCCTGTCTTGGAATTATTTTAGAATTATTTGTTTTTTGGCATCATTTGCAGACATTACATCAAATGTGTAGAGAGGAAATTCCTTTTTATAAAATTTGGAAAAAGATAAGGCAACATCACGATTTTTGAAATTTGTTCTAATTCCACTTAATTGAGCCCGGTTTCCATAGACATCAAAAACAACTATAGTGAATGTTTTAGATTCAATCTTAATCCCTTTTTTTAGAAGTAATGCAAAAAATACAACAAAAAATCCAAGAGTCATTATACTTCCCAATAAAATAATTATTGAAAATCCAGGAGTTTTTAGATCGTTTACCATGCTAATTCTTCAGCTTAAGTCGCTCTTGAAGTTTTTCAATGAATCCGCCAAGAATCAAACCTAATGTGAGCCAGTAAACGGTTACTGCCACAAATGATGCACCTCTAAATCCATCAACTAGTTCCATAGGTGCAGTTATCTCATCAGGATTTTCAGGCATTAAGAAAAATACAACGCTGATGAATACTGCATATCCTGCAAATGCAAGAAATTTCTTGTTTTGTAATTTTTTGTAAACTTGATAAAATGCAACAGCCCCTAATCCTGAAATTGCTATAAAGGATAGGAAAAGAATTGAGCGTAAGACTACAGTTTCAGTTTCTCCTACAGTAGGAGGATTTGCAGGATATTTCAAGAAAGGAATTACAAATATTGTAAACCACATCAATCCGGATAAAACAAGTGTTTTTTTAATATTATTTCCTTCAGGCAATACTTTTCTTGCAAATAGAAACACAATTCCAACTAACGCTGCAATAGATGTTCCAAGTATTGCACCAGCTAAAACTTGACCACCCTTTTGCCAGACACGATACGAATTGTATTCTACCCAAAATTCAGGAGTGTCTTCTTCTTCACCAATTGCAAAGAGAGTCTGATTTTCAATTCCAATTGCCTGATCAAGGTATGGTTCTACTATTGCAAGATTAATTCCGCCATGAATTATTCCTGCAAAGCATCCGGAAACCAATACTATGATTATGAATAGACCGGTTTTCATTATTAACAATCAGCGTATTTCATAATAAAACCTTATCGAACTAATTCTAATTTTTGAGAATTATTCAATGGATCCGGCGAGACTTGAACTCGCGACCTCTGCAGTGTGAGTGCAGCATCCAAACCAGGCTAGACGACGGATCCAAGATTATTTTTGAAATTGTGTTATTTAGACGTTAAATTATTTTCAAAAGATATAGAAACAGTTCATTTTGAATTAAACTGTGCAAAATTACAAAAAAGGCATATGGGATCTTGATGATTTAGTCAAAAATCCAACTAGACAGACATTCGATAAGAAAATTAAAGAGATACAAAGACAGTCTGAAAAATTTGCAAAAAATAAATCTCAATTAAAACCAAATATGTCATCTAAGAAATTTTTACAGCTACTACATGAAATTGAAGATATAACAGAAAAAGCAAGTAAGGTTGGAGGGTATGCAGGATTAAAGTTTTCAGAGAATACCCAATCTGACGAGGCAACAGCACTACTAAATAGAATTTCTCAATTTGGCTCAACTATAGAAAATAAGATGCTATTTTTTGATTTATGGTGGAAAAAACAGGTAGATGAGAAAAATGCAAAGAGATTGATTAAAGATGCAGGCGAATTATCAGATTACTTACGATATAAGAGACTAGTAGCAAAATATGCATTAACAGAGCCTGAAGAAAAAATTATCAATACTTTGGATGTTACAGGAATTTCTGCACTAGTAAAAATTTATGATAAAATAACAAATGCATTTACCTACACGGTAAGTGTTAATGGTAAAAAAAAGACAATGGGAAGAGAGCAGCTTACAACACTCGTAAGAAATAAAAATCCAAAAATTAGAGAAGCAGCTTACAAATCACTATTAACAAAATACCAAGATAATAAAGGAGTAATTGGTCAGATTTATCAAAATATTGTACTAAATTGGAAAAATGAAGGAATGGATATGAGAGGATTTAAGAATCCAATTTCAATTCAAAACATTTCAAATGATGTGGACGATAAAACAATAGAGGTTATGTTAGAGGTGTGTAAAAAAAACGCATCTGTATTTCAAAAATATTTCCAACAAAAGGCAAAACGTGTAGGAGTAAAGAAACTTAGGAGATATGATTTGTATGCACCATCAAAAAAGAGTGCAGCAGAGAAAAATTACACATTTGATCAAGGAACAAAACTTGTTCTTGATTCTCTTAATAGATTCAGTCCAAAAATTGCAGAATATGCATCACGGGTTTTTAATGAAAATCACATAGACTATTCATTAAGACATGGAAAACGAGACGGGGCATTCTGTAGTACTCCACTTCCATACATCACACCATTTGTTTTGATTAATTATACAGGAAAATCAAGAGATGTGTTTACACTAGCTCATGAAATTGGACATGCAGTGCACAGTGTTGCAGCATCTGATAAATCAATTCTAGTTTCAGATGCACCATTACCACTTGCAGAAACTGCATCTACATATTCAGAATTATTACTCTACGATAACATTTCAAATCAAATCTCAGATGGTGAAAAAGCCAGTATGCTTTCAGATAAGATAGATGATTTCTATGCAACAATTGGAAGACAATCATTTTTCACATTATTTGAAATTGAAGCCCATAACCAAATTGCAAACTCCATAACAGTTGATGACATATCAAATATCTATAGAAAAAATCTAAAAGAACAATTTGGAAATTCAGTAGATATTTCAGATGATTTTGGAATAGAATGGAGTTGTATTCCACATTTTTACCATTCACCATTTTACTGCTATTCTTATTCATTTGGCAATTTACTTGCAGTGTCATTATTCCAGACATACAAAAATGAAGGGGATGACTTTGTGTCGACGTACACCGATATCTTGTCTGCAGGAGGTTCACAAAAACCTGAAAAATTACTAAAAGAACACGGACTAGATATTTCTAAAGCAAAATTCTGGCAGAGTGGATTCGATTATATCAAAAAACAAGTAGACGATCTGGCTAAATTATAATTACTAAAATTCTAACAGAATCGATTTGATTATTTCATAAATTGAGGATAATCCTAAATTATAATTTATTAAAATGTGGGGCTGGCAGCCCGAGCCATCGGACTGCCAGCGTGTTCCCCAACGGTTTGAATTCGATGTCAATTATGCAGAATTAGATTAGTGATTTAAACCTTATAGCATAAAGCCGTAAACTAAATAAAATAATAGAAGTTCCATGTTGCATGCAAAGAAAATTACTGTCACTAGGAGCTATTTTTGGCATAATTCTCATGATGCCATTTGCAAATGGACAAATGTTTGAGAAAGCGACATTTCAAGAAAGTGCACTTATGATTTATGATCAACAATATTCAAATTCAGTAGTAATGTCAATAGGATTAGAAACTACAGATAATCAAGAAATTAAATTTTCAGATGAATTAATTCAGAAAATTAATGACAACGATAAGATCAGAGCCATTGTTTTCACAAATGCCGGAGAGTGTGTGATAGGCGTAACAAGTGAAGAGCAATGTATAATGATTAATTTTGATTATCAACAATTGAAAGGGGATGGCGGAATCAGAATGGTTCAGGATTCCGCAAGAGAAATGGGGAATCAAATAATTGACGACTTGAATGAAGCATTAGGGGTAAATGGAAAATTTCAATCCACATTCATACATACAGTAGATGATGCAAATTTGCTACTAGAAACATCAGGAGTGATTTCAGGAAGAGGTGCAGTTTCAGCTACATATACAATGCCAAAACAATCTACAGATTTCCTATTTACAGGATTATCTGGGAAAATTTTATCTAAAGAAATTAGAGAGGGAGAAGGCTTCTATGATATTTCAAAGAAATTAATAAAAGGTGATGAAGCCATAATTTCCCTCAGCATTATAAAAACTGGAGATTCAAATTTATTCATATTTAAAGTGACAAAGGAAATAAAGAATGTTGCAGATGATATTTCAAGAATCAATATACTAGAAAATTTTGGAGTAGATGAAATTTCACGTTCAAATATTTTTGATGGAAGAAATGTTCCATTGAATTCAGTAATACATCTAGTTGTTATTCCAAATGAACCATCAAAAATAGATACGATAGCGACACATGCAATAACCGATTTAACTACATTAGAGAATATTTCAAAAAAAGGATGGTTCTTTAGTTCACCTGCAGGAAATTCAATTGATGCAAAGTTTCTATTTGGCAGTGATAAAATAATTCAAAAAGATGAATTGAGATTAGAAATCGGTCCATGGGATGGAGAATCGGAATTATCATTTTATTCAGTAGAAGATATTCCACAACAAGAAAAAGAAGAATACCGATCAATAGAAGATTTTACTAAAAATGATACTGCAGAAGATGAATCACAATATGCAGTACTAGGAATTATAATTGCAATAGGTATTGGTGCGGCAGTATTTTATCTAAAAGGATACAAACCAAAACGCTAGAGAATTAAACATGCTGCAGAAAATACTGTAGTCCATTTTCCAGATTTGTCACCTTTAGCAGTCATTGTAATATTCTGGGATTTGTAAATTTTTCCAGAAATTGACCATTGTTGTCTTTTTTCATCCCAGCTTTTATCAATATCAAAAGGTATTCCAAGTGAAGATGCAAGCATTTGAGCTGCAATATCTTCTGCATAATCTCCTGCTTGTTTTTCATTTTGTCCAAATGCATCATATTCAGATAAGTATCCATATCGTGTACGATCTTTTGGTAATGCCAAGCCAACAGATGCAGAAATCATTCTATGAGGTTCATTTGTTTGATTTCTAGAATAAATTGTAAAAAGAATTTGTCCAGGTTTAATTTTCTTTAAACCATCCTTTTTAGGAACAAGTTTTGCTTTTGGGGGAAAGATACTAGAAATTAGAACAATGTTTGTTCCAGCAATTCCTGCATCACGTAATGCATATTCAAAACTTGTAAGTTTATCTTCATGAACACCAATTCCTCTAGTAAGAAACAATTCTTTGGCAACTAAATCAATCATTCTTCGAATAATTTTATTGTATGATTTATACTTTGATTTTCTTTAAAGAATCAAGAATTTCTTGTCCATGAGATGCAACATTAATGTCCCTCATCACGTCTCGTATTATTCCATTTTTATCAATTACAAAGGTACTCCGTTTAGCAAGACCAGTGATGTTTGTTCCAGCATATTTTTTACAAGCAACTTTCTTTGGATCACTTAGATGTACATATGGAATTTCATATTCTTTAACAAAATCAGATTGAGAGTTAACAGAATCCACAGATACAGCAAACACAACTGTTTCAGTTGCAACAATATTAGAATAAACTGAGATTACACTTTTCGCCATCTCAAAAACTTTTTTTGAAGGACATGCAAATAGATGGTTTTTTGGATAAAAACACAATACAACATTTTTTGAATTTTTATATGAACTTAATATGATAGAAGTTCCATCATGAGCCAATAATTCAAAATCTTCAGCCATATCACCTTTTTGAAGAGTCATGAATTCTATTAGAATAGGTTATTTATGAAAGTGTGCACTTTGATTACATTGGATATTTCATTTCTTGATTCAGATGCATTTCTTATTGGATATTATGTACTAACGGTAGGTGCCAGTCTTCTTTTAATCAAAGATACAAAGAAACGAATTTTAGATCTAAAAGTAGGAATTAGTTCAATCAAATATGCACCAATAGCTTTTGGAATTTTATCAGTCTACGTTTTATTTGTGTTCGAATATGTTGATCAGGTACCAATACTAAATTGGAGTTGGCTTGGATACAACATTGCATTTGGACCATTTGCAGATCAAGGAATGTTGGGAATTATTCCATTTGTCCCATTATTACTTTACATGTTTTTACATATCAATTATTTTGAAGAGTTTTACTTTAGAAAATCAAAAAAAATGGTCTTGGTGTGGGCATTAATTCACATTGGAATGGGCATAAAGATACACATGGCATTAGTTTTGATACCAATAGGATTTGTATTCAAGTATATTTATGATAAAAAAGGAATAAAGCATTCGTACGCAATGCATTTTGCAACAAACATTTTGGTTGTGGGAATGTTATTTCTTTCGTTTGTACTTTGAATCTTTTCTTGGATCAATTTTTCTAACTTGTGTCAAATACAGATATGTCATGAATGCACCTAAGAATAGATTGACTACACCTAAAACAACAATCATGAAATAATTCATTGATGCTTTTTGACCTCCCATAAATAATCCAAATGCGATTCCCCAAATACCAACCAGGGTAAATGTAGCTATGAGAATTTTGAGTTTCTTTGGCTGGACGTATTTTAATTTCAATAACCAAACCAGAGTTTAGAAGTTATTAAATTATGAGTATCGTCATAGTTCAAACCAAACTAATTTGAGTGAATTAATAGAAAGATCTTATGAGTAGAACTCGATTTTCTGTCCATATTTTGCCTGTAAATTATCATAGAGTTTTTTTCGTTCGGACTTCAATTTTTTAAATTCATCATACATTTTTGTGAAGAAGCATGCCAAGACACGTTCGTTGTTTTTATCAAACAATCTCACACTAAAACTAATTCTTTCAAGTTTTTCTTCTGTTACAAATTCAGCATTTTTTATCATTTCTTCATTTACATGCATATGACACGGTCCATCATTATCTCCGATGGTGATCCATTGTTCTTTTTGTCTTATTGAAAGAGAATTACTTCTCATTTCAATTGTGGCGCCATTACTTTTGACTATCATCAATACATCATCAATTCTTACAATATCAGAGAGAAGATCTTTTAACATAAATTTTGAATAAATTGGTCACTAGTTAAGATTTTCTAGGAGATATTTCATAATATCTTAACATTTTAAAACAGCAATTTTGTAAAAAATACGGTGCCAATATAGCTCAGCCTGGTTAGAGCAATTGATTTGTAATCAATAGGTCGAGAGTTCAAATCTCTCTATTGGCTTTTAATATTTCAAAATTAATTTCGTATAGAGGATATGAAAATATAATAACTGAAATCAACAAAATATCTTTGTGATACGTATATCATTATTCATTATTTTAGTTGTTGGTGGAGGTTCAATCTATCAAGCACATGGAGAAACAATCGAAGATATCATAAATAACAATGAATTAGTGAACATACTAGAATTCAATGATAATTACAAAGTAGAGATAATACAAATTGTCAGAGATTCACAGGGTAGATTAATTTCTACAACTTCAAACGTGTATACAGGTATCATTCCATCAGAAACATTGCAAAAATCATTAGATGCTATTTATGAAGATAAGAAGATATTGTTATTTCCATGGTTAGGTATAGAAGAATTTCAAACAGTGAGTTATTCAAAAAAAGATATCGTAAAAAATGAAAATGGTAGTTATGAAAGATGGAGATTTGTAATAGAATATGAAGAAATGCAGCGTACATTTTATTCGAATGTTGGAATTTTTGAAAAATTTGAGACGAGTAATAGAATTTATGTTATAAAATTACTAGACGCACAACTTCCAGCATCATTAGTTGAAACAGGAGATATAACGACATGGATTTTTGAAATTCAAAAGAAGGTAGTATGAAATTAAAAATAATGAATTTTCATATGAGTTTGATGTACCGTCTCATATGGAGTAATATGACCACAATGAGGGCAAGAGAATAGTCCTTCTGCAGATTGTTTTGAATCACGTTCAATTGTTTTACCAGCAATAGATTCTATTGAAATTATATCACCTCGAGAAATTACAGCAAAGTTACGTTGTTCACCAATTGAATCCAAAAATCGTTTGATGGATGTGACCACCTCGTTTGTATCAATAACACCCTCTTCCTCTATAGGAGATAAAATAAATTCATGATATTTGATATTAGGGATTGCCGCAACATCATCAGCCACATAAATTAGTAATTCATTTTGGATTGATTCAACTTCATGGCAATCAACTGTAATCATATGATAAATTTTCAATTAGATGATTATAAAAAATTTCACAATTGTTTCATAGCATTAGAAGTTAGATTATAATATCAATTGGAGATTTAACATATGATATGACTGATCTATACAGATTACTTCCAGAAGAGATGGAGAAATTAGTAATTGATATGGGCTATCAAAGGTACAGAGCAGACCAAATTCTAATGCCACTTTATTTCAAATTTCCTAAAAATATTGCAGACATTAAACAGCTTCCAAAGACAATGATTGCAGAATTGGTGGAAGCAGGATATACAATAGGTTCAGCAAAAGAAATTCACAGAGTTACTAGTGAAGATGGGGATACTACGAAACTATTACTTAATCTCACTAACGATAAATCTGTTGAAACTGTTCTCATGCAATATGAATCTGAGAAAGAAGGAGGGCTACCTAGATCAACAGTATGTGTTTCAACTCAAATTGGATGTGCCATGGGATGTACATTTTGTGCAACAGGGCAGATGGGTTTTGAAACAAATCTAAAGGCAGAGCATATTGTTGCACAAGTAGTTCATTTTGAAGAAATTATTGAGCAAAAAAAAGAGCATATTACAAATTTAGTGTTTATGGGAATGGGCGAACCGATGGCAAATTATGATGAAATGATCAGAGCCGTGAAAATTTTAACAGACCCAAGAGGATTTGGTTTGGGACAACGACACATTACAATATCAACAATTGGAATCAAGGAAGGAATTGAAAAATTGGCAAATGAGGATCTTCAGATTGGACTTGCAATATCACTACATGCACCAAACAATGAATTACGTAAAAAATTAGTTCCTACCGCGACAAAAGATTCTGTTAAAGAGATAATTGATGCAGGACATTATTATTTTAAAAAGACAGGACGACGTGTGACATTTGAATATGCATTGATGGAAGGAGTTAATGATTCGCGGGATGTCGCACACGAATTGGCCGAACTTTTACGAGGAAATGGATCACATGTGAATTTAATTCCAATAAATCCAACAGCAGGTAATTTCAACCGCCCATCAAAAAGTAGAGTTTTTGAGTTTAAACGAATTTTAAATGAGGCAGGGGTGAATTGTACAATTCGCATTGAGAAAGGAACTGAAATATCGGCTGCATGTGGTCAGCTTAGAACAGATATTGTAAACACAAACTAGATGAAAATTATCATCTTAGGTTTAATCATTACCGCATCCATTCTGATCTTGTATGCAATCATATCAGGTATGATGAATTTTGAAATTCAAAATACAGATAATGAATTAATTGATTCAATCTATTCTGAAAAGGAAATTTTTACAGAAGCACCGTATAGCGGTAACACAAAAGATAGAGCTCAGCATGTAATCATAATAGTAAAAGATTCATGGAAACAAGGATGTGAGATAGATGATTCATGTTTTTCACCCTATGAAAAAATAATTGGCGTAGGTGAGACGATATTATTTGTGAATCAAGATGAATTTGAACATAATGTTAGACTAAGAGGAGACCCAAATTACCTACATTTTCCAACAGATGTCATAAAACAAAATGAATATTTTGTTTACAAATTTCATGAATTAGGAAAATACCAATACCATTGTACACTTCATCCTTGGATGGAAGGTGTGATCACAATCAGATAATCCATCTATTCATAAATTTTCGATGGTTGTACTATATCGTTTTAAATTAGAAATGCCATGATCATGAAATATGATTAGTTACCAGCAATTTGCAGAAAGTAAACCAAAATTACTCATTGCGGTCATTTTGACAACTGTTGCAGCATTATCAGTTCCAGTATTGATGCCTCACATTTATCATGGTGCACACATTTGGCATCTACTTTTACACACATCAGGAATAATTTTGTCAGTATTTCTAGCAATTCTCAGTGTTAATGCATACTATAAGATGAGAACCAAGAAGATGATCATAACTACAATTGCCTTTATGGTCTTTACAGCAGCAGAGATTGTTCAACTTTTAGATGCAACTAAAACTCACGTTTATAATATTTTAGAATCACCATCAGAGATAGCACATTTAATGATGCTTGCAATGATTGGGCTGCTCGCATTAGCTATATTTAGGAGAGATTGAAATTGGCAAACATGGAATCAAGAGAGGAATTAATCATTTCAGAGATCAAAAGAAATCCTGGAATTAGATTTAGAGAAGTAATGGAAAAAATAAACCTCTCAAATGGTGTTTTAAGTTACTATGTCAGAAAATTAGAAAATAATGGAGTAATCAAAACTCAAAGAACAACACGAGTTTCAAGATTCTTCATTAATGATATGACACAAGAAGAAACCAAAGTTGTATCACGTCTAAGACAGACAACACCAAAAGCAATCCTCGTATCATTATTAGAAAATGATAGAATGGAGTTTCAAGAAATTGTCTCAAGTGTTGGAAAAGCAAGTGCCACAGTATCATTTTATTTATCAAAATTAGTTAATGATGAAATTGTTAGTTTCAAGAAAGTTAATTTGAAGAAAAATTACTTTATTGTAGAAAAACAAAGAATTTCAAATCTAATTACAGAATATCACCCAGACGTAGTAGAATCTGCATCCGATAACCTTGCAGACATCATGTCTTCACTATAGAATATTCTTAAGATTCAAGTTCAGAATTATGAGAAATAGTTAGTCTAAGAAATTTCTATAGGATCTTAAGCCTCAGTATTCTCAATTGTTTTCATAGAAACAATAGAATCTACTGTATCATTCATGACAACCTCAGATACATCTAAGATGTAATCTAAGATTCGTCTGTTTTGATATATCAAATTTTGATATACGACAGATGCTTCAGAATTTGATTTAGTTGATTTTACCAAGGCGTTTGTCTCATCAATTAGTGCCTCTATTTCTTCAGCATGTTTTTCTGCCTGTGAGTAATTTCTCTCAGATATGAGAATCATGGTTTTATCAAAAAGTTCAATCGTTTTTTGATATGTGCTCAAGATGTCTTTTGGGATTTTTGAGATGTTTTTATCCATATCAACAACCAGTTTTGCAATTGTAGTGATATGGTCTGCAATTCTTTCAACACAGTTGATGATTCGTTTGTACCCAATTGCTTGAGATGTTTTTTCTAATCCTAATGCAGATAAGATGTTGCTATCATCTAAGGCCATAACCAAGTTTCGGGTAAGATAATATGAAAAGCGGTCAATCTCATCATCCATGTGAACGATTTCTTGTGCATATTCAGAATCCCCTTTTTCAATTGCATGCATTGTTTCAGAAAACATGTTGGATGTTGATTTGAACATTCTGTTGAATGCCAACTCTAGTTTCATCTCAGGAGTTGCGGTAAGTACCTTGATTGTTATTGATTCTGAATCAGATTCTATAATTTCAGTTCCTACAAACTTGGTTCGAATTAATTTCATAACCATAGAGCGTACATCTGTTTCAATTTTTGCTCGTGGTGAATTTAATACGATAAAATTGTGCCCAGAGATGTATAATGAGATGATTTTTCGCTTTATTGACTCTACAGAGTCTGTTTTTTTGATTTTAATTTCAGGATATGTTGATGATTCTTCTTGTTTAGTATCGGAAGAGAGTGTTATAGAATTATTTGGATTGTTGACAATTTGCATTGAATCGCCATTTTTTAGATTTAGTCTTTCAATCCATTTTTTTGGAAGTGAGATTACATAAGTAGAGCCTCCGCTAATCTGGATATTTCTACGTTCAATGTTTTTGGTCTTTGTAGACATCATAACTTTTTCAAAAAATACAGAGGATATAAGGGGGCAACATAGTTCCATGTTGTAATAACAGAGTTATAGAATAAGATACATAGTTGAGAATTGATGATCAGTTGATCATCATTTTTGGTTTTTTATTTTCTATACAAATAGATTTATGATGTAAGTGCCCAACGCCCCCATTGCTGCAGCACCGGGAATTGTTATGACCCATGAAAAGATAATTTGTCTACTTACCTTCCACCTTACGGCTCGTATTCTTCGTGCAGACCCTGCACCCATGATTGTACCTGTAATTGCATGAGTTGTACTTGCAGGAATTCCCAATGTTGCAAATACTGCAAGCATTAATCCTCCACTAGTTTCTGCTGCAAATCCTTGATATGGTTTCAATCTAGTAATCTTAACGCCCAATGTTTTGATTACTTTGTATCCTCCAAAGAACGTGCCTAACCCCATTGCTGTTGCCGCTGCAAATATTACCCATAATGGCATTTCAAGTTCGGGGATTAAATCTGCAGCAAATAAAATTAAAACTATAATTCCCATAGTTTTTTGCCCATCATTTGCTCCATGTGTTAGTGCAAACCATGCTGATGAAATAATTTGTAATCTTCCAAATGTTTTGTTTACTATAGCGGGTTTTCTTCTTGCAAAAAAGAATATGATGAGCCCTGTCACTGCAACTCCAAAAAGCACTCCTCCAATAGGTGCAACAATTATTCCTGTAAACACTTTGCCTAATCCATCATAAACTAATTTTTCAAATCCTAATCCTGCAATTCCTGCCCCCATTATGCCTCCAATTAATGAATGGCTGTTTGAAATTGGCAGTCCAAAGTATGTGCATAAGGAACTCCATGCAATTGCACCTAATAATCCTCCAATAATCATGTAAACTGTAATGTCATCGGGACTAACGATTCCTTTTGCTATGGTTGTTGCAACTGCAACTCCAAAAATGAATGGTCCTACAAAGTTTGCAACTGCTGAAATTGCAACTGCATGAATTGGTTTTAAAACACGTGTGCCAATTACCGTGGCTACCGAGTTTGCTGAATCATTAAAGCCATTAACAAAATCGAACACCAAAGCGATGACAATTCCTATAATCGCTATTTCTAACATAATTTTTTCCTAGGTATATTTTAAAACAATATCTTCAATTACATCTGCCACATCAACACATCGGTCTGATGCAGTTTCCATAGTTTCATAGATATCTTTTAGTTTGATTATGTGTATTGCATCATTACTTTCAAAGAGTTCAGTTATTGCAGTTCTGTACAAATCATCAATTTTATGCTCAATTGCACTTGTGTTTCTACAATGTTCAATCATTGATTTAGGATTCTTAACATTGCTTAATTTTGATACCATATATTCAACCTCTTTTGTAGCTTTTACCAGTTCTTCTGCCATTTCCAGTGCATGCGGAGGAGATGTAGTAATTTTGTAACTCAAGAATCTCGCACCTATTCCATCCATAAAATCAATAATATCATCTATCTTTGATGCAACCCTTTGCATATCTTCTCTATCTAATGGTGTGATGAAAGTTCTGTTTAGTTCTGAAAAAATATCTCTTGTTAGAACATCTGCCTCAGTTTCAATTCTTGACACTTCTTTTATTTTTTCAACATTAGTTGGGTCTTGTAATAATTCGTATACAGCTTCAGATGCTTCCACTGCTTTTTTTGCTAAACCATCTAAAATCACTAACAGTTCTTTTTCATTTGATTTTACCCAAGAAAACCATTGTCCCATAACAAATAAAATAAAATTTTGAAGTTAACAATGATCTACGTGTACTATATGGCAACTATATAGCAGACGTATCACGCGATCAAAAGATTTTGTTTATCAATCATCCATAAGAGTTTGATTTGATAACTTTAGAACAAGATCTTAGAATAACAATTTGATTTATGTTAGAAAAGAAGTTCAAACGAACATGAAACAAATATCTGAAATTGAGAGTGAAGTAGAAGAAGAACTTCCAATTTTCATTTGCGATGCTGACGAACACATGTTGGACCCATTAGAGACTATCAAATATTCACTAAATGAGATTCAGCTCACATATGGCTCCGTAGTGAAAGTTCGAGATGCACCTTAATCATGAAAACAAAAAATACAATACCAGAAAATAAGATTGACGAATTAAAAGCGCTCATCGCAAGAAGTATTTTGATTCGCATAGAACAAAAAAAGATTGAAGCAAAATTACACGAGATTGCAAAATATTATGATGAAGAATCACTCAAATCGATTTATGAACCAATTGGAGAATCTATGATGAGTGTAGTGGGATTAGATTTACCAAGAAAACATCCAAAAGAATCACAAAAACCAAAATCCAAATAATTTCTAAAAAAAAGGAAATTAGGAAATTTCCAGTTTGTCTAGTATGTCTTCGATGTCTTGTTCGTCTTTTGCTTCATCAGTTACCAAGTCTAGTGCGAGATGGTATGTTATGTGGTCTTTTCCTTGAGTGCTACTTGCAAGTTCGTTATAATGTTCTATTGCAGTTCTTTCGAATTCAAGTGCATATTCTAATGCACTTCGCAATGTAACATGGTTACCAGGTTCCAAGTTTCCTAGTCCAGAAACTTCTGCCCAGTCTTGTGGATTGTCGGTTGCTTTTGCTCCCAACTGATCCAATCTCAATGCAACTTTTTTTGCATGTTCTAACTCGTCGTTAGCACTTTCTGAATAGAAATCACTGTGCAAGAATCCCAATCCTTCTGCATACTGATCAATGTAAAACCAGTAATGAAATGCGGACATTTCTAATGCATATGCTTTTTTTAGCATTTCGATTGTTCCTTCTGCAGCTCCAGCAATTTCAATATTCTTTTTGCCCATAAGCCGATAACGTAATACTAGTATATACGACTAATCTGTTTTGTTAAACGCCGTAGTATAACAGAGTAATATTTTAAAAAAAATTATTTTTCTAAAACATCATATGCTATAATTACAGATCTCTTTTTTTTCTTTGAACCCCATTCATTTTCGGTATGTCCTAAATCAATTGAACCCATGTCCTTGACAAGTGAATCTAGTATATACGACTGATCTGTTTTGTTAAACGCCGTAATATGACACAGAAATTTATTATCCGTAAGATTCGAATTTAACTTCGTAACTACCATCTTCGCGTTTGTTTCTCTCTGTTACAAACTCTTTATTTCCAAGATAATCCAAGGTTCCATCAATTGTTCCTTGCCATCCACAAATGTAAAACATGGTATTTTCTTGTGTAATTTTTTCACCAACTAATTCTTCTAATGGAGATATTTGTCCAGGTCTTGCTCTTAGAAATTGTTCTACTCTTCCCACCTGTCCAGTCCAAGAACGATTTAGCCATTCTTGTGGTCTACTAATTGCTGCTCGATATTTGAAATTCCATTTGTCCGTACCTCTATCAATACTTTCAAGTTCTAAATCCGTCAAACGTTCTCTGTAACTTAGTTCATCAACGTAACTTGCTCCGTGTAAAACAACAAGTTCACGCTTATCTCCTACATCATGAAGATGTTGGGCAAAACTAACAAACGGTGCCAATCCGGTTCCACCCCCGATACAGACAATTCTTCGTTTGTCAGGTTCACCGTTTGGTAATTTGTCATTAATTGTAAGAGTGCCATTAGCTTTTCTCCATTGAATTGGATCACCTTCTTTTAGATTAAACATTGCAGTGGTTAATCTTCCAGGATATGGTTTTCTTACCCACCGAATGACAAACTCGATATATTTTTTATTTTCAGGATGAGATGCAATTGAATATGCACGATTGATTACACGATTATTTTCACTTTTTACAGGTAGTCCTAAAGTGAGAAACTGACCTGCTTTGTATTCAGGAAAAGGACCTTCAGGAACCACTCGAAATATAGCTAAATCTTCTCGTAGTAATTGAATATAACTAACAGTAGCGTTTTCCAAATTATTAATTCTCCCATGGAGGAATTACAGAAATGATTGCTTGTATCATTTCATGATAATGTATAGTTGGCTGAGTACTGATTAGTAATAATTTTCCATCATATGGAATTGAAATTAAAGTTACATGTTCATATTCAGTTAGTGTGAGTTTTTCATGACCTAAACGAAATGAAAGATTTTGTGCTTTTCTCCATCTTTCCAATGAGTAATTTATTGAAATTTTTATTTCATCATCATCCAAAAGTGGATCTAAATCTTTTTTTTGAACACTGTGTATTAAATCAGATTTATTATTTACCAAACCTACAAAACGAACACTTTCATTTGAATAAAGTACATCACTACAAAGTTTTTCATAAGATTGTGTAGTTACTATTTCTTCAGCCATTCCCATTCAGGTCTCTCTTCGTATTCTTTATCGTCATCCATCAGACATCAAGCGTCAGATTTCTTTTTTGATGATTCTAATTTTTCATCAAGGCTTAACTTGAACTCTTCTTCATCAGAGTAAGCTTGTTCTGCATGTTCACTGATATCCAAACCAACGTCTTCTTGTTCTGGTTCGACACGTATACCAATAAGATGTTTGATTAACTGTAAAAGTAGCCATGTTCCACCAAAGCCCATAGCAGCAGCAACTGCAATTCCAACACCCTGTATCCAGATTTGATCCAGACTTCCAGAAATGAGCAAGCCGTCAACACCTGCAGGATTAATCAAAGTGCTTGCGAATATTCCAATTCCAAGTGCACCTACAATTCCTGCAATACCGTGAACGGAACTTACATCAAGTGAATCATCAATTTTTAATTTATCTCTAATTAGTACGACTCCTCCGTATGATAAGATACCAATTGCTATTGCAAGAACAAATGCATGTTCTACGCTGACAAAGCCTGATGCAGGGGTAATTCCTGCAAGACCAGCAATAGCGCCGTTTATTGTAGCAACGATAGATGGTTTTCCTGTACGCATCCAAGACAATCCAGCCCAGATTAGAGCAGATACAGAAGATGCCAAGTGAGTTACAATTACAGTATTTCCTGCTACACCGCCAGATGCGAGTGCGCTTCCTGCGTTAAATCCGAACCATCCTAGCCATAATAATGAAGATCCTAATACTGCAAGAGGAATGCTGTGAGGGATGTTTATGGCAGGGCCAAATCCTCTTCTTTTTCCAAGTACTAAAGCGGCTGCAAGTGCTGCCATTCCTACAGTAGTGTGAATAACGATACCACCAGCAAAGTCAACTACACCAAGTTCTGCTAACCATCCACCACCCCAAACCATGTGAACGATTGGGTAATAGATGAGCATTGACCATGCAGATATGAATATGATAAAAGAGCTGAACTTCATTCTTTCAGCGATAGTTCCAGTTAGTAGTAAAGGTGTGATACATGCAAACATCAATTGGAACTTTACAAATAATACACCAGGAATTGTTGGCGCGTACTGTTCAAGAGGTGCATCCCAAGGAATTCCTTTCAAAAATGTCCAATCAAGATTACCAATAATACCCTGTGTTGATGGACCAAATGATAGACTGAATCCGAAGACAAACCACATTACACTTAGGAGTGACATTCCAAAGAAGATCTGCATGAAAATCGAAACCACATTTTTCTTTCGCAAAAGACCCGACTCGAATAATCCAAGTGCTGGGATCATTAACAGAACCAAGCATCCTGCTATTAACATCCATGCTGTGTCTCCGGTATCTATCATTAAAAATTTTGAAAGTTTTTTTCATTTAACAGTTTACCAATTTGGTTATCAGTGATAATCAAAAGATGTACAATTTCTAAATTATTAATTACTTTGACAGATAAAATAATTCATGTTAAAACTTGAAGTCATACTTGCAGAAAACGACGTGATGGAAATCAGTGAAGGATTAAAAGAAATTGACGTTGGCGGACTAACAATTATCAAAGTTAGAGGTCGAGGTGCAAAAACTGAACCTGAAATTCACACATCAAAAGGTATGGAAGTGTTTACACCTCATTTTGGCGACAAATATAGAATGATGGTAGTAGTTCCAGAGTCAAAAGAAGAAAAAACCGTAGACATTATCAAGAAGAACGCAAGAAATGGTAAAATTTTCATCTCACAAATGTTACGGGCAATTGATATCAAATCCGGAAACGAAGGGGAAGAAGTTATCTAAAATGAAATTATCACTCGATAGAAGTAAATTCTCAAAATTAACCAAATTAGACTATCTAAAATGCACAATTATAGGCGTAATAGTCGTAATTCCACCTGTAATTATGATAATGTTGGTGAACTGAGGAATATGAGCCTTAGATTAATAACAAAACGTGGAACCTCAAACAAAATAGTTGAAGAGGATATCAGCTACAACTGGGCAGGACAAACATTCAAAGAATATCAATCAAGAAGAACCGCATCAGTCATTTTATCTAAAAGAAATAAAACAGTGATCACCTCAGCAAGAGGAACTGTAACAAAATATTTGGAAAATTCTTCAGAAATTGAGTCATCCAAACCAAAAATGGCATATATTACCACAGAACGTGGAACAAAACGAAGGTTAATCAAAATAAATTGAAACTAGAACAAATTACAACTCAAATTAGAAAATCAAAAATCTTTGTTGCCAAACTTGGCTTTGCAGCAGTAGGTATGACCTTACTCGGTCTGTATTTGTTTGCAGATTATATTTAAAAAAAATTACTAAATATCTTCATAAAGCATTGTTGGATTCTTTAATTGCTTATCTAGGGTTGGAAGGTATTTCAAGATACAATAATTAACAAAATCGCTAAATGAACGAATTCTATAGTCAGATTCTAAAATTTCACTATGCTCATCGTAATATTGTTCTAATTTGTACAAGGTTCGCTTTTGGAGTGGAACCAATCTATTACGTTTTGTAGCAAATCTAACAGGAATAGGTTTTTCTTCAGGTTCTACATCAGCCTGGCCTTCAAGAGTGGATAGATCAATACTTTCTTCCATATCAAAGACAAAAATTTTACTCTTGATAGATTGAGGAAGACCTGAATTTTTAGAAATTATTTCCAGGACCGCACGTGCTTCTTTATCTTGCATGGCCAATTCAATTTTTGCAAGCATTGTAGATCTAACACCAGTTCCACCAGCACGAGAACCTTTTGATTCACTGATGAATTTACTGTCTTCTAAATTTCGTTTATCGATAATGTCAATACCCAAAGAATCTAATTTTTCACGAAGAACTGGGTAATTTTTTCGATTGATGATTGCTTCAATCTTCTTCATAATATTTCGCTGAATTATTCTTTATTATACATAATCATTATTTCGAAACTATGGAATATTATATCAAATGCATATCAATTGATTATCACTATAGGCATCAAAAATGACCTCTGGATTTTTATTTCAGCAGAAAATTTTTTCAAATATAGCTAATGGATATTTTAGAATTAATCCAATCGAATCTGCTAACTCCAATCATCCTATTCTTCTTGTTTGGGATTATTGCAGCACGAATAAAATCTGATTTAAAAATTCCTGAAGCAATTTCAGAGTTTTTGCCAATATACCTCCTAGCTGCTATCGGCCTTCATGGAGGAATAGAGATGAGAAAAACGGGTTTTGAGGAGATGTTAGTACCAATGCTAGTTGCAATAGGTCTGTCATTATTATTCACGTTGAACCATTATCAAATTCTAAGAAGATTAGGTAAATTCAACATCTTTGATTCATACGCATTAGCATCCACATACGGTGCAGTTGGAGCAGTAACATTCTCAGTAGGATTGTCATTTCTCAAAAATCAAGGAGTAACATCAGAAGGGTATTTGGCAGCAATTCTTGCAGTGTTAGAACCTGTAGCATTCATCCTGGCAATATTTTTGACAAACATGGCAGTATCAAAACAGATTCGTACAAAAAAACAGTCATTTTCAGGTGACAAAGTATCTGATATCGACATGGGAATGAAAGAAACTAAAACAAAACTTTCCCAGGTCTTAAAAGAATCAATTACAGGAAAAGCAATTGTGATTTTACTTGGAAGTATTGTAATTGGATACATAATTGGAGAAGAAGGTTTTGAACCAATCAGTATTGTTTTTGATGATCTGTTTACAGGAGCAATAGTAATTTTTATGATTGAGATGGGAATAATTGCAGGACAAAGATTAGAGGATATCAAAAAGGTTGGAGTTTTTCTTACCTCATTTGCAATAATAATGCCAACAATTAATGGAATAATTGGCGTACTAGTTTCAACAGCATTGGGATTAAGTTTAGGTGGGGCAGTTATGTTTGGATTACTTTTGGCTAGTGCATCATTTATTGCAGCACCAGCTGTTTTACGTCATGCCATACCTCAAGCTAATCCAAGTCTATACATTACATCAGCTTTAGGAATTACATTCCCATACAATATTATCGTGTTACTACCAATCATGTTCACCGTTTCAACATGGGTACATGGTGAAGAAGCAATAGACTTATTCAATTACGTTACAAGGGTGTTCATATGAAACTCTATGATGTAAAATTACTTACAATCACCTGTGAAATATTGGCACAAAAAAATGTCATCGATATTTTGAAGAATCATGAAATTACAGGATACACATCTTATGAAGTGGATGGTAATGGAGAAAAGGGATTAAGAGGTCAAGGAATACAATCTGAAAAAAATGTCAAAGTGGAGGTAATTATGCGTGAAGAGAAATTATCAGCAGTAATTGAGGATATATCTAGAACATTATTTCCAGATTTTACCATAATTTTGTACGTTAGTGATGTTGGCGTAGTTAGAACAGAAAAGTTCTAGCAAGAGTTTTCATCAGTACATAAAGTTGGGATTTTATTGCTTGTTTTAGTCACAGCAGATATCAAAGTAGATAGTTGAGGATTAGAAATTGAATACATTGCCTTTTTTCCCTCGTTTCTTGATTTTACAATTCCACATTGCTTTAGAGTTTTGAGATGATGCGAAACAAGCGGTTGATCTTTTTCTAATTTTTCAACAAAATCATTTACACACAATTCATTGTCTATTTGTAATAATTCTAAAATTTCAAATCTAGTTTCATCACAAATACACTTCAAAAGAGCAGGTCCATTCATATCAATTAATATTTATATCAACATATATTTATATAAATATTATGACTAGAGATGTTCTGTTTGTATGTGTAGAAAATGCAGGTCGTAGTCAGATGGCGGAAGCATTTTTCAAAAAATTCTCAGAAGATAAATTTAATGTAATTAGTGCAGGAACAGTTCCTTCAAGAAATCTAAATCCAGTTGTTATACAAGTAATGAAAGAAATTGGAATTGACATGACAAATCAATCTCCAAAAACACTATCTCAATCAATGATTTCTAATTCATTTAAGACAGTTAACATGGGATGCATGGATAAAGAATCATGTCCAGCACTTTTTGTAAAAGATGTAATTGATTGGAATATACCAGACCCTAAAGAAAAAACAATAGAACAGGTCAGAGAGATTCGTGATCAGATAAAATCTGAAGTTTTGAGTTTGATTGCATCAATAGATAATGAGAAATAATGGCATATTCAAATTTACAAATTTTTACAGTTGAATTAATTGGAACATTCATTCTTGTAATTTTTGCAACAGGTTCAATTGTTTTGGACGCAGAGATGTTTAACGGAGAACTGGGAATTCCATTTGCAGCAGTTGCACCATTCATTGCATTGTTAATTGGAGTTTATTCATTTGGCAAGATATCACTTGCACATTTCAATCCAGCAGTTACAATCGGGTATTATATCACAGGCCATATATCGAAAATTCAAATTTTGTATTATTTTGCAGCAGAGATAATTGGTGCTATACTAGGTTCATTATTTGTTCTAAGTATAATTGGGGATAAAGCGGATTTAGGTGCAAATGCACCAAACTTTGATTTTTCCATGCTTTTGATATTTCCGGTGGAAGTTTTAGCATCTGCAATGCTCATGGGAGTCATCTTTTATGTCGTGTATACAAAAGGTTTGAGAGGATTTAGCGGCGTAGCAATTGGAGGCATTGTGGGATTAGATATTTTATTTTTGGCGTTTATTTCAGGTGCTTCAATGAATCCAGCCCGTGCGCTTGCTCCAGCGTTATTATCAGGAGTAATGGAAAATTTGTGGCTATATTGGACAGCCCCATTTGTAGGAACCATAATTGCGGCGTTTGCATTTCGTGGAAAATTCAAGGCTCAAAGAGAAAGGGAATCTAAATTATGAATGGATTTTTGGACAAAGATAATTAATTATAAAATAAGAAAAATGATATGAATAGAAAAGAACATGAAATAGATGCAAAAATCACAAATTTGATCTGGGAAACAGCAAAAATCTTGAATCCAGATTCATACATTGAGCCTGAAATGGTCCAAAGAGCAAAAACTGAAGTTGTCAATATTTTGAAGATGAAAGAATGAAAACAGGATTCAGTACAAATGCATTTACAAAATTTTCATTACTAGAAACAATTGAAATAATTTCAGATGTTGGATATGATGGTCTTGAGATAGTGGCAGACACACCACATGCATTTTTACCATTATCAAATGAAAAATTAAAACAGATTAAGAGTAGTTTAGAGAATAGAAAATTATTAGTTTCAAACATTAATGCAAATACCGTATTAGGATGGAATTTAGAAAATGGAAATGATGAAAAATTTGAACCATCATTATCTAACAAAAATGAAACATTAAGAAAATGGAGAGTGGAATATACAAAAAAAGCAATAGAAGTAGCTGCGGAGTTAAGTGCACCTTCAGTATGTATTACATCTGGAATAAAAAATACGGAAATATTTGAAAATGAAATGACACAGATCAACAAATCATTATCAGAAATTTTAGAATTTGCGGAAAAAAATAGTATTTTAATTTGTATGGAATATGAACCAGGTCTTTTAATAGAAAAATCACACGATGTTTTTGAAGTATCTAAAAATTTTAAAAATTTAGGATTGAATTTAGATACTTGTCATGTTGCAGTCTTAAATGAAAATTTTTCAAAAGTGATTCATAAATTTAAAGATAAAATATTTCATACCCATATCAGTGATTGTAAAAATTCCATCCACTATCATTTGATACCAGGATATGGAGAAATTGATTTTGTAAAAATTTATTCCAATCTAAAGGAAATTAATTATGATGGTTTTTTGACTGCAGAGTTATACACATATGCTGAAAAACCCAGAGAAGCTGCTAGTGAGACTTTTATTTTCTTGAATAATCTAATTCATAATTGAAATTCATTGATCCACATATTCACATGTATTCACGAACAACCGATGATTATGAGAATATGCGATTGGCGGGAATTAAAACAGTAATCGAGCCATCATTTTGGTTAGGCCAAGAAAGAACCTCGTATAAGACATTAGAAGATTATTGGGAACATATAATCACATTTGAGAGAAATAGGGCAAAAGAGTTTGGAATAAATCATTTCTGTGCAATATCAATTAATCCTAGAGAAGCTAACAATGAAAAATTATCAAAAGAAGCTATGGAAAACATTCAGCGATATCTGGAAAGGGATAACGTAGTAGCATTAGGAGAAATAGGGTTTGACGATATAACTTCACAAGAAGAGGACATTTTGAAACAACAATTAATTTTAGGAAATGAGTTGGGATGCCCAATCATAGTCCATACTCCACACATCAACAAATTAGAAGGTACTAAACGTACATTTGAGATAATTGAGGAGACAGGAGTCGACCAAACACGAATCATAGTAGACCATAACACAGAAGAAACAATTGAATTGTCAAAATCATACGAAGTATTTTCAGGAATAACAGTTTACCCAGATACAAAATTAAATCCAATTCGAGCTGTAAATATAATCAAAAAATATGGAATAGAAAATATTTTGATAAATAGTTCAGCTGATTGGGGTAAGTCAGATCCTCTAAGCGTACCTAAAACTGCACTATACATGGAAAACGAGGGCTTTAGTGAAAATGAAATTGAAAAGCTATTGTATAATAATCCAGAATCATTTTTAAAAAAATCAAGAAATTATAAGATTAATAATTAAAATGAAATTTGCTTTCAGTACTAATGCATACAGACAGTATTCATTAGAGGAAAGTATAACCTCCATAAAAAATGCAGGGTATTCAGCATTAGAAATAATGTGTGATACACCACACGCATATCCACCACTAACAGATGAAAAAATTTTACAAATTAAAAATAAACTAAAAAACAATGAAATGTCAATTTCAAATCTTAATGGCTTTATGTTATGTGCAATACAAGATTTTCATCATCCATCATGGATTGAAGATTCAATTGAATTTAGGAATAAAAGAATAGAACATACAAAAAATTGCATAATACTTGCAGATAAATTAAATGTAAAGACTGTTTCAACGCAACCTGGAGGTCAAATTGAAGGAATTCCTAAAGAAAAGGATCTGAAAATATTTGAAACAGGAATTAAAAAATTAATTCCACTTTTGGAACAAACAAAAGTCAAATTGTTAATTGAACCAGAACCAAATTTGTTAATTGAAAACTCAGACCAATTTTTAGAATTTATGAAAAGAATAGATACCGATTTCATAAAATTGAATTTTGACATAGGTCATTTCTTTTGTGTAAAGGAGGATCCTGCAGATCTTGTCTTAAAATTAGAACAATTTATTGAACACGTTCATCTTGAAGACATATCAAAAGATAGAGTTCACAATCATCTAATCCCAGGACATGGAGTGATAAATTTTGAAAAGATTTTTGAGAATTTAGAAAAAATCAGATATGAAGGATTCATTACAATTGAATTGTATCCATATCTAGAACAACCAGAAAAGGCTGCCAGTGAGGCATTAAATCATCTAAAATCAATGATGTGAGATGTTAAAAAATATTTTTCAATTAGTGAGATTTCCAGGAATTTTTACATCATTCAGTAATGTACTCATTGGCTTTTTTTTAATTTCAAATGGAAATTTTGAATTTAATGTATTACCGTTTTTGTTAACTGCAACGGGATTTCTTTTTGCAGGTACAATGGTGATGAATGATTATGCAGATCATAAAATAGATTCAGTTGAAAGACCAAAACGTCCACTACCATCTGGAAAAATTTCACGTAATACCGCACTCTATCTTACAATAGTTTGTTTTTCAATAGCGAATCTGTCTGCAGTAATGATTGGTGAGACATCAATCATCATTTCATTACTAATGACAGGATTAATCATATCATATAATTTTAAATTAAAAAATATAACATCAGCTGGAATATTTACTATTTCCGCAATACGATTTTTAAATATTATCTTAGGTTTTTCGATTGTGGAATTAAGTTTTGAAATCTTACCTTATGCAATTCCAGTGGCAATTTATGTTGCAGGAATCAGTATTCTTGCCAAAAATGAATTGAATACAAATTCAAAAGATAGTATTCTAAATAAAATATTTTTAATAGTAACTATTGCAAGTGTGATTTATTTAATAGCTCAAGATTATAGTTGGATTTCAATAATATTTTTAGGAATTTTTTCAATATTGATGTTTTTCTCGTTAAAATATTATAAAACAAATATTTCAAAAATAGTTACAATTCAGATTTTAGGAATCATACTATTAGATGCAATAATTGTAAGTTTAAGTAATGAATTTGTGTATGGGATAATTTTATCATCACTCATTATCCCCGCATATATCATAACAAAAAAGCTATACATCACATAATTATACAATAAAAATTAATCATATAGAGATGAAGAAAATCATTGTCTTAGATATTCCAGGATTAGTTGGGGCAAATATTGATAAAAATAAAACAAAAAATATTTCCAAAATTATAGAAAATAATCACTCAGTACTAATTCCAACATTTCCAGCAGTCACATGTAGTGCACAATCAAGTATTCTAACAGGCACATATCCAAGTGAACACGGTATTATTGCAAATGGATATTATGATAAAACGTACAAAGAAATTCATTTTTGGGATCAGCCATCAAAATTAGTAAAAAAACCACAAATTTGGGATGTTTTGAAAGAAAAGAATTCTAAAATAAAAACTGCAGTATTGTTTTGGCAAAATACACTTTTTGCAAAATCAGATATCGTGATAACTCCAAAACCACTACATTTAGAAAATAATTTTCTTATGTGGTGTTATTCTAAACCTGAAAATTTCTATGAAGAAATAGTTAAAGAGATAGGTGAATTTGATTTAAAATGGTATTGGGGACCATTTGCATCAATAGAATCAAGTAAATGGATTATCAATGCCACAAAAATTACAATAAAGAATCACAATCCAGATTTACTTTTCACCTATATTCCACATTTGGATTATGCAGGTCAGAAATATGGGCCAGAAAGCATAGAATTTCAAAATAGCTTATCAGAAGTTGACGAATTGATAGGAAATTTGATTGACTTTTTACAATCAGAAAAAATAGAATATGAAATAATAATACTTTCAGAATATGGTTTTAATCAAGTAGACAATTCAATTTCTCCAAACATAATTCTTAATGAAAATTCATTGTTACAAACTAGGAAGATAGGCGGAAAAGAGTATATTGATTTTGAGTTAAGTAAGGCGTTTGCAATGTGTGACCATCAAATTGCACATGTCTTCATAAAACCCGGATTCGAGAAAACAGTGACGGAAATTTTTGAGAAACAACCCATTGGAGAAATTTTCAATAAAGATAAACAAAAAGAATTACACATAGACAATGAAAGAAGTGGAGATATCATCTTAACATCTGAAAAAAATTCATGGTTTAATTATCATTGGTGGAGAGATGAAAAAAATGCACCAGACTTTACTTTTTCAGTAGACATACATAGAAAACCAGGATTTGATCCATTAGAATTATTTTTTGATATGAAGACAAAAAAAATCAGTCATGATACATCATTAATTCATGGGTCTCATGGAATAATTGATAATGAAAATTCCAAATTGCCAATTATCGGCACTACAATTTCAGAAAAAAAATTACCTGAAAAATTAGATATGGTCGAAATTATGCCTAGAATACTAGATTTTTTAGAACTATGAAAGCGGTAGATATTACGGAAAATTCTTCAGTAATTGTCAAAGAAGTCAATGAACCTATAATTGGAAAAGGTGACGTACTCATAAAATTAGATGGTTGTGGTATTTGTGGTACAGATAAAGAAAATTTGAATGGTGATTCAAGTAAACCATCAACAAAACTAGGACATGAAATTTGTGGTACAGTTCTTAAAAAAGGACAAAAAGTTAATACAGAAATTTCAGAAGGAATGAGAGTTTTTGTTCACCATCACACTCATTGTAATGAATGTCATTATTGTCTACATGGAAATCATACAATGTGTGAAAAGTATGAAGATAGTTTAGAACCATGTGGAATGTCAGAAAAATTTGTTTTGCCTGAATGGAATGTATTGAATGGTTGCTTAATTCCATTATCAGATTCAATTAGTAATGAAGAGGGAGTGTTAATTGAACCGCTTGGATGTTGTGTTAGAGCATGGAATAAAATCAAAGCCATGGAAAATGATTCATGTGTAATTTTTGGAATGGGGACAATAGGAATAATGCATGCAATGCTTGCAAAACATTACAAATTTAATCAAATTTTTTGTGTTGACGTGAATAAAGAAAAACTAAAAATTTGTGAAGAGATGAATTTAGGTCAGGGTATTAATTCAACAATTGAAAATTTTGATAATATCAAAAAGATAACTAACAACCAAGGAGTGGATTTAATCATTATTGCAACATCAAATATAGAAATATTGAAACAAGCAATTGAATTAGTTAGAAAGGGTGGCAAGATAATGCTATTTGGTCAACCAAGAAAGGATTTGTTGTGTGAAATCGATATGTCACAGGTATATTCAAAAGAAATTACCATACATACTACATATGCAGCATCAAATGAGGATATCAGAACAGCAATTGATCTGATACAAAATCATTCAATAAATGTTAAAAATCTTGTAACTCATAAATTTTCAATAAAAGATTCTAAAGAAGCATTTGAATGTGCTATAGAAAATAATAATTCAATAAAAGTAATGATCACAGGCACATAATAAAAAATTACTTTTCTTCAATAGTACATTTTTCAAGTTTTACTGAAAGAGATAATTGATAATCATGCTCATGAACCATTTTCATAAATGCGTCTACTCTGCCTAACCAATAGATAGTATCTTGTCTGTTATCTGCCCATATCATCTCGTTTATACACTCTTGTAAATTATCTTCTAAACTTTTCATCTTTTTAGCATGCACACTCGTCTTTGGCATTTTCCAGATTGTCAAGATACATTCCTTCTTTTTTGTACTGTTCAATTACAGAGACATCTTTGCTTAATTTTATTCCAATGTTATTTGCAACTACTGCGAATCTCTGTTGGAATTTGTAAATAAAACAGAAGATCATATTATGAGATTGTAGCATTGGACCTGTTACATAAAGTCCTGGTGTTTTTGTAGATTCATCATATGAATTTAATTGTGATTTTCCATCTTCCCAGTCAAACAATCCTTTAATCAGTGAAAGACTTCCTTTAAAACCGGTAGCAAGGATTGGTTTTGTTTTTGAGCGAAGTTTCTTTTTGTCTGTAAAAATTATATATTCATTTTGATCTTTTTCTACCCTAATCACTTTTCCAGTATGAAACTCTATTAGGTTGTCAGTGTTGACTTTTCTCAATCTGTCTTTTGTGTATGGGGAAATTGTTCTACTAGGATCTATATCTTCAGTGCTTAACAAATTATCTTTGTCAATTATTAGGACACGTTTTTTTCGTGCTGCTAAGTTAATTGCAGTATCCATACCGCTTTCATAACCACCAATAACAAAAAATTCTTCACCTTGAACATCCTCCCAATTAGAAATCAAACTATTATGTGTACAATGTTTTGAACCTGGAAATGAGTGAATTTTTGGATATTGAAATTCACCTGCAGCCCAGACTACATATTTAGATTTTATTTCTCCTTTGTTAGTTTTTATTGTAAATACATCATCTTTTTTGGATACTGAATCTACATTGGTGTTACCCTGAATTGGCAGCTTAAAATGCTCTGAAAGTTTTTTCAGATATGCTGCATATTCTTGCCCACTTGGATGTTCTGTCTGCAACGTCAATGCAGGTGAAGTATCATAAGTTATTGCGTTGAGGTCTATCATTTTGAATGTGTTGCTAAAAAACGAAGGAGTTAGTAATTTCATCTGTTTTGGCCATTTAAGAAAAGAACTACCCACATTATTACGGTCTAAAATTGTAAAATTGACTCCCATCTTTTGGAGTATTATTGATACGCCAATTCCTGAGGGTCCCGCTCCTACGACAACTACTTCAAGCATACACTATTTGACGCCTATGAATATTAAAGTTTTTAGGTATTTATCATAATAATTATTAAGAATAAGCAATAATCTTAATATATAAAAATTCCTGAGAAATCTAGTGGTTACGGAGATATGGGAACTCGGGCATTTAGCGTTACAGGGAAATTTGTTGAAAAACTAAAAGCGAATAAACAAAATTCTGCAGAAGAGAAAAATAACCAGAGTTATTCAGAATATATTCCAAAATATGTACAAAAGGACTGGCAGAGATTTTTTACGAAACAAATCTATGCCTTTGGTAAAGATATACTATACGAGAAAAATCTTTTAGCAGAATATGGATTTACCAAACAGAGCGCCCCAATTCCTAAACAGGGAACTAGTCAATATTCATTAACTGAACAAGATGATCAAATAATTCTTTTTGGTTTTGGAATGATATTTGCTACAAAAAATGATGCGGTGTTTTTGTGGCGTCATGAATTTATACCAAAATTACTTGATGCTAATTCAATCCCATCTCATATTTGGGAACCTAATCAGATTTCACATTGCACAATACCAAAAACTTCTGATGAAAAACTTCTGATGTTAAAACTACTTGTTAAATCCATAAAGTGGTTAGAAAGATACGAAAAATGGGTATTAGCAACATGTGGACAAACATATCGTGATAAATCATTAGATGGTCAATATTTGTCCCCTCCTGTTCGCTTAGATAAAAAATGGTCTGAACTATCTGAAAAATTTCCAAAAATTCTTCAAACTTTTGAACCACCAGAACAAGATTATGGTATAGGAGCATTAGAGCCATTACAAACTAATCTTACACAACAGTCTCAAAAAACAAAGAAAGTTTGTGGTGCGTGTGGTGATTCATGGCCAGAAGAAGTTAGTTTTTGTCCATCATGTGGATGGGATGGCTTACCATGCTAAAAAGTTCTTCAACTCCAAAAATTATTGTAATCGGTAAAGAAGGAGTTGGTAAATCACAATTAATATCATCTCTTACCGGAAAGGATGCAGAGAGTAGTAATTTTAAAGGTTCTACCGTTTCAAAGGAATCTTACAACAACGATAAATTTTCCTTTGTCGACACACCTGGAATTGTTTTTGATTCAGACAGTGAAACAACAAAGATTGCAATTTCATCGATACATGGAAACGATTCCATATTACTTGTTGTTAGTGCCACAAACATAGATGATGATATTGAATATTTTCTCCCATTGATCAAAAACAAGAAAGGAATGATAATAGTAACAAATTGGGATAGATTTAATTCAAAAAATGCAGGTATACTTGAAAATCTAGAACAGGATCTTAAGATTCCCATTACAGCCTTAGATGCACGAAGAATTACCGATTCTCAAAAAAGTAGTATTTTTGAGACATTAGAGAATCCACGTGTATTCTCGAACAAAACAGTTCATACAGGCATATCGATTAGGCCAAAATCAACAATACTTGAGAAAAAACACGCAGGGATTTTGATTGGACTAGCATTATTGCTTTCTCCGTCCATATTATCAGTCATTGGAGCCAATTATTTTGGAGAGCTTATTCATCCAATAATATCAGATCTTTTGAAAGAACCAATAGAAAGTCTTAGTACTTTACCATCGCCATTAATGGACATTTTTGTTGGAGACTATGGATTTGTATCCATGGGTCCATTTCTTTTTGTTTGGGCAACCCCTGTAGTTGTAATATACGCATTAGTATTAGGGATTTACAAATCAACGGGATTATTGGATAGAACATCTTTAGCAATTCATCCACTAGTAAAGAAAATTGGAGTGAGTGGGAGAGATGTAACTCGAATAGTAATGGGGTTTGGATGTAATGTTCCTGCCGTTATTAGTAGTAGATCCTGTTCAAGTTGCACAAGAGGAACAACCGTTTCTGCAATAAGTTTTGGTTCTGCATGTTCATACCAATTTAGTGCATCTATTGCTGTTTTTTCAGCATCGGGCATGCCTTGGTTGGTAATTCCATTTTTACTTTTTTTGACAGCAACAACTATTCTTTATACCAGACTGGTCAGCAGAAAGAAAAATCGCGTCAAGCTAAACATGCCAGTAATTGAGGGACAAGTATTCTTTGAAAAACCTACAGTCAGTGCAATTTGGAGAGAATCAAAGTCAAACATCAGTCAATTCTTTAAGATGGCACTCCCAATATTTTTAGCAATCACATTTGTTGCGTCCATCATAAGTTGGACAGGCATTATAGATTATTTTGCAGTCGAGATTGGTTTCCTAATGAAATTCTTTAATCTACCTGAAGATGCATCACTTGCAATAATATTTGGCTCTATTCGAAAAGACGGATTATTACTTCTTGCTGAACCTAATTTAGTAAGTTCACTTTCAGCATTACAAATTTTGACAGGAGTTTATCTAGCAGGAACATTACTTCCGTGCATTGTGACATTCTTAACCGTTATTCGTGAAATGTCATGGATGTTTGCAATTAAAATGGTAGGAAAGCAAATTGTTGCAGTTGTTGCATTTACATTACTGCTTGCACATTCAGATAAAGTTTTGAATGTTATTCTTTAGATTTGATTAAAAGTAATAGTTCATTCTGAATTGAAAATATTCATTGAAGGGGATAAAAAAAAATAAGAATTTTGGGTTATCAGCATGAAATGTTTTTGAGTTGTGTGTCAGACATGGTAGCATACTCGTCAATCTTTAGTCTGATATCATCAGAAGTGGTATCATCCATTCCAGATAGACCGGCTTTAAATGAAATCTTATTTCCAGATATGCTTATGTCAGATATTTCCATATCTGCATAGACATTGGCAATTTCATTTACCCATGCTTCGGCGTTGTCAACATTTTCAGTTTCAAGATTTACTTGAATCATTGTCGTCATATTCTATAACCATAGAATATTATTAATAAATGTGTAAAAAGTTAATAACTTTTTTTTAAAATTTTTATGTTTCTTAATAACATTGGGCAAATATGACAAAAAGTATCAGCTGCCACGATGCAGGAAAAGATTGTGAATGGTCTGCAAGCGCACCAACAGAAAATGAATTGATGGTAAAAATCGAAGAACATGTAAAAGCAGAACACAAAGAAATTGAACTTACACCTGAAAATGTGGCAAACATCAAGACGCTCATAAAAGAAATCTAATCAAAATTTTTGAAACTATTCAATAATTTGTGAAAATCTCTCTATCGCAGAAAAGAATTTTTTTCTTTCCGTAGGATTTTTTGCAAATTCAATCATTTCACACATACCAAGATAGTCAAGTATAGAATCGAATTCAGGAATATTCTCTTTTCTTAACAATTGTAATGCATCCATGTTTGTGATTTCTGTTCCGGTAGAAAATCTATTTGAGTAATAGAATCGAATTGATTGAGATAGTTTTTCGTGTGCATCTTTGAAAAGATCCTCATCATACATTTGTTGAGCCTCAGTTAGCATTTCACGGGTTAGATCAACATAGCTGATAGTATAATTATCATTTTTTACTATCATAGGAGTTTGTATGATTGATTTCTTTTTTGGAAGTTTCATTGATATGAATATTGCAACCGCAATAACTCCGATTATCAAAGGGATTATCCATAAGAGATTAGATTCAATTTCATCAGATGGACGTTCTAGTAAAACATTTGTTATTTGTCCATTTTGAAATTCTGCAGATATAACAGCAGACATATTATCATTTTCATATGGGACCGATAACAAGGTCTCATCATCAGACATAGAAAGTGAAGGAGGTTGTTGTGTCAAACCTTCGTTTGATAATTGTTCATCAAAATTTTGAAAGTCAGGATTTTGTTGTAATTGCTGCATTAGTTGTTCTTGCATTTGCATTTGTTCCCTAATTTCATCTCGAAATTGTTCAGTATTTTGTTCAACTAGTAGTGGACGTTCAGTTGGATCAAGAGGAGAATTTTGTAGTTCAGCTGCCATTTGATATTCACGTAATAATTCATCAGCCTGTTGGAGAAGTTCTTGCTCCTGAGGTGTCAAATTTGTGCCTGATTGTTGACCATTTTGAGGACTATTTTGTTGTGCACCGTTTTGTTGTGCACCGTTTTGTTGTGCACCGTTTTGTTGTGCACCGTTTTGAGATGATGAACTAGATTGACTCTGCATTGTAAGATTCTCTTGGAATAAATTATCATATCGTGGATTCATTGAGATGTAAACATCATCACATGAAAAATCAACAGAATTTGTGAATCCAGTGTTTTCCCCATCATCAAGTAATAAACCATATTTTTCAAAAAATATTTCAATTTGATCAAAAGTTTCAGGATGTTCAAATTCAACTAATGCCGGAAGCATAACATATCTCCCTAGATCAGCAATCTGAACGGGAGAATATGGAATTACTAAAATATGATTTGTAAACAATGTTTGAGGTTTGCATGTTTCATCTATTTTTAAAAAATTTGCACTAGCATAACTTGAAACTGAAACATTAACAGGAGTGCCAGAATCATTTATCAATACATGTTGCATAAAAACAGAATTCTCAGCTTCATTTACACTTTGAATGATAAAACCAGAATCAGTAGTTAATACTTCAGGAGTTTTAGCTGCTACAAATCCCCCTCCAGCAAATGCAGGTAAACCAAATAGAGGAATTAGCCCCATTATGATGAAGAGATAAAATAATTTTCTCACAGTTATATCACTATTCTATATTTGCCGTATACAATGTAAATATTAGCAGCTAAAACGGCTACGGCTGCAATGAAAAACCAGTCCTTTATGCTCACTTGTTCTAATTCTCTATCAATATCATCAGTGATTTGTTCAAAAATTTCATTCAAACTATCATTGTCAACAGATTTGTAATATTTTCCATTTGCAGCAGTTGCAATAGCAATCAATTCCTCTTCGTTTAATTCTGCATACAAAGGATTTCCATAGATGTTTGTTCCAAGTAATACAGGTTCATCAGAGCCCATGCCAATTGTATGAATTTGAATTTTTTTCTGCAATGCATATTGTACGGCTTCATTTGGTGTTACAATACCAGCATTATGATCACCATCACTTAGCAAAATTACTACTTTTTTCTTGTTAGGAATGGAATTTGCCATATCCACGCCTAATACAAGACCATCACCGATTGCGGTAGCACCATCTCTTTGTCGAATTGACTGTAAATCGTTAATGGTTTTTTCTTTGAATGGGGTCAGATATGAAACAGTTGTTGCGCCAGACTCGAATAAAATGATTCCAGTATGATCATTTGGTTCAAGATTATCTATTAGAATCTCAGCTGCATTTTTTGCAGATTCCAATCTAGTAGGCGGATAGTCAGTTGCAGCCATACTTCCAGAGCCATCAAGAACCAATACGACATTCACTCCTTCTTGAATATTTTCAAGCGGCATTCTTGGATCTGCAAGACCAATTATGATTAGACCTACAGCGACAAGTATGAGTATGAATGGAAGGTGTTTTCGTAATTGCGATTGTGATGAAACAGAATTTTTTACAAGCTGTAGATTACTGAATTTTAGTGAATTTGATTTCTTTGTTTTTGTGTAAAATCTATACAGATAATAAAATCCAGGTAGTATTAAAAGTGCAAATAAAACATACCAATAACCAAATTCATAATCCATATTTATCGCCTCATACGTTGATTAAAGAACTGTCTTAACGCAACATCGAATGGAACTTGTTCTGAAACATTTACCATTTCTACTTTTAATTTTGTAATATCATTTTTGATTTTTTCACTATTTTCTAATGAGTTTTTTGTAAATGCATCCCTAAATGATGCATCAGAAGTATTGACCATTAATTGTTCACCAGATTCAATATCTTCTAGCATTGTATAACCAATATCTGGTAACTCAGATTCACGTATGTCAGATAGATTTACTAAAATTACATCATGACGATTTTTAAGAAATTTTAATGGACGTAAAAAGTTTGGTGATATGTAATCAGATATTATGAATACTACACTTTGTTGGCCTAAAATGTGATGTAATTGTAGTAATGAAGATTGGATATCAGTTTGTGTACTTTTTGGTTTGTATGCAAGTAATGTTCGAAGTAATGATAAACTGTGTTTTCTACCTTTTCTTGCAGGAACAAATTGTTCTAGTTTATCGGTAAATATTCCAAGTCCAACATTATCATTATTTTTCATTGCAGAAAATATGATTGATGCTGCAACTTCATGTCCTATCGATTTTTTACTTTTCATAAACCCAAAGTCATTACTTGCCGAATAATCAAATATCACATACACACGTAAGTCACGCTCTTCAACGAACTCTTTTACATGTAATTTGTTAGTACGTGCAGTGACATTCCAGTCAATATGTCTTACATCATCACCCAAAACATATTCTCTAACTTCAGAAAATTCTATTCCTCTCCCACGAATTTTTGATTTATAGCTTCCCGCCATCATACCATCCACTAATCCCTTAGTTTTGATTTCTAATTCACGAATACGTTTCAGTAGATCTTTAATTTCAGACAATTGAATTCTATGGTGCACGGACTTTTTCCAATATTTTATCAATTAGAGCATCAGAAGTATTACCTTCAGCTTCTGCCTCAAATGTTAGTATAATTCTATGTCGTAAGACATCATGTGCAATTGATTTAATGTCATCAGGTATGACAAAACCCCGTCCTGCAAGTAATGCATTTGCTTTTGCTGCTAAAATTAACCAGATAGATGCACGAGGAGAGGCACCAAATTCTATCATATCGCCTAGTTCAAGATCATAATTTTTTGGATTTCGTGTGGCATCCACAATGCTTGATACATATTCTTCAATTTTTTCATCTGCATAGATTTTTTGGACAAATTTTTGTATCTCAAGTACTACATCCTTTGATACAATATTTTCTGCAGATGGTTTGGTTTCTTGTGTATTTCGCTGAATGATTAGTTTTTCATCTTCTTTAGACGGGTAGTTGATAATTAATTTTAATGCAAATCTATCAATTTGAGCTTCAGGTAATCTGTATGTGCCTTCACTTTCAATTGGATTTTGTGTTGCAAGAACTAAAAATGGTTTTTCGATTTCAAATGTATCACCGTGTATACTTACTTGTCGTTCTTGCATTGCTTCAAGTAATGCAGATTGAACTTTAGGAGGTGCACGATTAATTTCATCAGCAAGTATTAGATTACTAAAAACAGGTCCTTTCTCAGTTACAAATTTTTCATTTTTGTTATCATAAATTTTTGTTCCAGTGATATCAGCAGGAAGTAAATCAGGAGTAAACTGTATTCGGCAAAAATTTGCACCAAGTGTTTTTGACAATGTATCAACCATTTTGGTTTTAGCTAAACCAGGTACACCCTCTAATAGAACATGTCCGTCAGCCATCATTGCAATTACTAATTTTTTAATTACTTCTTCTTGTCCTACTATGACTTTTTGAACTTCATCTACAATTGTCATTATTTGTTTGGAGTAATTCTTTGATTGTTCAGTCAATGTTTGAATTTCAGGATTAGCAGAGTGGTATGATGATTCAACAGTCATAAGATTCAATCTAATTTTGAATTATGAATATAATAATGATCACAATAGATCTATCATTGTACTATTTCGAAAATTCAAGTTTATCATAAAAAATAACATCAATATTATTAATCATAGATTATCATAAACTAATATGATGCTGAAATTAACAATTAAGGATATTTTGAAACAGCGAACGTTTGGAATGATTGCTGTGATTTCAGGAGTCAGTGTAGGGACATTATACTATTTCCTCACATTAGAAATGGGATTAGCCCACATGTCAGCAGAAATTGAATTATTGCCAATGTATATGGCAGCATCAATTACATTGACAGCAATCGTAGCAATATTAGCAGGAATAAACATCGCACTGGTCGCTTACAATATTAAGACACAACGAAGTAAAAATATGAAAAATGGTACAAGTGCAATATTAGGAGGCGCGCTAACAGCATTTACTCCTGGTTGTCCTGCATGTACAACATCATTATCAGCAGTTTTAGGAATTGTAGGAGGACTTGCCATATTCCCATTGCAAGGATTAGAATTGAAATTCATATCTATTGGAGCACTAACATTTTCAATTTGGTGGGCCATGCGTAACATTAACAACGCTACATGCTGTGTAATGAAAGAATAGTCATAAAACCAAATATATTCAAAAAATTTCAACTATTACATGACACTTGAAGAACCATCTCAGAATTTTCTTTTAGACTCATTTAATGAGACAAGAAATACAACATTGCAATTAGTAAAAAACTTAGAAAGAGATGATTTTGGTGTACAAACTGCAGTTTTCATGAGCCCACCAAAATGGCACATTGGACATGTAAGTTGGTTAAATGAAATAGTCTTAAGCAAAACACAACCTAATTATGAATTTGTTTCAGATGAACTTTCTGAATATCTAAATTCGTACTATAATCAATTTGGCAAACCATATGATAAATCAAAACGAGGAGTAATGTCAAGACCAACTGTAGATGAAATTCTACAATACTTTGATGTTATAACAAATAAGGTTAGAGATGTTATCAGTAAACCCTTAGAAAAAGAAACTGCATATCTTTTCACAATGGCAATCAATCATGAATGTCAACATCAAGAACTTTTAGTTTATGATTTGCAACATTTGTTAGGAGATCAATATAGACCAGCTAAAATTAACGAACCAGTAGCATCATCAAATAAAGAAAAGAAAGCTATCAAAGTGGACGGAGGGCTATACAATTTAGGATATTCAGGAAACGATTATTGTTATGATATTGAACTTCCAGAACATAAAACGTATCTAAATGATTATCAGATTGACAATTTTTTAACAAGTAATTCAGAATATTTGGAATTTATGAATGATGGAGGATATGAAGATTATTCATTTTGGCTTTCAGATGGATGGGATGCAGTAAAGAAAAATGAGTGGAAGTCTCCAATGTATTGGGAAAAAGATGGAGATGACTGGATTACAAGAGATTTTGCAGGAAAACGAAAAATTAATCCAAATGAGCCTGTATGTCACGTAAGCTTCTATGAAGCATCAGCATACTGTAAGTGGGCAAATAAAAGACTGCCAACAGAGGCAGAATGGGAAAAAGCTGCACTTTGGAATGATGAAAAAGAAATCAAAACGATTTTCCCATGGGGAAATGAAAAACCTACAGAATCACATGCAAATTTGTTAGAATCAAATATTTGGAACTGCAGTAATGTGGGCGCCTATGAGAATGGAAAAAGCAACTACGGATGCTACCAAATGATAGGAGATGTTTGGGAATGGACATCATCAGAGTTTATCGGATATCCAGGATTCAAAAGTGGATTCGATGAATACAATGACAAGTGGTTTACAAATCAAAAAGTTTTACGTGGAGGTTCTTTTGGAACACCATCAAAATCAATTAGAGGATCTTACAGAAATTTTTTCAGATTAGATGAAAGATGGCTAATTTCAGGATTCAGATGCGTAGAAGATATTTAGAGTTTTTTTGCTAAAACGAGTGAATAATAATTTTTAGAATCAAACCAAATCTCTAACTTTTCAAAATTACATTCCTTCAATAAAGAATCAATTTGTGGGATAGAAAATTTATGTGAGTTTTCAGTATGAATTAACTCATCTTTTGAAAGAGTTACAGATAGATCAGATTTTGGAATTGTTATAGATTGATCAGATAATGAACGAAGATACATCTCAACACGACCTTTTTCTTCATCATAAATTGCATGATGTTTAAAATTTTCTAAATCAAAATCTGCACCCAATTCATCATTAATTCTTTTCAAGACATTTAGATTGAATTTTGCGGTTATATTCTGGGAATCGTTGTATGCATTGTGTAACACCTGTTGATCTTTTTTCAGGTCTAGACCAATTAGAAATAGATCATCAGATTTCATAAGATTATTAATTTTTTGAAGAAATTTCATTCCTTCATTTTCATTAAAGTTTCCAAAGCTTGAACCAAGAAAAGTGATTAGATTTGGCTTGTCATCATAATGTTCAATGAAATCAAGACCATTTTCAAATGTATCCACCACGCCAGTTACTGTGAGATTCTCATAATCCATGCAAAGGTTTTTGGCACTTTGATCTAAAATTTCTGAAATATCTATTGGGAAATATTGTAAATGTGTTTGAGATTTGAATAAAATATCAATTAAAAGACGAGTCTTTACAGAAGAACCGCTTCCTAACTCTACCAGATGAAATTCGTTTGAAAGGTATGGGAGTAATTTTTTCTCAAGTGTTTGTAGAATTTCTGTTTCAGAATTGTAAGGATAGTATTCCGGAAGAGAACATATTTCATCGAATAGTTTGGAACCATTTTCATCATAGAAAAATTTTGGGCTAATTGATTTTTTTGGTTCCTGGAGTGTCTTACGAAGTTCTTCGGCAAAGGTTACAGTAACACTTGTCTTATGAGGTTTGAAATATTTTAGATTTTCTTGGATTAGATATGATTGATATCCTGACAGTTCTTGTTTTGATTTATCGTTCATATTTTGGCGATTTTTGCTTTGCATAAATTTCTTATCATAGGAGAATATAATACCAATATGAAGGATTTACTAAGAATCGAAGATCTGACAAAGAAATTTAAGAAAAAAAACTTTTTTTCATCTGATTCAGATGAAGTTATTGCAGCAGATTCAATTAATTTTTCACTCGAACAAGGAAAAATTTTAGCCATAGCAGGACAATCGGGTTCAGGAAAATCAACTATCGCAAAATTAATTCTCAGAGCTATTAAACCAGATTCAGGTAAAATTTTTCATAATCAAAAAGAGATTATGGATAATTCAGATGAGCTAAAAAAATTTAGAATGAAATGTCAAATGATATACCAAGATCCTTATGATTCAATTAATCCAAGAATGACAATTTCAGATATTGTTAGTGAACCTTTAGAGATTCATAATATAGGTACAAAAAAGGAACGTGAGCAAAGAGTAATCGAAACATTAGAAAAAGTAAAACTGGAACCTGCAGAAGAAATTTCTAAAAAATATCCACATATGCTATCAGGAGGACAACGACAAAGAGTGGTAATTGCAAGAGCGATAGTGGTAGAACCAGAGATTATCATTGCGGATGAACCAGTATCAATGTTAGATGTTTCAATACGTGCAGAGGTTTTAGAATTGATGAAAGAAATTCAGAAAGAAAATAATATTTCAATGATATACATTACACATGATCTTGCAACAGCCAAACACTTTGCAGATGATATTTTGATTTTAAAATCAGGAAAAGTGATGGAAATAGGTACAGTTGAAAAGGTGTTATCACAACCTGAAAATCCATACACTAAAGCGCTAATTTCTGCAATTTCAGAGCCAGATCCTAAAAATCTCTATAGAGAAAAGAAGATTTTATTCGAATAATTATGCGAGTTTAATCATTATTTGATGATGTGATTTTTTCTTTAGAGTTTTTTCTTTGATATGCCTTATAGGCCAATCCGGTGATGACCATCAAAATGGCAGTCAATCCGGACCACATTACAAATGGTACAACTTCAGTATCTGCCATGAATTAGTGTGAATTTACACCAAAATAAACATGTCAAAAAAAATATCAATTGTTAGATTATAATATTCAGAAATGTAATCAATTTAGTTGGAAGAATTAAATTTTGACGTAGTGGTAGTTGGCGGAGGTCCTGCAGGTTCATCTGCAGCACATATGGCAGCAAAGAATGGTTGTACAGTTGCATTAATTGAAAAAGAAAAAGAAATTGCAGAAACTGTTAGAACTAGCGGTGTAACATGGATTTCAGATATTAATGAATTTGGAATTCCCAAAGATTGCTACAATCCAATAAAGAAATTTTCTTTTTGTTCACCAAAAAATTATGTTACAATTGCAGATGATGTTGCAAAAGCAGCAGTATTAGATGTCAGAAAAACATACAGATTCTTAGCAACAAGAGCAAAATCATCAGGTAGTGAATTATTTACAGGTACAAATGTTTCAGAGGTGTTAAAGGATTCATCAGGTAAATGTGTAGGAGTTGTTGCAAAATCACAAGGTAAACTTATGCAATTTAAGGCTAAAGTCATAATTGATGCAAGCGGATTCACATCAATTGTTGCTAAAGAATTAGGATATGTGACCCAGTGGAAAAAATTTGGAGCAGGAGCAGAGTTTGAAGTAAGGACAGAGAAATTAGAATACGATAATTGGTGGTTAATGGTAGGACAAGAATATTCACCTGCAGGATATGCATGGATTTTTCCAACATCAAAAAATACTGCAAGAATTGGAGTGGGGGTTGGAAAACCAGATTCAGATGTTGATCCAACGGTCAGATTAAATGAATTAATTGATAAAAAAATTGGTCCTATCAAAGATTTGGGAAATATTGAAAAAATTGAGTTTCATTACGGATTAATACCAAATGATGGATTGTCAAGGAAAACAGTTTATGATAATTTAATTCTAGTTGGAGATTCAGCAGGTCAAGCAAATCCTCTTGTTTTAGAAGGAATAAGATATGCAATTAGATTTGGAGAAGTTGCAGGTAAGGTTGCAGCAGATGCAATAAAAAATAACAATACAACAGAAGCATCATTAATTCCATATGAAAAAGAATGGAAAAAGGCAATAGAATCAAAAATTAATTCAGCAGTTAAGGTTCAAAATAGATGGGTAGGACTATCAGATGACGAGTGGGATAAGGAATTAGATATAATTAATGAATTAACGGCTGATGAGTTTTTAGATTTCATTCGTGCAGATTTTGGAGTGGCAAAAATGGTAAAGCTTGCTACGCACCATCCAAAGATGATTGTCAGACAGTTATTCAATATGGTCAAAGGTACGTAATCTACAATCAGTACGAGGCAAGGCTTTATTCATCTAGATTTTCTCGAAAATTGTATGACATTTGAAAAATCAGAATCAGGTTTAGTGCGTAGTTTATCTCTAAAGGATTCAGTTATGATTGGAGTGGCATCCATGATAGGGGGAGCCATTTTTGTTCTGGTAGGACCAGGTATGGCTCAAGCAGGAGCTGCATTAATGATTGCATTTTTGCTTAATGGCGTAATTACAGTATTTACAGCATTGACATATGCAGAATTAGGATCTGCATTTCCTGCAACAGGAGGAGGTTACAAATGGGTGAGAGAAGGATTACCGAGACCTAACGCATACCTTAGCGGATGGATGGCATGGTTTGGACATACAATTGCAGGTTCTCTCTATGCAGTTGCGTTTGGTTCATTTTTTGCGCATCTATTGATAACATCAGGAGTTATTGGAGATGATACAGGAATTCCAATAGATAAAATTTTTGCCATAATTGCAATAATCATTTTTACATTTGTTAATGTCAGAGGATCATCAGATACAGGAAAGGTTGGTAATGCAATTACATTTACCCAATTAGCAATAATTGGCATACTAATCGCAGCAGCAATTGGTGCAATGATGTTTGCAAATCCAAATTGGTCTGATAATTATAGAGATTTCCTTCCTAGCGGAGTAGCCGGATTGGCATTAGCGATGGGATTAACATTCATTGCGTTTGAAGGTTATGAAATAATTTCACAGGCAGGAGATGAGATAAAAAATCCTAGAAAAAATATCCCACGTGCAATTATGATTTCACTTGGAATTGTTGTTTCAGTTTACATTGTATTCACATTTGTATTCATAGGAGGACTAAACGAATCAGTTATTGGAATGCCCGCATGGGAATTTATTGGAAGTTTTGGAGAATTAGGAATAATAGAAGCGGCAGACCAGTTTCTTCCATTTGGTGCATTAATTGTATTAGCAGGAGGTTTAGTTTCTACACTTTCTGCATTAAATGCAACTACATTTGCAGCAAGTCGAGTGAGTTTTGCGATGGGAACACAATACAATTTACCATTCGTATTCAGCAAAATTCATCCAAAATATCGCACACCGTTTGTAGCAACAATTGTTTCAGGAATAATCATGTTGATTCTTGCAGTATCCATGGATTTGACCGCAATTGCGTTTGCAGCAAGTGTTATGTTCCTATTTTTGTTCACACAGGTGAATTTAGCCTCAATTACGATTAGAAGATTGTATGCATCAACGGTAGATTATGGATTCAAGACTCCACTCTTTCCATTAATTCCAATAATAGGAATTCTCACAGCAATGGGACTTTCAATTTATCTATTATTTACACATCCCGAGAGTTGGCTAATAGCTATCATTTGGATAGGAATTGGTTTTGTAATTTACAAATTTTATACATCAAAAAAAGAGTTAGAACATAACGCCCCACTAGTTTTTACACAAGGACCAAAGTTACGAAAGAAATACAGAGTATTGATGGTTTTTGACAAACGATCTGCAAAAAGAATGTATACGATGGCAAGATCTATTGCCAAAGATAAAGATGGAGAAATTACAGTTTTAGATGTTGTAAATGTACCACGACAAACACCATTGTCATTAACACATGGTATTGGTGAAAAAGGATTAAAAGCAATAGAAGAGTTCAAAAGAGAGATTACAGGTTCTTTAAGAAATAGATATCTAGTAAGATTAGCACACGACCCAACAGAGGCAATTTTACAAACTACAGAAGAACAAGATATCAATACATTATTGGTTGACTTTGATTTTTTGAAGAATAATAGAAAATTACTTTCACTTACAACATGCGATATTATTGGAGTAAGAGTTAGAAAATCTTTTGAAGAAGATATTAAAAATATTATTGTAGCATACGATAAAGGAAGACATAGTGATCTAGGTTTAGAAATTGCCAATTCATTTCAAAAGATGGAAGAATCAAAGATTCGAGTGATTAGAGGTGTTATCGAGGATCCAAAAGAAGAAACACAAATTGTGAACAGGATTAATGAAAAAATGTTTGAATTGGAATTACCAAAAATACAATTTGAGAAAGTTTATTCAGATTCAAACATCATAAATGAACTATTAGATAATTTCAAAAAAGAAAAGAATGCATTGTTGATATTAGGTGCAGGAAATCAAACCGATACTGCATTTAGTCCTAAAACGCTAAGCATTTTAGATAAGAGTGGTAAATCAGCAATAATAGTTAGAAATCACAGGTTTTCAGAAGTACATGCAAGATCTTTTGCAAATTTCATTATGCCAAAAATTAGTCAAGTGAAATTCATCTATCAAATTTATGTCAACATTATGCAAAAAATTTATTCCATGAGAGCAACATCCCAAAAAGATAGATATGATGATGACCATTTCAATGCCTAATTTTTTAGATATCTTGAAATAACTGATTAGTTTTTAGAAAAATTACAAGTGCGAGCTGGTGCACAGTGCTGTTACGACAGAGGAAACTCCTCTCTCCTTGCAGAAATTGTGGTCCGGAGATGGGCAATCAGAGATGGTTGGCAACAGAGCAGAAAAAAATCTCTCTTGGAGTGTACGATGAGGACAAAATCTGAGATTTCCGAGAAAAGAGAATGAGAAATCTGACCCACAAGGAGCAAAGCCAAACAGAACTATAGAATTCTGCATCTGGTTCAGGTAGGCTGCAAAGCGGAATAATGTGTAAAACAGAAAGAGGGTTACGGCCAGCACGCACTATTACTCTGGTTTCCAGCCTTTTGGCATGGCACCAGGTTTACTTGCTGGTTCTTCGGTTGTTGGTTCTTCAGCTGGTGCTTGTTCGGTTGTTGGCTCTTCAGCTTTTTGTTCAACTTGTGGATTGTCATAAACACTTCTGTGATGTTCGTAATCATCAGATTTGAGATGGGCTTCACCTCTGTTAGTTTTGTAACCACCAGAGCCAGTACTTGTATCAGCACCAACTAATTGTGAAGGATCAATACCTGTCTGTACATTTCCTGCTGCAATGTCACCTTTACGTTTCTTTTCACTTACGATGAAAATTGCAACTCCGGCGAGACCTGCAAATCCAGCCATACCATAAATAATCATGACAGGAAATTCACCAGTTGATGTTGTTGCGAAGCCTTCAGGTGCTTCAGGATAAACACCAACAACCTCAGCACTATCTAAAACGTCAATGTTTGCAAATCCGGCAAAGAAAATGTTTGCAGAATCTGCAGATTCAATAGTTCGTAAATCATAAGTCGTGTCAGTGGTAAATGTTGCTTCATGTTCTTTTTCTGTTTGGATTCCTTCTCTGAGACTACTTTCTCCCATTGTGTAAGATGACCAAACAACTCCTGCTAATTCAGAAGACATTCCGTATTGCGCAGCATCTACATTGATTCCAGTTGGGTCAAACAAAAAGTGCCAGTTACCTAATGGTTGTGCTTTAATTCCACTTGCATCCATAATTGGAGTATTCAATAAAGTTTCAGCCTCACTACCTAATATTGCAGAGTATAACCCTGGGGCAACATCAGAAATAAATGAGATTGGGAGATTGATTTCATGAGGAATTCCTTTGGCATCTACAGTAACTTCACCTGGAATCATTAATCCTCTCCAATTCATATCAACTAAACCGGAGTTACTTCCAGAAGATTCACGGAGTACGTGATTTGTAAGAGTCATTGTTAAAATAATTTTATAATCAATAGAGGTGTTTAATCCACGACCTGTTAATTTAGTATCATAATCAATTTGAACATCAGTTACAGCAGCAGAACTTCCTGATTGGGAAAATTGGTAATTAATTCTATCACGTAATTCATTGACGCCTGGGTCATTAGAGTCAACACTGAAGGTTTTTGCAAACTTTTGACCTCTAAGTTCATCAGCAAGCATTCCACCATCATCATAATTCAAAATGACGGTTCTTTGGAATTTTATCTCAACTTCATCAGATGCTCCACCTTCAACCCAAGTTCTAAATTCCATTTGAGCTGCAAAGGCAGGGCCAACAGTAGATGCTAGCATGATAACTGCTAGAGAGGCTACTAAAATTCCTACACGAGACACGTAGCGATTTTTTTACTCTTAATAATAAATCTAACTTCGAGGATTGTTTTTTGCGATCATTTGGAAGAAGTAATATGTAGTCAGCGTTTTGAGACTTTCGGTATAATAATTTATGATAACAATATTGGCTGGCGGCACAGGATCAATAAAGATGGTCAGAGGTTTTGCAGCTCATGATCAAGAAGTTACGGTAATTAGTAATGTTGGAGATAATTACTGGCTTTATGGAATGTATGTTTGTCCAGACATTGACACAATAATTTATGGATTATCAGGAATTTTAGATGAAGAAAAAGGCTGGGGCGTAAAAAAAGATACCAATAATTTTCTAAGACAGATGGAAGTTTTTGGAGAAGAGACATGGTTTAGAGTTGGAGACAGAGATGCTGCAACACATCTAATGAGAACTAACATGTTAAAGAACGGAAAGAATCTTTCAGACATCACACAATGGATGTGCGAGAAATTTGCAGTAGAGTCTAAAGTTATTCCAATTACAGATAATACGGTTGAAACAAGAATTACAGCAAATGGGGAAGATTTGCATTTGCAAGAGTTTTGGGTAAAACATAGAGGTAGAGGAACTATCGAAGGAATTCAATATGTTGGAGCAGACAAAGCAAGACCAAATCCAGATGCAATAGCTGCAATTCAAGATGCAGAGTTAGTAGTTATTGCACCAGGAAATCCATTAACAAGTATTGGGCCAATGATGGGAATCAAAGGAGTTAGAAAAGAATTAACTAAAAATAAAAAGAAAGTAGTTGCAGTTTCACCACTGATTGGAAATAAATCATTTAGCGGACCAGCTGACAAGTATATGGAGGCCGCAGGAATTGAAGTTTCGGTATTCGGATTGGCACAATTTTATGCAGATGTATGTTCAAAAATGATTATAGATACGAAAGATAAAGCTCTTACATCAAAAATTGAAGGCTTAGATATACGTGTATTAGATACAAAAATCAAAATGCAAAATAAAATAGCTGAAGAAGCACTTGCAGGATTCATTTTAAAACAATTGAAATTATAGTTGAAAACATCCGTAATAATTCCTGTTAAGACATTTCAAAAATCTAAAACAAGATTACATTTATCTGAAGAAAAAACAAGAGACTTATGCAGATTGTTATTAGAAGAAGTCATAAAAACAATCAATGAAACAAAATTAATTGATAAAACAATCGTGGTTACAAATGAAGAACAAGTTTCAGATATTATAAAAAAATATAATTGTGAAAAAATTCAAGACGAACATGAAACAAGTGTAAACGATGCCGTAAAACTAGCAGAACAATATTTGATAGATAATAAATTTACACATTCAATTGTTTTGCCATTAGATGTTCCATTTTTTGATTCCGAAGATTTGGAAAAATTATTGAAAATCTCATCAGAAAAGTCAGTAGTAATAGTACCATCAAGACATTTTGATGGAACTAATGCCCTAATTAGAACACCAATTAATTCCATGACACCAAGATATGATGAGGGAAGTTACAGCTTTCAGATAGAGTCTGCAAAAAGTGATGGCATAAAGATTACAATTGCTTTGATATACAGATTAATGCTAGATATCGACAATACAGCAGATTTGGAATTTGTTCTAAAACAAAACATTAAACCAGAATTTTGTGATAAAATAAGAAAAATTATTGAAAATTAATTACTCTTGTATTATGGAAGAATTAATTGATTTTTTGTAGTTCAGAAATAGCATTATGATAGAAAATATACCTGAAATGATTAAAATTATTTCAAATGTACCAATCATGGAATGAGCCGAAGCATTTTGTACAGAAATTCCATTAAGTTCAGATATCAAAAATAAGTATGAATAAATGAAATAATTGGTAGCCCAGTGTAAGATTATTGCCGCAGCTAACCCATACCTAAAGTAGACCCAACCAATAATTATTCCACCTACAGATGCTTGAAGAATTTTTCCAGTAGTCCAAGGTTCACCTGAAATTACATGAGCCACACCAAAGAATATTCCAACAATTACAATTATTGTTATGGCCTTTTTGCTATCGTAGATGTGTAAAGTAGAATATGGAGCCCATAGTGATTTTATGAAAAATTTTAGAGATGATTTATGTGAATAAATTAAAAATAATGGAATTCCAATTAAAATTAAACGAAATCCAATTTCTTCTGTAATCGGAGCTAATGATATTTGTAAAAATAGAATTAGATCATTTGCAGTATCAGGAGGTTCAGTTGTTATTCCAAAACTTTCTTGAACTATTGTTATTACTGCAGAAATTAAAACAAGTATTGAAAACCATTTGATGATATTAAGCATGTAATTATCCGAAAAAGATGTTTTTTCATTTGATAAGATATTTGCAATTATTTTTATAAAATTTTTTTTAGGGCCAAGAAATGAAATAACAAATAATATTATAAAAATTGACCAAAAAATTACAAATAGATCACCTATTTGGTATTCAAATGGAACTTGGATGTTTACACCAGCAATAAAAATATCAAATTTTTCTAGAGGAAATGTATAATCTATATCATCCCCAACATTAGAATTAAAAACTGCATATGCACCTAATGGAAATGATACAATCATCAAACCAAAAATCACAGACATTAAAGCAGAGAATGGAATTCCAAAACCTTGCGAAATATTTTCTAAAAGAGACACGATAATTCTAATGAAGTTCTATCTTTTCTTCAGAAAATCCCAATTTAACAAGTGCTTCTTTAATTGTATCTCGATGATCACCTTGTAAAAAGATGTATCCTTCTTTTGCAGTTCCGCCGCAAGCATATTTGCCTTTTAGCTCTTTGGCTACACTTTCCAAATTGTTAATTTTAGGATCCAGTCCTTCAATCATTGTTCCTTTTTTCTTGAATCTTCGGGTCTCTAAACGAATAATTATTTGAGAACTATCTTTGTCTAAATCACCACAAGCGCATAAATCATCAGGAAGACCACAAGTATTACAGATTACCGCCATTAGTTCGAAAAGCTTTGAATTATCATGTTATTAAGCCTTAGTAGACAAATACAATTTTTTTAGGTTGTATAACAAGTAAAAATATGTCTGAGGATGTTAAAAAAAAGGCAATAGAGATGTTGTTAAGCGGTGCCACATTACTTAGCGAGCCATGCCCATATTGTAAAGGAGTTAGAGTGATGAAAGATGGAGATGCATTATGTGTCAGTTGTGGAAAATCACCAGATAAAGAACTAGAAAAGAACAGAAATGAATCTCAAAATGACTCACCTGTAAAAAAATTGGAGGAAAAATTACAGAGTATGACAGATGAATTATCAAAGGAAAAAGATCCTGAAAAGCAACAAACCATACTAAAATCGATCAATTTACTCATTGACACGATATCCAAGTTGAAAAAGTAGACAAAAACTTTTTATTCGTAATTTCTTGGTTTGATTCATGGCAGATAATAAAGCAAGCGCATCACTTCCAGCATCAGGTGCAGGCCTTTTAAGATTTTTTGAAGATGAGACAAAAGGTGTTAAGGTAGATCCAAGAATTGTTGTTTCAATTCCAATTAGTCTAATTGTAGTCTCATGGTTGCTAGATATACTGTTAATTCCTTGATCGAAAAATGCCTGAAAAAGACGACGTTAGTAAGATACATGACAAATATACATTATCGCTGATTAATCCATCGTCACATTATATTTCTCTAGCAGTATCAATTGTAATTGCAGGATTGATTGGTGCGTTTACTGCTTCAACATACTTAGGTTCAACAGAATTACTATTTCCAACATTAGCAGTCATTGGAGCATTAGTTGGAACACAATTTTTAGACATTTTATTTTCAAAACATAAAGAATATTCAAAATCATTACACGTATCATTATTCGGAAATGGATTATTCTTTGTTAGTACACTGATAGGATTTGGTGCAATGGGACTGTTTGAAAAAGATGGATTAGATTTGTTTTATGTTACAATGGGAATGATTGTATTTGCAAGCTTTAGAATCGGAATTTTCACAACAATCTTAGGAGCAAGTTTAAAGAAGGCATGGGCAGTTGCATTTATTCAGCCTCTAGCAATGTATTTAGTTTTGATACCACCAGAAATGTGGATTAGTTCACTTACAAACCCAATGGCGTTATTTTTTGGAGCGATATTTTTAGGATTAGCAACAGCATGGGCTTATCTTACCGACAAGGCAGGACGACCAGGATTGAAAAGTACTCACGAATTGATTCAAGCTTATGTTACATCAATGTCTAGGAAAGACCCAGACCCATTAGAAAAGATTATTGAACAAAGTGCAACAGAATCAACTGTATCTACATCACAATTAAGATTTGAATCATCAGATAAAGAAGCTGATTTCAGAATAGTATTACCAGATATTCACCCAGGTCCATTTCATCCTATAGGTGGAAGTAACATTACAGACCTGATTTACAAGAAAATGGATTCAACTGCAATGGTTATGCATAGTATTTCAAACCATGATCTTAATTTACCAACTCAAAAAGAGGTTCAAAATTATCTAAACAGTTTACAAGAAAGTAAGGTACAGCAAGGGGGAGCAGTATGTACAGAACCAGTAGCAGTTACAATAAACAAGGCTAGAGCAGGAGGATTGCTATTTGATAGAACTGCTTTGTTATTTTTATCATTATCACCTCACGGAATGGAAGATTTACCACCAAATGTTAGAAGTGAGATTGAACAATTTGCTGAAAACAGAAATTTTGAGCAAGTTATGATTGTGGACACTCATAATGCCATGGGAAAGGATATTTCAAAAGAAGATTCAGA
>JAOMBO010000003.1 GCA_028344575.1 Candidatus Nitrosopelagicus sp. | reverse complement strand
ATTAGATTTCTTTAATAGAAAATTATAGCCTGCAAAAATTTCATCTGCACCATCTCCTGTTATCACTGAATTAACTCCTTTCTTTTTTAATGAACTTAGGTAGAGATGTGGAACAATTGAATTACGTATTTCTATATCATTAAAATTATCTAAAATCTTGATTGTTTCATTAATGGAATCTAACACTTCTTCCATGGTTACTTGCATCAATGATAGGGTTAATCCTGTATGTTTTGCAATTATTTGTGCATAGGTAAGATCTGTTCCTAAAAAATCTTTTGTGATTATTGTTATTGCTTGTGGTTTTTGTTCTTTTCTTAGATGTGCAATTATGCTGCTATCTAATCCTCCAGATAGTGCAATACAATCTGATTCACATTCTCTAACGGCATTTTGTAATGTTGTCATACATTGATCCATATCTGTTTTCATAATCTAACTAGAATGCATTTCAAATAAAAATTTGTTAATTCAGAAAAAGATAGTTGCAGCTAATTTCAGCGGAACTTATAAGGTAATTGTGGTAAGATATTCCATGTTACTACCTGCAGAAATTGAATCAAAAACTTTGATTCCTGCTCTTCGTGCAATACTTGCAAAAAACTTGGCTGAGAACCATGATGTTCGTGAAGATGAGATCTCAAAAATGTTGGGTGTCACACAAGCTGCAATTAGTAATTATATTCGTGGAACTCGTGGTGATCCAGAACTAATCAAAAAATTATCTGCTGAAAAACAAGTATCTGAAATGATTGATGAAATTGCTGTTGATCTTTCTTCAGATATGGCATACTCTCCTTCAAGTTTATCTAAGTTCATTGGTCTTTGTAATTATATCAAAACAAGTCTCTTAATTTGTGACATTCATCATAATTTAGAGTCCGATATAGATGAAGCAATATGTAAAGAATGTGAAAATATGCTTCTAAAAGGACCTGGCAGCGTTTACTAGTTTTTTATTAAAACAATTATTATATTTGAAACCATTTGTCCATCTTCTTCTGAAATCACACTATCTAATTTAATATCTTGAATTTTTGAATTTCCTTTTAGCATATTTTCTGTTACAATATTTGCAACAGCTACGGCATTTGGAATTAAGTCTCCTTTAGCCATCAAAACTACTCTTTTACTTGACGACATTGCAGTAATGACATCTAAAGCACTAGTCATCACTGATTCATTTTTTATAAAATAACTGTCTTTATCTAAGTCAGTTTCTGATCGTTTAACTTCTTCTAATTCCATCTTAATTATAATTTTGCTGGACTTCTTTTAAATGATATAGACGATTCGTCTATTCTTTAAAATCTAACAATGGTATATTTTGATAATCGCCATTAGGTAAAACACGTCTTATTGTAATTGGAATTACTCGTTCTTCAAGTTCTTTCATGGATATGTCTAGTGATGTTGCAGCACTTACTGGAATGTTTATGAATGGTGGTGCTCCTAATGATAGTTGCAATGCACGTGCTCCCATAATTCTTGCCTTTTCAAATCTTGTTAATATTGGAGGTCCCATCAAAATTTTCCCATCAGCATTTAATTCCATTGCATCATGTTTCACATCCACATCTATGATATCTCGTTGTCTGATTGCTTCACATTCTTTTTCTAATTGTTCTAATTGCTTATCTGTTAATTCCTGCTTTCCTTCTTTTATTTTCCTATAATTTTCAATTGCCTTTTCCATCGTTGCATGAACACTTACTTCTGCATCCGGATCAATTTCTTCCGTATCTGGTGTGATTATTTCATCTAATTTTGCTTCTGGAACTAGCGGAGCTGGTTCTTCTTCTTTTTGTTCAGTTGTATTTGGCGTTTCTTCAGGCTCAGACAAGTAAACTAATTGAAAAATGCCAATATATAATCCAAAGCTGTACATTTGATAATGGATGGTGGATCTGTATCAAAATCACAAGTAATTTTGGAAATAACTGGTAAATCTAAAATCAAATGTGAATTAAAGCGCCATCTCTCTCCTTCTTTGGTTGGAACAATTCTCCGTTCTTTACCTGTAAACGGCACAATTCACATGCTTGGTACTAGTGGTGTTTACGTTGAATCTCACATTGAATCTGGTGGAGAACGTACACGAAAAGAATTCAAAAAAGGTGATATTGCATTTTTATCCGTAGGTCATGCATTTTGTTTTTTCCATAAGGACACAAAGGTTGGAAAAGATCTAATCCCCATAGGAAAAATTATTGAAAATATTGATGAATTATTGAAGGTTAATTCTGGAGATGAAGTTTCTATCTATTGTGAAACTGGTTGATAGATGTAGTGCCCGCTAAATCCTCCAACTTTCTTCACTGTTCCTTCTGATAATGCTTTTTTAAGAAATGCGTTGGCAGTTGAAATTTTTACATTTGTTTGTCTAGCTAAATCTTGAATTGTAATTACTTTTGATGATTTGACAATTTTGTTTGCCTCTGCCTCGTTGATAAATACGGCAACTTCTTTCTTTTCACTATGATCTTTTTTATCTTTTTTTGTCTTATCTTTACCACTCTGTGATTTTTCATTTGATGAGACGGATTTGTTCTTACTTCCCATATTTTCACATCAATAATTGCTATTTATAAACGAACAAAAATTTTCTTTATTTCAACTTTATTAACGGTTGAATTGTTGTTATTACAATGGGTATTGTTTCAAAAGGCTCAAAATGTAATGTAGATGGCTGTGATGCTGATGCGGCACGTTCTCTTAATACAAAAAAAGTTGAGGATGCTGGATTACGTCTTAACTCATCTGGTAAGAAATCTGGTTTATGTAAAGAACATTACAAAGAATGGAAAAAAGCAACAAAAGATGACCGTTCACTGGAACGTGCCAGATATGATAGAGGTTAATCTAAGGTTCACAATTAGTTAGTGTGTAAAGTTTCTGTTTAATTTGCTCTAACTCCTTTTCATCATCAGTTTCCATTGCAGTCTGTTTTAACGTCAACAACATGTTTGTATTGAATGAATTTAATGCAACGGAGCTTTCACCTGCTAAATTTTGTTCAATACATGATTCTATTTCTTGCATTAATGAACTATTATTTTGAAATTCCATAGATATGGGACTTTCTATAGTGATATTTGTCTCGCTAAAAAAATATGCTGAAGATGAAAATCCAATAATCGCCACTACAATTATTATGATTGGAAACATTTTTCCCATAAAATGTTTCAAAAATAAGGACTTTTAATTTTTTACATACCGAATCATTTACATTGAAAAAGATTTTCAATTGTTCATGGGTAAAAGAAAAGATGGAAAACATGCACGATTTGCAGATCAGAAAGCAGCACGAAGAAAAGCTAATAAAAAATCTTAATCCAGGTTTATATCAGATTTTTTTAGAATATCGGCAAATTTGTCCGGAGTCTTATTAGCTGATTCTTGTAATGTATCATAATAATTACCTAATTTTTTATAAATTCTTTTTTGTTCTCTAGGTTCCTCATTTGATAATGCATAAAGCGCTAACATGGGAAATGCAATTGTAGAATCCGTGTACACTGTAATCAAATCTTCATGTGAATCTTTTACTTTTCCCCAACTCTTTCCTTCTTGTAATGTTGCACCTGATAATCCTCCTGTATCTGGTCGTGCGTCTGTAATCTGAATAATATAATTTTGTCCTCCATGATCTTTTCTTAAAATTTGATCTAACAATGGGCCTGTCTGTTGTGCTGTATTTTTTGGAACTCCTCCTCCAAGTTCTAAAATACCTGATTTCTTTGAATTGTAAACTATTGCTGCTTGTTCAATAATTTCTCTAACGAAGTCTAAATTGAATTGTTTATTTTTTAATCTGTGTACTGCCAAATTCATTGCAAGTGATGAATCTTTGAGGGTTGATACGTATACTGGAACGTCTAATTCATACGCAGTTGTAAGGAAACTTTTTTCAGGAAATTTTGATTTTTCTTTACTAATTTTTCCTAATACGTTACAAAATTCTGCAGTTGTAAATGATTTCTCTGAAAATTTGTCTTTAAACATATTCTGAATTATATTATCTTCTAATTCTAATGTTTCATAAAATTTAACATACACATCTCTAATTCTCACAATTTCTTTTTCATATAATATATTATCGTCAACTTCAAAATGTCCTTGTTTTACCGGTAATCCCCATGCAAAATGATCTTCATGATATACATTTGCACCTGTTGTAACAATCCAATCTACAAATCCTTTTTCTAAAAGTGTTTTAATAATTCCCCCAAATCCTACGGGTGTCATTGCACCAGCAACAGTTAAACAAATAGTTGCATTCTCGTGAATCATTTTTTGATATAATTTTGCCGCCTCTCCTAATTGTCTTGCATTAAATCCCGAATTTGCATAAATTTCAACTAATTCTTTTACTGTTGTTTTAGAATCAAGTTTGATGTGAGGTATGTCTTTTCCTTCAAAATGATGATGATTCACATAAAAATTTTGTAATATAACTAAAATAAGCTTTTAGGATCTAATGTTACGTGAACCGTCATCATTATCTGATTCTCCAACGTGTTCTTTTACCATCTTTGTCACATCGTCGATTATATCACAAAGGTGTACATCAACTTCTGTACTAAACATCAATAGTCCATCTTTTCCACATGCCATGGTTATTCTATTCACTTTTTCATATCTTGTCATAGCAAATTCTGGTTCTCCAATCTCTGATGAAAATTGTTTCCGTGTTTTCCATCGCATAATTGCTTGAGTCATGGATTTTTTTGTTTGGTCTTTATCAAAATGGCGTGCTGTCCCATTCTGCATTTTCTCATAAACGTCTCCGCTGAAGGAATTGTAGACGCCTACATAGCGGATCTTTTCATTTGAATCTAGTAATGCATTACAAAGTTTACCGTAGTCCATAACAAAAGAGTTTAACAAGTAAATGCGTTATAAGCTTTTCATTTCTTTTAATACGTTAAATTATAATTTTAAAATATGAAATTTGTCGATATTCCGGATTCAAAAAGAATTGAACGTGAACCTGATGATAGAAATTCGATTTTTTCTGATGGAAAAATAACACAAGATGGTGTGGAGATTAAAAATATCGAGTTATTACAATATAAAATAAAAACAGATCAAAATTTGGGGGAATATTCAATTATCACCGCATTAGTTGATACAGATCAAGGTCAAATCGAAATACTTTACGATGAGGGTTATAGAGGGGATGATGCATTAAATGATTCTGCAACTATGCTTGTACAAAATTTAGGTTTATCTGGATTAATACTTCGTAGTTTAATTTCATTAAAAAATGAACTTGAAAAAATTGAAAAGTAAAAATTATCATTACAAATTATCTACAGATGATAAAAAACCAAAATGTGCATTATGTGACAATGATTGTTCATATTATTGTAACATGAATGATCTCTATTATTGTGAAAAGCATGTTATTGGTCATGATGAAAATGAATCTTGATTGTTTATTACACAGTGATTTTATCACTTTACGTTGGACGACAATTTTAGGAATCAGTGTATTGATAAAATTGCATTAAAGATAACTGAAGAAAAAATTCCTACAGATGAACCATCCTCTAAAACCCTAGAGTATTTACAAAAATTTGCAATTACTCTTGGTATAGATATTTCAAACACTGAAGAAATAGTTAATGAAGCATTTTTGTACATTGCAATGAAAAATGCTAAAGATATTGATCCTTTAACTAAAGGCGATGAATTTGGCGCAGGGTTTAGTTAACTGTTCAATGATTTGAATTTTTTTATTGCTTCTTTTGCTATATCTTCTGCACTTTTCTCATCAAACTTTGTAGGATCATCATTTGCAAAATGTTCGTGATTCTTGTCTTTCTTTTCTTTCACAATATCTGATATTCTCTAAGCAAATTATAAGTTGTGGCAAATATTCCACTCATTATGCGAATCTTACAACTACATTGTGATAATATCTCATATGAGGCCACAAAAAAAGAAATAAAATCTGCTGAAGATATTGATCCAAAACCTGTATCAATAGATGAGGTTGTTGTTTGTTTTGTAGCTGTGGAAAATGGAGATGACGATAATGTAGCTCTTGATGCAATTTCACAAATAAAAGAGTCTATGGAGAAAATTGGTTGTAAGAAATTATTGCTGTACCCATATGCACATCTAAGTTCTGATTTGTCTGCTCCATCAACTGCATTGTCTTTACTTAAATTAATGGAAACTAACTCGTCTGAACTAGAAGTCAGTCGTGCACCTTTTGGATGGACAAAATCATACAATGTAAAAGTAAAAGGTCACCCGCTTGCTGAGAGTTCTAAAGTAATTACTGCAAGTGATAAAAAAGAAAAAACTTCTACTGCATTGGAATCTGAATCAAAAATAAAATCATACTGGTTTATTCTATCTCCTGATGGAACTATGGTTGAGTTTGACAAGTTCAACTTTTCGAAACATAAAAAATTAGAAAAACTTGCAAAATACGAATCTGATAAAAACCGAAATGTTGACCAACCTCCTCCACATGTAGCATTAATGAAAAAACTTGCAATTGCTGACTACGAGTCTGCATCTGATCATGGAAATATGAGATTTTTTCCAAATGGCCGTCTCATAAAATCACTCCTAGAACAATATGTAACAAATAAAGTAAAAGACTATGGTGGCTATGAGGTAGAGACTCCAATTATGTATGACTCGCACCACCCTAGCATGCAGAGTTATTTTAACAGATTTCCTGCAAGACAATACAACATTAATGCAGATGGAAAACAATTATTCTTAAGATTTGCAGCCTGCTTTGGACAATTCTTGATAGCACATGACATGCAAATATCTTACAAAAATTTACCATACAGGCTCTATGAAATGACTCGATACAGCTTTAGACGTGAGCAGTCCGGAGAATTAGTGGGTCTTAGAAGATTGAGAGCATTTACGATGCCTGATTGTCATGCATTTTGTAAAGATATTCCACAAGCTGTAGAGGAGTTTAGAACTCGTTTTGATTTATCTAGAGATGTTTTGAAAAATGTTGGCATTGAAAAAGATGATTATGAAATGGCTATACGATTTACAGAAGATTTCTACAATGAAAATAAAGAATTAATCTCAGAGTTGGTCAAAAAATTAGACAAACCAGTACTTGTTGAGATGTGGAAAGAACGATTCTTTTACTTTGTTTTAAAATGGGAATTCAACTATATTGATAATTTAGGAAAGGCATCTGCATTATCAACTGATCAAATTGATGTTGAAAATGGTAAGAGATATGGAATTGAGTTTGTTGATGAAAATAACTCTACAATTAATCCAATTATTTTGCATAATTCTCCTAGTGGTGCAATTGAACGTGTCATATATGCTCTACTTGAAAAATGTGCTACTGATGCTAAAGAAGGAAGAAAACCAATGTTCCCGTTATGGCTTGCTCCAACTCAAGTTCGAATAATTCCTTTAACTGATGATTTCTTAGAATTTTCCCAAAAACTTTCTGAAAAACTAACTGCACAAAATATTCGTGTAGATATTGATGACCGAAATGAATCAATTGGAAAACGTATTCGTGAATCTGAAAAAGAATGGATTAGATATGTACTTGTAATTGGAGAAAAAGAGGTTGGTTCTGAGAATCTAAGTGTTCGTGACAGAACGCAACGTGAAGTAAGAGAAATATCATTTGATAATTTTATAGAAGAAATTACTAAACAAAATGATGGTAAACCACATTCAACTCTAAACTTGCCTCCACTTCTATCAAAAAGACCAATTATCCAAGTTTAATGGATGATTTATCATTCCTTCTTTGAGGTTAAATACAAATTCTGTGACTATAGTTTATGCATGGAAAGTTACTAATCTGTACTGATTGTGGTGAATCTCATAATTTCTGTTTATGTGATGACTCTTCATGCCAGTCTGATTAATTGGGCATTACTTTATTTTAAAGTGAATTAAAATCTGTATAATGAGTTACTCTGATTTGTATTTGACTAGTTCTCCAAAGATTATATCTCCTGCAGATGATTCTGAACCTGTAGCAACATTATTTGGAATTCCATTTGATTCAACTCATTCATACAAACCTGGATGTCGTTTTGGCCCGGATGTAATTCGTGATGCGTTTAACAATATTGAAATTTTTATGCCAGAGTTTGGTGTTGATTTAGAACAAGTTAACATTAAAGATTTGGGAAATCTAGAACATACAGTTGTCGCTCAAAATATGATTGACATGGTTAGAAAAACTACGGATGAATTGAAAGATACATCAAACCAATTAATCATTCTTGGAGGAGAACATTCACTCACTTATGGTAGTTACTTGAGCTATCCTAAAGATACTGGATATGTTGTGTTTGACGCACATTATGATTTGAGAGATGAATATGCCGGTACCAAACTAAGTCATGCTGCATATTTGAGAAGAATTGTTGAAGAACGTGGCCCTGAAAATATAATTCACGTTGGGGCACGCGCATTTGTAAAAGAAGAATTAGAATTTCTTACTGAAAATAATATTCAAACCATATCTGACTCTGAAATTAAAAATGGTGATGGTCCAAAATTATTAGAAAAATTAACTGAAAAATTTGAAAATCTCTATGTCAGTATTGATCTTGATGTATTAGATCCTGCATTTGCTCCCGGTGTTGGAAATCCTGAAGCGATTGGAATCACTTCTCGCGAATTACATGATATGGTGGTTGCTTTAAAAAATAAAAAAATTAAAGCTACTGATATTGTTGAATTGAATCCTATGTTTGATAATGGCGCTACAGCATCTTTGGCTGCTAGAATGATTTCAATAATAATTTCAATGAATCAAAAGTGAGGAATTGTATTGTTAAATAATTTACGCGATTCTTTAAAACCTGTATTACAAAAAATTGGAAAATCTTTTGCTGCTACGGGATTGTCTCCAAATGTATTTACTGGCATAGGTCTGGCATTGGCATTTGTTTCATCAATAATTTATGGCATTGGATTTGAATATTCATTACTTTTAGGCGGAATTGCATTATTAGCTTCTGGTTTCTTTGACATTGTTGATGGGCAGGTTGCACGTTATGCAAATAAAATGTCAAAATCTGGGGGATTTTTAGATTCTATATTTGACAAAATTGCAGAAGTTGCAATCTTTTTTGGAATCTTAATTGGAAATTACACTGAACCATATTTGGTATTTACCGCAATCACTCTTTCTTTATTGGTTAGTTATGCCCGTGCAAAGGCAGATGCTGCAGGAATAAAGATGCAAGGAATTGGAATTGGTGAACGTGCTGAAAGGTTACTTGTCATTGCTATAATAGGAATGATTGGATTTTTGGAGATTGCAGTAATAATTGTGATAATTATTGCAGGAATAACCTTAGTTCAAAGAATTTCTGTCTTAATGAAAAATAGATAATTTATCCACGAAGTTTTGTATGTTTACGTCTCTGATCTGCTGAACGAATTTTTAGAACTTTGAAATGTATTGCACATGATATACAATACCATTTTGTAACTTTCGGTGCAGCGATGTATGCTCCTTGTGCACGTAGTTCTTTTGCTAATTGATGTTCTACTAAGCTTAGACGTGAGGTAACTTTTTTTGCTTTATCCTTTGGAACAGTTCCTGCACAGTTTACACATTGAATTGTACCTGATGAGCCTTTTCCTCCTTTTCGTCTACCTCTACTTGCACGCTTTGATGGCATGTTAGAAATTCAAATCCTCGATATATAAAGTGAGATATTATCTCTCAAAAAAACAATTTAAAGATCTAGATTAATTACGAATTATGACTGGGCTATGTGAAAAATGTCTTGCTTCTAATATTGAAGTTAAATTTGTTAAAGGAAAAACACTTTGTGCTGATTGTGTAAATAAGGATTCAAATAACTAGTACAAAACACAATTTTTGCTCATTATGAAAGTTGGAATATTTTCTCATTGTACGATGGACACAATTGTTTATGAAAATGAACAATATGATGCTCCTGGAGGTCCTGCTAGTTATTGTTCATTAACTGCACGAAAACAAAAACATGATGTTAATCTATACACCAAATTTGGTCCAAATTATCCTTTAGAGGAATTTTTCAAAGAAAACAAAATCAATATTCCTGATGCATTATCTTCTCAACCTACTACTCGATTTAAAATTGAACTAAATGGTTCTGATAGAAAACTTTTCGTGGAAAATATGTGTGATAAAATTAATTTTGTAGGCAATGACAATGATGGTGTAATAATTAGTCCTGTATTTGATGAAATTCCTTTAGAAACTTATTCAAAAATCAAAAATCTTGATAATTTTATTTTTTTAGATCCTCAAGGTTTTCTAAGAGAAAAAAACTCAAATAATGAAATTTCTCTAAAAAGAACTTCATTAGATCTTAACAACATAAATGCTATCAAGATGAATCCCGATGAATTGTATGCATTAACTGGTCTTACAGGTAATGATGGAATTAAACAATTACAAAAACTTGGAATTGAATATGTAATTTATACAAATAAACAAGAAATATCTTTACTTGTTAAAGATAAGTTGTATACAATTTTCTTACCAAAAATGAACTTAACTGATACAACTGGAATTGGTGATATTTTTTGTTCTACATTTCTTTGTACTATGTTAAAAGAAAAAGACTTTCTTTGGGCATTATCCTTTGCAGGTGGAGCCGCTCAATCAGCCTTGGAATCGAAGGCATTCGGTCTTGAGAAAGTTCCAGAAAAAAATGCACTAGAAACTAATGGTTCTTATTTTTATAATATAGTGGAGTTTAAGCAGATCTAACATATATTGTCCATAACAAAATAATCTATCTATGCATGTTGGAATATTTGGAACTGGCTTAACTGATTCATCTGAAAAATTTCTCAAAAAAATTTTAGATGAAAATAATATCTCATCATCAAAAATTGGAACAAAATCTAAGAATAAAAAACCTGATTGCATATTTGTTCTCGGAGGAGATAAAGGAGTTCGAAACTATTTCCATAGAACCTTTGATTCATCAATTCCTGTTTTGGGAATAAACGAATCTGAATCTGATGGATTTCTTTCACAACTTGATTTGAAACAGCTTCCATCATTAATCTCTCGTATAAAGAAACTAGATTTTGAGACTGAACAGGTAACTAGATTGGGTGTGAAAATTGATGGAAAAAATGTTTATCCTGTTTTAAACGATGTTGCGGTATTTTCATCTCGAAGTGCTATGTTGATGGAACATACTTTGAGAGTTAATGGTGATGAGGTATGGCATGACAGCAGTGATGGTGTAATTATTTCAACTCCTATTGGTTCTTCTGCATATTCTATGTCTGCAGGTGGTCCTGTAATTTTCCAAGATTCTGATGTATTTGGAATAATTTCTGTAAATTCTCTTGATATTACTAGAAGACCATTGATTGTATCTAATGCAAGTGTAATTGAAGTTGATGAAATATCGTCAAGATTACATTGTGAAGTTGTTTTAGATGGATTGGATCGTTACAAAGTTAAAAATTCTGTAGAAGCTACAAATTATGAACCTTCTGCCAATATTATTCGTTTAAAAAAAGATACGACAGCAATTTCTGCTATTGCTAAAAAAGTTAAACTTGCTGAAGAATTGTTCAATATGCCACCAAGCTCAAAATTACTTCTGAAAATTTTGGAGTATGAGGGTTCTATGAGCCAAAAAGAACTTGTAAAAAAAACGTTATTGCCTGATAGAACTGTGAGATTGGCTATGAGCCATTTATTAGAAAAAGGATATGTCAAAAAGAAAGTTTCCATTAGAGATTCACGTCAGAAAATATACGAAATATCGAAATTGATTAATTCTGATTTGCAGCAGTAGTGAATGCTTTGAATACATGTTCTGGGTATCCTGGCCTACTGTTGAATTCTGGATGGAATTGAACCCCTACAAAAAATTTATGAGAGGGTATTTCTAAAATTTCCATTCTTCTTCCTTCATCACTTTCACCTGAAAAGATCATGCCTTTTTGTGCAAATTCATCTAAATACTTTGTATTAAATTCATATCTGTGTCTATGTCTTTTTGAAATTTTATCTTGTCCATAAATTTTATTTGCTATTGTATTTGGTTTCACATTAATATCATTTGCACCTAATCTCAATGAACCCCCCATATCTGTAACTCCATCCTGTTCTGGGAGTAAATCTATTATTGGATTGTTGGTATTTTGCTCAATTTCTGTTGAATTTGCATCTACGTGTTCACAAACATTTCTTGCAAATGATACTGCTGCTAATTGGAATCCAAAACATATTCCAAGATATGGTATATTTTGTTCTCTTGCAAAATTTGCAGTTTTAATTATTCCTTCTGAGCCTCTGGTGCCAAATCCTCCTGGCACCAATATTCCGTTATATTTGGATAATGTATCCACGTTTCCGTTAATATTTTCTGAATCAATCCAATCTATTGTAATTTTTTTCCCAAGTGAAGCAGCTGCGTGTTTTAATGCATGATTTACACTAACGTAGCTGTCTGCAAGTGTCACGTACTTTCCTACCATTGCAATATTGATTGGTTCTCCTTCATTTTGTAATGAATTAACTATTTTATTCCATGTATCCCAATTCTGAGATGCATTAACATATCCCATTTTATTGAATTTTTTAAAAATTACATCTACCAAACCTTGACCATACAAAATTTCAGGAACTTGGAAAATTGAATCAACATCGTGACATGAGAATACGTCGTTGTTTGTAACATTTGTAAACATTGAAATTTTATTTCTTGTTTTATCTTGTAATGGCATGGAACATCTCACACAAAGTAAATCTGGTTGAATTCCAATTCTTCTTAATTCTTGAACGCTATGTTGTGTAGGTTTGGTTTTTTGTTCCCCTACTACATCTAATGATGGGGCTAATGTAACGTGAACAAAAATTACATTCTCAGAACCTTCTTCTACTCTGATTTGTCTTAATGCCTCTAAAAATGGCAAACTTTCAATATCTCCTACTGTTCCTCCGCACTCTACCACTAGTATTTCTAATTCTTCATCTGCAGCAATTTTTTTAATTCGATCTTTAATTGCATCTGTGACATGTGGGATAATTTGAACACACGCTCCCAAATATTCTCCTTTTCGCTCAGATTCTATTACGCTTGAATAGATTTGGGCAGTTGTAATGTTGTGTGATTTTGGTATATCTTGATTCAAAAATCTCTCATAATTTCCTATATCCATATCACATTCCCCTCCGTCATCTGTCACAAAGACCTCTCCGTGTGCAATTGGGTTCATTGTTCCTGCATCATAATTTAGATATGGATCAATTTTGATACATGAAACCTTTTGATCTGATAACTGTAATAATTTACAAATTGATGATGAAACTACTCCTTTTCCTAATCCAGACATAACTCCACCCGTAACAAAAATAAACTTTGTCTGCATTTTTTTCTTAAACACTTCTAGTTTTTATTCGTTTATTTCGTTATCTGGTTTTGTTCTTTAATCTTTTTGTAAATGTTGCAATTCGTGTTTGAATCTTATTTGTAGGCGTGTTTTCAATAATCTTTATGTTTGCACTACCTACTATTACTGCATCTGCCCCTGATGAAACGTATTTTTGAACATCCTTTTCAGTAGATACTCCAAATCCTACCCCTACAGGAATTTTTCCTTTTGCAGCATATTTTGTATTCTTGAGTGCATCTAGTGTATATTTGTGAATTTTAGTTTGAACTCCTGTTGTACCAAAAACTGCGACCATGTAAAGAAATCCTGATGTGGATTTGATAATTTGTTTTAATCGATCTTTTTCAGTATTTGGTGATACAAGAAATATTGTATCCATTCCTATTTTTTTAGCAGCTTTGACATATTCTTTTGATTCTTCTATCGCCATGTCTGGTAAAATCAATCCATCAATACCTGCTTGTTTAGCTCGTGAAATAAATTTCAGATACGTCTGATTATACAAGATATTTGTGTATGTCATTAAAACTAACGGAATGTTTGATTCTTTACGTATTTTCTTTACAATTGTAAAGAAATTTTCAATTTTTGTTCCATTGTTTAATGATTCTGTACTTGCCATCTGAATTGTTGGTCCATCTGCAATTGGATCTGAAAATGGAAAACCTAACTCAATAATATCTGAACCTCCTTGAATTAATCCTCTTACCGCGGCAAGCGTTGTTTTTTCTGATGGATATCCTACCATGATGTATGAGATTAAGGCGGTCTCTTTTTTTGATTTTAATTGATTAAATTTTTCTTTTATTCTTGACATTTTTGGCCAAATACTCCTTTACAATATCGATGTCTTTATCGCCTCTACCTGATAGGGTAACTACGATTGATTCTGTTTTTTTCATTTTCTTTGAAATTTTAATTGCATGTGCTATTGCATGTGCCGATTCTAATGCAGGAATTATTCCCTCAGTTCTTGTAAGAATTAAAAATGCATCAATCACTTCGCTATCAGTTACTGCTTTGTATTCAACTCGATTTTCATCTTTAAGAAATGCATGCTCAGGTCCAACCCCTGGATAATCTAACCCTGCAGAAATACTATGTGTTTCACTAATTTGACCATCTTTATCTTGCATTAGATATGTCATCATTCCGTGTAAGACTCCTTTTTTGCCTGCAGTAAGAGGGGCTGAATGTAATTTTGTTTTGACCCCTTTTCCGCCTGCTTCTATTCCTATAATCTTGGCATTTGTATCTATTAGTGGATAAAATGTTCCTATTGCATTAGAGCCTCCTCCGACACATGCAATTACTGCATTTGGAATTTTCTTCATTTGTTTTTTAATTTCTACACCAATTACTGCTTGAAAATCTCTTACCATCAAAGGGTATGGGTGTGGTCCTACCGCAGAGCCTAACAAATAATATGTTGAGTCAACATTTGTAATCCAATCTCTCATTGCTTCATTTATTGCATCTTTCAATGTCTTTGAACCTGATTTTACTGCGTGTACTTTAGCACCCAATAATTCCATTCTGAAAACATTTTGTTTTTGACGCAATGTGTCTACATATCCCATGTAAATTTCAGCTTTTAATCCTAAACTTGCACATGCCATTGCAGTTGCAACTCCATGTTGACCTGCACCCGTTTCGGCAATGATTCTTTTTTTACCCATACGTTTAGCAAGTAATGCTTGTCCTAACGTGTTATTTATTTTATGAGCTCCTCCATGTAACAAATCTTCTCTTTTCAAATAGATTTTTGCTCCGCCTATTGTTTTTGTAAGATTTTTTGCAAAATAGATTGGAGTTGGTCTTCCTGCATAATCGATTAACAATCTCCCAAGTTCTTTTTTGAAATTCTTATCATTTCTAATCTTAAGGTAGTTTTTTTCTAATTCTTCTATTGCGGGTGCAAGTGTTTCTGGTATGTATTTCCCACCGAATTCGCCAAACCGCCCATCTTTCGGTATTCCTATTTTCATATTGAATTCACTAGCCCTCTAACTGTTTGTTCAATGTTATCATTTTTCATTATTGCTGTTCCTATGAGATACCCTTTTGCACCGCATTTATGAAGAAATCGAATATCATTTTTTGACTCAATTCCGCTCTCTGAGATGATGATTTTAGATGGATTCGATTTTTCTAGTATGTTTTTAGTTGTATTCAGATCAATTTTCAAGGTATCTAAATTACGATTATTTATTCCGACAATGTCTGCATTAGTTTTACAGGCATTTTCAAACTCATCTGAAGTATGTGCTTCAACAATTACTTTTACCCCCTTTTTGTGCCCATATTCAATTAATTCATCCATTTCTGGAACCATTTTCTTATCGAAAAGAGATTGTATAAGTAAAAAGTAATCTGCGCCTATTTTCTTAGCAGCGTCAATTTGTATTTTATCAATTGTTATGTCTTTCATCACCATTGGAATTTCAACTACTTTTCTAACTTTCATAAAAAGTTCTGGTGATCCATCAAACAAAAATGGTTGAGTTAATACTGATAATGCAGATGCTCCTCCGTTAACCATTTGCATTGCAATATCTACTGGGTCTGATACTTTTCTAATATTGCCTAATGCTGGCGATGAAAATTTTACTTCTGTAATCAACGGTGCATGCTGTGAATTAATTATAGTTTCACCTAAATCAATTCCTGAATTTGATAATGATTCTGAAATATTATACACTCCATTATCAATTGCTTTTCTTGAGTTGTTTACAAGTTTCTCTAAAATATTTTCCATATTATTCAAACTCCTCTAGTTTATCGGATGTATTATTTTCTTTTGCAAACTGTTTTAATTTTTCAAATGCTTTTCCGTTATCTATTGTTTGTCGAGCTAATTCTATCCCTTCTTCAAACTTGTTACATATTCCTCCTACAAGAAGCCCTCCCGCTGCATTTAAGATTGTAATTTCTTTCATTGTTTTATTTGATGTATTATTCAATACTTTGACAAATGAATCTATAGCATCTTTTTTTGTTGTAATTTGAATATTTGATATGTTTCCTTTTTCCATACCGTATTTACTTGGATCAATAATGAACTCTGTAATCTCTTCATTTTTTAATAAACATGCTTTATTTTTTGATGTTGTTGACAGTTCATCCATACCGTCATCAGATCTTACTGTTAACACTGTATCTGAAAAATTCTTTTGCATAATCTTTGCAATTCTTTCAATGTAATTATCTGCAAAAACTCCTATCATTTGATGTCTTACTTTTGCTGGATTACATAATGGACCTAAAAGATTAAACGCTGTTCTTTTACCAATTATTTTTCTAGCTGGAGCAACATTTTTCATAGCAGGATGAAATTTTGGCGCAAACATGAAACCTATTCCTATTTTTTCAATCATTTCTTCTACTACCCATGGCTCTGAATTCAAATCAAATCCAAAATATTCGAAAATATCTGCACTACCTGATATGCCTGAAACTGAACGGTTTCCATGTTTTGCAACACTTCCTCCTGCCCCTGCAATAACAAATGATGCTGTTGTGGAAATATTGAACGTCTGTAAATTATCTCCTCCTGTACCACATACATCAATTAAGTTTCCATGGCAAAGTGGATTGATATTCACTGAATACTCTTTCATTTTTGTAAACATTGCACGTAGTTCCTCATTCGTTTCGCCTTTTTTTGATAAATCTCTGAGAAATTCTGCAATTTCATCATCCGTATTTTTTCCATTTAGTATTTCGCTCATTACTGATGACATTTCTTCAAATGTTAAATTCCCGTTAATTTTTTTCATGATTCTTTACCTTTTTTATAAAATTTGAAAATATTTTTGATCCTTCATCTGTCAATATCGATTCAGGATGGAATTGAACTCCTTCTATGAGATATTCTTTATGACTTACGCCCATCACCTCTCCATCATCTTCCGCGACCGCAGTAATTTTTAAAGAATCTGGTATTATTGTTTTTTCTCCTACAAGTGAATGATATCTGGTTGCTCTAAATGGATTTTTTACTCCTACAAATAATGATTCATCCGTATGTTTTACTTGACTTGTTTTTCCATGACGAATATTTTCTGCATTAACAATCTTTCCTCCAAAACATGAAATAATTCCTTGATGTCCAAGACACACTCCTAAGATTGGTTTTTTTGGACCAAGTTCGGTAATTACTTTTTTACAAATTCCAAAATATCTTTCATCATCTGGAGTTCCTGGTCCTGGAGATATAATTATTGCATCATAATCTGAGTCTTCAATATTCTTTATTGTTACTTTATCATTTCTAATAACATCCGATGTTACACCTAATTCACCTAATCTTTGAGCAATATTGTATACAAATGAATCATAATTATCGATAATTAGAAATTTCATTTTGAAGCCTCTTTCAATGCTGTAATCATTGCATTTGCTTTATGTTCTGTTTCTTTGAATTCATTTTCTGCAATTGAATCAAATACAATTCCTGCTCCTGCTTGTACGAATCCTTTATCCTTATCTGCAAAAATACTTCTAATTGCTATTGCAAAATCACAGCATCCGTTAAATGAAAAATAACCTACGGCTCCTGCATATGTTTTTCTTTTTGTTGGTTCTAACTCTTGAATTATTTCCATCGCTCTCACTTTTGGCGCTCCTGATACCGTCCCTGCTGGAAAAACTGCTTCAAAAGCATCATACATGTCATGTTTCTCATTCAATTTACCCACTACATGAGTCACAATATGTTGAACATGACTGAATCTCTTGATTTTCATTAATTCTTTTACTTTCACGGTTCCATAATCACAAACTCTTCCAATATCATTTCTACCTAAATCTACAAGCATTGTATGTTCTGCAAGTTCTTTTTCATCATTTAATAATTCGATTTTCAGTTTTTCATTTTTCTCTTCATCGTTGGTAATTTTTCTTGTACCTGCTATTGGAAATGTCTCCACATCTCTTCCAGTTACTCTTAGTAACATTTCTGGACTTGAACCAATAATTATATCATCTTTCATTTTAAGATGAAACATGTATGGTGATGGATTTAATTCTCGAAGTTTTTCATACACTCTAAGATAATCTCCTTTCCCTTCAAATGAAAATCTTCTAGAAAGTACAACCTGAAATACATCTCCGCTGTGAACATATGTTTTTGCTTTTTTTACAATATTCTCAAATTCATCTTCATTTAGATTTGGATTGATATCTGACATCTCAAAAATGTCCATATCTGCATCTGTTTTCTTTATAGTATCTTTTCTATCTTCATCATAATAAAAATAGAAAAATTGTTTCTTTTTATTGTCATATAGTATCCCGTCATGATATATGCCAAATTCCATTATTGGTTTTTCTAAATCTCTGTCTCCAGGTATATTTTCAAACAATCTGATAGCATCATAATCAATATTTCCTACAGCTCCTCCCAAATATCGGTAAGACATGTCATCTGTTTTCATTACCAATTTCTTGATTTCATCTAGAGGTGTATCTGTTTGAATTGTTTCAATTTTTCCATCTCTGTCTTGAATTGTTATTTTGTTAAAGTAGCCTTTCACAACCAATTCTGGGTCAAATCCCATGATGGAGGTTTCTGAAAGTTCATCTGGTCCTTCTAATGATTCGAACAAAAAAGAATGTGTATAGTTTCTAGATATTTTATTGTAAACGTCAAATGGTTGAGTTTCAGTGTACACTAGAGGAATCTTAGTAATGCTGCGTTTTCCAAAGGTGTTCACCCATAGGCATGCTATTAGAATACGGTATTTAAACTCTAAATAGATATTACAGTAAAGTACGGTACCTTTATATCGAATAACGTTCTATTAGCGGTATGAGCCAGCTAGTATATTCTGGAAAATCTGCTTTAATTCAAGATTTTATTTTAAAGACAGAGCCTGTATTTTTAAGAACTGATGCACATGAGCTGAATTGTTATGTTTGTAAAAAAGGACTTCAGGATGGAACTTCACTTACAGCAAAAACTTTAGATTCAAAAAATATAATGTTATGTGAAAAGCATTTTGAGTAATTAGTATTGTGCAGGTTTTGTAATGGCGCCATTTGCTGCAGATCCTACAAGTGATGCAAACTTTGCAAGTGCACCTGTGGTGTAATTTGGTGCAGGCCTTCTCCATTGATCTTTCCTAGCAGATAATTCTTCTTCTGATACGTGTAGGTTGAGTGAATTATCTTCTAATTTGATTGATATTTTATCTCCATTTTTCACAAGCGCTATTGGTCCTCCAACAAATGCTTCTGGTGCAACATGCCCTACCATGAATCCACGAGTTCCTCCTGAAAATCTACCATCTGTTACCATTGCAACTTTTTTTCCTAATCCTTGACCTACAAGGGCTGCAGTTGTCGATAACATTTCTCTCATTCCTGGACCTCCTTTAGGTCCTTCATATCTGATCACTACTACGTCTCCTTCATCTATCTCGCCTTTTGAAACTGCTTCAAATGCATATTCTTCTCTATCGTAAACCTTTGCAGTTCCTGTAAATTCTTTCATCTCGACTCCTGCTGTTTTAATTACTCCACCTTCTGGTGCCAATGTACCTTTTAGAATTACTGCAGTACCCACTTCGTGTATTGGTTGTTCTACTGATTTGACAATTTGTTGTTCTGGAACTTCAGTTATAGACAATTCTTCTAAATTTTGTTTAATTGTTTTACCTGTGACCGTCATTGAATCTCCATGTATCAAATTCTTGTCTAATAGTTTTTTCATAATTAATGGTATTCCTCCTATTTTATCTAAACTGTTCATTACATAATTTCCTCCAGGTTTCATGTCTGCAAGATGTGGTGTCTTTTTTCTAATTCTTTCAAAATCATCATATGTGAGATTAATTCCTGCCTCGTTTGCCATTGCCAATAAGTGCAAAATTCCATTAGTTGATCCTCCAACTGCATTTAACATTGTAATTGAATTTTCAAATGCCTCGAATGTCACAATATCTAGTGGTTTTATGCCTAATTGAAGTAAATTTGCACATGCTTTTCCAGTTTCAAATACTATTTTGTTTCGTCTATCATCTTCTGCTGGAGGACTTGCACTTCCAGGCAATGATAATCCGATAACTTCTGATATCGATGCCATTGTATTTGCAGTAAACATGCCTCCACACGAACCGGCATTAGGGCATGCTACATTTTCAATATTTTCTAACTCTTCTGCAGAAATTTTTCCTGCATCGTATGACCCAACCGCTTCATAAACATCTACTACTGTTAACTCTCGACCATCTAACATTCCTGGCATTATAGTTCCTCCATAAACAAATACGGATGGTATGTTGAGTCTTATCATTCCCATCATTGTCCCTGGAAGGCTTTTGTCACATCCTGCTATGCCTACTAGTGCATCATATTGATGTGCTCTTACCATTAGTTCAATTGAATCTGCAATTACTTCTCTACTGATTAATGATGATTTCATTCCTTCGTGCCCCATTGCAATTCCGTCACTTACTGCAATTGTACTAAATTCTCTTGGTGTTGCACCTCCATCAGTTACTCCTTGTTTTGCTTGTTGTGCAAGATTTGGAAGATGTATGTTACAAGGAGTTGCCTCATTACCTGTATGACATACTCCGACAAATGATTTGCTTAAATCTTCATTTGTGAGTCCCATTGCTTTGTACATTGCACGATGAGGAGCTCGAGCTGTACCTTCAACAACATTTCTACTTGAAATTTTCATCTTACTCACAATCTATTGATTGCTTGTGCATTTAACTCTGCTAGCTGTTTGTCAATAGCTAATTGGTCTTCATTTCCGTATGTGATAAGAATTCTGTCATCTTCTTGAATTACATATTGTCTTATGTCTTTAATCAGTTGTTGATTAATGTAAAACTTTAATGAATAATCCTCATTATTACAAAACTGTCTTCCATCTGGGAAAACAAAACAATTTTCGTTAACACCAACACTCATCGAATTGAACAAAAATTCAAGTTCCACTCCTGTAGAATGTCTGTGTATTGTATCGCCATCTTGATTTTCAAAGTGAATCCACGGTGTTTTTACCTGATAATTTGGTGTTGAAAAGTCAAATTTATCGCCAAATATACTGACTAACAGAGATGCATGAATATGCTCGTCTCCCAATTTTCCAGCATTTTCTGGGGCTCCTGGGACATTGTTTGTTGAAGTAACAAATTCGTAACAAGCAAATGCAACAATTACTCCAATCATAGATAAAATTCCTAAAGCTTTGAGATTTCTTGATCTGTATTGCGAAGATCTTTTACTTGCAAAACCTTCACGTTCTTCCTCTCTCTTTTCACGTCTATTCTTACCCATTGTTCATTTCAAATTTATCGACCAAATAAATCAATATCGTTTATACTATCTACGAGTCTATTCATCTGTAATGACCTTATTTACAGAGATCATTGAAGGAAAGAGGCCAGGTTATGTTATTTTTGAAGATGAACATCATGTTGCAATTTTAGATAAATATCCGATTGATACTGGACATTCTTTAGTAATTCCAAAAAAACCATATGAGAAAATTACAGATATGCCAAAAAATGAAGTGGCTGAATTATTTTCTCTGGTTCCTGAAATTGCAAATGCTATTCTTAAAGCTACGGGAGCTGTTGCATTTAGTATTGCACAAAATAATGGCAAAGAAGCAAAACAAATAATTCCTCATGTTCACATACACATTATTCCTAGATATGCAGACAAGGCCACTATGTGGACAAAGAGAGAAATTCCTGCTGATGATGAATTACATAATTTACAACAAAAAATTAAAGATTCCTTCTAACCGCGATTTGGATTATAGCGAAGTATAGCTGCTATATTTCCTAAACTACCTAACATTACTCCATGTTCTGTTTTTCCTGAAACAACCTCTACCTTAGTTCCCGTTTGAGCTGCAGTTAATGCGATATAGTCTACAAGGTCTTGATCAATTATCTCAAAATCCGTTGATTTACATTCTGAACATGGTATATTCTTCATTTCTGTTTTTCTTGCAATTCTTTTTCCAAATTCAATAAGTTCATCTTCTACATTTGAACATCTTTTACATGTCTTTTGAATTCGACTCATATTGATATCATCTGAGATAACCACCATTCCTGCAATATTATTTTTTAGCATCTCAATTACTTCTTTTAGACCATAACTTCCTAATCCAGAATTTGTATTAATCTCCTGAAATAATTTTTCAATTATTTTTTTCTCTTCTACCATTCTAAAATTTGATAAAATATCTGAACACTTTGAAAATGCTTCTCTAATTCCCTCTGCACCTGAATATGATGCATCAATTGTGGCAATGATATTATTTTGTAATCTGTATTCTAAATACTCTTTATTCACAAATTCCTCTTTTGTTGGACCTGGACCTGATACTATCAATCCTTTTACTTGGTAGATGTCAATAAAATATTCTCTAGTTATTTCTGCAACTCTGTTAAAGTAGTACTGTAATTCCATTTCTCTTAATTTCTGAAATCGTTTTGCTGATTGTCCTCCTTGTCTATGTTTTCCTGCAACTCCTGAACCTGTTTGTTTTAAAACTTCTAGTTTGTCTCCGTGTAATAATCCCCATCCTGCATCTTTTGCATCAATTGCTAATAGTCCAATAATGTTGTCATCTTGTAACATATCTTTCAAAATGTCAGTATGAAAATGATCATCACATCGGTATAATGATGTGGTCAAATCTTTAGGTGGGTCTATTTCGTATATTTTTACAACCTCGCTTCCTGGTGGACCTCCTCCTTCTCTTGGAAGTGCACCACAGAATACTACTAATCCTTTCTCCGGTGTTTTTTTGTATAGTTTCAATCTCTGTTGTACTTTGGATAATGAATCTACTACATGGGTTCTAGTCAAATCCGATTTTATATTATCTGCAGTACCTTGTTCTTCTCTTAATTGTGTCATTACTTCATGAAGTTGTTGACCTTTTGGAATGTATACTGTAATGAGCTCGGTTCCACGACCTGAATGCTGTGTTAACTCTTCCAATGTTTTTCTAATTTTATACATTTTTACAGAATCTACATTCTGAACCTCGAATTTTCCCATTTTCTAATAGTCCTTGACTCAGAATATTAACATTAGCGATTGTTCTCACCTTAACGGATTTTTAGTTGATTAATCAATTTTTGAAAATATCACTGATTTTGTTTTAAAATCAATCTTCTCAACTCTGTAACCTGCTTTGAATACTGCTGAATCGCTTGGAACTGGGAGTTTTTGTCCTATTATCTCATTAATTTCTATAAATGTTAGAGTAACCTTTTCAGTTTTTTCCATTAAGAATTTTTCCAATGCCACATATTTTGTTTCACTTTCCATATCTGATTTGAGTATATGTCGTTAATATTCCATGTCCTAAATATGCTCCATGAGTATCCATTGACGTGATAATCTTATTTTTTAACTTTTTTTAGGGGATATTATATCAAACATTATGGCTAATTCAGAAGAAGACCGATATGAAACAATATCTATTGAATCAAAAATTAGAGAAGGAGTATTTCACAAAGTTGTGAAAGATCTAGAAACTGGAAAAGCTGTTTCTTGTTCTTGTAAATGTTGGAGTAAGGGAAACAAGCCTTGCTATGGTATGAAAACTATTGGTTATGATGACTAGATTCTATTAAGTAGGTAATCTTTCTTGAGTTGAAATATTAATTTTATGAGTTTCCAAGTTTTTGGATTGCATGTTCAAATTTTTCAAATGGTTGTGCTCCAATTATTCGGTATATCTCATTATCATTGAATATTAAAAATGAAGGTGTTGCATTGATGCCAATTTCTCGACCAAATTGTTCATTATCCAGAACCTTCTGTCTAAACTCTGATTTTTCTAAACATTTACTAAAATCATCTAAATTCAATCCTATATCTCTGGCAAATCCTAATAATACATTTTCAGTTATCCATCCTGTATTTTCCCCTCCCCAATTATCATACAATGTATTGTGATATTCCCAAAATTTGTTTTGTTTTTCTGCACAATATACTGCTTCAGATGCAAAAATCGATTGTTCACCATTCAATGGAAAGTCTTTGTAGATAAAATTCACATTATTTGTTTTGATATAGTCGTCGGTAATTTTCTTCATTGTTTCATCATGAAATTTATAACAAAAAGTACACTGGTAATCTCCAAATTCAACTATTGTAATCTTGGCATTTGGATTGCCCATTATGATCGAATCCTTGATTAAATTCTCTTTGGTTAAAACTGAGGAATTACTAGAGCCTTGCTCTAAGTTACTAACAAGTCCAACTCCTATGAGCATTCCAATAATTATCGGTATTGCTAAAAAATGGATCTTCATACAATGAGCCGGTTTTTAATTACTTTTAAATAGATAAGTTTCGTCAAAAAATCTATGTCACAGAAACAAACTACAATTACTACTTCTGGTGTTTCTAAAATTGCAATTGCTGTATTGGCACTTGTATTTGGATTTGGCTTATTTGTAGTAGGTTTTGATCAAGGACATATTTTCAGTGTAGTTATGGGTGAACAGGCATTTGATGAAATGTTCATACATGAATTAACACATGATATGAGACATGCCGCTGGTTTTCCTTGCCATTAATTCATTCTAGACCCTCATTCTAAATTCTAAGAATATATAATGTTGCTTAAATATCCTATATGATTGCAATTTTCATGGCAAAACGAATAACTTTACCTCAATTAAAAAAATATGATGTAACTCAGAAAGTTATTGAAATGTTAGCCGATGCAGAATCTCGTGCAATTATTTTCTCAATTATTCGAAAAGGAAAAACTGCTGCAGAATTATCTGAAAAACATAAAATTCCTCTGAGTTCCGTTTATAAAAAAATCTCTGATTTAGAAGAGCTCACATTAATTCATGTAGACAGCTGGCAAATTTCTGAAAAAGGTCGTAGATTCAAGGTTTACAGAAGTAGAATAAAGGATGCCGAGATAAGTATAAAAAAACCTGAAGCATCACTAACCTTGACTCCAAATGACGTCAAATAACATAAAGAAAAGTATTGTTCGTGAAGCGCTTCCTAAACCAAATATTTTACAATTAAGTGAATATGACATAACACAAAAAATCATGGATTCATTAACTAATGCATGTCATCGCTCTGTACTGTTTTCAATAACTAAGGATTCAAAAGATGCCCCAAAAATTGCTGAAGAGCTAAACATATCATTATCTGCAGTTTACAAAACTTTGGTAAAACTTGAAGAATTAACATTAGTGGAAATTGAAAAATTTAATTTTGTAGAAGGTAAAAAAGTTAAACTTTACAAGAGTCGAATTGGAAGAGCTGAAATCACATTTGACAATAACGATGCAACTTTGCATCTTTATCCAAACAACTCTAAAAATGAATAATGTTCATTCATGATTGAAATTAATATATTAAAATTAAATTTTAATGATGAAGATTTTTTATATATACGAAATATTCGTAAATCTGTTTTTAACACTGAATTAGGAATTTCAGAATCTGAATTATTTGATAAATATGATGAAACATGTGATCATTTTTTGATATTTAATGGGGAAAAAATTGTTGGTTCTGTGAGAATTCGCTCTATGGATGCCACCATAAAGCTCGAGCGGATGGCTATCCTTAAAGAGTATAGAACAAAAAATTATGGAAAAAGATGTATTTTACAAATAAAGCAATATTATTCTACAAAAAACTTTTCTCAGATAATATTGGACTCAATTTACTCTGTAAGAGGATTCTACAAAAAATGTGGTTTTATTGAAGAAGGAAAGATATTCCAAAGAGTTGGAATTGATCACATTCGAATGTCGTTAACGTTCTAGTCTATTTAGAAAACACCCGATTGATTATTATCTCATAAAAAAATGTGAAAAATATGAACGCAGAACTTTCTACAAGCAAACTTCATGACATTGCACACATGGGAATGCGTGCAACTATTGGTGTTATCTTCATAGTTCATGGATTTGGAAAATTCGGAAATCCAGGATTTGGTGGATGGATATCTAGTATGGGTATTCCTGCAGAAATGCAAATTCCTATAGCATTAGCTGAATTCATACCTGGAATTTTACTTTTAATTGGAGTTCTAACTAGATTATCTGGCGCATTATTATCAATAGTAATGCTTGGGGCAATATTTCTAGTTAAAGGAGCAACTAGTCTCACGGGTGACAAGGGTTATGAATTTGATTTAATTCTTCTTGCTGCAAGTCTAGTCATAATTGTTAGCGGTCCTGGTAGAATATCCATCTCACATCTAATCAAAAAGATTCCTAGAGTGTTACAATAATCTTAGGTAACAATTTTTTCTATTTGATTTTTTTCTTCAGCAATTTTAATTTCTCTTGCAATTCTTTTTCCCATACTCATGTTCTCATTGAATAGTAATGAATAGTAGGGTGACCCGTCCATGTAGATATTGGTTCCTGCAACAATTCTTGCTGAAAATTCAAATGATGTGAATTTAGCATTTTCATCATATACGCCTTCAATACAAAATGGACCATTCATGCCTGGTGAAACAACTCTTTTTGCAGCTTCGACAAAATTCTCGCCCATTTTATACACTTCATCTAATAATGACTCCCTCAACACTAGTGGACTATTTCCAATTACGTTAAAAGATGGAACTTTTTTTGATTTTAATTGTTGTTCTGATGGAATTCTGCCTAGGCCTTCAATATCTGATTCATGTCTTTGATCAACTCCAAAAAATTCTAATTCATTAGTTAAGGGTGAATAAAAGAATTGTAAATAGGCTAAAACACCTGCCGCATATTCTTGAATGTATAGTGTTTCATCTTTTGAGATTACTCCTTCCGAAATTAACTGATTTCTTTTTGTGTTATAATCTTCTTCATTAGCTGCCATGAAGTAACCTTTACCTCCTGCCGCTCCTTGTCTTTTTACAATTACTAATTTTTCAATATCTTTTGGCTCTGTTACCGGTTTTGGCATTGGAAGCGTTGCCTCTCTCATAAGTTTTTCTTTCATGGTTCTATCTGATTCCCATCTTAGAATCCATTTATTGCCAAAAATTGGCACACTGATTGATTCAATCTCTTCAGAACTCATTTGAGCAATTAACGTTCCATGAGGAATTAATATTGCATCTTGTTGTTTGAGTTTATCTTGCACTTCTTTATTTAATATCTCAGAGAATTTTTCAACAATGATTAATTCATCAATAAACTTGAATCGTCTGTATAATCTCTCACGTTTTTTCTCACAAACAAGTATTGTCTTGAATCCTTCATCTTTTGCACCTTTCAAAACTTGTAATGAACAATGAGACCCTAAAGTGGCAATGCTTGTCAAGAGTAATTTTTCTTACTTAATTGGCTTTTTGAATCTATTCCCTGGATAATTTTCTTGATACATATTGAAAGATCTCATCAATTAACTCGATTTTTGCTTCAGATTCAAGATCTTTAGGAATGGTTTTTGCTAGAAAATCATACATTGATGCCTGATCCTCTAATTCACCTCTCTCTTTTCTAAGAGAATATGTGGCAATTGCACCTGATATGTAGGCAATAGCTTGTTCACGCGTATTCATACACTGTTGATTCAACTCTGAAATAAAAATTGTAAACCAAAGTAAAATAAACCCAAAAAATTACTTTAAACTAAATGATTGGTACGGAACTAGGAGATCTTAGACGAACTCACTATTCCACTGAACTAAATTCTTTGGATGAAGGTACAGATGTTGTTGTTATGGGATGGGTTGTTACCGTCCGAGGCCATGGAAATATTGTATTTGCAACAATTCGTGATAAATTAGGAAATATTCAGATTATTACAAAAAGTGGTGAATGTGACGATGATATACGTGAAAAATTATCACATCTAAAAGAACATTCTTCAATTGCAGTAGTTGGAAAAACTAGAAAAAATGAAAAATCTCCAACCGGAATAGAAGTGGTACCAAGTGAGATGCGAGTTTTCTCAGAAGTTGAAAAAATTCCGCCATTTGAGCCATATGCAAAAACTGTAAAAAATATTGATACTAGATTAGAGGTAAGAGCAATTGATTTACGACGAAATGTTTTACAAAAAATCTTTCTTGCAAGAAATGTTACATTAAAAGCACTTCGAGATTATTTAGGAAACGAAGATTTTGTTGAAGTTAATACTCCAAAAATGATTGCCACAGCCACAGAAGGTGGTGCCGCATTATTTCCAATATTTTACTACAACAAAGAAGCATTTTTAGCTCAGAGTCCACAACTTTACAAAGAACAATTAACAATGAGTTTTGAAAAAGTTTTTGAAATTGCCCCAATATTTAGAGCCGAACCGTCTAGAACAAATCGTCATTTGTCTGAAGCAATTTCAATAGATTTTGAAGAAGCGTATGTTGATTACAACGATGTCATGGATAGAATTGAAGAACTTATCAAAAGTTGTATTATTACGGTTCAGAACTTTGTAAAAGATAATCCTGATGTTGAATTTAATGTTCCGGATGTACCTGATAAAATACCTCGTTACAAATATGCAGAACTAATTGAAAAGATGCAGGCTGCAGGTGTAAAGGCTCAATGGGGTGATGATTTGTATCCAAAAAATCTACAAAAAATAGGTCTGAGTGGTTTTTACTTTATTGTTGATTGGCCTATGGGTCCAAAACCATTCTATGTAAAAGTAAAGAAAGATGACCCAAAAATATCTGAATCCTTTGATTTGATGTGGGGGGATTTGGAATTATCTTCTGGAAGTACAAGAATTGAAAAGAAATCAGAATTAGAAGATAGAATGAAGAATAAAGGTATGAAAACTGAAGCGTTTGATTACCATCTTAACATATTTGATTTTGGTGTACCGCCGCATGCTGGTTGTGGCATTGGTCTTGAAAGATTAATGATGGCGCTAACCGGAACTGAAAATATTCGAGATACGACATTTTATCCAAGAGATGTTGATAGACTAACTCCTTGATACCAAATTTTCTAAAATTTAATTTTAATTATCTATATCTTCATCATGAATTTTGTATACAATTGTCTCATTATCATTTGAGATATAGATTAATTCAAAATTTTTAGGAATTTCTGAATTATCTGGATCTTCTAAAATTTGTAAATTTTCATTATTTTTTGAATTTATTTTGTATATTAGATAATCTGGGCTTGAATTATTATTTCCATTTCTATCCTGTGGTATGCTGGACATATTTGAGAATTTTAATTCGTAGTCTGACCAATTTATTCTCGAGATAAATGAATTAATTGTGTCATTTTTATCTCCTTCAGTGAAGTTCGTATACATAAATTTACTATTTGCATAATATGCATAATTCATACTCCCTGCCATAACGATCTTATTTTCTATGTTGGGTTGTTTTGATAGAACATCTCCAATTTCTTTAAAATCCAATGCAATTAATTCATGATTTTCATTTGATTTTAATAAATTATGATAATCTACGGGAATTCCAAATAATGCATGATTTTCAACCATAACTGAAGAAACTAAATTTAGTGAAACTATCGTTAGAATTATTATTATTATTACAACACTTGTCAATATCTTTAAATTAATTTTTAATGTATCTTGAATTTTTTTAATTATATTTGGAATTGTATTTAATATAAAAAATGAAGAAAAAATACTTGGTATTATTAACATTGCAAACAAATCTTGAGCAGATGCAATTTTCACAAATGATATTGAAATCATAAAAATTAATGGAATAATCACTAATGGCTTAATGTTATCTTCAATTTTTCTATACCCGAATCCTACAATCGTGATGATTGAAATTATTATTGGTAAGAAAAAAAATGTATTAATGTTTTCAGTTAGTAAAAGAAATGCTGTTAATATTATTGGTAAGCCAAATATTACTAAATAATATTTTTTGGGTAATTTTCTTATAAATAATCCTATAATTCCGCCTAATACAAGAACAAGTCCACTGAAGTCAATAAATGGTATAGTTGAAAAATTATTGTGTCCTGCTCCTAGATTAAATACAAGATGGGGATTATGATATAGTAAATTTTTAAAATAATCGTCTGAATATACTGTGTGTTCGTTAACTCCCAATAGATTTGGTTGTTTGGAAAATCCATCTTCTACAATCTTATTTTTAAAATAATCACTATTTGAAACACCGGAATCGTGTACTAGGTAAAAATTTGGATCATTATCAATAATATTTCCGGTTGTTGATATGTTGTATAACATTAATGGAGATATAGTAATTAAAAATGCCATAATAAAAAACACAATAAATTTTTTCTTTTGTTTTTTTACAGATAATAATATGAATGATAAAACTCCTAATCCAATCAGCAATGATTGTGGCCTAAGCATAAATGATAATCCTAATAATATTCCACAGAATATTATTTGTCTTTGTGATATATTTTTTTTAGTTATAAAATATAGTGAGAAAAAAATTAAGAAAACAGGTAACATCTCTGAATGAGTTATGATTGATTCTAGATGCAACATTGGATTTACCGCAATTATGATTTGACCTAGAAGCGCAATTTTCTGACTGAAAACATTTCTTATAATTAAATATGAAAAAATAATAATTCCTGCTGAAAATACTGCAGAAAATAATTTGGCGGTGGTAAAGGGGTCTCCTACTATGGAATCAAATGCTGCAAGAAGTATTGGCCATCCTACGGGGGCATTAAATATTTGAACGTTTGATCCCTCTCCCAATAAAATTTGCTTTCCTGCAAAATAGTAAAATAATATGTCTGAATCTTGACTTGGTTCGTCAATAATTAATGCAATCGATAAGCAAGTTACAAAGAAAATACCTGTTACAATAATACTACATAGGTCAAAAGATTTATTCTTTTGAATAAGTTCTATGGGAAATGTCATTCTAGTAACTAATAAAATGATCACGTTCTAATAATATTTCTGTATATATTTTCTAAAAATATGAATAATGAAATTAATTATCAATTCACATCAAAAATAATGATAATATAAAAAATTTAAAATTTTTAAATTCAGGATAATTTAAACTGTAAAGAAAAAATTCATAGAGTAAAATCTTAATTAAATAATAGACTCTATCAATAATTAATCAATACTCAAATTTTATCAATTATTCGTAAAGTACATGTTAAATGATTTTCCTTCAAATTTTAGATAGTGAATTAATTATTTATTATCAGTATATTGATATACCAATTACATTATTTTGAATTAATTATGGGAAAAATTTTGATAACGTCACCCTTATCATTTTTTACAAATTTTTTGTATGTTAAGGAAATATTCCCATGAAAAAATTATATGTCATATTGGTTGCAACGTTTGTTGCACTATTAATTATTAATATTTCATGGATAATCATTAATTTATTTTATTGGTCGTCAAGTGGAATTCAAGAAGTTATAAGCTCTAGTAAGTTATTTGATGATATTTATTATTCATCTTATTTTAAATGGATTGTATGGGCTGATGTATCATGGTGGATATTATTTTTAGTATTCGCAAAACAAAGAAGAAATTTTAAATCTGATTTATCACATTACTTGAACCACAATCCCCTCTCTTCAAAAAAAATTTGTGTCACTATGCATGCGTATAATGAAGAAGAAGTAATTGAAAAAACAGTTCAAGACTTTGTCAAACAAGAATATGTAGAAAAAGTTATTGTTATTGATAATCATAGTGATGATAAAACAGTTGAAAAAGCAAAAAATGCTGGTGCACATGTAATCACAAAAACTTCCAATAAAGGGTATGCACACTCTTGGCATATGGGACTTAAAGAAGCATTGAAAACTGATGCAGAAATTATTGTGATCACTGATGGAGATGGAACATACAATGGATATGATATTTCTAAAATGATACCGTACTTGGAAAATTGTGATATGGTTGTAGGAACAAGAATGGCTCAAGTATTATGTGAAAAAGCAAATCAAAATGATACATTTCTTGTATGGGGAAATAAATTCTTAGGACTTCTATTTCAACTAAAATATTTCAATTCACGACATTTAGGGGTAACTCAGCTAACTGATGTGGGTTGTTCTTATAGGTGCATACGACGTGAATCCCTGGAAAAAATAATTTGTGATTTTACTAAAAATGATACTGATGAATTCGTTACCGGAATTGATGATGTGACAATAACAATATTCACTACTCAGAGTGCAATTGAAAATGATTTGAGAGTAATTGAAATTCCTATAACCTTCAAAGAACGAAAAGGAATTTCAAAAAGTGGTGTTACTCAAAAAAATAAGGCTTTCAGATATGGACTCCAAATTATTAAATTCATACTTTTTTATTAGCTGTTTCTAATTACAATAAAGGATTACTTATAGAATGAACAAAATTATTGAAGATGACATAAATTCCATATTGGATTCGTCAATTCCATGGAAAAGGTTTCAAGGAAAATCTATTCTAATTACTGGTGCTACGGGAATGATACCCTCGTATATGGTTTTTACATTACTTACTCTGAATAAAATTCTTCCAAAAAAATCTAAAATTTTTGTGCTAGTAAAAAATAAGACAAAAGCAAAAAAATTATTTAAAAATTATTTATCTGATTCTTCATTAAAAATAATTCATCAAGATGTTGTAAATAAGATAAACATCAATACTAAAATAAATTATATTATACATGGGGCTAGTCCTGCAGACCCAACAAAATATACTGATAATCCGATAGACACATTATTACCAAATATAATTGGTACTAAGAATTTACTTGATATTTCAAACCATGAAAATTTTAATGCATTTTTATTTTTATCAAGTGGTGCTGTATATGGTAATTTAAAACAAAAAACTATCCGCGAAAATAATTTCGGTTCATTGGATCCTCTTGATCCTAGATCATGCTATGCAGAAAGCAAGAGAATGGGTGAAAATATGTGTGTATCATGGTTCACTGAAAAAAATACTCCCGTAAAAATTGCACGAATTTTTCATACATATGGACCAACAATGAATTTAGATGATGGACGTATTTTTGCCTCACTTGTATCGGATGTTATTAAAAATAAAAATTTATCAATTAATTCAAACGGGAAAACAGAACGACCGTTTTGTTACATTGTAGATACTGTTACTGCAATGTTCACAATTTTACTTAAAGGTAAAACTGGTGAAGCGTATAATATCTCAAATCCTTCTCAAACTGTAAGTGTAAATAAATTGGCAAAAACTATCGTAGATATTTTTCCTGAAAAAAAATTGAAAATTATAAAGAGAAAAAGTCAAAAGAATAAACAAACAAAAAATTTAATCACTACGCAGTATCCTGATATATGTAAAATCAAAAGACTAGGTTGGAATCCAAAATTCTCTATTAAACATGGATTTTCAAGAACAATTTTGAGTTTTTTAGAAAATTAATCTCTTTATTCAATTTTTTCAATAAACATATTATCGTCATATTCTTTTCTATCCAAAAATGGATACATATCTTCTAATGGTCTTGATGACATGCTGCCATCTTCATTTACTCTTGATGCCACTGTAGGAATTATCTCTTGTTCTCTAATGGTCATTACTTCACATATCACGGGTCCGTTAAAATTTAAAACCTGTTTTATGGTGTTGTCTATATCTTCTGATTTACTAATTCTGAATGTTTTGAGACCATACGCTTCTGCAACCTTTATTGTATCTGGAAAAGATATTCCTGATACTGAACTTTCACCTATGTATCTTTTTTCAAAATAATTTGTTTGTGATGTTCTAATTGAATGATATCCATCATTATTTAAAACAAATAATTTTACAGGTAGATTATATTCCAAAAGAGTTTGAAATTCTTGAATATTTTGTTGCAATGAACCATCCCCTGTAAATGCAATTACTCTATCGTTTGTTGCGATTGAAATTCCAATTGCTGCGGGTAAACTGTATCCCATCGTAGCCATTGCACTTGATGGTATGTATCGTTGATTTGGTTTTGTCAATTCAATTACTTGTGATACTGCATAAAATGTACCCCCTGCATCTGCAACAAATACGTCGTTTGAACTTGAATTCTTACAAACCTGATTAATAAAATAATACGAATTTATTTTATCTTTACTATTTTTATATTCTGGAAGGCATGTGGGATATTTTTCTTTCCATTCATTACATTTCTTTAACCAACTTTGATAATCATTTGGAACATTTTCTTTACATTTTATTAATAATTTTTCTAAAAAGTTTTTTGCATCCCCTTTAATGAACAGGTCTATGTCTATGGTTCTTTTTTTATGTGATATTTCATCAATATCTATTATAATTTTTTTTGCAGCTCGTGCAAATTGTTTATAATCATAACCTATAACTGAAACGTGTAAACTAGATCCAATAGAAATTATTAAATCTGAATTTTGCATTGCAAGATTTGCGGCACGCTCCCCTTTAACACCTGTTTTTCCAATAAAGAATTTTTCATTATGGTTGATGGTATCTATTCCTAAGTATGGAGTTACTACTGGAATACCTAGTAGTTGCACAAATTCTAATAAATATGAAATACTTTTAGAAATTCTAATCCCTTGTCCGGATATGATGACTGGACGTTTTGCATTTTTTAAATAATTAAAAACATCATCTATTCTTTTATCAGATACTGTAATTTGTTCATCTAACTGTTCCTGATATTTTTTTAAATCTTTGGGAATTTGTGCACTTTGTATATCCATTGGAATTTCAATCCATACTGGTCCTGGTCTTCCAGATTTTGCTATATGTGATGCTTTTTCTAATTCATACTGTATATCTTCAGGTTTTGTTACTGTCACCGCATATTTTGTTATTGGTTTGACAATTGGAATAATATCTAATTCTTGAACTCCGAATTGACGTAAATTCTTAATATTTGATAGTGATGATGCTTCTGCTTTTTTCACTTGACCGGAAATAAACATACATGGAACTGAGTCTTGCCATGCCCCTGCCAAACCTGTAATTGCATTAGTACTTCCTGGACCTGTGGTAAATAATCCTACTCCAAAATTTTCAGTTGCTCTAGAATATGCTTCTAATGCCATTGAGGACGTTTGTTCGTGATGTGGACAGATTGTTTTTAATTCATTATTACATGCAAGTCCATCTGTTAAGTGCATTATTCCTGCACCTGTCAATGTAAAAACATGTTTGACCTTTAGATCTTCAAAAATAAATTTTGCTACAAAATCTGCTACTCTCATGTTTTTTAAAAATCCAACTTGCTTATTGATATTGTGATCCGTTCCATTGCATCATTGATATCGTTTTGTCCTACTGCATAGCAAATTCTAACAAACCCTTCTCCAAATTTTCCGAAACTAGTGCCCGGCAACATTGCAACTCCTGCATCATTTAGCATGTATTCGCAAAATTGATTGCTGGTCATTCCGGTTTTTTTAATATTGACAAAAATATAAAATGCCCCTCCTGGTGTAACACAGCTTAATCCTGAAATTGAATTAATACGTTTAACAATCTTATCTCTTCTACTCTCATATTCATCATACATCTTTTTTTGTGATGATTGTTCTCCTTCGATAGCCTCTATTCCTGCTTTTTGAATAAATGGTGGTACGCATGATGATGTAGTTTCTAGTAACAGTCTCATTTTTTCAATAATTTGTGTTGGACCAATAACTGCTCCTAATCGCCATCCCGTCATGGCGAATGCCTTACTAAATCCATTTGAAATAATTGTATTTTGTTTACATTTATCATAAATTGATGGTGAGCTAAAAACCGCATCTTTATAGATCATTCGGGCATAAATTTCGTCACTGTAAAGATAAACATCATGTTTTTTTGCAATTTCATATGTATTTTCAATTTCCTCTTTCGTCATTACAGACCCAGTTGGATTTTGTGGAGAATTAATTATAATCATTCTTGTTTTGTCTGTAATTGATTTTTCTATATCTTTTGGATTCATTCTAAATTGATTTGATTCGAGAAGTGGTATTCTTACAGGTATTGCGTTACACATTTTGATTGTTGAATAATATGTCGGGAATCCTGGATCTGGTAAAATAATCTCTTCGCCCGGATTAACAATGCAACTTATTGCATAAAATATTGCTATATTTGCACCCGGTGTTATGAGCACTTGATCTAAATCGGGTTTAAAACCTCTTGATTTTTCTGTAGCGACACGTATCTTTTCTCGAAATTCTGTAAATCCAAATGAACTAACATAATGTGTAACCCCTTCTTTGATTGCTTTTATTCCTGCATTAGAAATATTTTGTGGAGTTTGAAAATCTGGGTCTCCAATTTCAAAATGAATAATATGCTGTCCTTTCGATTCTAATTCTTTCACCTTTTCAAGTAATTTGAACATTGGTTGACCATCTATTCTGTTAGATAATTCAGATAATTTTTTCATATTAGTTTTCTGTAATGATATCTAAAAATTATTGCGGTAATGATCTTATTATTTACAGACATATCCTCCATCGATCGTGATAATTTGTCCCGTTATGTATGAATTTTTTTCTGAGCACAAAAATTTCACTAATTCTGAGATCTCAACTTTTTTACCAAATCGTTTCATCGGTATATTTTCTTTAATCATCGCAAGTTCTTTTTCAGAGTTATATTGTTTCATCATATCTGTTTCAATATATCCTGGAGCAACTGAATTGATCAAAATACCATATGTTGCAAATTCTATGGCAAGTGATCTTGTTAACGCATCTAATGCAGATTTACTAGTAGAGTAAAGACTTCGGCCATTTTTTGATTTCTGTCCCCAAATGGAACTAATATTCACTATCCGTCCATATTTTCGCTGTTTCATTTTTTCGACGATTCCAGAAATTATTTGGAATGGTGCTATCACATTTACTTGTAATATTTCTTGGAAATCTTTTGTTGATAGTTCGGTTGATTTTCCCACTTTCAGCATACCTGCATTATTTACTATGATATCTATATCTGAGGATATTTGAGATAGAAATTTGTCTATTGATTCTGAATGTGATAAATCAAGTTCATTACGTGAAGGACTGATAATTCTTATTCCCTCATTTTCAAGATTCTCTTTTATCGAATTACCGATTCCTCTAGAGGCGCCTGTAATTAATGCTGTTTTTGTTTGCATATCTCTTCAGTATGTTCTTAGATTAAAATTTATCAAGAAATGTTTTAAACACATCTTTCATCTTTTTAATATGTTCGTCATTTAATCCATGATTACAACCAATCAAAAATGAATTTTTCATTATATTATTTGTCACATCAAAGTCGCGACCTAAATTCTTAAAATTTATTTCTTTGAATGCCGGTTGACGTAAAACATTACCTGTGAATACTGGTCTTGTTTGAATTCCGTGTGCTTCTAAATATTTGACAATTTCTATTCTGGAAAATGGTGCATTTGAATCAATTGTCAATGGAAATGCAAGCCAAGATGTCTTTACTTCCGGTAGCTGTTTTGGTAATTTAAAGAATTTTTGATTTTGGAAAAATTCGAAAAGTTTTGTAAAATTCTGTTCTCTTATTTCTGCAAATCCTTTTAATTTTTTTAATTGTATTAATCCAAATGCTGCACTAATTTCCGTAGGTAGAAAATTATATCCAATTTCTTCAAAAATAAACTTTGAATCATATGGAATGTCATCTAATTCGACATTAAATCGTTCTTCAATTTTTTCAGATTCATTTAATGCCGATGATCTTCCCCATCCACGTAGAATTCGAAATTTTTCATCTAATTCTTGATCATTACAACAAATCATTCCTCCTTCACCTGCAGCCGTAATTATATGTGATCCGTAGAAACTTGTAGTAGATATATCAGAATATTTTCCAGTTGACATATTATCGTATGTTGCACCAAGTGTATCTGCAGAATCTTCAATAAACGTCAAATTATTATCGTCTGCAATTTTTCTTAATCTTTTCATATTCGGTATATTTCCTAAAAGTGATGGAATCATCAAAGCTTTCGTATTGCTCGTGATGGATTCTTCAACTTGATCAACATTTACAATAAATGTTTCAGGTTCGACATCAACGAAAACTGGAGTGAGTTCTTTTTTAATAATTGGGGATAATGTAGTTGCAAATGTAAGAATGGGTGTAATGATTTCGGAATTATGTGGAAAATTTAGTGCTTCAAATGCTAATAGATTTGCAGATGACCCTGAATTAACCATTGTACCAAACCTTTTTGCAAATATTTCTGCAATATTTTTTTCAAATTGTTTTACTTTCTCACCCATGATTGTTTTTTTGTTTTTTATTATTTCAAGAACTGCATTTTCTTCTTCTTCATCATGAACTGCTAATCCATATGGTACACGTAATTCATCTAAATTTGTACTCATGAGATTTTCTCATTTAGTCCAGATTAAATCTCTTTGTCCTGCCAAATTAACATACTTCTTAATTTGATTAATTGAAAATTCATTCATTTTTTCATTATCTTTTTCATATTTTTTATACCATTCCACAGTTTCAGTTATTGCTTCATCTATGGAACAAACATTTTTCCATTTTAATTTTGTATTGGCCTTTGATGAATCAAGAACCAATAATTTTGATTCATGAAACTCATTATTTGTATTTTGCATCTCAATTATATTTTTTGAATTCCAAATAGTGATCATTTTCTTCACTAATTTTTCCACGGATACAGAATTTGTATTATTTGCATTTGGGCCAAAATTCCATGCCTCATCAAATCCTTTTTCTTCCAACATAGTGGTAGTTAGCCACAATATTCCTGAAATTGATTCTAAAACATATTGCCAGGGTCTTGTTGCAGCAGGATTTCTAATTTTGATATTTTGTTTTTTTGTTAATGCTTTAATTGAATCAGGAATTATTCTATCATCTGACCAATCTCCTCCTCCAATAACATTCCCACATCTCACGGTTGCTATTTTACAGGAATTTTTAGAATTAAAAAACGAATTTCTGTAGGATGATGTAATTAATTCTGATGCTCCTTTACTGGCACTATATGGGTCAAATCCTCCCATCGGATCATTTTCCGAATGTGGCTTTTCACTACATGTGTTATCGTAGCATTTATCACTAGTCATATTAATAGTGACTTTGATATTTTTACAATTTCGAACTGATTCTAACAAATTAGCAGTTCCAAGTATGTTTGTGTTTAATGTATTTAGTGGCTCCGCATATGATTTTCTTACAAGTGATTGCGCTCCAAGATGAAATACAATATCCGGACTACATTCATTGATACATTGTGAAATTTTTTTAAAATTTTGTAAATCTCCTTCGATATGATTAATTTCATTTTCTAAGGATATTATTTCAAAAAACGAAGGTCTTGTGGGATATCCTAATGAATATCCTGTAACATTTGCACCCAATAATGTTAGCCATAATGACAACCAAGTTCCTATAAACCCCGTATGACCAGTTATGAAGATATTTTTATTTCTAAAGATTTTATGAAATGTATCTTCTATGTGCATTTTACCAGTTTTTCCATGGTGGATTTTGAGAACTCCATAATTTTTCTAAATGATTCTTATCTCTTAATGTATCCATAGGATGCCAAAATTCTTTATGTCTAAATGCTGTTAATTCATTCTCCTTCGCTAAATTTTCCATAGGTTTTTTTTCCAATACAGTTGAATCTCCTTCATTCAAATATCTAAAAATTTCTGGCTCAAAGACAAAAAATCCTCCATTTATCCATGATGATTCTCCACTAAACTTTTCATGAAATTCCTTCACATAGTCTCCGGATAAATCCAATATACCAAATCTCTCCGGAGGATGAACTGCAGTTAATGTTGCAATAGTTTTTTGGTCATTATGAAACTCAATTAATTTTTTAATATTGATGTTACTTAATCCATCTCCGTATGTTACGCAGAATGTATTATCTATTTTTTCTTCAATTCTTTTCAATCTTCCTCCTGTCATTGTATTTTCCCCTGTATCCATAAGGTCTACATTCCATGAATCCGAATCATACTTTTCAAAATATTCTTTTATGACATCTCCTCTATAACCACAGCAAATTATAAAATCATTAATGCCATATGTAGAATAACTTTTCATTATATGCCATAATATTGGTTTTTGACCAATCTCTATCATAGGTTTTGGTTTCAAATAAGATTCTTCAGTAATTCTAGTGCCATATCCACCTGCCAAAATGACACATTTCATTTCAATAGTTTCAATAGTTTGTAATATTAATTACTTGCCAATGGAGATTTATAGAATAAACATATAGGAAAAAAATTGGTTGATGAAGAAGAAATAATCAGAGTAGCAGAATTAATGAAAATTGATCTAGAAGAGCATGGTGAGCATGTAAGCCGTGTAAAGAAAATGCTTGAATATTTTGATATTTTAGACCAAATTGATCTATCATCTCAAGAAATCACATCTCAACAAAAATCATTAAACGAATTACGAAAAGATGAATTTATTCCAAATGATAAAAAACTAATTGAATCATTAAAGAACTTCCGTGAACATTATGTTCGTGCCCCAAAGATGAACTAGATGAATCTGAATACTTCTATCCTAAAATACATTGAAGATGTAAAATCTGGAACTTTTACTGCTGAAGAATTTACTGCTGTAACTTTACAGAGAATTAAAGATGTGGATGGGGACGTACATGCGTATCTATCATTAAATGATTCTGCATTAAACGATGCAAAACTTATTGATAAAAAAATATCATCGGGAGAGAAAATTGGTCAGTGTTATGGATTTCCAATTTCAATCAAAGACAACATTTGCATTACAGGTACTAAAACCACATGTGCTTCAAAAATATTAGAAAATTTCATTGCCCCTTACACCTCCACCGTGGTAAATCGTTTACAAAATGAAGATGCAGTGATTACAGGTAAAACGAATTTGGATGAATTTGCTATGGGTTTAACTACCGAATTTAGTGCATTTGGTCCTACAAAAAATCCCTGGAATCTTGACTATGTTCCAGGAGGATCTTCAGGAGGAAGTGCTGCATCTGTTGCTGCAAATGAGTGTCTTGCATCACTAGGTTCTGATACAGGAGGATCTGTTAGAAACCCTGCTAGTTTTTGTTCAGTTGTAGGTCTAAAACCGACATATGGATTAATCAGCAGATATGGTTTGATTTCTTATGCGAATAGTATTGAACAGATTGGTCCGATGACAAAAACTGTAAAAGATTCTGCATTTTTGTTAAACGTAATTGCAGGTCAAGATGCTAATGATGACACCACAATCGATAACAACAATGTAAATTATCTGGAAAACATTGAAGATGGAATTGAAGGTAAGAAAATTGGAATTATAAAAGAAATGACCACGTCTGAAGGTTTAAGCTCAGAAGTTTCTACAGCTACAAAAGATGCTATAGGTGATTTTGAGAGTTTAGGTGCTTCATGTGAAGAAATATCACTTCCTACCATCCCTTATACTGTTGCTGCATATTATACGATAACTTCAACTGAAGCGGGTAGTAATTTAGCACGTTATGATAACATACGCTATGGTTATGATTTAGAATCGGAAGGCTATGAATACAATTCTTACATATCCAAATCACGGGCAAAATTTGGACCGGAAGTAACACGTAGAATTATTCTAGGAGGATTTGTACCCTCTGCAGGGCATGCTGGTAAATATTTCTTAAAGGCACTAAAAGTAAAATCAAAATTAATTTTGGAAATAAATAAGGCATTTGAAAAATTTGATTATCTTATTGCACCTACCGCACCTGTACAGCCGTTTAAATTTGGAGAAAAAATTGATGATCCTGTAACGTTAATGTTACTAGATTACAATACGGTTACTGCGAATCTTACTGGCAAACCTGCAATTTCAGTTCCATACCGAGTGATTAATGGACTTCCTATAGGAATGCAAATTATGGCAAATAGTTTGAAAGAAAAATCATTATTTCAATCTGCATATGCATTAGAATCAAAGACTCAATTACCAGAGGTTCCATTATGACAAAAATAGGATTGGAGATTCACTGCCAACTAACAAAGTTAGAGAGTAAATTATTTTGTTCATGTAAGGCAAATTACAGGGAGTTTGAACCAAACCACAACATTTGTCCTGTATGTATGGGGTTGCCAGGTTCATTACCGAGATTAAATCAGAAAGCAGTTGAATCTGCAACAAGTATTGCACTTGCACTAACGTGCGATACGCCTGAAAAAATTGCATTTTTCAGAAAAAATTATTTTTATCCAGATTTACCAAAAAACTTTCAGATTACACAACTCAATGTTTATGGAGACATGAGTGTTGGGGGAGAGGGTTACGTTAGTGTTGAAGATAAAAAAATCAAAATTCGACGTATTCAACTAGAAGAGGATCCTGGACGAATTATTTACGAAGGTGCATCTGAAAGAACCAAAATTACGCTTGTAGATTATAATCGTGCAGGAACTCCATTAGTTGAAATTGTGACTGACCCTGATTTTGAAAGTCCACGTCAAGTTAGATTATTTTTGAATATTTTGTCAGATTTATTGGAAAACCTTGGGGTAGCAGAGCCTGGGTTAGAAGGTGCAATGCGTGCTGACGGAAATGTTTCAATTGAAGGTGGAAATAAAGTTGAAATTAAAAACATAGGTTCATTTCATGATCTCGAAAAAGCATTACATTTTGAAATTACACGACAACAAAGTTTGTTTGAGAGGGATATCGAAATTGCTCAAGAAACTAGACACTGGGATGATAGAAGAAAGATAACAGTTAGTTCTAGAAGTAAAGAAGAAGATCAAGACTATAGATATTTCTTAGAAAATGATATTCCGTGGGTAAAAATTGATCAAAGTACAAGAGATAGATTAAAAGAAAATATGCCTGAGAGTATTAGTTCTAAAAAAGAAAGATATATTGAAAAATTTGATATCACACCACAAGTTGCAGACATTATTGCATCAGATAGATACTATTCAAAATTATTTGAAAATGCATACTCTGATCACAATGCAAAAGATATTGCAAACCTGATAACAACTGACGTTATAGGATTTATTGATACCAAAGAAAAACAACAAAACTCGAAAATTACCTCTAAACATCTATCTGACTTGATTGATGCGATAAATTCTAAAGCAATAACTAGAAATTCTGCAAAAGTTGCACTTCAAGAAATTGTGAAATCTGGTAAAGATACAAAAAATGTATTACAAGAAATGGATTTGGGTCAAGTTTCGGATTCATCTGAAATTGATACTATAATATCTAAAATTTTTGAAGATGAAAAACAGGCAGTAATTGATGCAAAAGAACGTCCTGAAACAGTGAATTTCCTAGTTGGGAAAGTAATGCAGAAAACAAAAGGTAAAGCTGATCCTGTTAAAACACTTGAATTGATCAAATCAAAACTAAATCAATAAATTCTAAGATTTCATATCATTATGAAAACAGGTTTGTTCTCCAAGATGACATGCAGGACCTGATGGTTCCACCAAGTAAATTATTGCATCTGAATCACAATCGACTAGTATCTTTTTGACTTTCTGTGTGTTGCCTGACTCCTCTCCTTTCATCCACAGCTTATTTCTAGAACGGCTCCAAAACCATGAATTTCCAGTTTTTTTAGTTAGTTCTAGTGATTCTTTGTTTGTGTATGCTAAGGTAAGTACATCTTTTGAATCTGAATCTTGAACTATTACCGGAACAAGTCCGTCTCCTTTTTCAAAATCAATATTTTCAATTTCTTTTACTGTCATTTCTTACCTCCGATTTGATTTGCGACCATAGGTAGAAATGCACCTACATCGGATACAATTCCTAATGCTTGCCACGTTCCTCTATCCATAAGTTTTGTCACAGTTGGTTGATTGATATCGATTACGATTACCTTGACATTTGCTGGAAGCATGTTGCCTGTGGCAATTGAATGTAACATTGTAGATACCATGATGACCATGTTTGCATCCTTCAAAACTTTCTTGTATTCTTTTTGAGCTACTGCAATATCTGTAATTACATCTGGCAATGGTCCATCATCTCTCAATGATCCTGCTAAGACAAATGGTATTTTTTTCTTAATACATTCATACATTATTCCACGTGTTAATTTTCCCTGCTGTACCATTTTCTTTAATGAACCTGCTTTGAATACGGAGTTTATGGCATCCATGTGATTTCTATGGCCTCTTACTGCCAATGTTCCATCTTTAACTTTCATTCCTAATGAAGTACCAAGTGTTGCATATTCCACATCATGTACTGCCAGTGCATTTCCTGCCAATATCGCGTTTATGTGTCCTGATTTAACCAATTTTGCAACGGCATCAGCTGCGCCAGTGTGTACAATTGCTGGACCCCCAACTAGAACAATTTTTCCACCTTGCTTTTTTGTTCGAACGATATCTTCTGCAACCTTACGTGCGATATGTTGAGTTGGCCTTTCACTTGAACTTCCACTGCCCATGAATTGAAAAACATTCATTCCTTCTCTTGGACGTTCTGGGGTTGTAACTTTAATTCCATCTTCTCCAACAACTACTTTGTCTCCCTTTCTAACTTCCCTAATTGGCACACATGCTGCTTTGTTTCCTTTTACGAGGATACATTTATCCATCATCATGTTATCTACGTTAATCCATTTGTTATTATGATAAATTGATGTATGATTATTTGTTGTACTGTAGAAGTTGTCTGGGAATACCATATTTTTGGTAGCTGTTTTTGTTTTACATTTTTTCTGAGTTTTTGTAGTTGCACCTTCTCTATGCAGTGCCGTCATTATTTCATTCAGATGTGAACTATTTTTTCCAATAACTCGTAATTTTGCATAACTTTCATCTGTTTTCAGTTTTCCAACTGAAATTTTCATAACTTCAAATTTTCCTTCAAGATCCATCACTCTATCAAAGATTTTTGTTAAAACCAAAGAATCGATAAGATGACCCTTAACCTCAATGATTTTTGAATATTTGTTCATCTTAGTATGATAATAGATGGCATTAATAAAATATCATACGGGTAAAGCTACTTTACCTTTGTACTCTACAATGTTATCTTTTTTCAATAATTCTACAATGTTATCTTTTTGCTCTTGATTGAGACTCTGAACTAGTGATTTTGAGGTGCCTTTTGAGTCACATATCGCAATAATATATCCGCTAGAATCTGTTAACACAAACCCTGATGATTCATCAACTACTGCATATAGATTTTCTTCCCCAACAGGTTCCCAAACATTAGTTTTGTTATCTCTTAATGCTAAAGCTGGCATTGCCCTATCATTTGATATTGAATTCAAATATGCACGTGACGCCTCAACTCTTTTTTGACCCATCTTCAACGCTTGGAAATATTGCATATGATAGAAATATTATAAAAGCGATATAAATTAACAATTCTATGCCATTGCTAAATACAACAATAATGCGTTTAAACGAAATTACAACTCTGGTTGAAGATAAATCGCATTTAACATCTGAAGATGAATCTCTCATAAAACAAATTTTTCAAGAAATTAATGAAAACGGGGAAAGGTATGATGTTGACGAAATTGAGTCTTGGTTTGAAAATGAAGGTAGTTGGAATCTAAAAGAAGTTAGATCACGAATTGTGAATATTTCGCATTATGCACAATCAAAATTTGAACAAACGAATAAGTTTAGAATTGTAGATGATACTTGTAATGACGGCGACTCGTGTAGTTGTGGTAATTAATTAGATTCTATCTGTTTTAACAATCGTGAAACAATTTCTGCATTATCTTCACGTTCTTTAGTAATTTCATTCAATCTTGAATTTTCATTTTCAGTTCTAATTTTTTTACTAATAATTTGAAAATACTCTGCATCCAAATCATTATTGGATTGAAGACGTTTTATAATCTCAAATAAAATTCCGATTAATTCATTTTGTGCTTTTATTAGTTCATCATTGTTTTCAGACATGATTGTTACACTAAAAAGTAAATTTGTATTTATTTTAAGATGTCCATTAAAATCTTCTTTACATCTGGATCCATTATTTGTTCAACTGCGGAAATAATGAATGGTTTGATTTTTTCAGGATCCGTATCTTTTTCATATATTTTTGCCTGTAGTGCCATTTCTAGTTTATCTAATTCATAAACCAATTTTGATTCTGGTGTATTTCTAACCAAAAATTCATTCCAGATACTTGTATAATTCTCTTGAATCTTTTGTGGAAGTGATTCTAAAATTTCATTCATCGCATAATTTTCTAATTCGGATTTTTTCTCATACCCAATTTGTTCAGGCATAAAATCTCCAATTTTTGATTCCGCCCAATCATGTAAGATTGCCATTTTAACCACTTTTTCAGAATTAAGAGATTTCATATCTGATAAAACCATAGACATTACAGACATCATGTAGGAATGTTCTGCAACTGATTCTGAATCTTTTAACCCCACTTTTATTTTCCATCCCGACCGTGGTAATTTTTTTAATTCTGCAATCTGAAAAAAGAATTCAGAAATCATAATGTCTCATCCAATTTCTTTTTAATAGGTTCTTTGCTAAGATGTGATATCCATAAATCTCTCATTTGTGAAAACCTTCTCGAATTCTTTATTGTTTTTAGATTTATTTTTTAAATTGGGCATTACATTTACGGCCTTTTGAAGAAATTTGAGAAATTGTCCAATATTATTTAATTTTAAAAAATTGGATGCCATATCATACAGAACATCTCCATTTTCAGGATAAGTATCCAATAATTTTATACATATTGAATTAGATTCAGTAAACTTATCTAGTTTTTTTAAAATTCTTAATTTATGATATAGTACAATTGTTTCATCAGGATTTTTTTCCAATAAGTAATCACAAATTTCTATCGCTTTATCAAATTCATTGGTTTTTCTGAATATTGAAATTTTATTTATCAGTACAGTTTTATCGTTGGGATTATTTTGTAGAAATTGATCATAACAAGATAATGCTTCTGAATATTTTTTTAATTTACTTAATGAATATCCCTTATTATTTAATGCGATAAAATTATTTGGTTCCTGCTCTAAAACTATTTCATATTTCTCAATAGATTCTTGAAATTTTTTTTTAAGAAACAATTCATTTCCTTCATCTAGTTCGATCATGACGAATACAGTTGGCACCATGCAAATTTTAACATACCCTTAATACTCATGCATTATCCAAAATTTCATGAAAATATACACAAAGACTGGAGATGAAGGTAAAACATCATTATTTGATAACTCCAGAGTCTGGAAATCTGATGAACGTATAATGTCATACGGTGCAATTGATGAATTAAATTCATCACTAGGAATTGCACTATCTCTCGAATTGGATCCTGAAATTAAAGATATTTTGATTAAAATCCAAAATGATCTATTTATTGTTGGTTCAGATCTTGCAAATCCAAATATGTCTGATAAAAAAATTAGGACAACTTCTGAAATGATCACATTCTTAGAACAAAAAATTGATTTATTGGAACCTCAACTGGAACCTTTGACTAGTTTTATTCTTCCAGGGGGCACATTGTTGGCATCAATCATTCATTTATCCAGAACAATCTCCAGGAGAGCAGAAACTCATGTTGTTGCACTATCAAAAAATGAAGAAATAAACAGTGATGCAGCAATCTACTTGAATAGACTTTCAGATCTAATGTTTATTTTAGCACGTTCAATAAACAACCGAAAGAAAATACCGGATGTAGTTTGGAAACCCTGAAAGGATACGCTTTAATTTCAATTAATCTGCAAGTTTTTCATGCCGAGGTAGCTCAGCCTGGGAGAGCACCACGCTGAAGACGTGGCTGTCGGGAGTTCAAATCACCCCCTCGGCATTATAATTCTTCATAATGAAATATTTAATAAGATGATATTCTGATTTTCATCGAATCACATGGCAGAAAAGAAAAAGACCACAAAAAAGACCACAAAAAAGACCACAAAAAAGACCACAAAAAAGACCACAAAAAAGACCACAAAAGCATCTAAGAAAAAATCACACAGTGAACCTTTAGATTCTGGAATAGTGATAGTGGATGATGACTTATCCATAGATAGAGAGAGTGAACTCGAAGAAAGACGTGCATATTTAGAAGAGGCTCGTTCTCAAGAAGCAAGTTCTGATTAGAAATCCTTTTCACATACAATAGTATGTCTATTACATGAAAGCATTATGCATGATTACTGTAAAACCAGGAATGGTGGATAAGGTTGTCCAAATTTTAAGAAAAAAAAGAAAAATATCAAAAGACATAATGGTTGTAACTGGCAGGGCAGACATATCCGTTATTTTAGATTCATCAATAGATGAAATTAACACGGTTGTGATTGATTTAAAAAATGTAAAAGAAATTGTTAACACGGAAACATTGATTGAAGTAGAGGTGGATTTAGGTTGGTAAGGGCGGTAATACTTGTAAAATCTCCAAAGAAACTGATAGCTGCAAGACTAAGAAAAATAAATAAAATAACTGAATCATTTCCAGTTAGTGGTCAATTTGATGCTGTGGCAGTAATTGATGTACAAGAATTATCTGAAATCAAAGACGTTACTACAGAAATACAAAAGATTCCTGGCGTTGAACGAACTGAGACTATGGTTGAAGTAAATCCATAAAATCTTATAACTAATAATGATGTTTATGGGGTATGAACATTAAACGTATTGGAAATATAATTTTAGAAGTAAAAGAATTGGACATATCCATTAAATTCTATCATGACGTTCTGGGAATGCCCATAAAGAATGAAAGGCGTAATTGGGTCGATTTAGGGCAGCAATCGGGTGGCACATTAAGTTTGCATCCAGCATCGATTACAACATCTCATACAAATTCATCAAAAGAAAATGGAATTTTAATTGGATTGACGGTAGGTGATTTAAATTCTGCAATGGATGAATTATCTGCTGCAAACATAGAAGTTTACAGAGATGTTCAAGAAAGACAAGCCGGTAAAAATGCAATAATTTTGGATCCTGATGGATACATGATCTCTTTATTTGAACCTGATTTTTCAGAAAATAAAGACAGACAGACATCTGGATATGTGGGATTTACTCCAGAGTAAGTATTTTTTTAATTTTATTTATCAATATAGTGTCTGATTTAGTTTTTTTGTTGATTGTGATATAATATGTTATACCATTTTTATAAAATAACAAAATGTTAATTTTTTTATGAGTTATTGAAATAATCTCTACTCGACCCAAGGTTTTTGAGGTTCTCTCTCTCAATCTCATCATCGAGGCAATTGCAAAAAATTCATGACGGACCGAATCTGGTGAAAAGATAGGTTTTATCCCAGGCTTAATCTTTCCAGATATTGTACGTCCATATTCATTAAAAACTCCTGCATAACGTATATCCTTGGAAACTAGTAAAATTTTTTCACATATCGTTCTATTCTGTGTGACAGTTTTCGTCCAAGATTGACTATTCATATTGTTTAAAATGGTTCATAATTAATAAACCACATTAAATATTAATTTTTAAAAATGAGTATTGATCCTAAAGAAAAAATTAAGCAAATACTTCAATCTAATATCATTAATTATCTTGAAACTTCAGAAAGGTTAATTCTAAAAAATATATTGGAAAAAGAGATAATTTCAGAGTTAGATATTACTAATTTAGGGAAAATTATTCAAAAATATAAAAAATTTATTAAAAATTAGACTGTGATTCTTTTTTCTCAGATTTCTCAATCTGTTTTTTTAACTCTAGATTTTCTTTGAGTAGTTTGTCATTTGCTTCTTTTAGGAGTGAAAATGATTTTTCTTTATTGTAAAGTGGATGACCAGGTGGAAATATTGATTCAGAACCATTCAGCAAGCCATCTGCATATTGTCGAAACATTTGATTGAAATCCTCCAGATTTGGCATCATGGACGCATTTCTTTGATTAAATTTCTCTCGAATTTCCTTAATTCCTGTAACTCCTGTAGGTGGTCTACTAGTAGGAGGGTAACGTATAGAGTCTTCAAGACCGTGATTTACATCAGCTGAATTAAATGGTGTTTTTTTATGATTAAAGAATCCCATATCCATACTATGAAGGCTTTTGAACAATATTTTAGCATTCGTATAGTTCCTTTGTGCTCAAATTGTGAATAAACGTCGATTTTTAGTCATATTCTTCTGATCGCAGATCCTTATAGCGATCATGAATTTGGATTGATTCATGCAACACAATAAAGTGAAACGTTGTCTAAAATGTGAAAAGATAATCCGGGATACTGAATTACATAAAATTGTGATGTATGTTGTAGAAGAACAATTCACTGAACACCACTACGAACATGTAGAATGTCCAGATAAATTTACCATCTAATCTGAATGATAGTAAACAGGGTATAATTCCCCTGTTTCTCTGCTATGATATTTCCATTCATCTTCATCCCATATCTTTTTAGAAAATTCTTTTCGTAATGAAGGATGAATTCTATTGTAGACATCTTCGCCTATCAAAATTTCTTGAGGTTTTGCTTTTCCTTGAATTTTTGCTGCAATATTCATAGCAGGACCTAAAAGATCTACATGTGATTTTTCAGCATCTGACCCATACCTGACAATCATATTAGTTCCGAAGTCAATTCCAATTTTTACAAATAAATCTGGATAGTCATATTGATTCAAAATTGGATTTATCCCTTCTTGAATAATTTTTATCATTGATTTACCGGCACTAATTGCATTATCTGCAGCAATCAAAGAGCTTGCATGAACAAAATATCCAATTACGGCATCCCCGACAAATTTTAAAACAAATCCACCGTGATGTTTAACTGCAAATGCCATTTCTTGTGCAAATGAACTAATTATAATTGCAACTTTTTCTTCAGGTAATGTTAATGTAATATCTGTAGAACCTACCAAATCTACATACATTACAACCATTGATTGTTTTTCGTGTACATGTTGTCTAAGATATGCATCAGATCTATCTACAGTGGCATCATATTCAATTCCTTTTTTCAATGAACTCCAAATTCTTTTTTGAGTTTCTTGAATCATTGTTTCAGAATCTATTACCTTTTCATCACTTTTTCCAAGCATCATATCTACCACACTACCTTTTTGATTGGTGTCTTCTTGTTCTGAACTTGTAGAAGGTAATATAGAATCGTCATTATTTTTCATTGTAATATTATAAAAAATTACTGTGTTTTATCCTTTTTTCGTGAAAACATACGGTGTCTCAAATTTTTGATCCATAGTCCAATAGGTTGGTAAAGAAATTGTAGATACAACGGTTAATTCAAATTTCCGGATGGATGTTCCCCAACCAAAATGAGTCCTATCTCTGGAAAATTCTCGATGAGAGTGACTACCTGTCAGTACAAATGATGAAGTCGAGATATGTGTAGATTCCAATGTATTTTGAATAACAGATTCTGCCAAAACCTCTCCAATTTCGGGAACACCGCCTATAACAAAAATAGATTTTTTTGATGGGATTTTTTTAAAATCATAATTTGTTGCATCGGCGCATATGGGGTTAAACTCAACTCTTGTTTTCTCAGACAAATTTTCTTGCATGTTTACCAAATTTTCATCAATTTCAATTGATATTGAGTCTAAACCTAAGACTTTTCCACAATATGCGATTCTACCATCACCTGAGCCAATATCGATGATTTGCTCAAATCCTAAAGTTTTAGCATTTAGTGCCAAACCCCATGCAGATAACATCCATGTAGGATAAAATGGAGCGTAACTGGTATCGTGTTTGATGCTATCTATCCAGTAATTATTCAGATCACCTTCAAAAATTGTATAATCTGTATTTGAGATTTTTTTAGAAATATGATTTGAATAAATTGGATTGACGTCAAGAAATTTATGTAATAGGGAAAGTTGGTGACTCTCTATTTGCAGGGATTTATCAGGCATATCTGGTAAAATTTCAGTGGTGTGACTATTTCCTTTGTACGCTTTTACAAATTCATGTTTTAACTCACATACACTCTTGGAATATGTTTCCATAAATGATTACAATTTAAGGAAGTAATTAAAAGAAATCATATGCGAATAGGTAATCCTACAAATAATGAATTTATTTTAGAATTAAATAAAATTAACAATAAAATTCAAGCCGAATACCTAAAAAAAATTATTCATACAACGCGAAGTGTTAACTGCGATGTAATGCTCGGTGATAGTACCACCAAGAAAGTTGAAACATTTGATATCAAAAATGTAGAGACATTTTTTGGTCGATTTGAATCTTATTTATCAGAATGGAATTCTCAAGGAGTAACATATTCTTCAGATGAAGATTTAAGACGTATATTCACAAAAGCTGAAATTAGAATTGGAGATTATATTGTATCATTGCATGTATCATTACAATACCATGTTTTACTATATTACAAGCCAATACAAAGAGTTATTGAATTACAAAAAAAATTATCAGAGTTAATTAATGACAACGGAAATTCTGAATCAAAATATGAAGAAGAAGGAGAGAGGTTAATACTTGAAAAATTAAACGAATTAGGATTCAAAGACATGCCGAAACAAGAATTATTTGAATTATTCTACAATGATGAGGAATTAGCAAAAAAAATTAAAAAAATGATAGATGATTCCCAACCAGAAGTAGTTGATGTTCAAGGTCAGAAAAATGAGCTATTCAGAGAATTAGATAATTTGCTGATAGAAACATTTCATACATCATCTGTAATGATTGATGAACAAAAACTTGTGAATGGTGAAGAAGGGTGTCTATGCAATATAGATTTAGAATTTGTTGATAACGGTGCAAAACAAGGATTAGTAGATGCAACCCTCATAGATGAACAAAATAAAATTTTAATCAAACAAAATATTATGAGAATTTTAGATGTAGTTTTAGAAAATAATTCTTAATCAAGGGTACATAGGCTTGATGCCTTGGGGAGTGTACCGCTTGACTAATAATTTACATTTTGATCGCACATATTTAGGGATTATGAAAAACCTAGGCACGAATCTAAAAATTAATTCATTTCAAACAATTAATTATGTATGGAATTTGTAACAATTCCATGACAATAACATATGATGATGTCACAAAAGCGAGAGACACTCAAAGTAAAGTAATTAGAAAAACAACGCTGGAATTTTCTGAAACGTTTAGTAAGATTTGCGGAGCAAACGTATATCTAAAAAATGAATATGAACAAAAAACAGGTTCATTCAAAATTCGAGGAGCGTATTATAAAATTAAATCATTAACGGATGAAGAAAAAAGTAATGGCGTTGTTGCAGCTTCTGCAGGAAACCATTCTCAAGGAGTTGCATTTGCATCACATATTGAAAATATTCCATGTACCATCGTAATGCCTAAAACAGCTTCACCTGCAAAAGTATCTGCTACAAAAGGATACGGTGCAAAAGTAGTGTTAGAAGGCACCACATATGATGAATCATGGGCTTATGCTCAGAAATTATCTTCAGATACAGGAGCAACAATAATCCATGCATTTGATGATCCACACGTAATAGCAGGGCAAGGAGTGATCGGTTTAGAGATTATGGAACAATTACCAAATGTTGATGAAATTTACGTTCCAATTGGTGGTGGAGGTTTAGTTGCAGGAATCATAATGGCAGTAAAAGAAAAAAATCCAAATGTGAAAATAATTGGAGTGGAATCAAGTTCATATCCATCCATGAAAGAATCATTCGAGAAAAAATCACTTCAAACGGTAACAGGTAATTCCACTATAGCGGATGGCATATCTGTAAAAACTCCTGGCAGAATTACATTTGGGATCGTAAGACACCAAATTGATAAAATTGTAACTGTAGATGATGAAGATATAATTAATGCGATGTTTCTTTTGATGGAACGTTCCAAAGCCGTTGTTGAACCTGCTGGCGCGGTGGCATTAGCATATATTTTGAAGCATAAACCTGAATCTGGAAAAACAGTTGTTCCAATATTATGTGGAGGTAATATAGACATGTATTTGCTAGGACAAATTGTATCTAAAGGATTATCAGGGATGGGACGAATGTTAAAAATTTCAGTTCTTCTAAAAGACAAACCAGGAGCATTAAAGGAATTGGTAGATGAAATATCATCCATAAATGTAAACATTGTAGAAGTAATTCATGACAGATTAAGTACGGATGTTAGTGCAGGATCTGCAGGAGTTGCAATTAGTCTTGAAACCGAAGATCAAAAACAATCAAATGAACTAATAAATCATTTACAAGAAAAAAATATTAAATTTGAAGTGATCTCTTAACGAAATTTCTTTTTTACAAATTTTGATAGGCCCAATTTTTTCAGCTCTTCAGATTCTTTGAGGACTGAAGTGTATTGGTCAAATTTATGCTTCTTTAATTTTGTTTTAATCTCAGGATATGAATTTCCAAGAATTTTTAATGCATAAATTCCTGCATTGGATGCCTTATTCACCCCCACAGCTACAACTGGCGAACCAGTAGGCATTTCTGAAATCGATAAAAGAGAATCTAGACCTCCAAACGCAGAGTATTTATTTTTGTCAGTTTTTTTCATTTGTTTATCATTATAGACCATTATTGGGACACCTATTACAGGAATAGTTGTATGGGATGCAATCATTCCCGGAAGATGTGCCGCACCACCTGCGCCAGCAATAATAACTTTGAATTTACTTTTTTCAGCATGTTTTGCATATTCGTTTAATCTTTCAGGAGTTCTGTGTGCTGAAATAATCTGATCTTCATGAGGTATTGAAAATGAATCCAATATCTCTGCTGCACCGTGCATGATACGACTATCAGAGCTTGACCCCATGATTATTCCAACAAGTGGTTTTTTTGTTACCAATAATTTTTCATACTTTTTGCTATTTTTAAACAATTTTAATCAAAAATTCTCGCCTAAACTATTAGTAATACAAAATTTGTTTCACAGTATGAGTAAAGTTTTGGGCATAATTGGAGGAGGTCAATTAGGAATGATGCTTACAGAAGCCGCACAAAATTTGGATGATATATCAAAAATAATAGTTTTAGATCCTACCGAAAATTGTCCTGCTGCAAAAGTTGGAGCTCAACAAATTATTGCTGATTTTAAAGATGAGGATGCAATAAGAAAATTATCCGAATTGTCAGATATCATAACATATGAAATTGAATCAGGTAATAGCGATGTTTTAAAAAAATTAGAAGAACATACCGAAATTAATCCATCGCCAGACACATTAAAAATTATTCAAGATAAACTACTTCAAAAACAATTTTTAAAAGAAAATGGTATAGAAGTTGCAGATTTTAAAAAGGTTGAAAATAAAGATGAAATAAATGAACTTATAGATAAAATGGGATTGCCATTATTGTTGAAAACCCGAAGAGACGCATATGATGGACGAGGGAATTATAAAATTAATTCAAAATCAGATGTAGACGATGCATTAGATTTGTTTACAGGTAAATCTTTGATGGTGGAAAAATTTGTAAAATTTGAAAAAGAAGTTTCAGTAATAGCTGCAAGAAACACAAAAGGTAAAATTGCAACATATCCTGTAGTTGAAAATATTCATGAAAATAATATTTTAAGAACTACTATCGCTCCAGGAAGAGTTTCAGAAAATGTAAAAAAACAAGCAGAAGAAATTGCTGAAAAAACAATGGAGGTATTACACGGAGCAGGTGTTTTTGGCATAGAGATGTTTGTTACAAAAGATGATGAAATTTTAATAAATGAAATTGCTCCACGAGTTCACAATTCTGGTCACCATACATTACAATCATGTACCACATCGCAGTTTGAACAACACCTTAGAGCCATTTTAGGAATGGATTTAGGAGATTCATCCATAAAATCTCCAACAATAATGTACAATATTTTGGGACCTAAAACATTTCAAGGTGAATATAATGTACTGATAAAAAAACAAGACAATATTTATCTCAAAATGTATGGGAAATTAGAATCAAAACCTCAACGAAAAATTGGTCATGTGAATATAGTGGATATAGAAAATCGAGGAATTGAGGAATTATTTAATCAAGTAGAGGATCTAAAGAAAAATTTAGTCATTGAGCCAAAACAAACCTAGTACTAGTTCTAAGATTACCAAAATGGTTTATTAATACTTGATTTCAAAAATCATTATGTTACTAAAAGTATCCGTAGTGATTACTGGTATCGCTATTGGATTGTTAGTGCTTTATGGTGCGGATGTTGCGGTTGCAATGAGCAACCCAGATCATGAAGGATTCTTGCCATTAAATGACATGCAAAGAGGTATGGGATTGGGCGGACCGGCATTAATTTTACCAATAATCGCATTCTTCATATCAATTAAAGAATCATCAAAAGGATTAGGAGGAATGATAATAATCGCAGGTGTTTTGATTTTAATCGGAGGATTAGCAATGGTCGGAAGTCCAGCACCTGAAGGAGTAGATAGAGACCCAATGTCATCAATTGCAATGTTATTTGCACCAGGAATTTTCCAAATTGCGTTAGGTGCAATAAAAATAAAAAAGTCGTCAAATTAGATTTTACATGCCAAAATGTGAGAAATGTGGAGAAAACACTAGTAAAGGTTATGATTGTGAGCATACTAAATTTGAAGAGTATTGCAAAGAATGTTACACCGAATTACACTATTACATAACTGAGAAAAAAGATAATGAGTGAATTACAAGTATTAGTTCAATGGATTGCAGATTTACTTTCTGAATATTTGTACACAGGGGTTTTCGTTGCAGCATTAATTGAAACAATAATTCCACCAATTCCCACTATGGCGGTATTCCCAACTGCAGGATTTATTGCATCACAAAATGGTTTAAGCGTTGCAGAAGCTGTACTATTAGGCATTGTAGGGGGATTAGGTGCATCAATTGGCTCCACAGTAATCTATCTAATTGCTCTAAAATTAGGTAGAACTGCATTATTGAAATATTTAAACAAAGTTAGAATTTCTGAAAAAAAATTAGACAGAGTAGAAAAATGGTTTGAAAAATATGGGGATAAAGCAGTTCTATTTGGAAGAATGATACCGGTATTTAGAGAAATGATTTCAGTTCCAGCAGGATTATTGAAAATGAATATCAAGAAATTTTTACTATATACAATAGTAGGTTCATGTTCATGGGGAGTTACTATGGTACTAATAGGTTATTTCTTTGGACTGACTGCATTTGAGATGATCATATAGATTAACATATGTTAAAAAATAGAAAAAATTAGCAATTAACATGAAAGCAATTATCTTGGCAGGCGGTAGAGGAAAACGTTTACGACCAATCACCGATAAAATTCCAAAACCATTAATTCCCATAAACGATAAGCCATTAATAGAACGGACAATAAAATATTTAAAAAAATATGGTATAACGGAGATTATAATTTCAAGTGGATACAAATCAGATCTAATAGAAAAATTTGTTAAAAAGAAAAAAAATTTTGGATGCGAAATAATATTTTCAACTGAAAAAACATCATTAGGCACTGGAGGTGCAATAAAAAAAGCACTTCAACACGTGGATGAAGAATCATTTTTAGTATTAAATGGAGACATTGTTACAAACATTGATTTGAAAAAAATTCTGAAAAAACCAAATACTATTGCGGCAAATGAATTAAAAACAAAATTTGGCACAATGGATATAAAAAATAATAAAATTTTAAAATTCAATGAGAAGAAAGATGTAACAGATGTATGGATGAATCCGGGAATATACCATCTTTCAATAAATATTGAAAAATTGATCCCAAAAAAAGGAAGTTTGGAAGGACAAGTTTTTCCAAAAATGGTTAAAAATAAGACTTTAGAAACGGTGAAATTCAGAAATGTGTTATGGTTTTCAATAGATTCTCACAAAGATATTGAAGAATGTTCAAAAGAAATAAAATCAAAAAAATATTCTAAGTATTTCAAATGAGACGATTATCTTACAGTCTAGGTTCGTTACTTTCAATTAAGGAAGTTCTAGAATGTTCTCAAAAACTAAATGAAATTAAACCCGAAGTCATGTGGATTCCAGAAACTTGGGGCATGGAGAATTTTTCTATGTTGGGACTTGCATCTAAAGAAAATACATTTTCAAAAATTGGATCGTCAATTATCAACATCTATTCTAGGAGTCCAAGTTTAATTGCAATGGGCGCATCTACAATTGATACCATTTCCAATGGCAGATTAATACTTGGATTGGGTACAAGTAGTGTACCGATTGTAGAAGATTTCCATGGAAATTCTTTTGAATCCCCACTACAAAGAATGAAAGAATATGTAGAGATCATACGCATGGGATTACAGGGTGAAAAAATTAATTATTCTGGAAAGATTTTTTCATTGAAAGATTTTTCGTTGTTAACAAAACCAATAAGAAAAGAAATTCCGATTTATCTTGCCGCGATTAATGAAAAAATGGTTGAAATGACATGGGATATTGCAGATGGAGCAATATTTTATTTACGACCAAAAACGGAAATGAGAAAAATGATTACAAAAATGCAGAGAAAGAAAAAGATTGACACCACATTACAGATTATCACATGCATTCATGAAGATCAAGATAAAGCTAGAAATCGAGCAAAGAAAACACTTAGTTTTTACATTGCAGTAGGTAAAATTTATCGAGAATTTTTAGAATCAACAGGATATTCTGAAGAGATACAACGTATTTATGATGAATACAGAAAAAGAGGATTGGCGGGCTTGGAGAAATTCGTACCAGATAAAATGCTGGATGATTTATGCATAGCAGGTACACCGGATGGTGCAGTAAAAAAATTAGATGAATTTAGAGATGCGGGAATCGACTTACCTATTATTCAATTTAATCCAATTGGGAATGTAAAAGAATCATTTGAATTATTAACAAAAACATTTTCAGGAGAAATAAATGAATAAAGTTGCAATAGTAGGTACAGGGCAAACAAAATTTTCAAAAAATGATGCGGATGTTGAAAAATTACTTTTTGAATCAGCTAATGACTGTATTAAATCCGTAAATAATTATGATTCAAACACTATTGATGGAGTTCTTGTTTCTACAAATAATAATTCAAAATACCTAGGAGCGATTTTATCAGAAACAATTGGAATACAGCCTAAAATCTCACATTCGATTGAACATCTCTGTAGTTCAGGAACAAATGCTATCATCTCTGCATATGCCTATATTTCTTCAGGAATGTTAGACATGGTACTAGTTTCCGGTGCAGAATCTGCAAATAATCCTGGTCAAGTTTTAGAATGGGATAAATCTCGTGGAAATCTCGAACATCCAATCTATTGGGGAACGATGCTTACTAAATCTCATAAAAGAAAATTCAAAACAACTGAAGAAGAACTGGCTATCGTATCGGCTAAAAATCACAAACAAGCGATGGATAATCCAGTTGCATATAGTAATCAACCCAGAACCATATCGGAAGTAATGAATTCCAAACAAATTACAGATGATCTTAGGATTTTAGATTGTTCACGTTCATGTTCAGGGGGTTCAACAATTTTACTAGCATCTGAAGAAAAAGCCAAAACAATTTCTGATCAACCAATCTGGATTACTGGAATTGGACAAAAAAACACATCTGCAAGTTTTTCAAAAAATAATCTTGAAGAGATAGAAAGTACAAAAATAGCTGCAAATTTTGCATACAAAATGGCAAAAATTGAATCAAAAAATATAGATGTAGCAGAAGTACATGATGCATTTTCGGTTTGTGAGTTAATGGCAATATCAGAATTAGGAATAACATCAAATGACAAGAGCGGAGAATTTGTTAGAAATTTGTTTAATACAGAAAACAGAATGATAAACCCTCGAGGAGGATTAATTGGAGCTGGACATCCTTTAGGAGCAACAGGAATTTCACAAACAATCGAAATTACAAAACAACTTCAAGATAAATCAGATAAACGTCAGATCTCTAATGCGAAAACAGGATTAATTCACAACATGTCAGCGGCAGGAACGTCAAGTTCGGTCATGGTATTACAAAATTGACATTTTTTGAAGATCAATTGAAAGAAGGTATTTTCCAGATATGTTATTGTAAAAATTGTGACAATACAATATGGCCACCTAAAGAAATTTGTTACATATGTCATAACAAAACAATTTGGAAAAAATCTATGAAGTATGGAAAAATATTAGAATTTTCAAAAAAAGATTCTACATATTTTGGATTAGTTGAAATTGATAACGGTATAAGAGTTTTAGGTGAGATATCCTCTACCTCAATACCAGAAATAGGTCAATCAGTCAGAATGAATGTATCATTTAATTCTAAACCTAAATATTCATTTATTGTTGAAAACAATTAGCAATAGGTCATTACAGAATAACCTGTATTACTATATTTAATAAAATTAACATAAACTATGAACAGTAATTTAAAAATTAGAAATAAAACAAAATCACTTAATTTTAAAAAAATTGCACAGACGAGAAGACAAAGAGGGTACAATTGGGAGGATACATTAGTTAAAAGATTCAATAAAATGAAAAATTGGAAAGCGTTTAGATTGGGTTCTCCTAGCGTAGCATTGCCTGATATTTTGTGTGTTAATAATGAGGATGCCATAATATTTACAATTGAAGCAAAGTCGGGAACAGGCACTACCTTGACCGTACCATTTGATCAGATAACTCGGTGCCTAAATTGGACAAATAATTTTACGGTGTATAAAACCCGAAAAGTCATCCTTGCATTCAAATTTCTATCAAAAAAGAGAATCGGGGTAGGACAATATGAAAAAAGAGAATTACGGGAATTTTACAAAGTGTGGAATGAGAAAAACGTTCCTATCGATATTGTGTGTAAATACGATGGTACAACATATTCCTTAATTGAAGGTGAAAAGGGAAAAATGATTTTAAAAGATCACAAAATGCCATTTAAATCCAAACATCAGAAAACAGTCTCAAAAGCCAATTAGCACTATATTGAAAAAAATTTGTCTTTATTTATTAATGACAAATTATTGAAAATTGTATGAGCTTCTCAGATTTCATTGATGAACGTATGTTGGTCAGTAAGAATGTTTTAGGAGATAAAGAGATGAAAATTAAAGTTATTGAAGTGTCTGATGAGACAACTCCTATGCAATGGAAATTTGGAGACAGGGTCAAGGTTACAAAAGTAATAATAATGATCAAACATCTTAAAACACAAAAAATTGAAGAAGGTGAATTGGATATAGAAGAAGTAGAGAATAGATTGATCAAAGATAGACACTACACCTCAACAAACAGATGGGTTCCTACAAAAGAAATTAAGAATGGATATGTGGTAAATTCAAGACATACAACCCTGATTAGTGATGCACATGCACTTGATATGATAGTGTTCTAATAGTCAGAAACTTTAAGAACCTACTTTTCGAACAAATTTTATGATAACAAAGGATATTTCTGTAGATGGTGCAGATTACAAATTGACTTTAACTGATCAAGTATTAAATCAGGTTGACAATCTAAAAGCATTATATGCAACAGCTGCCGAAGATCCTGAAAGCTTTGAACAAGTAAGTTCAGAAATTTCAGCTGCAATAAACAATATTGCAGAATCTGTATCTCCTGAAGTTTCAGATGGACATTTGGATGGACTCATACAAGAGGTTTTCAAAGCTGTCGAGGATAAGAAATCAGAAGTTGACAAACAACTAAAAGATAAAGATTCTAAAATTTCAAAAAAGAAGAAATAGTCATTTCAAATCTTTTGCAATGTCATAAATTTTAAAAATCATTTTGTCATCTTGAAGTGAATTTATAATAGAATTTCTGATATGTTTGACCCGTAATGGATCTTCGGAGTAAACTTCTTTAATTTTTTCAAGTTCGCCATCAAAATAATGATTATCAAAATAATTCCGTATTTTTTTTTGTAACTTTGAAAATTCAATATTTTTATCAGAAAATTCTTCTGATTTTCTAACTAAAACTCGTAATAATCCATTGATTTTAGTTAATTCAATATCCAATACAAAAAAATCTTCTTTTGAATCGCCTAGATTTTTAATTATGTCATAACTGTTTAAAATTTTCTTCATTAGATCATGAAAATATTCATCAACTACAACCATACAATATTCAATAAAAAATTAGTTGTAAATCTTTACTTAGTGAATATTATGAAAATATGAGGTAAAGATTATCAATCCAGCCTTTAAATTAGTAGCAAAATAGTGTTAGAAACATGCAACAGCAAGCAAAACTTGTATGTATAAATCCAAAATGTGGAAAAATATATCCAATAAGATCACTTGCCATAAAATGTGATTCATGTGACTTTCTTCTTGATGTTAAATATGAGAATAAACCAAATTCAAATTTAAAAGAGGTATTTTATGAAAGAAGAAATCCACAAGGAAGTATCTATAATGAAAGTGGAGTTTGGAGATTTAGAGAATTACTAAATTTTTGTGAAATTGAAACTGAAGATATAGAACAATGTTCGAAACATTTAGTCTCGCTAGACGGTGCAGAAGGAAGACAATCAAAACCATATCATATGAGCAAGGTTGCAGATTTTGTTGGAATTGAAAATGAAAATGTGGTATTTCAGCCAGAAGGATACAACCCAAGTGGTTCGTTTAAGGACAATGGAATGTCTGCAGCGGTTACACATGGAAAAATGATGGGTGCAAAAAAAATTATTTGTGCATCAACTGGTAATACATCTGCATCTGCAGGCATGTTTGCTGCAAATGAAAATATGGATTGTGATGTTTATATTCCAGATGGACAAATAGCACCTGGAAAATTAAGTCAAGCATATCAGTTTGGAACACAGATGGTAAAAGTTAATGGTAATTTTGACGATGCATTTACAAAATCATTGAAAGCCGCAGAAGAACCTGGGAGTTATACTGTGAATTCTGTAAATCCATTTAGAATAGAAGGTCAAAAAACAATCCCGTATAGAGCACTAGAAGCACTAGATTGGGAAGTTCCAGACTGGCTTGTTTATCCAGGCGGGGCGTTAGGAAATACATCTAGTTGTGGAAAAAGTTTAATGGAATTGTATGAATGGGGATGGATTAAAAAAATTCCACGTATCGCGGTAATTAATGCACACGGAGCAAATACACTATACCAATTATTTAATGGAATTTTTGATGAAGAAAAATTAGGATGGAATAACGGGGCACCTAACTTTGAATTAATTGAGAAATTCTATAAGGAAATGAATGTTAATGAAGATCTAAAACCAAAAACCAAAGCAACAGCCATACAGATTGGAAAGCCTTCAAACATTGCAAAAGGATTACGTGCATTAGATTTCACAGATGGAATTGTAGAAGAAGTTACCGATAAAGAAATGCTTGATGGAATGTCCGTAGTAGGATTAAATGGATTTGATTGTGAAATGGCATCTGGCGCATCTGTTGCAGGGATAAAAAAATTAAGAGATAAAGAAATTATTAAAAAAGATGATAAAGTTGTAGGGATTTTAACAGGACGTCAAAAGGAACCACTCCTTCCAATTGACTATCATAATAATCCCGAAAATAGATTTGCCAGACCGCCGAAAATTTAGGCTCAGATTATAGAAAATCAATTTTAACTAATCTCAAGGCTTTAATACAAACCACTTGTAAATTAGATTAATCTGAAATGTGGTGTAACTACAATATATGACGAATAGGGTTCATTTTAATAAAATAAAATCATTAGAGGTTGTCAAATGCAATTAGAGTTTGAGATACCATTACTGGTAGTTTTGATTGGACTTTCTGGTTTCTTTAGTGGACTAGAAGTAGCACTAGTCGGAGTTAGAATTTCAAAAATTGAACAAATGGTAAAAGATAAAGTCAAAGGATCATCAACGCTTCTAAAATTAAAAACAAATCCTAGTCGTATGATGGCCAGCGTAAATCTAGGGAATAATTTAGTAAATGTTGCATCCACTGCAATTGCAACAGACATCGCACTCAAAATATTTGGAAATGATGGTTTGGCAATAGTGATTGGAATAATGACATTCCTCATACTAGTTTTTGGGGAAATAACTCCAAAAACATATTGTAATGCAAATGCCGCAAAAATTGCGGCAAGGTATAGCAGAGTATTATTGGCATTCAGTTATGCATTTTATCCAGTAGTTAGAATTTTAGAAGCAATAACTAAAGGAATTATTAGTTTAACAGGAAGTAGTGACAATCCACCAGGATTAACAGAAGACGAAATTAAAGGGGTAATTGATCAAGGATTAAAAGATAAAGCTATAGAAAAACAAGAAAGTGAACTAGTTCACGGAGCGCTAAATTTTGATGATATAGTAATTCGTTCAGTCATGACACCACGAACAAAGATGTTCATACTTAATTCTAAAAAAATATTATTCGAAGCATTACCTGAAATAAACAATAGTGGTTTTTCAAGAATTCCAGTATATTCAGAAAATAGTGACAATATCATAGGAATTGTCCATGTTAGAGATGTTTTGAAATCATTAGAACAAAATGAAAAAGTTGTATCACTTGAAAGTATAATGAGAGAACCAATTTTCGTATCACAAGAAAAACGTGTTAGTGATTTGCTAAAAGAAATGCAAGGAAGACAAACGCACATGGCGATAGTCGTAGATGAATTTGGAGGAGTAGAAGGATGTGTCACATTAGAAGATTTACTTGAAGAAATTGTAGGTGAAATTCATGATGAAAAAGATACTGTACAACAAGTATTCCAAAGTGAAGGAAATGATGCAATTTTAACTAACGGAGATATTGAAATAGATAAAATTAATGAAATTTTCAAAACCAACATACCCGAAGGCGATGATTATTCCCGATTAAATGGACTCTTACATGAGAAATTACGAGATATACCAAAAGAAGGCGATAAAATTGAGATAGATTCCTTAAGAATAATGATAGAAAAAGTTTCAAAAAATAAACCAGATAAAATTAGAATAGAGAAAATTAAATGATCATTCTTTACTGAAATTAGATTCTAGTAATTTTTTTTTCTCAGACATGTTAAATAATTTTTCAGTGTGTTTAATAGCATCCTCATGTGATTTTTGAAACAACATTGCTTGTAATAGCATGTGGTTTTCAGGTATTACAATCCCTGTTTGATCATCAGAATACATCAATTGAATCGTATCGTCAATTTTTTGTGTCATGTTAGCGTGTATGTGAATCATGTTAGTATCTTTAAAGCTAAAATTTAATTTTTCTGCAAAATCTCGTATGTCTTTAGTTCCTTTTGCATTCCACAATGTTGCAACACCATATTCATTTTTGAATATATTGTGTATTTCATCAACAGATGGAGTGTTTTCTTTAAATCGTATGTCCATCATGTGTAAATGCATTTGTCTAGTAGGAACTTTAATTGCACGAACAAAGAGAGGGGCATCTTTTCCAAAATAAGATTTCACATCGTCTCCATGATGTGGACTCTGAGTTAATTCAATTGTATCAGGTACGTTTTCATCTGTTTGTTCAATATCAGCCCATCTTCGTACTAATGTAACATCAAATCTTTTAATTGAGTTTCCAAAATTTTTCCGTAAAGGCTCTAAAATACGGCCCATCCCAGTAACATTACAGCTTCCTTGCATGACATGTTTTTTTCCAATTGCATCAACATAGTTTACTTTTGAGTTAAATAATAAATCTGAAACAGCATTTTCGCCAACCACGGTTTCCCCACCTTGATAAATTGATAAAATATCTCTAGGTTCATAAAATAATTTTTTATTTTTGAATCCAATTCCTCCAGGAGATGCATCAATTACCAAATCTGATTCATCGAGTGCAAATTCAATGTTTCCAGTTATAGTGAAATCAGAAAATGCATTTTGGTTTTTTTCTGGCACATACACCTTAAACCCTTTTTCTATAGCTTCATTTACTTTTGAATCTGGAGAATATTTTCCAACTCCAACCAACTCAATTTCAGGATCATCCTTTAGAAATTGGATTATACGACTGCCAATTGAACCATAACCATTGACAAAGACTTTCTTCATCAATATCTGTTAGAGAATCCAGTCTTTTATAATTAATGGAAGGATTAAATCACATGATTTAGTCATTTTTTTGTGGAAACAAAAGATTCAAACAAAGATTTTACATTTTCTATAGAGGGTAAAGATTATACAATTTCAGAAAAAAATGACATTAGTAAAAATAATACTGCAAAAGATACTAAAAAACAAACATTACATGTACCGTCTTTAACAATTGGTGCAATAATTTCTGGAATATGTATTGCGATAGTAGTTTTTGGAGTTGGAGATTTAACAGGATCATCACCATTGATAGAAAAACAATTACCCGAAGAACGAGCAGATCCGGTACAAATTACAATGGATACATTTTTTGAAAATGGTTCCCCAATACTAGGAAACCCAAATGCAGACATCACAGTAATTGAATTTGGGGATTATCAGTGTCATTTTTGTAACGTACACTTTCAGAATACAGAACATAAGATTTTTGACGAATATGTAATGACTGGAAAAGTAAATGTTATCTTTAAAGATTATACAATTATTGGTCAAGATTCAATAATTGCAGCTCATGCAGCACATTGTGCTTCAGAACAAGGTAAATTCTGGGAATATCATGACATATTATTTAGTAATTGGAATGGAGAAAATAATGGATGGGCAAGTAGTGAAAATGTTTTGAGGTTTGCTGAAGCAATTGAATTAGACATGGATGCGTTTGTAGAATGTAATATGGATGAACGATATGCCCAAAAAATTTCCGCAAGCAATGCAGATGCACAGAGATTGGGAATAACAGGAACTCCTGCATTTTATGTAATTTCCTCGAATAGTCAACAAGTACAAACATTATCTGGTGCACAACCATACGAAGTATTTGAAAGGGTTTTCAATTCTATGCTTGAAAATTAGAAAATTTCAAATATTATGAATAAGATCGCCACAAAATTCATCACTACGTAAATCATATTTACTCTAGAAATCTTATATACCCACATCATGGGGCATAGCTAATGGCAGCAGGAATAGATGATATTTCAATTTACATTCCACGATTATTCATGGATGCAGGAGACTTTGCAGAAGCAAGAGGTCTTGATCCTCAAAAATTAGTCAAAGGATTAGGAGTTTCAAAGATGGCAATTGTAGATGCCAATCAAGATCCAGCATGTTTAGCTGCAAATGCATGTTTAAAAATTATGCAGAAAAATAAATTGTCACCAGAACAAATTGGAAGGTTGTATGTTGCAACTGAATCATCTTTTGATGAATCTAAAGCAATGAATTCGTATGTTATTGGAATGTTAGAACAAGTTTACGGCGCAGGTTCATTTCAACACTGCGGAGGAATTGAGTGTAAATTTGCATGTGTAAGTGGTTCTTATGCATTATATGATAATACAAACTGGATTCGTGCAGGAGAATCTGAGGATAAAAATGCGTTAGTTGTGGTATCCGATATTGCAAAATATGATTTAGGTTCTAGTGGAGAGATGACACAGGGGGGAGGAGCAATTGCAATGTTGTTGAATGATTCACCAAGACTTTTAGAATTTGATCCTAAAGTAACATCAACATCAATTAAAAATGAATATGACTTTTACAGACCATTTGGAAAAGAAACTCCAATTGTTCACGGTCAATATTCTAACTTACTATATCTAATTCAAGTTAAAAATGCACTAAATGATTATAAAAGAAAAGCACTCAAAACAGGATTAATAGAAATGAAAGAGGGTCAGAGTATGCTCGACCATATAGATTATTTCAATATGCATTTACCGTATAGTAACATGGGAAAGAAAGCACTTGCATACTTGGTTCGACATGAATTAAGAAATACCTCAAAATGGAAAGAAGTAATTGCAGAAATCGGGATGGAAGAACCAATACCGAACGATCCACGAGGAACAATCGAATCAATCATTTCCGATTCAGAATTCATGGCAAAAGATAGTGAATTTACAAAGAGATTTGCAAAAACAGATACATATCAGGAAATTTATGAAAGCAAGGTTGCAAGTTCATTGATTGCATCAAAGAGTATTGGAAACCTCTACACTGCATCACTGTACTTAGGATTCAGAAGCTGTTTAGAATATGAATTTCAGAAAGGCGTAAGTTTGGACGGAAAACGTTTTGGATTTGCATCATACGGAAGTGGTAGTAGTGCAATGGTATTCAGTGGAGTAATACAACCAGATCACCTGGAAATTGTGAAAGAGATGAATTTGGAAACAGAAATTGGAGAACGACAAAGATTGAGTTTATCAGATTATGAAGAACTACATGAGAACAAACGTACACCAGATCAATCAATACTTAATGCAAAAAAAGAATTCATTTTAGAACATGTTGAACAAATTTCCTCAGATAAACGAGGGGAAAGAAGATACGCATTTGTTGAATAAATCTAATGAGTGAAAGTTCACCCATTAAAGATGCATTATATGCAAAAATAGATGGAATTGGGCAAGAACAAATACATCAATTATTGTTAAACAATAAGTTTTCAGAATTATTTGAGAGAATCTATGAACCAGTAATTCATAGTGTACAGGACATCGATGAATATGAAAAACATGGAACGTTAGCTGAAAGTTTAACACATTATTTGTTTACAGAGATGTTAATTCCTAGTCAGCGAAAAATTACTTTTGAGAGTATAGAACTAGACATGATAATTCCAAATACGACAGAATTACAGAAAGATAGTCAAAATACCATAATAATATTTTTTGTTAAAATATCAAATATGGAACAAGTAAAACAGAAAATTCAAGATTTAAAGAAACTACAAAAAGATGATTCAAAAATATGGATTATATCGAAGGACCATATAGAAATTCCACAATCTACATACATAACAGAAAAAGAATCTTTTGGGAAATTTTTAAAAGATGCTCAAAATTTTATTAAAACAAAAAAAATGAATAAATTAAATATTTTCAAGACCAAGGTTTGATGTATCAACAAAATTTGGAAAATTTTCAACGTATGATTCTATGGTGAATGAAGGATTGTATGGGATTGCACCATAGACTTTGCGTCCAGTCAAACCAAATATCTGATGCTTCAAATTAGTTAATTCATAGCCGTCAGAAACATTTTGATTAACTAAAAATCCTTTTAAATTCAATTTTTTTTGTTGTGCGTGCTCATATGTTAACATGAAATGATTCACAGTCCCTATTTTAGAGCCAGTTACAATGAATGAACTCAATTCTAAATCAGAAATTAGATCAGAAACAAAATAATTTTTAGATATAGGAGTCATAATTCCGCCAATTCCTTCTACAATTACAACATCATGTATTGAAGCAAGTTGTTTGTATGATTCAATAACTTTGGATATGTCAATCTCAAGATTAAGTTGTTTAGATGCATCATATGGCGAAGTAGGGATTTCAAAATAATATGGATTTACAAGATCAACAGAATCATTGGCTCCAGAATATTTCATTAAAATTTCAACATCCTCAGATACAGAATCAGGCGTAGCCTTGTAACCAGATGCAAAAGGCTTCATCACTCCCACATCAACATCATTAGCACGAAGATGTTTAGCTAATGCTGCACTCACACATGTTTTTCCAACATCAGTATCAGTACCAGTAACAAAAAAAGAATTCATCATAATTTCCCAGATATGGATTTGATTGTAGATATAGTTCCATCAATTAAGAAATTAAGATCTTTTTGAGATATTGCTAATGGAGGAACAAGCATTATGATATTTCCAAGTGTTCTGAAATAGATTTGATGTTTTCTACCTTCATCAAATACTAATTTGTTAATGGATGTTTTAGATGAAAGAGGTTTGTTTGAGTTTTTATTTTGAACAAGTTCGATTCCCATGACCATACCTTTATGGCGAATTTCTCCCACCATGTCAAGATTAGAAATATCATTTACTCTATTTTCAAAAACCGTGGATGTTTTTTGAATTTTTTCAATTAGATGATATTTTTCATATAATTCAATATTTTTTAGCGATAATGCCGCAGCTGTGGGATTTCCAGTATAAGTATGACCATGAAAAAGGTGTTTGAATTCAGAGAATTTACCAAGAAATGAATCATTAATTTTTTTTGTGGTTAAAGTTGCAGCAAATGTTTGATATCCTCCAGTAAGCATTTTTCCAAACGAAACGATATCTGGAATAGAATTTTGAGATTGATATTCAACCATAGATCCGAGTCTGCCAAAACCAGTTGCAATTTCATCTAAAACAAACAATACATCATTTTTTTTACATACCTGAGATATCTTTTTTTGAAAAGTTTTAGGATAGATTATAACACCACCGGCCATCTGTGCTCCACTCTCCATGACAAATGCAGCAATAGAATTATCTTTTTCTAGCTTATCTTCAATTTTTGATAAACAATATTCCTCATATTCCTTAGAAGATGTTTTTTTAGGAGTTCCCGAATATATGGTTCTCGGAACAGGAAATTGTATGGTAGAAAATAATTTTGAACGAAATTTCGAGAAAAATTCAGGCACATATCCTACAGACATTGCACCAAAGGTATCACCATGATATCCATTTTCCAGAGTAGCAACGTTTGTTTTTTTATTTTCCCCCACATTATGCCAATATTGTAAGGCAATTTTTATTGCAATTTCCATTGCAGTTGACCCGTTATCTGAAAAGAAGACAGATTTCATTTTTGGATTTAGTTTTAATAATTTTTTAGATAATTTTTCAGCAGAAGGATGGGTGAGGTTAAACAAAGGAGTATGCTGAATTATTTTTGTCTGTTTGATTATTTCAGATACTAATTCAGATTTTGAATGACCCCAAACATTACACCACATACTTGCAACACCATCAAGCATTTTTCCACCCTTAGAATCATACAGCCACATACCTTTAGCAGATGTTATTTTAGGAAAAGTGGTCCATTCAGACATTTGAGTATTAGGATGCCAAACAGAACTATCAGATTTCATACAAATCATATTTTTTATGACTAATTAATGGTTAACCATAGATTTTATACAAGTTAACGCTTATTTAGTGAATTTTTTAATTTCGAATATGCAAAATCAAACAGAGTTAATCCTAGAATGTAAAAATAGAATACTTAACAAACAGGGCTTAACTGAAGAATTGACAAATGAGTTATTCAATGTAGAAGACAAAGTTTTGAGCCAATTATCCGATGCAGCAAATGAGATTACCAGAACATTTCAAGGATCAAAAATAGATGTTGAGCAATTAGCAAATATTAAAAAAAATTATTGCAGCGAAGATTGTACATTCTGTAGTCAATCGGCATTTTTTGATACAGGTATCGACAAATATCAATTAATGTCAGCCGAGGAAGTAGTTAGACAAGCAATGGATGCAAAGAAAGCAGGTGCACACTCATATTGTTTAGTTGCAGCATGGAGAGAACCAACAGACAAAGATTTTGATAAAGTTTGCCACATAATTAATGAAGTTAATGAAAAAGTAGGCATTTCAATAGAATGTAGTTTAGGATTTCTAACAATTCAGCAAGCAACAAAATTAAAAGAATTAGGAGTAATCAGATATAATCATAATTTAGAAACATCTGAATCTAAATTTCCAGAAATTTGTACAACGCATACATATCAAGATAGAATCGACACACTACATACCGCAAGAAAAGCAGGATTAGAGCTTTGTACTGGAGGAATAATAGGGATGGGAGAGACAAGAAAGCAAAGAGAAGAGTTGGTCCAAGCAATATCTAAACTCAATCCAGAAGAAGTTACAGTGAACTTACTGGTTGCATTCCCAGGTACACCTTTAGAACTACAAACCCCATTAAGTTTAGAAGAAATACTAAGAGTGTTTGCAGTTCTGAGATTTTTACTTCCAAAAAGTATTATAAAAATTTCAGGTGGTAGAGAAGTTAATTTGAATGACGATGGAAAAGAATTACTTTTGAGCGGTGCCAACGGAATTATTAGTGCAGGATACTTGACATTAGACGGAAACTCCATGCAAAAAGATGTTAAAATGATAAAAGAGATTGATCTTGAAGCCTAAATTTGGCACACTTGAAAAGAAATTAAGTGTAATTAAAAAAAACAATCTACTACGAAATCTTCAGGATAGCCAAGTTGAAAAACAATTCATAAAGCAAAATGGAAAAAAACTTTTGAATTTTTCATCAAATGATTATCTTGGAATAAATCCCGGTAAGATAAAACATACTCAATTCCAATCTAGTTCAAGACTTGTTTCTGGAAACGATACTAGTTTTTCAATACTTGAAAAAAAACTAGCTAAACACAAATCACAAGAAAAATCAATAATTTTTCCTACAGGATATATGGCAAACCTTGGAATAATTTCTTCAATTGCAAACAAACAAGATACAATATTCAGTGATGAGTTGAACCATGCAAGTATTGTTGAAGCATGTAAGTTATCCGGATCTAAAATTAAAATTTTCAAACATAATGATATTGGAGATTTAGAACAAAAAATTGAGAAAACTAAAGGAAAAAAACTTTTGATCACTGAAGGAATATTCAGTATGGATGGTGACTGGTCAAGATTAGATAAAATATCCCAATTAGCAGAAAAACATGGAATTATCACAATTCTAGATGATGCACATGGAGATTTTGTGTTAGGAAAAGACGGAAAAGGTACTGCAAATTTTTTTAATGTAGAAAAAAAAATTGATCTATACATTAGTAGTCTGAGTAAAGGATTAGGAAGTTTTGGAGGCTATGTTTGTGGGAAAAAAAGTTTAGTGGATTTATGTATAAACACATCAAAGACTTTCATATACACATCAGCATTACCTGCATCAATCAATCAATACTCACTAAAAAGATTTAATTCAAACAGAGAAAAATATAGAAAAAAATTATGGGAAAAAATTAATTTATTTCATAAAAGATTAGAAGAGATTCAACTTCAGACCAGATCAACAAGTCAAATAATTCCAATAATTATCGGTAAAGAAAAGAATGCAATGGAGTTTTCAAAATTTTTAAGAGATAATGGAATCTTTGCACAGGCAATAAGATATCCAACGGTAAAGAAGGATCAAGCTCGAATTAGAATTTCAATTACAGGTTGGTTATCAAATGCAGAAATAGAACATTCAATACAAATTTTAGAAAAAGCTAAAAGAAAATTCAAACTAAAATGATTAGCGCATCATATCGAAACCTAGTCCACCACCAGATTCAGGTGCACCAACAAGATATGCGAATATAGTGATTGCTGCAAGTCCTGCGATAACGACATAAAATCGTGAATTCATATGGAAATCTGAAAAGCCTTGAATAAAAACTCACTTGTGTTAATGATTTTATAAAATCAATTCATAGAAGTGCTATGGCAGAGATTTCACTAATAATTGCATTTTTGGCAGGAATTGGTTCTTTTTTTGCACCTTGTATTTTGCCTATGGTTCCAGCATTTTTGGCATATATTTCAGGAACAACATTATCCGAAATTAAAACAAAAAATAATGTCATTTCCATTAACAAATCTAACGTACTTTTAAATTCAATATTTTTTGTACTAGGATTCTCAGTGGTATTTTCTGCTCTAGGGGTAGCGATTAATTCAATTTTTTATGAAAGTGCCAATCAAATTGTATCAGAATTCAACCAAATTGGTGGAATTATCATAATAGGGTTTGGTACATACATGCTTCTAAGTCATAAAATTCGCATACTCAATGTTGAAAAAAAGATATTTCCAAAAAGCGTAGGTGCTAGATTTCCAGTATCATTTTTGTTTGGAATGGCATTTGCCGCAGGATGGACACCGTGTGTGGGGCCAATTTTAGGTACAATAATCACTCTTGCAGCGACATCACCTAGCATTGCATTCAATTTACTACTTGCCTATTCTATAGGAATGGGGATTCCATTTGTAATAATGGGAGCATTAATTTCTAAATCAAGTAAGATAATTTCAAAAGTAGGGAAACATTTGAAATATTATACAGTTCTATTTGGGATAGTAATTATTGTGTTAGGCGTACTGGTGTTTTTTAATCAATTAGTTTTAATTGCAAACTTTCCACTTCTAAATGATCTATTACTGTTGAGTTAAAAATGAAAAAAGAATACATGTATGCATCAATGTTATTTGGAATAATTGCAATAGGAATAATTTCTATTTCATATTTTTACGAGGAAGTTGATCTAAAACGAAATACAACAAATGATATGACAATATTAGATAAAACATTTCTAAGAACATCACCCGAATTAAAAGGAATATCAGGATACATCAATACATCTTCAGAACAAATAAGTCAAGACATAGAAGGAAAAGTAGTATTATATGATTTTTGGACATATAGTTGCATCAATTGTATACGGACCTTGCCACATCTTACAGCATGGGATGAAAAATATTCAGAGGAAGGATTAGTAATTGTAGGAATACATACACCGGAGTTTGAATTTGAGAAAGAATACAATAATGTTGTCTTTGCAACTGAGAAATTTGGAATAAAATATCCTGTGATCCAAGATAATGATAAAGAAGTGTGGAATGATTTTCAAAATAGATACTGGCCAAGAAAATACATTGCAGACCATGAGGGTTACATTCGTTTCGATCATATCGGAGAAGGTGCATACAAAGAAACTGAAAAAGTAATTCAAGTGCTATTAGAAGAAAGATCAAATGCATTAGGAAATACATTAGAGAAAAAAGAATTGTTAGATCTAAGTGAATTTACACATGCAGCATTTAGAACACCAGAGTTATACTTTGGATTTAATTTTGCAGAGGGTAGAAATCATTTAGGCAATGAAGAAGGATTTTCAAAAAATAAAATAGTAACATATCAATTGCCTGAAAAATTCACACAGCATTATTTCTACATGGAAGGAATGTGGAAAAATAATAATGATGGAATGAAACTAATTTCAGATTCAGGAAAAATCGTTTTGAATTTTAATGCAAAACAAGTAAACATTGTCGCATCCGAAAATTCAATATTAAAGATAGAATATGATGGAGGTAAAATTCCAGAACAGGTTAGAGGTCAAGATGTTTCACCAGACGGTACGGTCAAAATTTCAGAACCACGATTGTATAATTTGATAGATTCGGAACAAGAAGGCCCCCACGAAATAATTATTCAAGTAGAAAACCCAGGTTTTGAGATATTCACATTTACTTTTGGATGATTTCATTAATGAAATTGAAGATTGCTTAAGAAAAATTGATCCATTTAGATTAATTTTTTTTAGTCGCTCTATAAAATGCCAAATTTTTCAATCCATTACATGGTATCATTTTCAGAGAAATGGAATGTTTTGAAGAGTAAAGAGACATTATCTCAAAAATTTATGGGTACCGTAAAACCAGACGCACCACTAAAAAATAGATTAGACGTAGCACAAAAAAGACTACAACAACAAATTTCAAAATTAGGAGAAACAGAACAAAAATTGAAACAAAAAGATTCAATGTTTATGGATAAGATAGTAGAAGCAACAAAAACAAACAATCAAGCATATGCAAAAATGTATGCAACAGAATTAGCAGAAATTAGAAAAAATAACAAAACGGTTAGTAATGCAAAATTATCAATGGAACAAGTCCAGATTAGATTAAACACAGTTTCAGAGTTAGGAGATGTGGTAGTAACATTAAGCCCATGTATGTCATTAATCAAAGGACTAAGTACATCACTAGGTGGCATGATGCCAGAAGTTGCAGAATCAATGCAAGACCTATCAAGCATGTTAGGAGATATTGCAACAGGTACAACCATCACAAGTGAAGGAACCATGGGAGAATTTACAACATCAAATGGAGAAGCACAGTCAATACTAGATGAGGCACAAGCAATGGTAGAAGGTCAAACTAGACAAAGTATGCCAGAGCCACCAATTAGCGGAAATAGTGTTGAAGATATACTAAGAGAAAGAGAAGCAATCTAATTTTTTTTCTTAATTTCTTGTAGTAATTTTTTAATTCTAGAGATTGTGGGATAACTATAACCACGCTTTCTATAATTCTTAATCATTAATTTCCAATTATTTAATCTCCAAGTAGCTTGTTCAGGAGTTATTGAATGAACTTCATTACTGATTATACTTTTTCTGCCGACTTTTAGAGTACCCGCATCTTTTGCATCCCATCGATTTTTTGCAAATTTTAAACCGCTCAATATCTCAGAGATAGGCATATCAGAAAAATATGATTTAATTTTTGCAATATCATCTTCAGATAGATCGTCTTTGGATGTAATTGAAAGATCTCTTACCATGAATTTAATGACCATTACTAGAATATCACAAATTTGCTAAATTTCATTAAACAATATAGTATTTTTTTCAACATCCAATAAAGCTGAAAAATGAATGCCTGCACGCAGTATTAAAGATGGCAAAGCCAATGATTATAGCAGCAAATGAGCCTAATGTGATCACAACAATTTTTTCTTTGTAACCCATAACAGCAATTTGCGTAACCGTTATATCAAGAATGGCAAGGAATTAGATTATCATGATGCCATCACAACAAGGGTATGACCGTGCAATTACCGTATTCTCACCTGACGGAAGATTATATCAAGTAGAATATGCAATTGAGACCGTTAGAAGAGGTGCACTTGCAGTAGGAATTAGAACAAAAGATGGCGTAATTATTGCAGTAGAAGAAAAATCAAGAAAATTACAGATTATTAATACACCACAAAAAATATTTCAAATTGATTATCACATTGGCGCAGCAGCAGCAGGATACATTCCAGATGCACGTTCACAAATTGATACTGCAAGAACATTTTCTCAAAGTAACAAACTAGTATACGATGAAGCAGTCGAGGTTGAAACAGTAGCCAAACATTTAGCTGATCAATGTCAACAATATACACAATACGGCGGAGCAAGACCAATTGGCGTTTCACTGATAATTGGAGGAATTGATCCTGCAGGAACTAATCTGTATATGACAGACCCAAGTGGCTCATACATTTCATATAATGCAATATCAATTGGTGCTAACTCAGATGTAGTTAATGAATTTCTAGAAAAGAATTACAAAGAAGATATGTCACTAGACGATGCAGCATCACTAGCTATTGCATCAATTTACATTTCAAGTGAAACAAAAGAAGGAATTGAACACATCAAGATGTCAAAAGTATCTGGCGAACAGGGAGTTTTTGAATTTATTAAAAATGAAGAAATAACAAAGTTTGCGGCAAATGCAAAATCAAAATATCCAGCTGATGGAAAATAAATAATTTTCATCAACCATTCAGAATTTAAAATGAAATTATCAATTGCAATACCTGATTCATCATTAAAAGATGAAAAAAAACATGAAAATAAAACTCGAAAAATATTTCAGATTGCACGTGCAGCAGGAATATTTCAGATTAATAACATAATAATTTACAAAGATGGACGAGAGTTTGAAACTGATTCAAAATTGTTATCAATGATTCTCAGATATCTTGAAACACCTCAGCATTTTAGAAAACGTTTGTATCCAAAATCAGGATTACTACAATTCGTAGGAGCATTATCACCAATTAAAATGCCTAATCAAACTGGAACGTCAGATGCCAAACAAGTGAAAAAAGGTGACATTAGAGAAGGAGTAATTTTTCCAAAAGATGGGAAAAAATTTATCGATATTGGAATAGACCATTCAATTCCATACCATGGTAAAAAACAAATTGATAAAAGAACAATTATAAAAATTAAAGATACATTTCCAAATTTCACATCATATGATATAGAAAAAGATCAAATACCAAATTTTTGGAGTTATAATGTAAAACATGGTGGAAATTTATTCACATTGTTAACTGAATGGAAAGGACCAAAAATACTTACAAGTAGAAAATCAAAGAAAATCAAAGAGGACGATATGAAAAAAATTCTTTCCTCAAAAGAAGAAATTCTAGTAGTATTTGGTACAACAGACAAAGGAATTCACGAAATGTTAGACAAAAAGATCAGCAATATTCAAAATTTTAAAGCATGGAATTTCTTTCCAAATCAAGGAACAGAAACGATCCGTCTCGAAGAAGCAATTTTAGGATGTTTATCAATAATCAATGCTCACACATTTAACAAATAAATTATAAAAAAATTATGATTTCGGTATGAACAATCAGAGAAAATTTTTGATATTGGCAATATTAGTAGGGATTGCAGGAGTTGGAATTGGTGCCGTTACAATTTTTTCAATGATTTCAGAATTATATTCACCATAGAAAATATTACAACAATTAACAAAGAATATTGAGATTCTCACAGTATATAATGGGGTTAACGACTTTTTTCATTTATCCATGGGACATAGAAAACGCAGTCAACCAAGAAGAGGAAGTTTAGCATATTCTCCTAGAATACGTGCAAAAAGTATGGAAGCACGAGTTCGAGCATGGCCAAAAATAGACAGTGACGAACCAAGACTACTTGCACATGCAGGATACAAAGCAGGATGTGTACAACTAGTCAGCATAGATGACAGAGAACACACACCAAGTCATGGAAAACAACTTGTAACACTTGGAACAGTCATCGCAACTCCACCAATTACAATAGTAGGAATGAGAGGATATTCAGTAGATACAAATCATACAAGAAATGCAGAATTTGATTCATTTGCAAAAGATTTACCAAAAAATGTACAAAATAATTTAAAAATTAAAACAGAAGGAACTCCAGTTGATGAAGCTGAAAAACATTTGAGAAAAATCAAGGAGATTTTTGCAATAGTCACAACAACACCAGTTGATGTTAATTTAGAAATGAAGAAACCTTACATCTTTGAAGTCAAAGTAGAAGGTGGAGATATACCAAAACAATTCGCATTCACAAAAGATCTATTAGGAAAAACTGTAAAAGTAGATCAAGTGTTTGAAAGTGGAACCTATGTGGATACTGCCGCAATTACAAAAGGAAAAGGATGGCAAGGAGTAATTTACAGATGGGGTGCAAAAAGAAAACAACATAAATCAAGAAAAACCGTCAGAGAAATCGGTTCATTGGGTCCTATCTCACCACAAAGTGTAATGTATACAGTTCCAAGAGCAGGACAAACAGGATTCCATCAAAGAGTGGAATATGATAAAAGAATCATGATAATGAGCAATACAGAAAAAGAAGAATTTAAAATAAATCCTGATGGAGGATTCAAACACTTTGGAAATGTTACAGGAGACTTCATAATTGTAAAAGGTTCAGTTCCAGGAACATATAGAAGATTAATCAAACTAAGAAAACAGATTAGAAACGAACCAAAGAAGCTAGTAAAGCCAAACGTACTGGAGGTTGTAATTTAATGAAAAGATCTATTTTAACAATAAACGGTAAGAAAGATAGCGATATCGAACTTCCAAATGTATTTGAAACAGAAGTTAATCGTACACTAATTCATAGAGCATTCATTAATTTACAAACACATTCCTTCCAAAAACATTCTACAAAACCAACAGCAGGAATGGAAGTAGTTGCAGATTCAAATGATCCTCCAACTGGTAGAGGCGTTGCAAGAATTGCTAAAATCAAAGGTGGTGGAGGAGGTCGAGCAGGACAAGCTGGAGAAGTAGCATCAACCAGAGGAGGACGTCAAGCACATCCACCAATTGCTGCTAAAGTCATTTACAAGAAAATAAATAAAAAAGAAAATAAACTAGCATTATGTTCAGCACTAGCTGCAACTACATCAAAAGAATTAGTTGAAAAGAGAGGTCACAAAGTAGAAGGAATTGAGGCATTCCCATTGGTAGTTTCAGACGATATAGAAAAAATTACAAAAACATCAGAATTAATCAAAATTCTAGAAGATTTAAAAATTACACAAGATGTTAATAGATTAAAAAACAGAAAAAGAAGAACAGGTAAAGTTGCATTAAGAGGTAGAGTTTCAAAGGTAGGAAAGAGTGCATTATTCGTAGTATCAAAATCAGAAAATATTTCAAAAGCAGCCGGAGCTATAAAGGGAATTGATGTGTGTGAAGCAAAGAACCTAAGTGTTCTCAATTTAGCACCAGGTGGAACTTTGATTAGATTAACAGTATTCTCAAAGAAAGCAATTGAAGAGATTGCAGAAATTAAATCACGACATCTAGAATTAATGGTGACTTTGAAATGAATGTAGAGGTTGCAAATAAAATTATTCTAAGACCATACATTACAGAAAAGACATATGCATTAGTAGAAAATGAACAAAAAATTTGCTTTTTAGTTGAAAAAGAAGCAACAAAATCACAGATAATTGAAGCCGTAAAAGTACTGTACAATGAAGACGCATTAAACGTAAAAACAGCAAGAACAATTTATGGGAAAAAAGCATTTGTTAGATTTAACTCTCCAGATAAAGCAAGAGACTTGGCAAATAAAGTCGGAATGATGTGATTAGTATAAATGACTCATAAAATCAGAATTTTGCAAGGAGATATGTAGAAATGGTCAAAGTAGTAAATAGCTATAAAGGGAAGACAACAGAGGAATTACAAAAACTTCCAAATGACGAACTATTTGTATTGCTAAATGCAAGACAAAGAAGATCACTAAAGAGAGGACTTTCAGATAACAAAAAGAAATTGATTGCAGAAATTAAAGAGGCAAAAGAAGGAAAAAACAAAAATCCAATCAAGACACATCAAAGAGATCTAATAATTTTACCATACATGATAGGAACGACAGTCAACGTCTTTGACGGAAAGGAATTCAAGCCAATAGGAATTGGTACAGAGATGGTTGGACATTACATAGGAGAATACGCAATTACAAACAAGAGAGTGAATCACGGAGCACCGGGAGTAGGAGCATCAAGATCTAGTTTGTATGTGCCACTAAAGTGATTAAAATGGGAAGATACAATTACGCATTTCAAAATTATGATGCTACAAAGCATGTTAGAGCTGCAATTCGTGAAAAAAAGATTTCACATAAACATGCAAGAGAAACAGCAAAAGCAATCAAAGGACTCACACTTGAAAAGGCTAGAGATTACATGCTAAGCGTTGTTGCAAAAGAAAGAGCAATACCATTTAGACGATTTAAAAATCAAGTTGGACATAGAAGTGACCCAGGAATGATGTCTGGAAGATATCCAGAGAAGACAGCAGGGGAATTTTTGAAATTATTAGATAATTTAGAATCAAATGCAGAATACAAGGGAATGGATATGGACAGATTAAAAATTATTAATGCGACAACCCATAAAGGAGTAGTAATTAAAAGATTTATTCCAAGAGCCCAAGGTCGTGCGACAGATAAGAACGATGTATTAACACACGTAGAATTGGTGGCACAGGAGTTTTAGAAATGTCTGCAGTAAAGAATGTAATCAAAGATAATTACAACATGATGTTGCTAAAAGATTACTTAAGATCAAAAATTAAAGATGCAGGATTTGAAAATGCAGAAGTTTCAAAAACACCAACAGGTACCAGAGTCGTACTACATGTAACTAGACCAGGAATCGTAATTGGTAGAAAAGGAACAGGAATTAAAGAGTTAACTGAAAAATTAGAATCAGACTTTGGATTAAAAAATCCACAAATTGCAGTTGAAGAAATTACAAAACCAGAACTATCACCAGAAGTTATGTGTAATAGAATGGCGTCACATCTTGAAAGAGGTACAGCATTCAGACGTGCGACAATGTGGACAATTCAACAAATTATGGAAGGAGGTGCAATGGGAGTAGAAATTACAATTTCAGGAAAATTAAGGGGCGATAGATCTGCATTTGAAAAACACAGACAGGGAATTTTACCAAGAGCAGGACATCATGCAGACGTTATAGTGTCAGAAGATATTGCACATGTTGAAACAGCCATGGGACTAATTGGTGTAAGAATAAGAATTGCTAAAAAAGAGAAATTAATCCCAGAATTTGAAATGAAAGGAAAAACACAGGAACAAAAAGATGAAGAAGTTAGAATCAAGAAAGAAGCAGACGATGCACTTGCAAAGGCAGAATCAGAGTCAGAAATAATTAAAATTGAAGAGGAAAAAATGAAAGAAATGGGAGATACTATGGAAGATGCAGAGGAGGAGATGAAATAATGGGTATGTTAAAAATGAAATCAATCAGAGAATTAAATGAAAAAGATCTGAGAGATAGAGTAGAGCAAATGAGAACAGAATTATCAAAATTACAAACTGAAAATGCTAAAGGAACACTCAGAAAAGAGACTGGAAAAATTAGAAAAGTTAGAAAAGAGGTTGCAAGGCTTTTAACAAGACTAAATGAGGTAAAAAAAGAATGAACCTAAGTACACAGTGTGAATTTGATTTGATTGGACAAGAGATAACAATTTCAGATTCAAAAAATAAAGAAATTATTGGAATTAATGGTGAAATTATCATGGAAACAAAAAACATGATTATAATAAACACTAAAAATGGGAAAAGAAGTATCCCAAAAAACATATGTCAATTAAGCAATAATGGGGAAGTAATTGAAATCGATTCAACTAAATTAAACAAAAGAACACATGAAAGACTGGAGATGTTAGTATGACACGAAATATCGGAATTAAAGTAAAAGCCCCTAAAGAAGAACCACATGAAGGAGATAAAAAAAATCCATTCAACGGAACACTTCCTGTTCGTGGCAAATTATTTGAAGGTAAAGTAGTCAAATCAAAAGGAAAGGACACAGTTGTACTCCAAAAAGAGGCTCCGGTTTACTTTAGTAAATTCAAAAGATATGGAAGAAGTACCAGCAGAATTCATGCACATGTGCCATCAAACTTACAAGTAGATGAAGGAGATACAGTTGTTGCAGCAGAATGTAGACCTATAGCAAAATCCGTATCATTTGTAGTAGTGGAGGTTAAAGAATAATGGGCGGAGCACGTAGTAAAGGTAGTAAAGGAGTAGAAGACTTCAAACCATACATCACAAGATCAATTCCGGTAGGCGCACGTATTACTTGTGCAGATAATTCAGGTGCAAAAATTATTGAAGTGGTTAACGTACATCAGCATAAAACAAGAACATCAAGACTTCCTGCAGCTTCTGTAGGAGACTTTTGCAATGTAGTAGTGAAAAAAGGACCGGCAGAATTAAGAAAACAAATTCACGGTGCAGTAATTATTAGACAAAAATATGTTGTTCATAGACCAAATGGAGTTCGAGTTCAATTCGAAGATAATGCAGGCGTATTAATCACACCTGAAGGCGAAATGAAAGGAACTGACATCAAAGGTCCAGTTGCATCAGAAGTTACAGAAAAATGGCCAAGAATAGCAAATTTGGCAAAAATGGTGGTATAATATGAACAGATCATCACTTCCAAGAAAAACAAGAAATCAGCAAATTTACTATGCAGCTATGCAAACAGCAAGTAAACAATTGTCATGTGCACTTTCAAAAGATTTAAGAAAAAAGTATGGAAAACGCAGTGCACGAATCATAGAAGGAGATACTGCAAGTATTGTGAGAGGTGAATTTGCAGGAGTTGATGGAAAAGTTACCAAAATATCAATTCCAGACAGAGGAGTAAACATCGAAGGAGTGAAAAAAGAGAAATTGAAAGGAGAGAAATTTGACGTGTATGTTCACACAACAAACATCATACTAACAGGATTGGATTCAGGAGATAAATGGAGAATTAATAAATTGGAAGGGAAGAAGGCAACCGCTGCAAGAGCAGATGATAAGCCAAAGACAGAAACACCAAAAGTGAAAGAAGTAAAGAAAGATACAAAAAAAGCAACAAAAACCAAAACAAAGAAAGGGGATAATGAAGAATAATGGTACACATTGCAGGTAGTAAAAAACTCAAACGACAGATGGCACCACTTTTCTGGGGAATTACCAGAAAAAATAAGCGATTTGTAGTTACAGTAAAACCTGGCGCTCAGTCAAAACATACATCAATACCAATCTCAGTTTTCCTAAGAGATACAATAAAAATTGTTACAAGTTTAAGAGAAGCGAAATCAGTAATTTATTCAGGTAAAATAAGAGTAGATGGAGTTGTAAGAAAGTCATTACATCACGGTGCAGGTTTAATGGACGTAGTAGAGTTAGAAGGTGCCAATAAAATATACAGATTAGTACCACAAGAAGGAATATTACTAAAACCAATAGAAATCGAAGATGCTGAAAAGACAAAGAAATTCGTACAAGTAAAATCAAAAACTACAATTAAAAATGGAAAAACACAGATTGGCTTCCATGACGGAAAAACATTGATAGATGAAACAGCAGTATCAGTTGGCGATACATGTGTACTACAAATACCAGATATCAAAATTTTATCAGTAATAAAATTAGAAAAAGGAATGAACTGTTTAATTACAAAAGGTGTTAACGCAGGAAAAATTGGTAAAGTGGACGAAATAAAAGAAGGAACATTCAATATTCCAAAAAGTTTAGACATTACATTTGATGAAAGACAAGTTGAGATTCCAGCAAGATTGGTAATGCCAATTGGAAAAGATAAACCGGAGATAAAGATTAGGTGATTTTATGGCACAAGAAGTACAAAATGTAATGAAAGAAATAAGATTGGAGAAAGTTGTCCTCAATATGGGACTCGGAAAATCAGGAGATGCTGTAGAGATTGCAAAAAAAGCATTAGGACAAATATCAAATAAAAAAGTAAACGATAGGCCTGCAAAAAAAGCAATTAGAGATTGGGGAATTAGAAAAGGGGAACCAATCGGAGCAGCAGTTACAGTAAGAGGTAATGACGGTAGAGAATTATTAAAAAGATTACTAGAAGCAAAAGGAAACAGAGTGAAAGGTCGTTCGTTTGATAACATGGGTAACCTTTCATTTGGAATTTTAGAACATATCGATATTCCAGGAATAAAATATGATCCAAAGATCGGAATTTTAGGATTAAATGTAACAGTGAGATTAGTGAGACCAGGATTCTCAATAACTACACGAAGTAAACACAAAGCAAGTGTTGGAAAACACCATAAAATTACACCTGATGAAGCAAAAGCATATCTAACAAAAGAATTCGGAGCTAGTGTAGAATAATGGGAAAAACAACGTGGGGGAAAAATAGATCATATGGGGATAGAGGAACAGGATATACACCTAGGAAAAAAAGTATCCCAGGAACTACAAACGAAAAACGATATGGTAGAGGTGCAAGATGGTGTAAAAGATGCGGATGTTATGTATCAATTCAAAAATACGACTTAATGCTATGCAGACAATGTTTCAGAGAAGTTGCAACTTCCCTAGGGTTCAAAAAATTAAGGTGATATGATATGCCAGCAATGAATGTATTAGCAAATCTATTTGTAACAATATACAATACTGAAGCTCGAAGAAAGTCAGAATGCGTGGTACTTCCAACATCAAAAATTGGAACGAGTGTTCTAAGCACACTGAAAAAAGATGGATATATCAAAGATTATGCAAGAACCGAAGACAATAGAGGAGGAAAATTCAAAATAGAATTAATGGCAAAAATTACAAAATGTGGTGCAATTAGTCCAAGATTCAAAGTTAAAAAAGATGAATACCTGGAATGGGAAAAACAATATCTACCGTCATTTAACAGAGGTATGCTAATAGTCACAACAAATCAAGGCGTAATGTCACATCACGAAGCATCTAACAAAGGATTAGGAGGATTTTTGATAGGTTATGTCTACTAGTTTAATAGATAAATTAGCAGCCGAATTAGAAATTCCAGAGGGTGTTACCGTCACATACAATAGACCGATGATAACAGTTCAAGGACCATTAGGAAAAACTTGGAAAAGCTTCAAAAAAATTCCTGTGACAATTGAGGTTACAGACGGTAAAGTATTTTTCAAAGCACAAGGTACAAGAGACAAAAATCGTTCAATTATGAACACATCAAGATCACTTATCAGAAATCTTTGTGAAGGAGTTGTTGAAGGATATACAATTAAAATGAAAATCGTATTTTCACACTTTCCTATTACAGTAAAAGTTGAAGGTAAGACAGTTTTAATTGAGAATTTCCAAGGGGAACGAGCTCCAAGAAAAACAAAAATTTGGGGCGAAACCAAAGTGGTTCCAAAAGGAGACGATGTAATAATTACAGGACATGTTTTGACAGATGTTTCACAGACTGCCGCAGAAATTGAAAATGGTTCAAGAGTAAAAAATAAAGATCATCGTGTATTTTTAGACGGAGTCTATAAATTTGAAAAGAAAAAGGGAATAGAGAATTAGTTTTAAAATAATTGACCCTAGATAACGAGTTCAAAGAACAAACCGAAAAATTAGTTTCAGAAACATTAGAATTATACAAAAATGCAGGGGCATCACCCAGAATAGGCGACGTTTGGAAGTGCGATAATACAGGAGATTTTCTGTGCGGTTTTTTTGTAGGAGAAATGGTGGGTTCAGCACTAAGTGCATTTCAGGTATATCATAAAAGAGAACCAAGTGCAGAAGAACATATGGAAATTGTTGAAATTGTTGAAAAACATTCAGACGATATTGTTGCTTTTTTCACAAAATTCAATCCAAACTAATTCGTCGGAAGGATTAAATCGCATTTTACTTGGAAAAAAATATGCCGCGTTAGCTCAGCCTGGTAGAGCGTTCGACTGTTAATCGATTGGTCATCAGTTCAAATCTGATACACGGCGCCTTCTAATCTTCAAAATTAGTTTAGATGATTTTTTGCACGTTGTTAGTTTAGATCGTTAGACAGGAGCGATCTAATATTGGATCCATTATAGAAAGTATGCAGGAGTGTTACATTGGCCAGAACTAGAAGGGCTAACAGATATTGTGTCGATTGCGGTGCAAGACTGGTTTATTATCCAAGATTATCAAATCCAAAAGCGCCAAACGAACACAGAGTTTTGGTTTATGCATGCCCAGATTGTACAGAGGACTTTGAAAAACCAAAAATGTTTTCAATAAAAAGAAATGTTACAGAGGACCCACTGGAGACTGTGGAAATAGAGATTACACAGATACAAAGAAAGCTTGCAAAAAGTAAATAGAGGAAAAAATTTCTTAAAATCAATGTATCCTGAAAAAATTCGTTCACGTGCATGGTATTTGGTTCCAATTTTCTTTGGATTGATAGGAGGAGTAATTGCATATTTTGCAATAAGAAGAGATGATCCTCAGAAAGCAAAAAAATGTTTATGGGTTGGAATCATTCTAACAGCCATTAACGTCATCGTGAATATTTCGTTATTTTCAACTGGAACCTTTGAGCAGGATTACAGCGTAAATGTCTAAATGTTTCTAAACTCGAATTTAGAAATATTGTTAATTTGAACGTCTTAAACTAGTTATATCATGAATTCTTTGTTTTCTCATGTCACGTTTAAGAGACAATGTAGAAAGATGGTTAATACATGAAAACTATGATTTTAATCAATCAAAAGCAGATGATGCCGCATTCAAAATCGTAATAAATAATTCAGATGGATTGGGAAATGACACAGAAGTGTTTGAACCAAAGGCCCAAGAAAATATTCTAGTCATAGGAATTAAAATTGAAATGAAAACTAAACAATTAATGAGATTTAGAGAATTAAATGAAACAGAACAAGATAACTTTAAGAAAAAAATTGACGATTTTTGTTATTCAATCAAGGCGGTGGGTAAATTTTTAGAAGAAGATGGGAAGAAAAAGGTAGGGGTTTACATCATCTTAGATAAACAAGAACAGCTAAATCAACCATCATTCTTCAAAGCACTAGAAGAAATTATAGAAATGAGTGAAAAAACAAATCGGTTTTTGATCAAGACATTTTAATCCAAAAAACCTAATTTGTTCGTAAAAGCTAAACCCCCTCCATATCATTGCCAATTTACGAATAGACCACATTTTCAAAAATGCAAAAAAACAGGGGGGGTTGAACATTTGTTCATAGATATACTAACCAAAGGTCAAAACACCACCATTACCCATTACAACATACCGTGTTAATTTGAGTTAGTCACGAAAGCTAAACCCCCTAAATTACATCAAAAAATATGAAAAAATTATCCAAATACTGATAATTCCAGCAGTCAAAGGATACCAAAACTTCGGAATGCTTTGTGGTTTTGAATTTGAAAATATTCCGTGCTCATTATTGTTTGGTTTCATGCATACATTATGTCAAAAGTTGCTTTAAGTGATAGCAAAACCTACCGTGTAAGATAAGTAATGTTTCTAAATTCGAATTAAGAAATATTGTTTATTGTTACTCCTCGCTCATAGGGAGATGAGGAAGAATGAATATTTTTTTAGGTTCAATTTTGAGAATGATTCTTTTTTCACCAGGACGCTTGAAAGGATATTTTTCTTTTCCCATGTACTGTTTTGTTAGAAAATCAGCGTGTTTGTATTCATAATCAGGGATTATTTCGACCACTTTGCCTCTAATCGAGGTCATATCAAGCGGATTCTTAGAATCAACTACAGATATTGCAACACGAGGATCACGTAGTATGTTTTTGTGCTTTAATCTACCTTCAGCAGTATTGATTCGTATGTGAGAATCTTCAAAATCCCCCCACACAGGAGTGACTTGAGGTGAACCATCAGGCATGGTTGTGGCCAAAAAAACCAGATTTTTACCATTTAGAAGAACTTCAGCCTTTGAATCCATACTAAAATAACACAAATTGAATATTTATGTCTCAAAAATTTCAAAATACCATGAAGTTGACGATACCATTCACAGGACATGAACAAGTTTTATCACTACACGAGAAAACTTTGGAAATTACTAAAGATGACAGCCTTACACCTCAAGGAGATTGTATTGTTGGCGTAAATTCAGGTATATCATGTATAGATTTACCTGAAAAAATGAAAGAAAAAATACAAAACCCAAAATCAAAAATCTCATTCACGCTTAAAGTAGGAAAATTCAGCTTCAAAATTCAAGGTCATGGTTCTGAAAAGCTAACGCTAAAGCATGTAAGCGACATAGTACTGCGTAAGAGCGCATTCACATGCTCACGTACTATCGCTATCAATTGCGACAAGGCATCCAGTGACATACCTAGAGACTTGGTCAGTCTCCTTCAAAACCCGCAAACCAAGGGCAAGATGATCATAGAGGTATTGTAATCAGTGTCTTTTTTCAAAGACCGTTGTAACTGCACGATTTACAATCTCCATCATCAAGTATTGACTATATTCCTGTTTATTTTGAGAGTTTTTCGCCTTACCAGTCTTTTTTGAAAGTCCGTCTAGAAGTTGTTCAATATGCTTTGACGTTGACTTTATGACTGTAGAGTATTTCTTCTCAAAGTCTTTTGGGGTTTCATAGTCAAGAAACTTGGTCGATGTACCGTAGAATTTTATCATAGCACCGCGCTTTTCTTCGATTTTCACCACTTCAATTAATTCAGCGCCTTTCAAGATTTCTAGATGATGTCTAGTTGTCGTAAGGGCTTTTTTGAATCCATTCTTTTTTAATTGAGCCGTGATTTGTTCTGCGTTAAGATGTTTTCGATATAGCATTTGCAGAATTTTTGCTCGTGCGGGGTCCTCGATAGCTTTTGCATGCTCCAGACTTGTTGCAAGTGTACGATTCACCGATATTGGTTTTTCGAGTATTGTTGACATGTTGTTTTTTCTATAGATCTTAGCTAAAAGTTATCTGTATCAGTATTTTTTGTCCAAATCCGTTATTTTTTTTATGCAATTAAAAATCTAGTAGCAGACTGTATAATTATAGTAGTATTATCATTATTATTGTAACATATACTATAATATTCATAGTGGTATCAATAATATTGATACAGTTACAAAAAAATCAGTAGAGGTTCAAAAATCAGGATTTTTGGGAAAAAATCCATAAAATTAGGACAATGCAGCCAAAATAGGTTGGATGTAGGGAAAATATAGTATTTAGAAATCGAGTTAAAGAGAGTGACCAGTAGTGCGTTCGTATGCTGCAGTATACCTATCAGTCATTTTTTGAATAATTTCGCTAGGGATTTCAGGAGCAACAGGTTCTTGTCCCATCGCTCTTGAATTTTCAAATTGTTTTTGATACCCGTGTTCAGTTAACCAGTCACGAAGGAGTTGTTTATCAAATGCTTCCTGGATTTTTCCAGGACTGTAAGAAGATTTTGGCCATAAACGGTACTCATCAGGACCAATAGAATCGCCAAGTGTAATTTTACCATTCAGTCTTCCAAATTCTAACTTTAGATCTGCCAAAATGAATCCAGCAGCATCTGCAATTAAGGACATTTTATTGTAAATTTGAATGGTTTTTTCAGATAACCACTCATAGTCGTCTAATGTTACAAGGTTTTGTCTTATTGCATCATCCTTTGTTATAGGAATATCATGTTCAGACTTTGTCGTAGGATCAAATAACGGAGAAGGAAGTTTTGCAGCAAGAGTTGTGTCAGCGTTATCTGGCAAAGTAATCTCTCCAGACTTCCACCTACTAACTAAACTACCATAGAAATAGCCACGTACAACACATTCTATCGGCAACATTTCCATTTTCTTGACAATTATTTCGGTATCTGAATGTGATTTTACAAAATGATTATCAACGTCTAGTTGTTCGAACCAAAATTTTGCAAATTTGCATAATACTTTGCCTTTTTTAGGAATTTCATCATTAAATTTAACATCATATGCAGATACACGATTACTAAAATTAAATAATAAAGTATCATCACCCATGTCATAAACATCTTTTACTTTACCAGAGTTAAGAAATTTCATACCATCTAAGACCCCATCATTCCAGGCATTGCAATTGGTTCACGATAAACTTTACTCACATAAACACCTTCATTGGAAGTTACAATAACAAATTGTAATGAATTTCCTTGAGGTGGAGAAATGATTTCGTATTGTCCAGGTTTTAACGTTCCAAGATATATTTTATCGCCATCTCCAAAATTAAGTTCGACATTTGTTAGTGGTTTTGTTCCAGTATTTTCTAAAGAAACTCGTGCCATGATAAACAAACTCTGTTTTTCTTTTGTTGGATCAACAGATAATGAATATTCTTCTTGTGTAAGACCATTAGGCGTGAAAAATATGAAAAATACAACGCCTGTAACAGCAGCTATAATTCCTCCAATTATAGAAATTTTATTTACCATTAAAAAACAACAAAAAACTAGAATAATAGTTTTGTAAGTATTTGCCGGATTATACAGCAAAAAATCAATACAAACTAGGACTTGGAACATTAATGTCTAATCTATTGATCTGAAAATCTTTGTTTCCAATCCCAAGTTTTTACAAATTTTAATACAAGTCCAATCAAAATCAAGAGTATTCCAACAGATATGTGAAGACTGTAATCGAATAATGTTGTCGTATGCAAAAATATACCAGCAACTAATACCAAAAACCCAATTGCAAAACAGGCAATCATACCTGCAAATACAATTTGATTCACGTACTGTCTAACTATTACAATAATTTAAGAAAAACATTGACATCTATAGCCAAATGAATAAGAATAACATGTATCAAGTATACTTTAGAAATTGGAAAAAATACGAAGAAACCAAATCATAGTGGGAATTGTTAGCATTTTGATAATAGTTGCAATTCTTGTAAACATGGATATTGACGAACAAAACAGACTTGATAAAATTGGAGAATGTAGGGCAATCATTAGTGAGCATTTGGATAATCCTTGTGTTGACAATGATCAATGTGAGAAAAGACAAGAAGCTGAAGAACAAAAATGCTTCAATGAATTTGATGAACTGACACATAATGAACGTAAGTATGATAACATGAAGATCATAGCACGTTCGCCATGACCTTGAATTTTGAAGAATAATACAGGATGTTAATCTGAAATAAGTCTAAACCAACACATTATATCATTTGTAGAATAATAGATTTTTCTTATTCAAGTCTCATCATAGAGCCAAGAATGTTATTTTGCCAACTTAGATCAATTTTTTGTACGTTCTTGATTTTTTGTTTTGCCAGTACGTCCATTACGTTTGAAAGATAAGAATTTGTGCGGCTGAATGATTTTTTGTGACAGGTACAACTGCACTTTTTTCCATCACAGCAAAACTTTGCACAAGAAGTACATCGTAATTTCATGGCATATCATTACAAAATTACTATTTAACACCCCGAGATGAGAGTGATTCAGCCTAACTTGCAGGAAGGATGAGAATCACTCTCAATCTGGTTGTAAACTACTTGCAAAATCAGTATAAAAGAACAAAAATCAGCTTTGCTGTTTCTTTTTTTCTTTTAATTCCTTTTGTCGTTTTGCAAAATCTTTTGCATTATCATGTTCTTTGTCTAATTCTTCAAAAAATTTATTTGAAAATCCTTTCTTATCAATAGAACGTGTTTCTTTGCTCATTTTTCAAAATCCTGTTCGGGAATTATAGATAACGTAGTTGTTGCAGTGACATGTTCGATATTACGTATTTGTTTTGTAATTATATCTTCAATTTCAGAAGAACTCTCACCTTGAATTTTTGTAAATATATCATAATAACCAAATGTACCTTTTGCTTCTTTCACCAAATCAATATCTAATAATGCCTTTAGTACTTCCATTTCATGTGCCATTTTACATTGAACTAAAACGTATGCAGTTTCCATTAGACACTTTTCATCTGTTTCATCTTATTAAAATTTGGGGTTATTCCTAATGGTGCATAATCACCAGTTGCACATGTGAAACACATTGAATCTTTTGGAATACCCACAGCATTTGCAAGATTCTCTGCATCGTTGTATCCTAAAAAGTCTGCACCAATATCATTACGAACTTTCTCAATCATTTCTTTTTCCGTAAGATCTTTACCGCCATCAAATGTTGCCAATTCTTCTTGTGAGGGAAAATCAATTCCAGCATAACATGGAAATTTAATTGGAGGGTATGTGACCATCATGCTAATTTTTCTAGCTCCTGAACGACGTAATGCTTTGATAATTGCTTTAGAACTAGTACCTCGAACCAAACTATCATCAATCACAATGATATGCTTATCCTCAATAACTTCACGAATTGGAATAATCCATCGGTTAATTTCCACCCTATCACTTTGATGTGGTTCAATGAAACTTCGTAGCGGACCTTTCTTACTATAACGATCCTTTAGTAAACCTTCATCAAATTGTATTCCAAGCTCTTGTGCAAAACCAAGTGCAGCAGGTCTTGCAGAATCAGGTACAGGAATTACAACATCTGCATCATGTATTGGGTATTTTTTTGCAAGGAATTGACCAATTCTTTTTCTTGCAAGGTAGATGTTCGTTCCTTCCATTTTACTTGAGGGTTGAGCAAAATATGTAAATTCGAAGGAACAATGTGCACGATTCTTATCATCAGAGAACATTTCAGTTTCAAAACCGCCATCTTTACTAATTTTAATTAATTCACCAGGTACAACATCACGAACTAGTTTTGCACCAATTGCAGAAATTGCCGATGATTCGGAAGTCACAATGTGTACATTACCATCTTCTTTGTGACCTAAAACCATAGGACGAAATCCTTTTGGATCTCTTGCAGCGAACACAGCATCATCATCAGAAAGAAATGTGAAACAAAATGAGCCAACCATTTCATTTTTCAGTATAGATAATGCATTTCCAAGCTTTCCGTTTTCAGTAATTAATGAAACTAGTCTTTGCGCTGCAACAAGTGTGTCACTAGCATTTTGAGGAGTAAAAGTACAACCACCTACAAGATTGGAAAGTTCTTCAACGTTTGAAATTGTCCCATTATGTGCAACACATAGATCCTTAACTTTTAGTGGCTGTGCACTCTCAAGATCACTTTTTCCAACAGTAGAGTATCTAACATGTCCAATAGCAGAATGTGATGCATATTCTTCAGTAATTTTTTTAAATTCGCCAGAAGAACCTGAAACAAGTCCAAGTCGTTTTAACGGAGCTTTATTTGGTATTGCCAAGCCCCATGCTTCTTGTCCCCTATGTTGTAATGCACGTAATGCGTCGATTACCATAGGGATTACATTTACGTCACCTTCACTGTAAATTCCAACTACACCACAGTTTTCTTTAACCATTTTGAATTATTTTCCCCAATGAGTTTAGATAATTATTTTCTGCTTTATCAACTCTTAGTTCCAAAATTGAGTTAGAAGCAGATTCAAAGATAATCTGATCGCCAGAAAATATTCCAATCTCCGAGAATGAACATTCATCTCCAGATAAAATAGATTTGATATCATCTAAATTATTTTTATTTGCAACTAAGATGTAACGTGAGTGACTTTCAGAAAATAACATTTTTTCGGATGAAAGAGATGTCGATAAATCAATTTTGCATCCAATTTTACCGAAGATACATAATTCAGAGATTCCAATAGCAAGGCCACCTTTAGAACAATCATGAACAGATTTGACAAGATTTTTTGAGATTAATGATAAAACAGATTTCATGTTCTTTTTTGATTCTGAAAAATCTACTTTTGGTGCAACACCTCCAATAAAATTATGAATATATTCATAATATTCAGAACCTCCAAGTTCATCTTTTGTTTCACCGACCACCAAGATTACATCATCATTTGTAGGCGGAGTTGGAAGTAAAGGGGATTTTTCAATTAATCCAAGTACTCCAATTAACGGAGTTGGTTTGATGGGACCCTCAGAGGTTTCATTATAGAAGCTAACCTTACCACCTACGCATGGAACATCAAGGAATTTTGCAAAATCAGTTATACCTTCAATGGATTCCATAAATGTCCAGAATATTTCAGGATCTTCAGGATTTCCAAATTGTAAATGGTCAACCATTCCAATTGGAGTTGCGCCGGTACAAACAACATTTCTACATGCCTCTTCAAAACATCCAATTGCACCTTGCCTTGGATCAATATAGCAGTGTTTTGGATTACCATCAATTTTTACAGATAGTGATTTTCCATTATCCAAACGTAAAACAGAACCATCAAATCCAGGTTTTATGACAGTCCTAATTCCAACTTCATGATCATATTGACGAAAGACCCAATGTTTACTTGCAATATTAGGAGATGAAAGTAATTTTAATAAAATATCAGACAATGGTATTTCACTTTTAGATGATGGAAAAGAAGGAAGTTTTGAGAGATATTCCGGTTTTGATTTTTCCCTATCTACCAAAGGACCACGTGCGACAAAATCTGCAGGAAGTAATGCCAAAGTTTCATCACCGTTTTTTACATGCATCATTTTATCTTCTTTAACAGTACCGATTACAGAACATTGAATTCTAAATTTATCACATATTTCATTAATTTTTGAAAGATTATTTGGATCAGATATGACAAGCATTCTTTCTTGAGATTCAGATATCATTATTTCATCAGGTAATAAATCAGATTCACGTAAATGTACATTTTTTACATCAAGTTCAATACCAATTCCCAGACTTTCTGCAGTTTCAGAAATTGCACAAGAAAGACCGCCACCACCCAAATCCTTCATTGCATTAATGCAGTTTGCATCACGACATTCTAGAATTGCCTCAATGATTAATTTTTCAATAAAGGGATCAGGTATTTGTACCGCTGAACGATTTTCTTCTTCTAACGAATCTGATGCAAATTGTGAACCACCTACACCGTCACGGCCGGTAGAACCACCAATCAGTAAAACTAGATCATTTACATTTGCGTGATTTTTTATTAATTTTGATTTTTTTCCAAATCCAACTGCAGCAACGTCAACTAATGCATAATTCTTGTAACATTCATCAAATTCAACTTCACCACCAATAGTAGGAATGCCAAGGCAATTTCCATAATCTGCAATTCCCGAGACAGCATTTTTGAATAGCCATCGTGCATGTGCGTCGTTTTCAATATTTCCAAATCTTAATCCATCAAACAAAGCAATTGGCCGTGTTCCTGCAGACAATATATCACGAATAACACCACCTACACCAGTTGCAGCACCACCGAATGGTTCAACAGCTGATGGATGATTGTGGCTCTCAATATGTACCGTCACTACATAACCATCACCTACATCTAAAACACCAGAATCATATCCCTTCTCAACTATTACGTTAGGTCCAGTAGTTGGCAACATTCGTAAATGTTTTTTTGATGATTTGTAAGAACAGTGTTCAGACCATTCTGCAGCAAGTATTTGTAATTCAGTATCAGTTAGTTTTCGGTTTACATTTTTTTCAATATGCTGCTTTTCATGTTCTTGAAAACTCAATTTTTCATACCCACAGTTTCAATCAAGGATTCAAAAATTAATGAAGATGGTTTATGATCAATTTGATTAATTGCTTTTTCCGCAGCACGTTCTGGATGAGGCATCATACCAACCACATTTCCATCAGAATTGCAGACACCTGCAATTTGAGAAATAGAACCATTAACCTTATTTTCGTATGAAAACACAATTTGGTTATTCTTTTTTAATTCACTCAAAGATTCATCATCAACAAAATACCTGCCTTCTCCATTTGCAATAGGAATTGGAATTTTTTGGTTCAGTTCTAATTTATTTGTGAAAGGTGTCTGATTATTATTTACAATCAGATTGGTCCATTCACACATAAAATTCAAAGATTCATTTTTCAGTAAAACCCCTGGAAGCAATCCAGATTCTACAAGAATTTGAAAACCATTACAGACGCCTAAAATTGGAATTCCTTTTTCTGCCAATTTTTTTACATCAGAGATTATTGGACTATGTGCAGCTATAACTCCAGCACGTAATCTATCACCATAAGAGAAACCTCCTGGGAGAACGACCGCATCAATATCGTGTGGCAGATTTTTTTCATGCCAGAAAAATTGAGCATTTAAGTTAAAAACATCCGTCAATACGTGATGCATGTCACGATCACAATTACTGCCAGGAAAAACAATAACCCCGACTTTCACAATTTATGATTGAATTCGTGGTATAAATTTGATTTCGTGATGACATGTTTTTATTTCAAGAAATCTACATTTCCATTATGGGACAGATTCGAGACATTATGGAGAAAGATGTCATAACAATTGAGAATGACAAAACAGCACAAGATGCAGCCAAGATTATCGCTGAAAAAGATATTAGTTTTCTAGTAATAATGAATGATGGAAAACCTCAAGGAGTACTAAGCGAAAGTGATTTTGTTCGTAAAGTTGCAGCCGAAGATAAGAAAGCAAGTGAGATAAAAATCGCAGAGATCATGTCATACAAATTTCGTTCAGTAGGACCAACTACTACAATAGAAGATGCCATTCAAAAAATGTTGAATAATAATATTCGTCGATTGTTAATATTAGATAATGAAAAACTAGTAGGAGTCATAACCCAAACAGATCTTGCAAGTTATCTAAGAGACCAAATTTTAGTTGATGGGACAATAAAGAGTATTAGTGCAGATTAGATTTCTTCCACAGTAGCAGTGACCCTGCTGACTAAAGGATTGTAAATTCTAAGTTCATCGCAAGCTTTGACAATGGAATCTTTGGCATCTTGTTCATTTTTTTCAGTTATAGAAAATTTCAAAATAGTACCAGAACGAATTTTGGTGATGTTTGTGTTTTTACCTTTTAGAACAAGATCATTTAGTATGGTATCACCTTCAGGATCACTAATTCCAGGTTTGTTTTCAATTACAACACTAACTTGAAAATTAGGCATGATGTTTTGCATGTCTTAAATAATTTAAGTGCTCTATCTTAGTAAAAAATTAAAAATAGTGATTTGGCACTAGTGAGTAGTAGTTTTGACGCTTATATTTTCAATGATTTGTATTTGATTATTGAAAATAAAATCCAATTTTTACAGATCAGTATTATTTACTTTGATAGTATCCATAGGGGTAATACCTGCATTATCAGCTTCAAGCGTTGCTGAAGAGCGCGAGATTCCAGAGTCACTAAAGCATCTTTTTGCATGTAATGAGACCATTACACTTGCCGAAGTTATTCACAAATATAATCAATTGGATGAATCGAAGAACGTTTTGATTTCAGGTAACGTAAACTTTGAAAATGGTAAGGCTGTCAATTTAGGAATACAAAAAGGCTACCCGGCAATAATGTGGGTGTATCAGGTTAGTCCGTTTCCATCAGATTACAGAATGGTGATGTCAGATGGAGTACACATTACATATGATGATTCATTTGTTTTTTCAATACCTGAGAATAAATTAGAAGAAGGTAAATTCATTGCATACATCTTCTATGGCATACCAAAAGAAAGTATGCAAAATTCAATGCTCACAGGAAAAGCTGAATTTTATATAGGAATAAGTAGTGACGAGTTTGAAAAACAAGAATACGAAAATATGAGAAAATATCTAGGCGTGGATGATATAAAGAGACTACAACTAGAAAAAATTAAAGAATCAAACTCAGTAAATTCATATGATTTCTGTTCTAACTAGAATGTTTTAGAGTAGACATTGGATGTAAAAGTGAATCAAGATTAATCTCAGTATTTGGGAAATACGATGCAAGTACTGATAATGAGCCGGTGAGTAGTAATCCTCCAATTCCTATGAGCAATATTCCACTACCACGTTCAATCCAACCAATCCAACGTTTTATTTTGTTAAAGAATGTCATAAAACGATCAATTGCTAATGCAGATATGATAAATGGAATTGCAAGTCCTGCAGAATATGCTATAAGAAGAGATGTTCCTGCAACCCAACTTGAACTAGTAGCAGCCATAGTTAGAATTCCTGCAAGAATCGGACCAATGCAAGGAGTCCATCCTGCACCAAAAGCCATTCCTACAAATAATGAACCAATATTTTTTGTAGAACGATTTTGGAAGTTCATTGATTTTTGCATGTTCAGTTTGTTCAACTTAAGAATTCCAATCAAATGAAGACCAAATGCAATCAGTACAATTCCACCAATTCTTTCAATCCACAATGTGGCTTCATCAAACATTGTTCCTGCATAAGAAACAGCAGAACCCAATATGACAAAAATTATTGAAAATCCTAAAACAAACAAAAGCCCTTTTGACAATACCATTGTTTGTACTCGGAATTTTGATGTGGATTGACCTATTACCTCTTCATGACCAATTGTAGATTCAGTAATTTCGTCTTGATTGAACTTTCTAGGTTTATCAGAACTTTGTGCATTAGATAAATCCCTCAAACTCATTCCTGTGATAAATGAAGCATATGCTGGAATTAATGGTAAAACACAAGGAGATAAGAAACTCAACAAACCAGCAGCAAATGCTACACCTATACTAAGTTGATCCATTTGAGATAATTCAAAGTTCTGTATTTGTTCTTGTGATTCTTCAATTCCTGTTAACCCTAATGCACTTTCAATTCGCATTTCAACATCAGTTCCTTCAAAAATTGGACCCTTCCATTCATGAATCAGTTCACTATTTCCATTGATCAAAAGGGTGATAGGCGGTCCCATCATTCTAAATTCACGAGTTGCATTATTTCGAGGATCATACCAAATTTCAGTGGTCATATCCATATCATCAGCAAATTCTTTTACAATATCAGGGGATAAAGTATCAATACTTACACTGAGTGTCTTAAGGCCTGATGGAGAATATTCTTTGTTAAGTTCGTTAAGGTATGGCATTTCTTCTAAACATTCCATACACCAAGTTGCCCAGACATTTAGTAACACAACTTGACCTTCAAGGTCAGTAAGTCTTACAGTATTTCCATCATAATCATATGCACGATAATTTGGATATGTTTTTGGTTCATCTTGTGCATAAGCAACGCTTACGCTAGACGTAAGTATTAGAATAGAAAAAGTGAGAAATAGGATGTTCCTATAATCGGTCATCCCAGATTTTAACAAAGATTTCACCTTTAGTCTGTTTATCCTTGACGTTTCCACCGGAGTATTGACCATCCTTCCAGTCTTCGAAAACACCATCTTCATCAAGTTTGTCTTCATCTACCCAAACGCTTGAACTATTCCAAGTCATTGCGGTAACACCACCTACAGAACTAATCCAAGCATTGTCACCAACACCAACTTTTTGTGCTTCAGTGAGTTTTCCATTATTTGGATTAACTGCAGCTGTGTAGACTGCACCACCATCAACTGTTCTATCAGACCATGCCATTCTTGGAACATCATCTGTTCCAACAGTAATTTTGATATGTGCAGGAGGGAAGAATGTTTCACCCCATACTTTTAGTGGATAAGACCATGTTTCAGCATCATCTTTGCTTACTGCATAATAAAGACCAGGTCCTTCTGCATTAGAACGACCGCCTGTATACCATGCGGCATGCAAGTAACCATTGCTATCAAGAGCCATAGAGGAAACTGTATGAGCACATCCATTGGTCTCATATCCATCATCACCTACAAGTTCTGGTGGATTCCAGACTGCACCGTGGTCATCAGATTTTGAGACAACTATATCACGGTAATTTGGCTCACCATAATTTCCAACTACATTTCTGTATTGGACAAATGTTTCACCTGTGGTTTTTGAACAAATGTCAGTTGCACAACATGGACAAACTTTGTTTTTGACTATAACAGATTTTGAAAATAATTCTCCATTATTATCAGAGTATTGCATACGTACTTGTCCGGTAGTATAACCACCATTTTGCTGACCTCTAGAGTCTAGCCATGCAACATAAACACGTCCATCATCACGAATAGAAAAGCTTTCAAATGTTTTTGAATGCATCATTCCATTTGCAGCATCATGATAGTGAGTATTTGGATCACCAATCAATGTGTGCATTGGCCATGTTTTTCCACCGTCATCAGAACGTGCAAGGATTGTATAGGTATAACCATGTCCAAATCCTTCATCCATGACTTTTTTATCTTTGATAGAGTGACCATACAGTGCATAAATTTCACCATCGGGTCCTACTTGCAACATTGCACCACCGGCCATGTGAGGTCGGCTTGCTTTACCAGGTTCGTTAACAATTGTTGGGCCGGTCCAAGTATTTCCGCCATCATATGTTGATGTAAATAAAATATTGGTTTCTCCATTGACGGTATCAGCATAAGTAACATGTACTGCACTTCTGTCACCATCAATTACGACACCAGGATATGCCATTCCATCACCGTGTTTTTTTGCAAACTTGTAATCATCTTCATCATAAAAATCCATTTCTTTTTCTTCAAAGTCGGTTCCTTCAGGAGACTTTGCAAGAGTTATGGTTTTTCCAATTGAAGTAGGCATTTTAATTTCATTTAGTGCATCAACTTGAACGGAAATAATATTCTCAGCAACTAGAAACTCTACCGCTCTAACAAATTCAGCATCAGAGATTGCATCTTCTGCCCACCAACCTGCTGTATTTTTAATCCAATCAGGTACAGTTTCAGATCTTTCACCAGAAACTTTTTGGACAGGAACTGAGATAATTCCTTGGTTAACCAAATATTCAATTCCTTGAATAAACGATTGTTGATCAATATCCCCACTTGCCCACCAACCTGCGTTAGTCTTAACCCAGTTTGGGACAGATTCTGCGCTTGCAAGACCTGAACTCGGGACAGATAGGAGTATTGCTGCGAATAAACCTAGTATTGCATACTTTCGTATTTGCATGAAATTTCTCAAAAAAATCAGTTATTAAAAAGAGGCGTATGTTTTGGTTTTCGAATTAGTACAAAGTTAGAACAAACTACCCAGATTTGTCCCAATTTATGACCGCGCTACATTCGTAGAAGGGTTCATTCAATTCTACATATCCATCAAATTGTCTTATTTCAAATGGTTCAATATCTAAAATTTCTGAATCACCTTGTGCCAATTTTGTTCCATCATACGACTTTAGAATAATACTGAAAACTATTCTTTCAAAAAACTTTTCAGAATTTGCAAACTCACCATTAATCGCAATCATTCCAAAATCATCTTTTATGCAAGTGAAATTTTGAATTCCTAATTTGGCTCCTGATAACTCAGAATCATTTTGAGGTGAAGGGTTATTTGGTTCTTGAGAAGATTCAGTTTTTGATTCAGGTTGAACTTCAAAACTATTTTGTTTTAGTATTTTATGTAATTTTGGAGATTCATTTCCATTATGAATTTTTTCAAACATTACATCTGCAATGTTAAACACTAAAGAGGAATTAACATTTGGATAATCTTCATAAGCTGTAATTAATAATGCAAGATCTTCATAGATACAGATCACCATGTGTACTTCATCCATACTGGCTTCAACAAAGTTTTTTTCATTGTTATACATACAATCACCCGTTAAATTGGATGTTCCACTCATATCAGATTGATCAAAAAATGCATTGTACACACGAGGATATTTATCAACAAAGGATTTTGCATCTTCATTGGATTCATACTGATACAATTCCATGAGAATATACGGGACCTGATTCTCGTTGTAAATTGGATCATATGGTCTAGAAATATCATACAATATTTTTCCTACAGAAGTTTGTATGGACATAGATTCTTGAGCTCTATACTGAAAAATACCTCGTGAATAATCTTCAAAATATTTCCAAGTAAATGGTTCAAATGAATTTTTTTCATAATCTGTAGGGAAATATGTTAAAAGTATTTGTTTTTGAGTTAATTGTGGGATAGGCTCCGGAACTATAAATTCAGATGGTTCAATGTCAATAAACTTTTCTTGAATTAAAAAATATAAAACATCCTTAAAATGTTGAGTTGGTTTTTCATCAAGTGACCATTTTTTTACATCATTTTTTATCCAGAATGGTAATTTTGGAACTTCTGTTTCCAACAACATGAATGAGGGTACAGAAAATTTTTCATTTGCAAAAATTACATCTACATCATAAATTCCAGGAAGAAATTCATTTGTAATCTCGTATGATATTGAATCAGCACTAGTTGCACTAAGACTAATGACTTCATTAGAAGGATTTTGAATGAATATCTGTGGATTTGAACCTTTTTTTGCAAGTTCTTCAGGTAAGACCCATCTGAGATTTATCAATTTAGTTTCAATGCAATTAGTACATTCAGGATCAGAAGGAATTGTTATTGTCTGAGGTTTGAAAGTATCATCAAACAATTCATAATTTGAAAGTGGAATTGCAAGAATATCTTGTTTAATCAAATATTCAATTATCTGAAAGAATTGTTCATCAGATAATTTAGAATCAGACCACAGACCTGCAGGGAATTTTAACCAGTCAGGGATAGATTCTCTTTTTAATTTTTCAAGTCTTTTATTTTCTTTATCAATATTTGATTGGTTTTGTTTATCAAATAATTCGTTTAGTCTCTCTTCAAATGATTTTATTTCTTCGAGTTCTTTTTCGTCAAAGTTTTTTGTTACATATCTTTTGTTATTATAAAACTCAATATCATCAATAGTTCCTGCAATTACTCCATCAGAAGTATTTGTTTCAATTAATGGAAATAATCTAAAATATTTTAGATCATCCACATTCGCCCATCCCTCAGTATGTTGTTTTTCAACTAAGGTTTCTCTTTCAAATGAGCTATCATCGAAAATACTTACTGTGAGAAAATTTTTCATTTTCCTATATTCAACCCAGTAAGTTCTGTTCTCACCAGGAAGTGATTTTTCATTTTCAAATGAGCCTTTTTCAGGTTGTGAATGCCATTCTAAGTAAAATCCTAGGTCATACATGAGCATTGTACGTTTCATATCCACACCTGTCATGAATGCAGTACCTAGTCCCCATTGTTTTGCATCACCGTGTGTAATTTCAGATGCAGCTCCAGAGGTAGGTTTTGAAAATAATCCAATTAATAGTTGAGACCACGAAGAATCACTGCCCATTTTAAACTCATCAATTGTTAGTTTATACCTCAAAACCCAATCTTCGCCAATTCGTTCACCTAAAAGATTCTCAAGATCAATTGATGCAGATTCCAATTGTCTCTTTCCAGGTTCAAGTGTTCCTGGTTGAATGTTAAATTTTCCAACGCCATTTTCAATTTTCCAATACGGTGTTTCACCAGATTTTAGACCATACCAATTTTTGTCATTATTGAAATCAATTACTAAGTCAGGAATTGCAATTTCGGGTTCAGATGATGTTTCATCAGCATACCCAAAATTAACAAATAATATTGAACATAGTGAAATGCAAATAGAAGATATTAGTATTTTATTCATGAATTATATCAAAAATATCTAGATTTTTTCTTTTCTAACAATTTTTGAGAATTCAGTGATAATTTGTTCAAATTTATTGTCTTTTTCAATATGTTTTGCAAATTCAATCATATCGGATAAACGAAGGCTTTCTTCAACAAGTGATTCTTCATTACTACCAAAACGTTTCATTAAAGGTAACAAATCAGAAGTTATGATTTCTTTTTCTAATTCAAGTCTGTTAGAATAAAATAATCTTATTGACTGACTGAGTTTTTCGTATGCATCTTTTATGTTATTTTGACGATACAAAGATGTTGCATGGGTTAGTAAAGATTCAACCTCTGTCAAATAATTATTTTTTGATTCAATTGTAATTGAAGGTAGATGAATTTTTTGAGAATTTCTATAATGGCGTATTATCATGTGACATGTAATAAAAGAGGTTACAAACATTCCAAATGATGTAATGATTTCAAATAGAGGAAATTGAGAATTTTCTTGAAGATTATGATTTGGTTCATATCCTGAATTTGCTATTAGATCTTTGATATGGGAGGTTTCTTGGAAGAGTTTTTCTTGTTCAACTTGTTTTTTCTGTTCTTCTTGTTTTTGAGATTCAATCATACTTTGCGAAATATTTTGTTTTTCATCATTTCTTACATTGGAGTTTGTTTGAGCTATAGATTCAGGTTCAAACCAAGACTCATCGACCATCAATCTAGGCATTAATGTTCCAACAACATCAAATGATGTATTCTTTACAGATTCTCTAAACATTTGCATTTCTTGCTGCGAAGTAAAATCAAATGCATTTGGAGATACATCTCTAAGATCACGTACATGTTGCACACTCAAATCAGAAGAAAGAGGATTACTAATTTCCTTACTTACAATTCTTGATAGATCATATTTTTTTGGAGTTACCATGTGATTGGGGATATCTTGTAAAGTATCAAGATCATATCCTCGTTCTTGAACAAAATATTCAAGATTTGAGTTTGTATTCTCAGAATGTTTTTGACCTTCTATATGATAATTGTTTTCAGTAAAAGGGTTTTGTAATGCATTGATTACACCAAAATTTCCCATGATTAATTGATCAGTTCTTGACCAAAAACTATCCGTGTGTTGAACATTTTCTTTCTCAGTTTCAATCTGTTCAGTTAAGAGATTATTGAGAGATAGTCCTTCATCAGTGTTAATGTATATTGCATTACTGTTTAGTGCATATTCATTACCTGTAACAAATGCAGTAGGCATTTCGCCAGGATAGTTTGGAGGAGTTTGAGGGGTTGGTTTTTGTTCGTCATTATTCATATCATTTTCTGCAGTTAAACCTGTAGGTGGTTGAACAAAAATTTGAACAGTTTTCAATTCGGTTTCAGAAAATGAGTCAGGAACAAATCCCGATAGTAAAATCATTGCTAGAGGTATGAAAGATAATTTTAACATCAACTTGAAAATTTTCAAATTAACTCATCTCTAATTTTTTGCTGACTCCGGACCAGAAGCAAGACTAGTGTTTGCAGGTTCAACATAGATATTATTGATTACAGGATCTTTCAATACAGCACCCATTGTAGTTGCATCCATAACATATAATTTCAATACATACTCACCTGGCAGTTTAGGTGTCCAATGTAATACTTCTTCAACAGCTTTTTTCTTTGTCACGTTGATTTTTTGTGACATTCCAACATAGTCTACCTGACCTGTTTCTACATGTTCAGCCTGTGCAGCAAATACAAATTGGTTTGGAGCATAACTTGAACTTACGAATTTTCCTTCGATGTACACCAATTCACCTTCAACGAATGTTTTTGAACTGTTAGATAGTTTATGTTCAGCTAATTTTATTTTTAATTCATTCACTTCATTTTTTAAATCAGTGATTTTAGCAATTAATCCATCATATTTGAAAGAATATTGACTCATATTTTCACTAGATGATTCATAGCCCATTTTTTCAATACGTCTTTCTTCAGTTACTGCAAGTCTTTCATATGTAGTAATATCAGCATTTATTTCATTAAGTTCATCAACATCAGGTTTGTCATATGGAAGAATACTAACATGAGTTAGAGCAACTTCAGATAGAGGCGCAGCCTCTTTTACTTTTGCAAAATTGTAGATGTCTAAGTGATCACAATCATATGGTTCTGTATCAATTGTCCAATCAGCAGAATTCATGGTACAGCCATCGATTCCGTATGGTTTTGGTAAAGTGTAATCTTTGTAATGTACATAGATATGATCTCCAGGTTCAGCATGAAGTCGTGCACTTCCTCGTTCATAACATTCTCCTTTGTAACAACGAATTCCACCTTTACCAGAGGTTTCCTGATCTAAGGATTCTTGATCAGTAGTCAAATAGAGAGTACCATAAAATGTTTGATCATCAGCTTGCATGACCCACCAATCACGTTCATGTCTAAGTTGTAATTGTATTCCACCTTCATCAGAATCAGACCAAACATGAACTTCTATAGGAGTTGAATCCCATGGCCTACTAGATACATCTCTATCAGATAATACAACAGAGACTTGTTGATCCATTGTAACTATATCATCGCCAAACTTTACCTCACCTTCTTTCATTGTATAGTATGCAGTTTTACTGACAAACTTGTCTTCAGAATATTCCCATGCAATCGTAAACGCTCCGGTTCTATCAGTTTGAACATTACAAATTTTACTGCCAATTGAAGTAGTACTAGAACGATCACTGCCAGATGTAAATTGTTTATTGTAATCAGTATTAATTACACCAAAAGAGTATTTTTCGGGTAGTGCGATGAAACGTTTTATTCCGGATAAAGACACAGAGCCGGCAAATACACCAGTATCATGTCCTATCTCTTTGATGCCCTTAACAGCTGCAAGTCCAGCATTGTCTGTGTTTGACCACCATGCCATATATCCAGGATAGAAATCATTAGACCAGTTTGTACGGTCGGCTGCAAAAGTGCCATCATTTGAACTACTTCCAAATTTTTTGTATGGACCATACATGTCCTTATGAGCACTACTTCCACCATTATCTGCAATCCATGATTGATAGCCCCATGCCGCACCTTCACGTCCACCTTCATTGCTCCACATACCAACGGTTGGACTTACATCAGATGTACAAAAAATTTCATTGTATTGTTTATTTCCAATATAATCTGTTTTTAATGGGTCTTCATTGAATCCAGGTGCAAAGATAACAACGTAAACTGTGTCAGTCGTATGCCAGTCAATATATTTTTCAGCCTTCATACATTTTTGAATTACTGATTGACGTAATTCATTTTGATCAATTAATCCAGGAGCGGTTGCATTGAAAGAATTCCTTCCATCAAAAACATAGCTGTATGCACCTGCACCTTGAGAGGTATTTCCAAACGGATTATTTCCACAAAACCACATCTTTATTGATTCTGCTTCTGCAGAGCCATCAAATCCACCATTATAGTTATTGTAAGGAGTTCGAGCATTTTGATCGTTTGCAGTTCCATAAAAGCTAGAATCTTTTGTGGCATTTTTAATTTCATCTACAGGGTTTTTTCCTGGATTTGTATTTTCAGAATCTGAAGGAGAAGGAGGATAATCAGCTGCTAATGCTGCAGGGGTGATGCTGACAGTGAAAACTAGAAAAAATGTGAATATTATCAAGAGTGATCTCATACTGAATTTTTTCAGATTTTTTGAATATATACTAAATAGGAAATTTAGAATACAAACTAGTACAGTTTTCAAATGAACTATTGTGGAATATTAATACAAAATTAACATTCAAAATGTGCGAAAAGAAATTGTTACCAAATTGATTAAAAGCATGCCAGGAATTTCATATAATGAGATTGTACGGGATACAGGATTAAGCAATGGCGTAGTTTCACATTATATTATAAAATTAATCGATAGTGGAGAAATAGAAAAAGAAGGTGAAAAACGTGGAAAATACTTTACAACGAATATTCTAAAAAAAGATAGAATACTAATCACCGTATTAAGAAATAAAACTAATAATGAAATATTCAAGTATATTATGAAACAGACAAATTGCAATCAAGTCGTCGGAGCAAACAAAATTTCAAAAAAAATTAAAAAATCAGGATCAACTGTCTCAGTTAGCTTGAAAATCTTACAAAAAAATAATATTCTTGAAAGAGTAATAATGAATAAAAATTCAAAACTTACTAATGATATAGGATATAGAGTTTCAAATATAGAAGTATGGACAAAATATTTTATTAAATATAATTTATGATGAAATTAGAAGTCATTGTTTAAAATATACAATATAAGCTCAAATTTCTAAAAAATGATCTAGGATCTATGCAATTGATTTTATAATGGCAAAAATATTGTGTCATATGGCAAAATTTCGTTATTGGAAATTAACTCCAGAAGAGATGGAAAAAGTAGAACATGACGAAGATAAAGTTCTCAATTGGGATATAAAATGTTCCAAAGAACCAGAAGAGGACGCCATATTTTTTGGAGTGTTTCTTTACAAAGCAGGAACACCACACGATTATGAATCAAAACAAGGCATAACATACTATTACAATAATATCGAAAGAAGTGATTTACCCCCTATTACAAAATCCCTCAAAAATAAATTTGGAGGTAATGAGTATGAAAAAGGTGAAAGAATTTTCCTGGTGGATTCAAAAGAGATCTACTCTGCAAAAGATATAGCCAAATTGGCAAAAGAATTGAAAGATGAATTTACAATCAATCCAATAATAACAATTGAACTACACGATACAACACAAGAGAAGTTAAAAGAATGGGGATATCCAGAAGCAAAACTTCTCCCAATCCCTACCTAGAATATTTGAAACATTTTTGTTGAAGATATGACATTAGGAAATTTAGATGTCAGAGATTAGCGGAATAAATGTACACATTGAAGAATTACGAAAAAGAGTAATTCGCTCTATAATTTCAATTTTAGTTATCACAGTTTTCATTCTAACATTTCATGCAACATCTTTTGATGTCATGGGAGTCACATTGTATTATCCATACCCAGAACCACTAAACAACATTGCAGCACAATTTACAAATGTAATGAAAGGAGAATTGGTGCCAGAAGGAGTTCAGTTAATTCAGACCGCACCAGGACAAGCATTTTTCTCTCAAGTATACATAGCAGCATTAATCGGAATTGTTGTAAGTATACCAATCATTGTCAGAGAGTTCATATCATTTTTGAGACCTGCATTAAAAGAAAGAGAAATTAATGTAGGTCGCTCCATTACATTGCCTGCAGTAGGATTATTCATTACAGGATGTACATTTTCATATGCAGCAGTTATTCCATTCATTTTAGATTTTCTTTACAGATATGGTGAATCTGCAGGATTAGTCACATTTTTGAACATTATGGACTTTGTAACATTTGTTTTACAATTCTTGTTAGCATTTGGAATATCATTTCAACTACCACTCATAATGTATGCAATTAGTCTATCAGGATTAGTAGATGCCAAATTTTGGAGAAGAAATTTGAGATATGCAATAATTGCTATAATTGTATTTGGTGCAGTAATCACACCAGATGGAAGTGGAGTAACAATGTGGTTTGTGTCATTACCAATGATTGCATTATACTTTGCAGGCATGATTGTAGCTGAGAGACAAGAAAGAAAGACCCTCAAGACTTAAATGAGAATTTATCACTAGATGAATCATGATTGAGAGCTTATTCAATTTCATACCAGGAGGAAGCGAATGGATAATTGTAATTGTCGCTGCAGGAGTATTACTATTTGGAGCAAAAAAGATTCCAGAACTAGCAAAAACTTTTGGTAAAGCTAAAGGAGAATACAAGAAAGGAGAGATTGAAGCCGATAAAGAACTAAAAGATATCAAAGAAAATAAAGACTAAGATTTTTCAATTTCTATTATCATTGAGTCATACAAATTTTTCAAAGAGTCTTCATATGGATTTTTCTTAGAAAATCTAGATGATTTTACATCTAATTCTGCATTAACTTTGAGTACGGTTTTACCATTATCAAAACTAAAAATTTCATTAATACTACTTCCTTTGATATCACCTCCAATAACACGCATTTCATGTGAATGCGGTTTTGATGTAAAATGTTTAGACATTATAATGAATTCAGTATCATGAAGTTTGAGATGTTCTGCCACAAGAGAGCTTTCATCCCGTACAGATTTTATTAAAATTGAAGGGTAGAAATCTGGAAATAATTTTTGGAAATTCTCAAAATTTGTAATTATATCAAATGCTTTATCGAGATCTCCAATAATTTCTCTTTCAAAGGATATCTTTAACATGAATTCTCAAAATAAAACTAGCGTAAATTTTTTTGGGTTATTTGCTTCCCCATCGAGTAAACAAATCATGATCAATATCAAATTGATCAAGACATTTGCCAACAATATGGTCAATCATTGCATCAATTGATGTAGGATTTGTATAAAATTCAGTTACAGGAGGCATGATCACAACATCAAGTCTAGCAAGTTTTAACATATTTTCTAGATTTATTGCAGTTAGAGGAGTTTCTCTTGCAACCAGAATTAATTTTCTAACCTCTTTTAGAGTTACACCAGCTGCACGAGCAACTAGAGTTTCATCATAACCATTTGCAATACTTGAAAGTGTTTTCATGGTACAAGGAATCACAATCATTCCGTCAGTTTTGTGGGTTCCACTTGAAACATTTGCAGCCATATTGTTTTCATCAGTTACTTCGGTAGCAAGTGATTCAACATATGCAATGTTATGTTTAGTCTCCATTGGAACACATTTTTTTGCCCATTCAGACATTACGAGATTTGTCTCGATTCCTTTTTCCTTTAGAACCTCTAATAGACGAATGCCGTATATGACACCGGTACTTCCAGTTATCCCAATTACAAGTTTCATGTACTTGTTGAATCAGATTTTACAAAATATAACTGAATATGAGAATTTACGCGTGAGGTTCATCTAATTGCTCAGATTCTTTTCGTCTGTTTAACCAGACTTTGACACCAGCTGCAATCATTCCTCCAAAGAGAATCATTCCAACTAGAACCATTTCAACGCTCATATTATAATTAGAAAATTACAAGTAGAAAACTGTTCTAAAGAAGCATTTAATTTTACAATATTATTCAGTGTATTATGATTAAAAGATCTGAGATGCAAAAGATTGCATCAGAATACACAGATCCAAAAATCGGAGTTTTAGGAAGTCATTCAGCATTAGAAATAATGGACGGTGCAAAAGACGAAGACTTTGAGACAGTCGTTTATTGTCAAAAGGGAAGAGAGGTGCCTTATCAAAGATTTAATCGAATTGCAGATGAGATAAAGATTGTTAAAAAATTCAAGGACATGGCAAGTCCAGCAAATCAAAAAATAATGAGAGAGAATAACACAATTATTGTTCCACATCGTTCACTAACAGCATATCTTGGATATGAAATATTAGAAAATAAATTAAAAGTTCCAATCTTTGGAAATAGAAAGCTCTTCCAAGCCGAAGAAAGAGAAAATAAACGAAATCAATATTATTTATTAAAAAAAGCAGGTGTCAAGTATCCAAAGATCTTTGAGAATCCAAAATCCATCAATAAACCTGCAATTGTCAAAGTAATGGAAAAAGATAGAAAATTAGAACGTGCATTTTTCACAGTTACATCATATGCAGATTATAAAGAAAAATCTGAAGAAAAAATCAAGAAGGGATTGATTGCTAGAAAGGATTTAGAAAAAGCAAGTATCGAAGAATTGGCCATTGGGACCTATCTGAATTTTAACTTCTTCCACACGCCAATTTCTGATCAAGTTGACTTCATAGGCATAGAAAGAAGATTGCAAACCAATATTCACGATTACAACGCACTTCCTGCAAAACAACAGTTAGAGATGGACATACCATTACAAAACATCGAGGTGGGTCATACACCTGCAAGTATTAGAGAATCATTATTAGAAAAAGTCTTCAAAATGGGAGATAAATTTGTCAGAGCAGTGAAGAAAGAATATGCACCAGGAATTATTGGTCCATTTTCACTTCAAAGTGTTATCACAAAAGACTTGGAGATGATTGTATACGATGTATCACTTCGAGTACCAGGTAACCCAATTGTTGCAACAACTAGTCCATATACTAAATACCAATACGGCACAACTTTTGGAATTGGTCGACGTATAGCAATAGAAATTAAACGAGCAATAGAAGAAGATAAAATTAAAGAAATTGTTACGTAGTCTCTTCGATTGGACTTTTGAGCATATTAGTTCTTACTAGAATAGGAATTTGATAATATACTGCTAGTGCAACAGCATCAGATGCACGGTAATTTCGTAAAACAAGGTCCTTTTTTCCAGTCAAGTAGAGATTCGCACGTAGGGCATCCCCGCTTTCATAAATTTTGACTTTAACTAATAATAGCTCATTTGCTTCACAAATATCTTCAAGCATTTTGTAAATTGTCGGAACAGTATCGTGATCACCGTCAAGAAAACTTGCGATATGTCTAGATACCTCACCAGAAAATGCACGCATGTGAAACTCTCGTTTATCATCAGAGTGTAAAATTACCAGACCTTCATTTCCGTATGGATCTACAAAACCTAAATTACTGATTGTGACTACTTCATAATCTGGATCTTGAACTTCATTGATTTCCATTCTAGATTTACTTGCAGAACATATGTTAAAAATATAATGAACTAAGTAAGAGATCCCACATGAAAACAGAGACTACCAAAGGTGGTCAAAATGATAAAAAATTAATCATTTTAGGATTCATCTCGATTGGGATTTTATTTTTGATCTATGTTAGATTTGAATACCAAGAAATTACACCAGATGCAGTTCAATCAATTCAAAGATTAGGAGTAGCATTTTACATATTGTTCACAATTTCTATCGGAATGATTGGAGTAGGGCTTCATAAATTTCAGAAAAGAGTTGCAGCTACAGGAAATACAACAGCACTATCCATGATTTGTAATAACACACTTGGGAATAAAGCCAAAAAAACATTCATTGTGACATTCATAATTTATGGAGTATTTTTTTCAATGACTTCAGGAATTTTGGTGTATCAGCCAGAGGTCGTATTTTCATATCATTATGGAGCAGATGTCCCTTCAGCACATGTAACACCATGTTGTGGACCTCCAGGATATATGCCAAAATTTGTTGCATACCTAACAGAACATATTGGAATAAACATTGTTCCGATTAATCTACTATTACAGATTCTAGTATCATATCTTGTTGCAGTGAATACTGCATTAGCAGTTAATGCAATTTCAATTGCAAAAAAGACAGGAGGTCTGGGAAGTATAGGTGCAGCGACAGGATTATTCATAGCATGCCCCACATGTGTTGGATCGTTTTTATCATTATTTATCGGTGCAACAAGTGCGGTTACATTTACAATTGCAATTACAGAACTACAAACTTTATTCATTGTAATCACAGTGCCAGTATTGATTTTAACGCCATTTATTATATCTAGAAGAATACTGAAATCTCAAAATAATACTAATTAGGTTTTACAGTAATTTGAGGATTATCAATATTTCCAATATCAAATCCATCTCGACGCAGATATTTCAAAACCAATTTGTATACAAGTTCATCATGATTCACTTCTTCAGATAATTGCTTCCAAGACATAGAGTCATTATCAGTTATGAGCGGTTTTAATTTTGTGTTAATACCTTCTGCAATTTTTTTACAATCTTCATATGAATTTCCATTCATGTATGATGTACCTCGGCCATCACAAGTTTTCATACGTACATTCCAAGAAGGTTGAATAATAATTTAGTTAGAAATTTTTCAGTTTTTCAGTAACAATTTTAAAAATTTCATTATTATCCAGTAGTATACATGGTAACCCATTTTCTTCACATGCTTGACCACTTTCAGTATCTCGGGTAACCAAAATCATTCCATTTTCTTTTGCATAATTAATAACTGAATAATCAGTATGTAGCTTCTTACCCTCAACTCGAAGTTTTTTTACACTATACGCATCATATCCAAGCTGAATTAGACGATCATCCATGCCATCATCCATTTCATCAATTAAAATTTTCATTTCAAATTAGCAGTGAGTTTTTTAATTTGGGAGATGATTTTGGTTTTATCAGTGATGGAAATTTCAGGCTCTACTGTAACAAACAGAGATTTTGTTTTTGCATACATAACTATTTGAGATATATTTTCACGTTCCACATTGACAAATCTTACTTTACCTAGTGATTTATCAAACTCCTCTCTCATCTTTCTACGTACAGATACATCCTGACAGAATTTTTCTTCATTTTTTGTCTTAAGTAATGACGGAACTTCATCTCGCATTTCGGTTTTTAATATTTTTCCATTTTTATGAATGATTGCAACAAAACGAATCTTTTTGTGTAGTTTACCAATTTTTTTAATTAGAGAATCTAATTCATTTTTCTGTGCCATAAAGTTTGCCAAAAATGATCAAATATAATGGTAATTGAAAATAAAATAAATAGAAAAAAGGGTTTTAATAAAAGGCCGCGTTAGCTGTGCCGGTTATCTTTTCCACAGTTTTATGGTCTGCAATCTCTGCAATAGTATTTACATTCATCATTCCAGTTACAACAAGTATGTTCTTGTCCCATCTGTGAGTTGCTGCTTGAACGTGATACTTTTCAGTAATCTCGTATTTTGGCAAATCGACGTTTGTACCCTTTGGGAAAATTACCTCTAGATGCACATGTGGCATCATATCAGGGAATTTTCTTTCCAAAGCCATTACATTGAGTAGTAGGTTTGAATCGGTCTTTGGAAATAACTTTGAGACGTCTTGCATGAAAGCATTGTACATGCCTTCGAGTTTTTGACTTCTCTCGTTTTCGTTACCAGAATCCGGCAATCCTTTTCACTCCTTTGTAGTCGTCATGCATTATGCAACCTCCAATGAATCCTGCGATTCCTCCGTATATTACATGAAGAATCAATGCATTGATGTAAATTTTGTCGCTTTCATACAACAAAGTTGCTAATGCTTTTTGTTGTTCCAAGTCAAATTGAGATACGTCAGTAATTATCAATTCTACCTCCATCATTGGAGTCATTACGAACATGTGAATTGGTAAGAATGCTATTGTGAAAACAATTAGCCCAGTCCAAACACCAGTAATTATTGCTTTTGGGACTGTTACCAATCTGAAGAATCTCCAAATGTTTGAAGCCAAAAAGTACATGGCTCCAATCAATGCTGCAACGCCCATGTGTGCCATAAAGCCCATTGCAATTGCTAATCCTTCATCTACGCCCATTGTAATACCGATAGTTTTGTAGAATGTTCCTGCTGGGATATCTAACATTTGATCGATTGCAAAGAATGATGAGAATAATGCAAAGCCACCCATTAGGCCTGCTCCGATTCCACCCTTCATCAATGCGATCTTACTTGGAAGTGATTGTGTAGTGCTCATTAAACAGTTTTTTTAATTTATTGTATTTATGGGTTATGCACTAGGGTATGTATAGTGGTAAGTATTAGCATTATTTAATTTCTAGTGGTAAACATTAGGCACTAGACTCACCATAGGGCACTAGGCTTTAATATCATTACATTTCAAAGTCCATTATGACAGAAGAACAAGAATGGGCAAGTCTCCTGGCAGAAGTTTTTGATAAACTAACTGCAAAGCACGCAGCCATTTCATACAAATTCGATAAGTTAGAACTTAGCGGAATGGTAGACAGAAATGGTAAAAAAGTTTCAACTGGAACAGTTGTGCTAACAGGCGGATTGACTATTACAACAAAAACCTAATCAGGATTGATACGAAATGAAAAGCGACCTTCCTGCCAATTTTTTACTTTACCTCCGTAGCGGAGATTTAACCGTCAGTGATAAAGATGGCACAGCCATAGAATTTTCCTCAAAAGGAGATATAAGAAGAATAAACATCGCACATCTTCCTACAAAAATTCCTGGGAAAATGAGCCTACTAAAACAACTTACCGAGGCCAAGCATATTGGTAAAATCCTAAAAAAGGAGAATGTTACACTTGAGATATTACATAAAAATAAACTAGTCCTTAAAATGGGCAAAAATGCTAAACCAAAATTATCATCTTTAGTTACATTGAGTAAAGACATAGAGATTGTAGATCTCAAAGAACTTCGTAAATTAGACAAGGAGTGATAAAATGAGTCAACAGGCTAGTTCAAGCAGATTAGAGAAAATGGCAGCATTAAAAGAAAATGCAGACACAAAAGATTATTCAATTTTAGTAACAGGTGCAACGGGTTTCATCGGAAAAAAATTACTCGAGAGATTAGCCAAAACAGGTTACAAAGTTACTGCTATGTCTAGATCAAAATATCCGGACGCAGAAAATATCAAATTTGTTGCAGCCGATGCATTTGAAATGAATTCATTAACTAAAGCACTAAAGGGTATAGAAACAGCATTTTATCTCCTACATTCAATGGAGGGTTCAAAAAAAGAATGGGAAAAATTTGCAGATAGAGAAAAACTACAGGCTCAGAATTTTCTTAAAGCTGCAGAAGATGCAGGAGTAAAGAGGATAATCTACCTAGGAGGTCTAGTTAACGAGAGTTTAGAATTATCAAAGCATATGAGAAGTAGACACGAAGTTGGTAAAATTTTAGCATCAGGCAATATTCCTGTGACAGAATTAAGAGCATCCGTAATAGTAGGAGCAGAAGGCGGTTCTTATGCAATGCTCAGATATCTAGTAGAAAGATTACCACTAATGGTATGTCCAAAATGGGTTAAATCAACAACACAACCAATCGCAGTAGATAATGTTGTAGATTATTTGGTTGGCGTGATGAAAAATCCAATGACTGCAGGAAAGACATTAGAAATAGGAGGACCAGACAAAATGACATACGAACAAATGATGAGACTTTATTCATCAATAATTAATCGAAACCTAAACATCATACAAATTCCATTTTTGACTCCAAGATTATCATCATACTGGATTGATTTAGTAACTCCAGTAAAGGCATCACTTGCAAGACCACTAGTAGATAGTTTGGTACATGATTCTTATGTTAAAGACAACAGCATTGATGAATTAGTTCCAATAAACCTCAAGCATATGACCGAAGCAATCAAAGAAGCCAGAGATGAGGCAGTAGCATTCAAACCTATTGGAAAATTACCTGAAGAAAAGACATCATACAAAGTTAATCAGAAATTACTTTTGATTTCACTTTGTGCCATGGCAATTATAGGGTCCACATACTATTGGATGGATGATAGAACAGATGTCTGGGAAATTTCATGGTTATTTGGATCAGCAATATGGTATGTCGCAATCATTTTTGCAATTTTATTTGTAAGGCAGAAAGCAAGACTAGGATATCTTATTGGAGGACTGTTATCATGGGTAACTTTGGCATTTTGGTTATTTGACAATTTTTACGTTGTATTCCAAATGTCGGTAATAGGTGCAGAACCAAGCATAGATGTGACATTAAGAAATTTCATAGGAGCTGCATTTGCAGGATTGGCAATATTTTCATCTCATAACGTATTTCACAAAGTCAGGGTTTACCAGGCAAGGGGTGAATCAGTCAAAGAATCTGCCGGAGCAGAAGTTCCAAGCGGGGCAAGACCCGTCTATAATACAGATTTCACATAAATTAAAAATTAGTTTTTTTATTAAAAATAAAGAAAATATGTATTAGAATTAAGGGAAGCTGAGATGAGGATTTTCTTCTAATGCACTTTGTAGAATTTTTTGGACTTGAAGGTGTTTTGAGAGACATTCTCTTGTTTCAAAATTAGAGTGATCAAATACGGATTTGTCACAAAAGACGCAATCGACTTCAGGGTCAGTTAACATATTCAATTGACCGAATTTTCATTATAAAGGCTGATGAATTGTGATAAGTACTAAAAAACTCACCATGGTGAGTGTTGGTTTATTAGATGTGAGAGGTAAAAGTCCTCATGTCAGAGGCAATTAATGCAAATGAATTTTTAGAAGAATTAGACCATACTCACATAGTTCTATTTCACGATGGCAATAATGAAACAAAAGAAACAGAGTATAATTTTATCAAAAAAGGACTAGAAAATGGACAACATTGTTTTTACACGACTCAGAAACCTCAGAAAATTTTAGATGAAATGAAAGGATTTGGAATTAATACGGAAAATAACGAACTCCTCCATATTGTCAAAATACCTGAGGCATTTGAAGACTATTCAAAAATGATATTAGATAAGGTTGAAGGACTTCCTGAAGAGGCCAAAATTAGAGTGATATCCACCCATTATTTTGACTTCAATACTGAAGAAAAAACTGACAGAATGGCTGAAATTGAACAATGTGTAGATGACGGTTTTGAAAAAATTAACGGTAATTTCCTCTGCTCATTCGAAGTTAGTCAAATAAATCAAAATCTAAGGGATAGATTCCTAAATCAACTGTTAGAATCACATAAAGCAATAATATTTCAGACAGAAGAGAAAGGTACCGAAGTATTTACCACTCCCTAGTCGTAAATACCAAATTCTCAATTTTTGTATTTGTACCAGTACATATCTCGATTTATTAAAGTCTAAAAGAATGCAAAAATTATGGCAAAGGAGAGAAGAACACGTATTCAGCTATATTTCGATATAATTTCTGCAATTTTTGAAGAAGAGATGGATAATGACAGTATTTCTCCTACACGTATTCAGTTCAAATGCAATACATCCTATGATAAATTGACAAAATATCTCGAAGAAATGAAAACTAAAGAAATTATCGACAGTGATGATCAAATCAAGGTTACTGAAAAAGGTAAACAATTTCACAAAGATTATTCAAAAATTAATGAGTTAATACAAGAATTAAGCATACAAAATTAGATTCGAAGTTAGAAAATCATTCAAATTTACGTCTCAATCATTAATGTTAGCACTAGGTATACTTATTAGGCACTATTACTAAAATAGGGCATGGTATATCTTCGAAAAAAGAAGGTAAAAGGGGTAGATTATCTGTATTTAGTAAAAAGTACATGGGATAAAGAAAGAAAGACTTCAAGGCAAGAGACCATCAAGTATCTAGGAGAATCATCATCCGTTACAAGAGATGACATTCCAGTAGAATTTAGAGAAGATGCAAAAATCAATTCATTCTTACTACAAAACACACCAAAAGATAGGGAAAAACGAGAAAAATTAATAGAACAACTGAGAACCAAATTATTTTCATCACTTACAGAAGGAAGTCTAAAAGATACAATGGACATTTACACGGCATTTGTAGCAGGCAACACACTTGATCAATTTTATGAAAGAATAATGACACCAGTTATGGCAGAAATTGGTTATTTGTGGTCAGAAGGTAAATTATCAATTGCGACAGAACATGTTGCAAGCAATATTGCACATAGTTTAGTGAAAGTTATTGCCGATGAAAATAGAAAATCTAAAAAAGATAAAGGAAAAATTGTATTAACTACACCTGTTGGTGAAGACCATAATTTAGGATGTAATGTACTTGATTCATTTTTAGTTTCAAAAGGCTTTACAACGTTCAACCTTTCACCATCAACTCCTGCAGAATCATTAATTGAATTTATTAAAACTGCAAAGCCAGATGCGTTAATCGTATCCATAACATTAGAAGATAATATTAGATCGGGTCAAAGAATGGTTAAGAAAATCCACGAGGCGTACAAAAAACTACCAATATTCATCGGAGGGCTAGCCTTTTCAGAAAAAACAAATTTCAAATTTGATGGAAAACTCATCACAGACGCCCATGCATTGGAACAAATTCCTCGAATTATAAAAAAGAAGTAATTACCACTATTTTGACCAATTTCCACTAGGTTAAATATTCTATACGTTTAGCAAAACCATGGGTTTAACAAACGATAGTTTGATTGACACAGTATTTGAAAGATTTCCTGAAAAGAAGGAAATTACAGAACAAGGCGACGAGATTTTTGTAAACTGGAACTTCCAGGACTTTCAAGACGGCGGATATCTAAACTTCAAAGCAGACCGTTCAGATCTTTTTGCATTAAGCATAATGATTGAAAACTATGCATCGAAACATACAGCCCCACTACTCGCATCATTTGAGACCGATAAACGATATGAATTCGTTAAAGATAGATATCTCAAATTGATGAAGAAACTTCCAAGAACATGGGTTATTGGAAATTTTAACAATCCACATCTAGCTCAAGAAGTACCAGACAGCTGTCAGGTACTAAGCTGCATAGGAACACCACTTGCAACAGTATGGGCAGTAGTGACAAAAGGTCCGGATGGTCCAATTGGATTGATAGCAGAAGAATACGGAGTTGGTAAATTTAGAGGATTCTTTTCAACACAACCAGATGTAGTGCAAGCAGCTGTAGATGCAATGGGCGAAATACTAGTAACGAAGTTCGACTTTAACAAAAAAGAATATGAGTTTGCTAAAGGCGGATACTAGTGCAAAATGACTGAAAAATCTTCTTTTTTTCCCAAAAATGTTTTCGGAGCATTCGGTATTTTATTTTTCATTAGCGGTGCAATAATTCCATTACAGAATTTGATAATTTGGGGACCAGAATTTGTTGTGAGGTATTTCATATCATCAGACATAACTGCAGAAAAACTATCTCTAGTAGTAATTGGAATTGGATTTTTTATGATAATTTACGGTAAGAAAAAGCAAAATCAAATTTAAGAAGAAGCACGATCCCTAGGATCCAATTGAAGGGATTTGTTATAACATTCAGATGCCTCATCGTATCTTCCAAGACTTCTTAACGCCACACCCTTTTGATTCCACAAGTCAGGATCATCAGGTTTTAGGAGTAACGCCTGTTCAAAATAGCTTAATGCATCTTCAAAATTACCATCGTTAAGATTTGTAATGCCCTTTTGAATTAGCGATTCCAGTTCAGTCACTAAACATCTATAGAGTTACTCTGAAATAATCCCATCGTTCAGGATCAAACTTTTGGACAAAAACAACATTTTTGTCATTTTGTTTTCTTTCATCAATTACATCACGCATTGCAAAACTAGTCATGAATTTGTAACCTTTTGACTGAACCTGCATCATGAATAATTGTCTTAGCTCTCTACCTCCATGAAATCCCCAATATCCATTTTTAATTGCAACAGGTTCAAGAAAAACAGTATTGTTTTTACCACGATTTCGGTCTTCAAACTCGACATCAAAATTATATTTTTCCAATGGTCCACCTTTTGCAAATCCAATAATTTGACCAGTTGAAGTTCCAATACGAAGCATATTAAGAATTGTTTCAGGATCACGAACTGATTCAATAAAATCGTCTCTTGTGAACTGTAATGGTTTTGGTAATTCTCGATATATGGATAAAAGTTCATCAAGGGCATCATCGGAAAGTGCGCTCTTCTGGATACAAGGAACTAATGGTAATCCATCATATACGAATTGATTATAAATTTGAATTTCTTCTTGACGAAGTTTCATGAAACCAACTATATTATCTAAGAAATTTTTTCTCATATGTTTTGGAAGTCCGTTTAGAACTCTTTGACACATATCAGGTTCATTATTTAGCATGTCTTCAAAGAAAACAACTGAGCGTCTAACAATAAATGCGGGATGCCAGCTGGATGAATGAGCATTCATTTTTGCCATCTCCATTGCTTTTTGAAAATCACCTAGTGCATAGCCTCCGATACGGTCAGAAATGGAGAGGAAATGACCTAGATCTCTAAAGTGTTTTTGTCGTTCTTTGTTATCTTTAATCTCAGAATTTGAAAAATAGTTTTGGATAAATTTTTCAGTTTTTGTAATCACATCTCCAGTCCATGGATATACAGTTCTAGAGATTATAGAACAAATTAGATTTTGATCTAAATTGGCATCGGCAAGAAGTTTTTGAATAGTTTGATCTTTTGAAATAAATTGTATGACATTTTTTTCATGAGGCTTATCAATTGATTTGTCAGGATCAAAATCATGCAAAAGTGCAGATGCATAGAGATAATTCAAATCATTTCGAGAAATATAATTATCCTCTAGTGCATGTATACCAGAAAGTAGAGTAACATAGGTTACTTCAAGTTCATGATCAACATTGTGATATCCATAATAATCGCTGAATAATCCATTATTTTTGAATAATTGTATCGTGTAATCTAATAATTTTACATTTGCATCAGTAGCAAGTTTTACAGAAGAAAGTAAATCAAATATACCATTTCTTAATGATGGGGAATTTGCAAATTCCTGCATGTGTTAAACGAATGAATTGGGTTTTTAAGTTATTTGGCAAATGTACTAAAAATCCCAGATCTATTATAAAGTAAATAATGATATTTTGAGTATGGGACTGAAACGATACTTGGTCACAAGAGGGCTAACAATGTTTGGAGTTCTAATGATTACATTACTACTAACAATTTCCCTTGTTGGTTCAAATATGGACACAATTCTAAAACAAGGGATAATTTATCAAGTAAGAGCTGAGATTACAGAAAATACCACCATAGCACAAGGATTTAACAATCCAGAGGAATTTGAAAAATTTGTTCAACAGAAAATTGATGAAAGAGTGAAAACGTTAGGTCTCGATACACCATGGTATTCACCACAAAGACTGGGATACACAATGTATAAAATTTTAATTTTAGATTTCGGCAATGCAACATTTTTGACAAGTGATTCAGGTTCATCAAATGTAGGCGAAATTATTTTTGAAAAAATGCCAAAAACAATTTTGTTATTTACCACAGCCACAATAATCATATCAATTATTGGAATTCTTTTAGGCGCAGCGTCAAGTAACAAAATTGGTTCAAAAACAGACAGAATCACATCAACATTTGCAGTAATTAGCAGTAGTTTTCCGGTTTGGTGGATTGGTATGTTAATGATATTTGTATTTGCGTTTGTATATCAGATTTTCCCCGCAAGAGCAACACCAAGTATAGAACCAGATGAGCCAGGATATATTTTGGCTTTATTGTACCACATGGCACTTCCAGTAATAACAATTGTTTTGATTGGATTTGGAGCATGGGCATATTTAGTTAGAAATTTTATGGTGGGAATAATGCAAGAAGATTTCATAGCTGCAAAAAAAACTATCGGAATTAGTAAAAAGAAAATAGTTTACAGCCATGCACTTAGAAATGCAGCACCTCCAATTGTCACCATACTTGCATTAAGTTTGTCAGGCTCATTGGGCGGAGCAATAATTACAGAAGCAGTGTTTGATTGGCCAGGAATGGGAAGATTGTATTTTGAGGCGATTAGTGTCATGGATTTACCAGTAATAATCGGTTCGACATACATTTTGACAGTATTATTTTTGGTGAGTATTTTCATTGCAGATTTATTGTATGGTTATTTTGATCCAAGAGTGAGGACATCAAGTTGAGTAGTGTATCAACACAAGAAATTAAAAAAGAATTTCTGAAGAGTAAATTAGGCTTAACAGGAGTTTTTATTTTATCAGGATTAATTTTAGTTTCGATAATAACAATTTCAGTAATTCCAGCATCAACATTTCAAGAATGGAATAATCCTGAAAAATGGATTTCATATCCAAAGACATCAGTACCAAGTTGGGTAAATTTTTTATCCTCAGATAAGATTCCAGAACATAAAATTATCAATGCAGAAGTTTTTCAGTCACAGGAAAATGGGATTTTCCTTACATCACAGCAGTTTGGAGTATACTTCGAGTATGATGATTTTCCAAGCGATTTTATTTTTGAAATGAAAACAAAATATACAGATTCACACATAGTTCAAATCAAAGTTATACGTCCAGATGGAATTACGCTAGAATTGTTATCTACATCATTGCCACATTCAGATAACGAGACAATTCATAATCAAAGATATTTTTCAACAGACAGCATGATAAAGAAAAATCTTAGTACATACAAAGATGATTTTGGATTTGATTTTCAAGTAGGTGTAACTGAAATAATATTCTCAGAATTATATACAAATCAAATACAAAAAGGCAATTATATTTTCATTGTAGACATCTACGGAATTGGAAAAGATGTAGAGGTTTTAGAATCAAAGATGATTTTGGGTGGAAAAGCATATGGATTAATGGGAACAGATGAACTTCGGAGAGATTTAGCAATAGGATTATTGTGGGGCACACCACTTGCACTTTTCATTGGAATTTCAGTGTCAATTGGATCAGTTGTGGTAGGATTGATCTACGGAGTTTATTCAGGCTACAAAGGAAAGAAAACTGATGAAGTAATGATGCGATTTAATGACGTCATCTATGCATTACCAGCATTACCATTTTTAATAATTCTAGCCGTTACTATCAGTAACAGTATTTTTCTGATGATTGGATTTCTTATGATTTTTAGCTGGGTAGGAATTGCAAAAGTCTCACGAAGTATGTCACTTCAAATTAAAACTAGACAGTATATTGAAGCTGCAAAGATTATGGGGCAAAAGGATTCAAAAATAATCTTTAGGCATATTTTACCTCAATTGCTACCATATGCATTTGCAAGTATTGCAATTTCAGTACCAGCGGCAATAACTACTGAAGCAGGATTAAGTTTTCTTGGATTAGGCGATCCATCATTTCCAACTTGGGGACAAATTTTACATGATGCTAACACCTATGGTGCAGCAGCACAAGGATTTTGGTGGTGGATTGTTCCACCAGGAATTTTAATTGCAATTACAGGATTGGCATTTGTTTTTATTGGAAATGCACTAGATGCAATAGTTAATCCAAAACTAAAAAGATAATCTATCCAGTAAGAGTAAATTTACGTATTAAATCAATTGATGAATCATTTAATTTTATGGTATAAGTTGCAGCATTTGGATTTGAGTTTTTTTCTTCTGCCAACAGTTCAGTGAATTTTGTTTTTTCTTCTTCAACTGCACCAGCTTCATGTGCGCATAGATTGAATGCTTTGAGTTGAAGATTATTTTTTAATAAATATGATATAAATTTTTTATAATTTTCAGTGCTATTCCATTCCATGTTTTTTTCATCACATGCAGATATCCAGACATCGACAGAATTATGAAAGAAAACTTTCTTTCTAATTACATCTAATGCTAAATCTGTTTGAGACATATTTTGAATCCTAAAACATTGCACGCTTCATACTAGAGCCACAGCGTGGGCATTCTCTTGCATTGTATACCTTGTGGCATACAAGACATTCATATTTTATTCCAGGTTTATCGGTATTTTGTCCAAATAAGCCACCACCAAATCCACCGGAACCGCCAGAACTAGAAGAACCGCCACCAAATCCACCTCGCATTCGACTCATCATTCTTCGTCTTAAGATTAAGGGGAATGCAATGAAGAGAGCTAATGCAGCACCCAGTCCGTATGGAAATGGAAGAATCATTTGTAAACCAATACTTACAGCAAGAGATGCAAATAGGAAAATTAAATATGATTTGTAGTTAATCATGATAAGAAAATTATCCTAATTTCAAATATAAGGCTTATTGAGTAATTAGCAATTAATTATTCATCAAGTATGGGAATTGGAATTCCAGAACTATCCCACGCAAAGATATCTTCATCCTCATAGGGAGATTTTACAATTACCGAAACTAAACCAAAAAAATTATGTAGATCCTCAGAAGAGGGTTCAGCAGTTCCTGTAGGATGTGAATGGACCATTCCGATATAATCAGAATCAAATGGAAGTTGATTTGCAGGAAATCCCGCAAAAGTTGGACCAGTTTCATGAAATGGTGGAACTACTAAGCTTTCAACAAACATTTTACCCTTTTTTGAATGACCTTTAAGAATCAAAATCATTTCATCGGGATGCGTTATCTTACAATAGGAGATAATTCCATCACGAGTTTCATTAAGAAATACAAGACTACGTTCTAGTTTTTTTGTTTTAAAAATCATTGATTATCTGTGGAAATTGTATAAGATGTAGAGGTAACATCTTTGAGATTTGTTTCTATTTGGTGTAGTATTGTAGGTAAAGAATTAGTGAGATCAAGATTTTCATCTTCAAATACTTTCAATTTGGATAAAGCATCGGAAACATCAGATTCATCATGTTTTAGGTTGTTTTCAACGGTTTGGAGAGATTTAGAATCGAAATTCTCAAGTTTTTCAAGTAATCCATGTTTTTTAGTTTCAAATTTTTCTTTGGTGGAAATTAATGAAGGAATAAGATTTTTTATTTCTGCAACACTATCTTTTGATTTTGAAGCATCCTTTACAGATACAGAACCAGAGTCAATTCCAGTAACAATAGAATCAAGTATATTTTTAATTCCAGAAACATTATTTTCATTCAATACATCATAAGGAGTAGATGCTAATTTTGCGGTCAAATCTTTCAATTCCTTATCATGTGAAGATATATGGACGAACTTTCCAAGCGGTCTAGAAATTTTGGTAAATTCATCATCAACATCATGACGAATTTTTACTTCCTCATGATCATAATCAGATAATTGAGATTTCATCTCAGTATATGACTTGTAGTCAGAAGAAGTTTTAATTTCATTTATTTCATTTTCGAATTTTTTGATTTTTTCTTTCTTTTCATTTATTGTTGATTTTAGTTCGTTTATACGTGAATTTTGTTTAGATAGTTTTTCTAGGGTTTTGTCCCGAGATGCCAATAAGTCATTAATGAGTTTAACAGAATTTTCAGTGGCGGCAAAATTATCAATTAATTCATCTACCTGTTTTAGATTCTCAGATAATTCTTTAAGATCATTTGTAAGTTTTTTAGCATATTTTGCTGCAAAGATGTGAATTACTCTAGAATGTTTTCCCAACATATCGCCTACTTTGTTTATTCCTGCAGTAGATGTTTTTTTGAATCGCATTACATCATCTGGAGAATTAATATCAGGAAATGGATTAGCAAATTCTTTTTTTATGGATGCGATAACCTCTTTTTTTCCACGATTCACCATTATTTGAAAATGAGGATCAAGCTTATCAGGATCTAATTCATCTTCAGATAATTCATTTGCAATTTTTAATAATATCTCTCTTTGAGGATCAATTCTATTTCTATGTGATTTTATTTCTGCTGCAAGAGTTCCTTTTCTAAGAACTACCATATCATCCAGTATTTTTGGGATTTCATCTAATGTGATAGTTTGATATGATGATGTAAAATGTTCCACAGGTTCATCATGTTCAACTTTCTTTTTACCCCAACCAAAAACCATAATCAAAGGATCAATAGTTGAATTATATAAATTTGAGAAGTACTGAAGTGTAATATGAATTCAGGTTCAGTGAAGAAATCAGTAATAATTGATTCAGATTTAGAAAAAGTTTGGTCAAAAATTAGTAAAATTACAAAATTAGACTGGTTAGAAGGTCAGAAATCAACAAAATCTTTAGGAGAGAGAAAAAGTGGAGTTGGGGCTAAACGCTTAATCTCATTTGAAGATGGGTCAGATGTAGAAGAGCACATAGTAGGATGGCAACCAAAAGAATATTTTTCATACATTGCAGTTTCAGGATTACCGTTAGCTGCATATCATGCTACAATATCCATTGAAAAAAATAAATTAAAATCAGTAAAAATTACATGGGAATCTTACTTTGCATCAAAATCAACAAAGAATGAATTTGATGCGTTTGTAGAATTTTTATCTAAGTTCTATACACAATCTTTGAAAAACCTAAAAAAAGAATTTTAGAATTTTTGGATTAATCTTGTTTTTGCAGAAAATCCAATTACTGCTACAATAGATATTACAAGTACTAATGATGCAACCACGCCGAATTCAGGAACCACTTGAAAAGTGGATGTTTGACCTACAGGGCCATGAACTCCAAGTATTGCATCTTCATTCAAAGAACCGATAAAGTGTCCAATTCCTTGGAAGGTTACATCAATGTCTACAGGATAAGATTTAGGATCATATTCCAATGGAGCAGTAGTATGAACAGGATATTTGAATAAATGACGGTGTGCATCTTCTTCAGCAAATATTACTTGTTCATTTTGTGATATTTTGATATCATAGTTTACATGGTTAATTACAAATCCGTCTGATTCCATAAATTCAACCTCAACTATTAGTGGGGAACCTTTTGTTCCATCACTTGTGACAATATTTGCAAATACTTCGCTGATAACTCCAGGATCTTTATCAGATACTTCAGGAGTGTTATCTCCATAAATTACAGATTCCAGTTGGTCAACTGTTGTTCCATAGTCGGAAGCAGTATCATCAACAATGTCTGCACCTTCAGGTAATATTTGCAATTGACCAGCCATCCATGGGTGAACCATACAGAAATAATCAAAGGTTCCAGTAGTTTCAAGTATTAATTCATAATCGACTCCAGGTTGTTGCAACCCACTATCCCAAACTCCATCAGGACCAGTCATAGGAGTGCCACTAGTTGCAGTATGTGCAGCATCGTCGCCGTTAAGGAAAATTATAGTATCACCAACACGTGCAGTGGCATACGAAGGTACAAAACAGAGATTTGTTACTTCACATCCTTGTTGGGATGAACCTCGTGCATTTTCAATTTTTATTACTTCTGCAAATGCGCTTTCAGAACCAATTGCTGTAAATGCTAAACATATAGTAAGAATCATCAATCCAAGTCCTAAATTTTTCATAATGTTTTGTCCACAACTGAGTATAAAACTAATGCTAATTTGGATAACTGGTGGTAAAAACTAATCACTCTTGCCAAAAATCACAACAGGGGCAATTTGATCCTTGCCATGAATTTCAGTTTTCATGTATACAACATACTCATCATAAGTTATTTCCAATGTAACAGGAGTGGTTTTCCACCCATATTTTGGAACTTTATCAAGTGGTACTAATTTAGTAAATTTTGAATCATAAATCTCAAATTCTTCATGAAAAGTATTCTCCATACCTAAAATTTCCAGAACAGCGAATGATGATTTTTTATTTGTGTCAATAAAAGTAATTGATACAGAATTACTATCTTTTTGATATACAGCATCAAATGTGAAGTTACTAAAATCAGTATTTTCAGAAAGAGGATCCAAGATTATTACAGTACTGACTGAAATAGTTGCAATTAAAATAATTATAAAATTTTTTGGGGCAATCAATTATGAAAACTCTTTTTTAATTGAATTTAGGAATTTTGATGAAACACGGACACGTTCCATGGTTTGTTCCAAAGTCATTTCAGTACCTCGTAAAGGATTCGCTTTAAAGAATTTACGGATTTCTTTTTCTTGTTTTGCATCGACAACTTGTCCAATACTTGCAACAACTCTATTCAATAATGGATTGCCAATTCCAGCCTTCTTGACAATTTTTTTCCAGTTCTTTTTGAGCCATCCCCACAAGAATTCTTTACCATTCAAATTTGCAGCAATTCTCATTATTGGCATTTGAATATTTTGAGAACGAACGTCTGGACCTAAGGTAAACTCCAAGGTTTTTAGTAAGAGATTCTTCTGTTGGAAACTACACAGTGCACCTAAGAATCGGAGTTTTTGTTCTTGAGATTTTGCCTTTTTGTATAATGACATAAATTTTTTATAAGTAGATTCATTGCCATTCCATGCAATCAGAACAAAAACTGTTTCTTGTAAATCTGCAGATAAACTATTTGGATTCTTCAAAAATTTATCAAATCGTTTCTTTGATTCTTTCAATATTTCTTCATCTCCAAGTTTGCCTAATCCAGAAATTGCAAAGCTTCTCAAGAGAGCATTAGTATGAGGTTCATTCTTTTTTGCATCCCAGCCTAATCGGTCATGAATAGTTCTAAGGAAATTAAATGCATATTGTTTAATTTCATCTGAGAATTTTTCTTTATGTGTTAAAGAGTATAACGAGTATAGATGTTGAGCTAAGTTTAGAGATGAAATATAATTATCTTCATCAAAATATGCATTTGTAAAGTCAAGATAATCCTGTAACTTTTTCTTTCCAATTACGCATTGTGAATAATAGTCATTTTGGATACTCCATCTATCTACATAATTAAGCACTTTTTCATCAATTAGAAGAGAAAGATTATCCAATGTTTCAGAATCATAATCCATTCTGTAAAATCCGGTTCGGCCTGAATTAATTATGAAATTTCTTTCTTTATTTTTTAGTTTTAGCGTTTGAGATTTTTTATCCATGATGTGAGATGTAGTGATATTTCCTTCATCAACAATTAGAGGAATTTTCCAAATTCCCTTTTTGCTTGACTTTGTTTCTTCCAACAGATAACGAGTTTGTTTTAAGGAAATTTGAGACCCTTTTCGGTTTACTGATACAATAGGAAAACCAACCTGATTGATCCAACTGTCCATCATTTTATCAATTGGTTTTTTTGCAACTTCACCTATTGATTTCCATAAATCATGGCCTTCAGCATTAGAGTATGCATGTTTTTTGAGATAATTTTGTAAGCCTTTTTGAAAATTTTTGTCAGTTACAAAATGTTCTAACATTCGTAAGACACAACCTCCTTTATCATAAGAGATAGAATCAAAGATTTCCCTAATCTCGGAAGGGTGGTTTACCTTAACATCGATAGGATGAGAAGTTTTCAAGGCATCAAGTGACATGGCGGTGTTCATTGCATCTTCTAGGAATTGGTCCCACAAATCCCATTCAGGATAGAATTTGTCTACAATTTTTGTTGCCATGAATGTAGCAAAACTCTCATTTAGCCACAAATCATTCCACCATTTCATTGTGACCAAATTACCAAACCATTGATGAGCTATTTCATGAGAAATTACCTCAGCTATGAATTGCTTGGTTCTAGTGGAAGATGTTTTTGGATCATACAATAGTATGGTTTCACGGAAAGTAATTGCACCCCAATTCTCCATTGCACCTGCAGCAAAATCAGGAATTGCAAGCATGTCAAGTTTTGGTAGTGGGTATTTTATTCCAAAATATTTTTCATATTCACCAAGGAATTTTTTTGTTAATTCTAAGGATAATTTTGCTTTGTTTTTGTTTCCCTTTGTTGTTAAAACACGAATTTTGATATTCCTCAATTTGGTTTCCAAATACTCGAATTCACCAACTCCAAGATAGAGAAGATAAGTTGACATGATTGGAGTACGTTCAAATTCATAGATTATTTTTGAACCAAAATTTTGTTTTTTTCTAACAGGCATGTTTGATATTGCCATGTAATTTTTCTCCACTAGAAGAGATACATCAAAAGTTGCCTTTGTTGCGGGTTCATCCCAACATGGAAATGCACGTCTTGCATCTGCAGCCTCAAATTGAGTGGTAGCCATGTATTTGGTTTTACCAGCAGGATCAGTGTATTTACTTCGATAAAATCCTAAAAGACGATCATTTAAGATTCCAGTATATTCGATACAAAGTTTAATTTTTCCTGAGACCTTTTTTCCTGAAGTAATAGAAAGAGATTCATTTTTTGCATCAAGTTTGAATTTTACTTCAATTGTCTTACTTTTAGAAAGTATGTAGCATTTTTGTATTTTAATTTCAGCACAATGTAGTGTGAATTTATTTGAAGAAGTTGTCTTAAATGATAAAATTTCTATCCCTTTGAATGTGAAATTAGAGAAAATAGGCTCAAATTGGATATCATAATTTATTTCAGATATTCCCATTATGTTACTTGAAAAAAATGGCTTATCTAAAGATTAAGATTCAATTTCAGGCAAGGTTCCCAAGCTATCGCCTTCCACCTTGTTGTTATCAGTTCGAATATGAGTTTCGCCATTTAGGACATATGTGTGAATAATTTCACCAGGCTCCCAATCTGTTTCATTTTTTTTGTATATTGTAAGATATTTTTTCCCTTTTTTAATTTGTGATGCAATGGTTTTTTTGTCGACAATTTGTGGTTTTCCAAATTCAGTTCCATAATCTTCATGAATCTGAACATGAGTTATGTTAGCAAGACCCGGACCCTTAGTTATTCCACTAACAACAAAATCTGCCCATTTACCCATAGTTCTAGAATTTTAAAAAGAGTATATAATTATTGATAGGTTTTTGATCTAGTGGTTAATGTCCAGTGTTTGCTTTTGCATCTTTAATGAACCCTTTTGGTAACGTTGCACCTTTCTTTTTCATTTCTGCAGCATATGCATTTTTAGCATCTTCAGGATTAACAGAATCTAAAGAATCAGAATCATCATCTACAGATTCAAGTTCTTTACGCAAATTTTCTAATTCATTTTTAAGTTCAGTTGCAAGATCAACGTCTTCATTTTGAGATTCCTCTTCACGCTCTAGCTGTTCTTTTTCTGCTTTAGCTGCTGCAAGTTCTTTT
>JAOMBO010000002.1 GCA_028344575.1 Candidatus Nitrosopelagicus sp. | reverse complement strand
ATTGATTCTATCACAAATTAGACAACTAGCTATTTCTATCCATTTTGAGAGCTTTTTTTTAGCTCAGTTATGAAAAATCGATTTTTACAGCATTTGTTATGAAAATACAATTAGCAATAATTGGTGCAGTATTGATAGCTGGTGGAATTTTATTCTTACCTGAAACAATGAGTCAATTTCCTGCAGGTACATTAGTTCTTGATGCATTAGTTGCAGATGCCACTAACATTAAGGAATACAATCAACATACAAGCCAAGTCGGTGATACGTTGTATGATGTTGGATTAAAGGCAGGAGATACAGTAGTAGATGTTGCAGGTCAAGTTGAAAATACCATTGATGAAACAGAAATCCCTGAGATTGACTTTCTAAAATTTGATGAATAATCTAAATTTCAATTTCAAGTAGATCTTTTGCAGCTATAACTGACTCATGAATCTGTTTTGCTTCATTTAGCAAAATTGATTCGTCATTATATCTTGCTGAAAAGTGTGTTAAAATGAGATTTTTCACATTTGCATTTTTTGCTAATTCTGCTGCTTCTTTTGCAGTTGAATGATTTGTCTCAATTGCTCTATCTTTTAGTTCATATGAAAATGTACAATCAAAGCTCATGTAGTCACTATTTTTGAAAAACGTCTGTAATTTTTTAGTAGGACGTGTATCACCTGAAATTCCAATTTTCTTACCCGGTCTTTTTTCACCTGTTACTTGTACTGAGTTGATTTTCTTACCTTCCACTTCTATGGAATTTCCATTTTGTAACTCCTGCCATAATTTTCCCTCAGGAATTCCTAACTCTTTTGCTTTTTCTGGATAGAATACACCAGTTCTTTCATTTTCTTCAAAACAATATGAATACGCGCTAATTCCATGCTGTGCTTCACAACAATTTATCTGATAATCTTTTTCGTTAACAATATTGCCTTCATTTACAATTGTTATAAAAACAGGAAATGGTAATCCAAAATTCAATACTTTGATATTTGCAGTAATGAATTCTTCAATTCCAGCTGGACCGTAAATCTCAATAGCTTCTGTTCTTTTTTGTAATGACATGGTTTGTAGAAGGCCTAAGACACCTAAACAATGATCTCCATGAAGATGCGTGACAAATATTCTCATTTTTTTATTCCATGGTAAGCCGGCTTTCAAATATGCAACTTGGGCTCCCTCTCCTGCATCAAACATTAAAACTTCATTTTCACGAACGAGGCAAATACATGTTAGTGAACGTTCAATTGTTGGTGCAGCAGCTGATGTTCCGAGATAAACTATTTTCATAATATTATTTTCATCTCAATGCATCAGAAATAACTTTTGATACATCTACCTTTGCTGATTCCCCAGGTATCGTATTTGTACTAATGATCTGAGTAACACCTGCATTTTTGATCTTTTTTGTGGCTTCATTGATTAATAATGCATGAGTACAAGCAACAAAAACACGTCTGCATTTTTGTTTCTTTAAAAATTGAGTTGCTTTGACAATACTTCCTCCAGTACTTACTATGTCGTCTACTAAAATTAAATCTCTATTTTTCACATCAACTTTACCAGAAAGAATATTCACTTTTCCAGTTTTTCTGTCTCTATGTTTTTTCAATGCAATGAAATCTGTTTTCAAAAGATTAGAAAATTTTTCAGCTCTTTCTTTACCTCCTAAATCTGGAGATACAACTAATGGATCTTTCATTTTCATTTTCTTAAAATGTTTAACCAATACTTCCATTGCAGATACATTTTCTGATGGAATTTTCAATTCTTTTAATGCTAATTTACTATGAATATCAACTGTAAGAATTTTTTTTACACCTGCTGCTTTGAGTAATTTTCCAACTACGCCGATAGTGATTATCTCCCCACCAAGAAATTCTCTATCTTGTCTTGCATATCCCATGTAAGGAATCACTGCGTAAACTTTTGAAGAAAATTTTTGTACTTTTGAAACAATACTCAATAATTCTAAAAGATTTGAATCAACTGGCGGATTAGTTGATTGAACAACTATCACTATATTCTTTTTTGGGATTTGATTAATTGTTATCTTACTTTCTCCATCGGGAAAAGTTTTCTTTTCAGTTTTGATATATGTGGCTTTCAATTTTCCAGCAATTTTTCTTGCTAAATCTGATGATGAATTTCCTCCAATTACAGTAAATTTTACCATTAAATCAACGAATCAAAACGGATTCTTAAGTTTTCGTAAGATTGTTTTTGAGTTGAATTTCTTTTCTTTTATACAGATAACTTGTAATTCCCACTATGCTAACTCCGATAATCTGTACTACAAGCCAATCTAATCCCTGTAATGATACTGTTTCAAATGTAAATGGTGAAAATAATGGAAATTCTGTGTCTGAATTAAGTAAAACATCTGCTAAGAAAATATCAAATGCAATGTGTGATAAAACTGCACCAAATGCAACAGCACACATTCTGATATCTTTTCCTCGTAGAATTACAAAAAATACTATAGACACAATTACTGCAAATGGAATTGAATGACTCATTCTTGAAACTAACTCTATATCCAAAAATTGTAGTAAATGATCCGAATCTAAGAAAATTGCAAAACTTCCACCTAGAATGATGTATCTAATACTTAGAGTTCCCAATCCAATTACTGCACCCCAAAAAATGTGACCCATCACATGTTCATACGTAACGCTACTCACTACAAGCGGATTTCCAATCACAACTGTGAATTCACTTTCAGGAAAGAAGGCACCAATCATTGAAAATGCAAATGAGACTATTGCAAAAATTATTGAATTTTTTAAAATGAACTTAATAATATCTTTCAATATTTGTTTTGAATTTTTTCAAATAAATTAATCATTACTATTCATCTCCTGCTTCACCACGACCTAAATCACCTAATCCATACTCGTCCATCACTTCATTACGCTTGGAATCTAGTTGATTAATTTCCTGTTCTTCACGTTTTTCATCACCTTGGTAAACTGTACGTATTGGCCATGGTATTCTAATATCATATTTCTTGAACTCTTCGTACATAATCAGACGCATATCGCTTTTTGTCTTGAATTGTGCACCATAATCTCTTACGTAAACCCACATTGAAAAATCCAAAGATGAATCATTGAACTTATCAAATCGTACAACTGGTTGTGTTACATCCACATGAATATCTTTGTCACATCCACAGCTAGGTTTGTTTTCTTCAAGATATGGACATCTATTTTGTCTTACAAGATGTCTTCCTCTTGCATCTGTAGCTTCAATCATAGCACGTTTCCCAACTTTGACCAGAATTGATGTAACTTGCCTTGGGTTATTCAGATATGAAACACCTACATTTACTACTGCAGGAACAAGTTTGATTTCTTTTGTATAATTAATTATTTCTGCGCTAACTAATTGTCGTGTAGGAATTATTGCGACTGATTCATTTAATCCATGACGAATGTATGTCACTCTTGGTGTAATTTTATGTACATATCCATTATATCCACTTTGTAATTGTATTCTGTCTCCTTCTTTGACAACCTTGTCTTTTCTGATAAGAATATACGAAAAGTAATTCTCTAATGTTTCTTTTAATGCTAATCCAACACCAAAAGCAAGTCCTCCTGTTGCAGTTGCTAGCACTATCAAATCTACTTCCCACCACGATACTACTCCAACTAATACTCCAACAAAAATTAAAATTGGTAAAACCTGTTTTGCAGATTTTGGAACTCCTTCTTTTTGTTTACGTGAGTGTCCTGGTGGTTTGTTTCCTGAAATTATCGATTCAAAACCTGAATTTCTTTTTTGTTCTCTCCAGATATCTATAGGATAAATCTCCTCAGGTAATACGCCTGGAAATAATTTCCTTCCAGATACATTCTTTCCTGTTACACAAGCTTCAAAGTATAATTGATATTTTTGTCGTTCAGATTTTTTCCATTTTTCGTAAGGTTCTTTAGAATTTTTTTCATAACTTCCAATTGGGGCTCCCCTTGATGTCCGAAAGTTCTCTAAGTATTGTATTCCTTCGTCAGTTTGCAAATAACTATTGAATTCTTCTTCAGTTAGATCATCTGGTTTTTGTTTTGGTGGAATCCATTTGTATAATTTATGAAATAAATCGTCAGCATCATCTGGAAATCCTCTCATTTCTCTCCAGGCTTCAAAATCTTCACGTTCAAGACGTGAACTATCACGTTTTGTTAATGCTATTGGAACTAATTGTGAAATTGTATATCCTATAACCAAAATGTTCAATGTGTTTAACATTTTTGCAAAAATTTCACTAGGTGCTAGCTCTCCTTCTATTTGGATTACTGTTGACTCTTCATCAAATAATTCAAAAACTTGAATGTACATGTTTACAGATGAAATTAAAGCAATCGCCAAAAATGGTAAAATTATTTTTCTTGCAAATCTTGCAACGTGTGGTCTTGTATGGTTGAATTTTTGAGTTTTAATCCAAAATGAAAATTTTCGATAAACTACACTAATTACAATAATTCCAATTATCAATCCAATTACCGCTAATTGCAAAGATACTGATGATGCGATCAACTGTGATACTGTATCAAATTGCCCAACTGAAATCTCACTAATTTCTTCTGCCATCTCTAATATTTTTTGAGAATCCTAAACTTAAGTTAGTAGATTTGTCGTCAAGTTTTAAAAAAACTGTCAATTTTTTTCAAAAATATGCATTTTCAGGCATATTTCTTCATAAATGTCAGATCCTAAAGTTTAACAGAGGATTTATTGTAATTATGGAATGGCTCAAACAAGTAATCAACAAGAATCGATCTGGTCAGTAGATTCTTCACCCAAGATCAAGTCATACACGCTTTCAAATCTAAGGAAAATTCCACAAATTGAAAATTTCACAGAAGAACAAATTTTTGAAATGGAGGTAGTTGGGCACGTTTTACCTTTCAAGGCAAATAATTACGTAATTGAGCAATTAATTGACTGGGATAATGTGCCAGGTGATTCAATGTTCAATCTAACATTTCCGCAAAAAGGTATGCTTAAACCAGAGCATTATGAAATGATGGCCTCAACTTTGAAAAATAATTCATCTGGAAAGGAACTTCGAGACATGGCAAATAAAATTCGTTTACAATTAAATCCACATCCAGCTGGTCAAATGGAGTTAAACGTGCCAATGCTAAAGGATGGAACTAAACTTTATGGAATGCAGCATAAATACAAAGAAACAACTCTCTTTTTCCCAAGTCAGGGACAAACTTGTCATGCATACTGTAGCTTTTGTTTTAGATGGCCACAGTTCGTTGGTATGGATGAAATGAAATTTGCGATGCAAGAAGGAGATGATTTAGCACAATATGTCAAAGAACATCCCGAAATTTCAGATATTTTGTTTACTGGAGGAGATCCTATGATTATGCCGGCAAAAATATTCTCTACATATATTGATAAAATTTTAGATGCAGATTTACCAAATCTTAAAACAATTCGAATTGGAACGAAGGCCTTATCTTATTGGCCATACAAATTCATCTCTGATGATGATGCTGAAGAAACACTTGAAACATTTAGACGAGTAAACTCAAAAGGAGTTCATCTTGCAATAATGGGGCATTTCAATCATTTAGCAGAATTAAAAACAGGTGCAGTTAAACTTGCAATTAAAAATGTTCGAGAGACAGGTGCTCAAATTAGAACCCAATCTCCACTTCTTACTAACATTAATGATGATGCAGATATGTGGGCTCAAATGTGGCAGAAACAAGTTGAGCTTGGTTGCATTCCATATTACATGTTTGTTGTAAGAGATACTGGAGCACAACATTACTTTGGAATACCGCTAGTCAAAGCACATCAAATCTTCCAACATGCAATTCAAAAAGTAAGTGGATTAGGAAGAACAGTTAGAGGCCCAAGTATGTCTGCTACTCCTGGTAAAGTTCAGATTGATGGTGTTTCTGAAATAAATGGAACCAAAGTTATTGTACTGAGAATGCTTCAGGGGCGAAATCCAGAGTGGGTAAATCGTCCATTCTTTGCAAAATATGATGAAAATGCAATATGGCTTGACGATCTAAAACCTGCTTTTGAGGATAAATTCTTTTTCGAAGACGAACTAAATGAAATTAAAGACCAAAAAATGAAAAACATGAATAGTTAAAATATGGATTTTTACAGGTAAATGATATGAGAAAAGAGTTTGTAGTTATGAGAATTGATGCAGCCCCAGATGGTGCTCCATATGTTCTAGTTACTCTTTCTTTAGCCAAAGATATGGCAGAAGGAAATCAACCTCCAAATCCATCTACAACAAATGTTATGGGATTTTCTAATATGGATGACATGATGAAAAATGAAGCCAAATTGCTCAAGATTGCAAATAAAATTGACGTAGGTCCAAAGTTTATCAAAAATTCAAAAAATTTTTTAATAATGGAGTACATTAAAGGTGAGAAAATTATTGATTGGGCAAAAAAGCCTGAAACAAAATCAGAAGAAATTCGTTTAGTATTGAATAATGTTTTGAGAGAATGTTATCTTTTAGATAGTATAGGATTAGATCATGGAGAACTAAGTACAATAGACAAACATGTGATTGTTGGAAAAAATAAAAATACAATTATTGATTTTGAGAGTTCAAGTACTAATAGAAAACCATCGAATGTAACAGGTGCAACGCAAGCAATTTTGATTGGAACAGGATTGGCAAAAATTATTCAAAAAAAAATAAAGTTACCAACAAAATTAAAGATAATTAATCTAACTAGAGAATACAAAAAAAATCCAACAGCAAAAAACTTTGAAAATATTACTATTGGATTAAAATTACAAACTGCAGGTAAATATGAAAAAGAGATTTCATCTTTGTATTTAGATAAAAAACTTGAACCATTGATAAAAAAAATTGGTCCATGCACAATGAGAATTACAAAAAATCCGTACCAAACGCTTGTGGAGGCAATAATCTATCAACAATTATCAGAAGCATCTGCCACAGCAATTACAAAGAGATTTCTAAAACTTTACAAAAAATTTCCGACTCCAGAACAGGTTATGAATACCAGTGATAAAAAATTAAAAGATACAGGAATTTCAGGCACAAAAATCAATTACATTAAAGGATTATCAAAACAGATTATTCAGAAAGAAATTGATTTTAGAAAAATTTCGAAATTAAAAGATGAACAAGTAATTGAAGAGTTAACAAAAATCAAAGGAATTGGAAATTGGACGGCACAAATCTATCTAATGTTCTGTTTACAAAGAAAAGATGTGTTTCCAGTAGGAGATTTAGGAATACAAAAAGGAATTAGAGATTTATTTTCATTAAAAGAACTGCCTAATCCAAAAACTATGGAAAAATATTCAGCTAGATGGAAACCAAACCGTAGTATTGCGTGTTGGTATATTTGGAAAAGTCAGAGAATAAATTCTATAGGCTAAAAATCAGTAGAGATTTGACCGTTCATGCATGAAATAATTAAATCGTGGTGAGACAAAATGAGTATATGGGTACATGTTCTATCTGTAAGAAAATTTCTGCAACAGACAGTGATCATCTACACTGTGTAGAAAAAAGACGAATTGAATTAGAAAATTTGCAAGTAAAAGATAGTATAACTGAAAAATTGGATTTAGGAAAAGATCCTAACAATATGGGTAAGGAAATCAAGGCGCTCTTAGGACATATGAATAGAGAAAAAGATACTAAATCTGAATAATTATACTTCTTGTGTAGTTGGTCTTATTAGAATTTCATTCACGTTCATGTGATTTGGTGCTTCTAGTGCAAAAATAATTGCATTTGAAATATCTTCAGCTTGCAAACCTTCCATTTCTTTATGTTTATCAACAAATGCTTGTAAAGATTGTTCAGTAATTGTATTGGTTAATTCAGTTTGTACAACTCCAGGTTCAATACTGGTAACTCGAATATTTTTTCGTACAGAGAGTTCTTGTCTCAATCCTTCTGTAAATGCAGCTACTGCAAATTTTGTAGCACAATATACACTTCCAGCAGGGAAAACAACTCTTCCTGCTACAGATGAAATATTTACAATATGACCTGATTTTTTCTCAACCATTGTAGGAACTGCTGCTGCAGTACAATAAAGAACACCTTTGATGTTTACATCTACCATTCTATCCCATTCATCGATTTTTAGAGATTTTACAAAACTAAGAGGCATTAAGCCTGCATTGTTTATCAGAACATCAACTGTTCCATACTTTTCAATTGCTTGTTTAACTAAATTATCACAATCAGATTTTTTGGTAACATCTGTTTCACAAATAATAATTTCACCACCGTCGTCGGTGATTTCTTTTTTCAAAGTTTCTAATCTATCTAATCTTCTTGCTCCAGCAACTATTTTTGCACCTTTTTTTGCAAGTGCCTTAGCAGTTGAATACCCAATTCCGCTAGATGCACCAGTAATTACTACAACTTTATCTTGTATCAAAGCTGAATTTTATGAATTTCGTTATGACTAAAAATGTTACGTGATTTAGATAAAAAGAAGAGTTAGCAGTCGTGCCCGCCACAACCGCATCCACTGTGAGTCTCAGTACCTTGAGATACACTTGGTCTACATTTGGAACATTTGTCTCCTCCATCTGCTGAGAAAAATCCAATTCCACATGTTACACATTTCATGCTTGCCATACAAATTCTCGATATTATGAGTATTTTATGCTATCCGTTCATTCCTTGCGCAGTTTCTATCATCCACATTTCGACAATACCACCAATCAACAATAATGTAACAACAATACCAATTTCGATTGAAATGATCAGTTTATCGCTTTTAATTTGATTCCAATTTTTTTGAAATACATCTTTTGCAAGTAACGTACTGCGTGACATTGCAAGTGAATATGACGCCATCTCCATCAATCCAAATGGTGTCAAAAGAATAGCTAGCGGGTTTAGTTGGGCTACTTGGGCATTTGAAGCTGCTATAGCCGAATATGCAAATCCTGTTGAATACGCTGAAAACAATCCCCAAGCTACACCAAAACCTGGAATAAACATCGGTAATGCTATTGTTGTATTATGCACAAAGATACCAATTCCATCTATAGTATCAATAATTTCTTCAAAGAAACTCATTACCTCCTCGATTTCTTCTTCAGTAGGCTCACTTGTTACAGCAGAGCCACCATATACGGCTGTGAAAATTGCTGTAAAAATGAAGAATAAGATTATTCGTTTCATTGTTAACATGGTGCACGTTTAATCGATCTATATTTGAGGTTTTGTTGTAAAACAGATTTAATTAAAACTCTAATCACTATTTGGAATGGACGAAGAAATTTCCTCTGCTGTTAGTTATGCATTGAATAAAGGATTTCAGATTCATCCCGATGCACTAGATATTCTACATAAAATTGACGTTAAGGAATTGGCTCAGATTATCAAAGATGTAGTTAAAGAAAAGACAAAACAAAAGCAGTTTTTGATAAATGAAGAAGATTTTGAGATTTATCTAGGAATAAAAGATGATGAGGAACACCAGGTAGAATTTGAGATTTTATCAGACCCTACTAGTAAAATAACATCTGCAGAAGGTGTTGAAGGATATGGAAAATTGTTTGCTAGTAGATTTAACAAATTAAAACAGATAATGTCTGATAGACCAGAATCAAAAAAGGTCAAAGATATCGAATCTGTCAAATCAATCACAAAAAATGATGATGAATTATTCGTATGGGGGTTAGTTTCAGATAGAAAATCAGATAGAAACATCACAAAAATCACTCTAGAAGACCCTACCAGTTCAATGGAGATAGTAGTCTTCGAAGGAGACTTGAAAGATACCGCAGATACTTTGCTCATGGACCAATTTGCAATGTTTAAGATAGTTCCTGCCAAAAATGGTGGATTTTTTGCAAAAGAGATTCTTCTCCCAGACATACCAGAACATACCACAAATCGCTCAAAAACTGAGACTTATGCTGTATTTTTATCAGATTTGCATGTTGGAAGTAAATTCTTCATGGAAGAAGAGTTATCAGAATTTATCAAATGGGTTTCAAGTGCAGACCCAATAGCTAGGAAGATAAGATTTGTCGTTGTGGGAGGAGACTTGATTGATGGAGTTGGTGTTTTCCCGGGTCAAGAAAAGATACTAAATCAAACAACAACAGAAGGGCAATTACAAAAAACGTTTGAGGTTTTAGATATGATACCAAAACACATCAAGGTCTTTTTGATATCTGGAAACCATGATGCGGGAAGAAAGGCTCTTCCACAACCTGCAATCCCAAAGATGTACAATTCTCAATTATGGGATAGGGAAAATTTCTTCATGTTAGGAAATCCATCAATGGTTTCACTAAATGGAGTTAAGGTTTTGATGTATCATGGTCAATCAATAGATGATGTAGTCAGAACCACACCTGGAGTTAGTTATGACAAGCCAGCTGCTGTGATGAGACATTTTCTTAAAGCCAGACATATGAGCCCGATTTATGGAAGTAGAACCCCAATTGCACCAGAAACAGAAGATATGATGGTAATTGATGATATTCCAGATATCTTCCATTCTGGACATGTCCATTTTGTGGGTCTTGATATGTACAAAGGAGTCTTGATAGTCAATTCTGGTGCTTGGCAAAGACAGACAGATTTCCAAGAAAGTGTTGGAATTACACCTACCCCAGGAATGGCCATTATTGTAAATCTACAAACAATGAAGGTTTACCAAAAGGACTTTCGTGTTCAAGAGTCAGACTTTATTGAACCAAAACATGCCGAGCCACAACAACTCAGTTAGAGAATATCTTGTAGTAGCATCTCATCTTTGAAGGTAGTTTTTACCATATCTGGTGAGACCGTAATTCTAAATTTCTTTGTGTTTCCGTGTGTTCCTTGGTGGACGATTCTGCCAGCAATGATTCCTGACATTTCTATCTCACTGAGCATTTGAGTGACTCTTCTTTGAGTGAGCTCTTTTTGGCGAATATCTTTACAGAGATTTTTGTATGTTGAATATACTTCTCCTGTGGATATCTCTGATGATTTCATAATTGCTAAGATTAGTAACTTTTCATGTAATGGGTAGGAGCGAAGTGCTACAACCTCTTTGTTTTCCTCAATCTTTTCTGCTGCCATTCTGATGTGATCTTCTGAGACAGTTGGCATTTGGGTTCTTTCTGCTATCTCGGCTGCTACTCGAAGAAGGTCTAATGCACGTCTAGCGTCTCCTGATTCCCTTCCAGCCATAGCAGAACAGAGATTTAATGCTGCATCTGAGACTATGTTTTGTTCAAATGCCACCTCAATTCGAGCATCCAATATCTCTTTGATTTGTGGTAGATTGTAATTTGTGAATATGACTTCTTCCTCACTCAAACTGCTGATTACACGTGGGTCTAGTCTTTCTTTGAAGGTGAGGTCATTTGACACACCAATTAGTGTTAATGAGCCTGTGGTTAATCGCTCGTTTGCTCTGGTAATTTGATAAAGAACATCTTTGCCTGTTTTTTGGATTAATTCTGCCAAGTAATCAATCTCATCAATTACGAATACTGCGTTTGTTTCGTTCTTGTCTAAAACGTAGAGAATTCTGTTGAATACTTCGCTTATTGATAGGCCTGTACTTGGAAGCCACATCTTCTCATCGTTGGTTTTTTGACTTCCTAGGCCCAATTGTCTTCCAAAGGAGACCAATAGTCCGTATAGGGTTGTCTCTTGTTTTGCGTTTGTATATGCTAGTTTAATTGGAAATGATCCCTCTTCAACCCTTTTTTGAATTTTTGAGAGTACTTTTTTGATTACTAAGGTCTTGCCTGTTCCAGGCTTGCCATACACCAGTAAGTTTGATGGTCTTGATTCCATTAAAATTGGAAGTAAAGATTGAGTGATTTTTTCCTGCTCAGGGTCCCTGTGAAGTATCTGATTAGGCATGAATGTAAAGTGAAGTACGTCTCTATTTTTGATTAGAGTTTTGCCATTTTGGGCTGCATCTAAAAGACGGTCAATTGGATCGATTGTGGTTGTACTCATGTTGAGATCATATTGTATTTCAAAACAACAGTTCAACTGATCTTTTTGAAAAACTTCACAAGACTGATCGTTCTTGTTGACTCTTCTCAGATCGATAGGATCGCTCCCAGACACCTTCATTTCTAATGATAAACTAGATTGTATAATAAAATAAAATAAAATTAGTATGAATATGAATTCTCATTTTAAAAAAATTAGAAAAGGCAACACTGGAAAGATAGGTGTGTGGGATATCAAAAAATAAAAATAAAAAATGAAATTTGTGAGGGAATTTTACAAAAAATCTAAAATGCCTGGGGATAGTTAACAACTGTTAAGGATGTGTTAAGGAAAATGAAAAGAAGCCCATTTTACCCCCTAATTTCCAGTCTAGGCGTGAAGATGGCTGTTAACATTGTTAATATCATGAAATCACCCCTTTATTTCCAGTCTAGGCGTGAAATATCCCCAATTTCGGAGGATATAGGATATGATTTTGTTAATAATAAAAAAACAGTCAGGCGTGGGCTAGGCAGTCAATGTTAACAAACCTGTTAGTTAACAAATCTCAGAAGATCAGTTGATGAGTTAAGGTTGGATCCTTATTGATCTGAATGGCAGGAAAAAGAATTAGAATAGATCTAGAGGACAAGGATGGAGCCAAGTACAAGTTCAACTTGGAAGGCAACATCAATCGTGATAAAGTCCTCAAAATTTTCGATTTACTAGACTTGATGAATATTGAAGAAACCGCAGATAACCCTGGGGTAGAGTCAGTTGGAGGTAAGATATGGCATATAGTAGACAAGTACTACCCAACCGGCAAATTCACCTCTTCAGACATACTAGAGAAATATGAGGATGAATACAACCAACCAATCAAACTTAGCGTAATTTCGACATATTTGGCCAGATTTACCTCCAAAAACAAGGTTGAAAGAGCCAAGAAAGGCAGAGAATGGGCTTATCACACTCTAAAACTCAGAAATACCGCCCCAAAACTATCAGAAAACTAAGAAATACGTACTTTTCGGACCACTAAATGGTCTCCTTCCAGGCCTATTTTCAGATAATCACCCTTCTGCATCTCTAAATATCGTCTAAATTGCTTAGGTATGGAGATGGTTCCACCTGATGTTATCTTTACTAATTCTTCAGGAACCTCACTCATATCATAATATATGATAAACTAGTATTAATTAATTATGTTTATTATTATATCATAAATTACAATAGAAAATATGAGTAAAACCACCAAAAAATCAACATCCCAAACACAATTCAACAAAGTCAGAAAACTCTTCAGATCATGAAAATTACCTTGATTTTATCCAACTAGGAGGTCTGTGGGGCTATGCTTTGAGGTGTTCCACCTGATCCAGACAACCTAGAACGGCCGTTTTGGGTGATTGAGTAACTGTATGGCTTTGCATTGGTGTTTCTCTCCACCAACCCATCATCAGACATTTTCTTCATTGTCCTAGAAATATGCTCTCTACTCTTACCTAATGTGATTTGAATATCACGTGATGTGCGTGACCTGTCTGTGATTAGTCTCAATACCGCCTCAACAATATCACCACTACTCATGTTAGGTGTTCTCTCTACTCTAGGCTGAATTGGGACCTGCTCAGGCACAACTTGTACCGGTTTCTCTACAACTTGTACTGCTTTTTCCTCATTTCTTACAACATTTTGTGGTATTTCTTGAGAAAAGCTAAGATTTTCCAAGTCAATAGCATCTAATTTAATTTTAAGATCAATTAACTGTCTTTCATAGAACTCTAAACGCTCTGAATCTGCCTTTATTTGGTCATTAGAGGCTGAAACTGACTTTAATCTGGAATATACGAACAATGTGAATAATCCTCCTATGAAGGCTAACATAAGACCAAATATCACGTCTAGGTCTGGAATCTCAACTAACATGACATATCATGAGGAATTTGTGATTTATCGTGATAGGACAACATTATTTCACACTTAGAGTAACCAAAACCTAATCACACTATTACACAAGAAATATTCCTCACAGTCACAAAATCACATTGCTGTAGTCTGCTTGACTACACGTTCTATCACACTAATGATTTCTTGTTCCTTCTCAGGGAAAACATCACCATCTTTAATCACACTCATTCGTTCGGAGAGTTGTGATATTACATCAATATCATCAGGCAAAACCACGCCTAGTATGCCTAGAACTATGAATGAATAATACAAGCCTGAAAGCTTATCCCTGGACTGAGAAACCTGCCTGTAATAGGCGCCTTTAGTCATAGCAAATTCGACATCAGAAAGATTCTTTGATTTTAAAATAATTTCAATTTGTCTCTCTGTAAACAGTGATTTTTTGATGATTTCCTTTAAAATATTAGAAAAATTAGAATTACTAGGGTTGCTCATAGCTATACAAATCTGTATACCGATACTTGAATAAAACTTAAAGGGTCATCATTAAACGTGAAGCATGACTGGAAAAGTAGAAGAATTACTCATTTCTGAGCGTAAAAAATCACCATTACTATTCGTATTAATCGATTCAGAGGTATCTCAGATAGATTCTGCTGTAAAACTGGCCAAAGATGTCGAGCAAATAGGTGCAGCATCAATATTAGTAGGCGGTTCATCTGCAACTGACCAGATGGAGATGGCTGAGGTAGTCAAAAACCTCAAAAGTGCAGTAAATATCCCAATTATTCTATTTCCTGGTAACATTACCGGTGTTGTGCCTCAGGCAGACGCTATACTGTTTAGTTCCCTAATGAACTCTGAGAATCCATATTACATTACGCAGGCACAAGCCCTTGGTGCCCCAAACGTCCTCAAATTCGGCTTAGAACCCCTCCCAACATCCTATTTAGTGATTGGAGAAGGAACATCTGCTTGGTTTGTAGGTAATGTTAGAGGAATACCATTTGATAAGCCGAAAATCGCTGCTGCATACTCTTTAGCAGCCCAATTCTTTGGTATGAGATTTGTCTATTTGGAGGCAGGTTCTGGTGCAAAAACCAACGTAACTCCAGAAATGGTTGCAACTGTAAGAAAGGTCTTTCAAGGATTTTTAATCGTAGGTGGAGGCATTCGTGATGCTCAAACCGCAAAATCATTGACTGATGCAGGAGCAGATGCTTTGGTAATTGGAACCCTTCTTGAGGACAGTAAGAACTTGGAAAAACTAACCGAAATAGCCAAAGCCATCAAAAACTAACCTTCTACATGTCTACTACTGCAAATTATCTTAAAGAAATCAAAGTTCCTCAAAACTACTCTGATTACTATGAAGAACTATCACAACAGGTCTACAAAGAGTTTGAGACAGCAGCAGATGCAAAATCAACGCTTTTAGACTCTTCTGGAATAATAGAGCCGAAAATCGCATTTGATTTGGCGGAACGAGTAGCTAAAATGCATGATATTGACATTTCTACGCCCCTTCGTGAGTTATTAGATAAAACCGGAAAAGAAAACGCTGCTTTGATAATGTCAAAGGAAATTGCATTAGGAAAGTATCAATCTTCAGATGCAAGTTTAGAGGATAAATTGGATCATGCAGTTAGAGTTGGATTAGCTATTGTAACAGAAGGTGTGACAATTGCTCCCTTACAAGGAATTAGTGAAATTAAAATTAAAAACAACAAAGATGGTTCTCAGTATCTTTCTGTATCCATTGCAGGACCGATGAGGTCTGCAGGAGGAACTGAATCTGCTGTTACAATGTTAATTGCTGATCATGTGAGACGTGCAGTTGGACTCGAAAAATATCAAGCGGATTGTTTTGATGATGAGACTGGAAGATTTGTAGAAGAATTGCGAATCTATGAAAGTGAAGCAAAACAGAGTTTTCAATTTCATGTATCTGATGATGACATCAAAACCGTGATTTCTAATTTACCTGTTGAACTTGAAGGGGAAGGAACAGACCCAGATGAAGTAGTCAATCATCGTAACATGACTCGAATTAAAACAGACCGTGTAAGAGGTGGTGCATTACGTGTACTAAATGATGGACTAATTGGAAGATCAAAAAAACTCCTAAAGCGAATTGAGAAGTATAACTTGGAGGGTTGGGAGTGGCTAAACAATGTTCAGGGTGCTGTTCAAAAAGGTGAATCTGGTGATGATGCATCTGAAAAACGTATGAGAGAAGTCATTACCGGGCGTTCCGTACTATCAATGCCAAATAAGATTGGAGGTTTTCGACTTAGATATGGACGTGCATGCAATACCGGTTTTGCTAGCGTTGGACTACATCCAGTTATTGCTGAAATCTTAGATCATACTATTGCAGTAGGAACGCAAATCAAACTCGATAAACCAAGTAAAGGTGCAACTGTAGCTTTTGTTGACTCACTTGAGACGCCTATTGTCAGACTAAAAGGAGGCGATGTAGTCAAAATTCAAGACACAGAACACGGAATTCAGATTAAAAATGATATTGAAAAAATTCTGCATCTAGGTGATATTCTAATAACATTTGGTGACTTTTTGGAAAATAATGCAGAATTAATCCCAACTCCAATGGTAGAAGAGGTTTGGACTGAATATCTTAAGGTAAAACTTTCCAAACACGACGAAAGACTCGAATTTCTAACAAAAACTCCAACATTTGTTGATGCAATTTTACTTTCAAAAGAATTGAAAATTCCATTACATCCAAAATTTCTCTACTATTGGGATTTTATCACAACAAAAGAGCTTGAGAAAATCTCAAATCCAATCTTAAAATCAGAAAATGAAATTCATTATGAAATTTCAACAAAACAAATTCTTGAAAATTTAGGAATTCCACACAAAGTTACAGATGATAAGATCATTATTTCTGGAATAGATGTTCAAATCTTAAACCATCTAATTTTTGGTGCTACCTTGAATTTTGATACTAACAAATCTGTTTTAGAACTGTTAACAGAAACCACTGGAATTGAAATAAAAAATAAATTTTCAAAGTCAATTGGTGTTAGAATTGGAAGACCTGAAAAGGCTGCACCACGTCTAATGAAACCACCAGTTCATGTACTATTTCCTGTTGCAGAAAAAGGGGGAATTACTAGAGATATTTTGAAAGCTGCTGTTGCATCAGAATCATTTTTCACAAATCTGAATAATCGTCGTTGTACAAATTGTAATATTCCATCAATTGGAATTGTTTGTTCAAAATGTGGTAATAAAACCACAAAATTCTACATTTGTAGAGTTTGTAAAGATGAATTAGAAACACCACACTGTGAAAAATGTAAAAGAGATGCAAATGGATTTTCTTACAAACAGTTCCCGTTAAAACAAAATTTAATGGCAGCGCAAGAAAAACTTGGAATACGTGCAAAAGCGCCATTCAAAGGCGTTGATAAATTAATCAACCAAGAAAAAATCCCAGAACCTCTAGAAAAAGGACTAATTAGACAAAAATTTGGCTTATCTGCTTTCAAAGATGGCACCGTTAGATTTGATGCTACAAACTCACCTCTGACGCACTTCAAACTGTCCTGGATAGGCACAACAGTTGAGCAAATCACAAAACTTGGATATGAAAATGATATTGATGGAAATCCAATCACAAACGATGAACAATTAATTGAATTAAAGATGCAAGATGTAATCATTCCTTTTGAAAGTGCTGAATATCTGGTAAATGTTTCAAAGTATGTTGATTTTGAACTGCAGAAATTTTTTGGCAAACAACCATTTTACAATCTAAAAGACACACAAGATTTGTTAGGTCATTTAGTAATTGGTCTTGCACCACATACCTCTGTAGGAATTACAGGACGTTTAATTGGTTATACGAAAACCCATGTTTGTTTTGCTAGTCCAATTTGGCATTCTGCAAAAAGAAGAGATGCAGATGGTGATGCAGATTCTGTCATGTTACTACTAGATGCATTGTTGAACTTCTCAAGACAATTTTTGTCTGATAAAATTGGAGGATTAATGGACGCACCATTACTAATTCAACCAATAGTTTTGCCACATGAGGCACAAACTCAGGCACATAACTTTGAAGTAGCAAAAGAATTTCCGCTCGAATTTTATGAATCATCATTAAATAATGAGAAATCAGGTGACATCAAAAACATTGAAACTTTAGCTATGAGAAAAGATACAGGTGATGAAAATATTTTCTATGATCATTTCTTCACTCACAACACAACAACACTAACTACATCAAAATCAAGAAGCGCATATTCAACACTTGAATCAATGGTTGACAAGCTTGACTTGCAAATTAGAAATGCAGACATCATCAATGCAGTTGAAACAAGAGACATTGTTTCATATCTAATACAAACACATCTAATTCCTGATATTATGGGAAACATTCGCGCATATGCAAAACAAAAATTCCGCTGTACTGCATGTGGTGCAAAATATAGACGAATGCCATTACTTCAAAAATGTACTTGTGGTCACAAATTATTACAAACTATTACTCGACCTTCAATTGAGAAATATCTTCCATTAGCAAAGAAACTAGTCACAAAATATGATGTGGATCCATATCTGAAAGGAAGAATCATGACTTTGTCTGATGAAATTGAACTACTCTTTGGAAAAGGTGATGGTTCACAACAACTACTAACTGATTTTGTAAATTAACGTAATTTTACGTATTCGTAGGCACCAAGTTTGTTATCAAAACAGTATTGTGTTTTCTTGAAATCAGTCTTGAATTCTTTAACATGTGATGCAATTTCTCCTGCATCTTTTTTATCAACAACAACCTGTTTCAACAAAGATGCAATCTCTTTCATTTCAGATTCTTTCATACCTAAACGAGTAATCTCAGATGTTCCTAAACGAATTCCACCTGGATGCATATAGTGACGACCTGCTTTCAAATCTCCAGGAATTAATTGACGATTAACAATGATATTTGCTTTTTCTAAATCAGCTTCAATTGTTCCACCATCACCATAATCTAAAACGTTCACAACTGTTTGGTGTGATTCGGTGTAACCTCTCTTTTCACCTAGCACTTTGAATCCTACATTGTTTAATTCTGAGGCTAATGCTTTTGCATTTTTAATTGTCTGTTCTGCATAATCTTTTCCAAACTCTAAAGCTTCTGCAAATGCTACTGCTTTTGCACCCATATGATGAATGTGATGACTACTTGTTAATCCTGGAAACATTGCTTTTTTAATTGGTTCTGCATGCTCTTCAGATCCTAAAACTAATCCTCCTTGTGGGCCAAACAAAGTTTTGTGAGTACTCATTGTCATTGTATCTGTTCCTTCTCTAAGTGGGTCTTGGAATTTTCCACCTGCAATTAATCCTGCAACGTGTGCTGCATCATAATTGATATGCATGCCATGACCTTTTAGAAATTCAGCTAATTCTTTTACCGGATGTGGAAATAAAAATACCGAACCACCAAACATTGCAATCTTTGGTAGTTTTCCTTGTGATTTCAAATCTTCAACTTTAGCTTTTGTTTTATCAACATCTAATGTCATTTCTTCAGGATCAAATGCAAAGAATTCAATGTCTAATCCGTGTACTAATCCTGCAGTTCCTGAATGTTCTTTTTTACCATGTGAAATGTGACCTCCCGCAGGAATTGATGATGCAATCATGACATCACCTGGATTTGAATAAGCAGAATAAATTGCCAAGTTTGCTACGACACCAGAAACACTTCTTACATCTGCAAACTCTGCATTGAATAATTTTTGTGCCAACTCCATGCATTGAATTTCAACCTCATCGATGTAGGTACATCCTGCATAGACTCGCTCACCTGGCCACCCCTCGGCATATCTATTACCAAAATCTGACATTACGGCTTCTCTAACAGCTGGACTAGGAATGTTCTCACTAGCAATTAGCGGTATAGAGTTTTCAAACCATTCATGGTGTTTTTCAAGACTGGTGAAAATCTTATCATACGAATCTTTGTTTGAATCAGCCATGATTTTGAACTTGATTTTCCTAATTTAAGAACAGCGATCTTTCTTCTAATTTTCTAGAAAAACAAGAAGCTAGCTATATATTTTGAAAATTGACGTTTTGATCTATGGCAGCACAAACTCCAAAAGGCAACATGCCGGTTGTAGTTCTCAAAGATGACGCAAGTCAGGTAAAGGGAAGAGAAGCCCAAAAAAACAATATCGCAGCTGCCAAAATTATAGCTGAAATTGTTCATACTAGTTTAGGTCCAAAAGGAATGGACAAAATGCTTGTAGACTCTTTAGGCGATGTTACAATTACAAATGACGGTGCAACAATTCTAAAAGAAATTGATGTACAGCATCCAGCAGCAAAAATGCTAGTTGAGATTTCAAAAACTACTGATAATGAAGTAGGTGATGGAACTACATCTGCAGTTGTATTGGCTGGTGCATTATTAGAACATGCTGAAGAACTAGTCTTACAAGATGTTCACCCAACAATTATTGTTGATGGATACAGAAAGGCAGGAAGAAAAGCAAAAGAGTTCTTGGATCAAATTGCAGATAAGGTTGAACCAACTGATAATGGAATTTTATTAAAAATTGCAAAAACATCTATGCAAACCAAACTAGTAAGAAAAGATTCTGAACAATTAGGAGATATGATTGTTAAAGCAGTAAAAGCAGTAGCAGAAAAGAATGGTGAAAAATATACTGTTGACATTGATGATATTAAAGTAGAAAAGAAAGCAGGCGGTTCCATTAAAGATTCTAAAATCATTCAAGGCATTGTTTTGGACAAAGAAATTGTTCACTCTGGCATGCCAAAGAAAATTACAGAAGGAAAAATTGCACTCTTAAACGCTGCATTAGAAATAAACAAAACTGAAACTGATGCAAAAATTAACATTTCAAATCCACAACAAATGAAAGCATTCTTGGATGAAGAAAACAAAATGCTCAAGACAATGGTTGACAAAGTTATTGGTTCTGGTGCAAATGTAGTATTATGTCAAAAAGGAATTGACGACATGGCACAACATTACTTATCAAAAGCAGGTATCTTAGCAGTAAGACGTGTAAAAGAAAGTGATTTATCAAAACTTGCAAAAGCAACTGGTGCAAGAATTGTAACTAATTTAGATGATCTATTTGAAAGAGACTTGGGTTCTGCAACATCAATTCAAGAAAAGAAAGTTGAAGAAGATAAATGGGTCTTTGTTGAAGGTTGTAAACATCCAAAATCTGTAACATTACTACTACGTGCAGGTTCACAAAGAGTCGTAGATGAAGTAGAGCGCTCAGTTCATGATTCACTAATGGTTGTAAGAGACGTAATGGAACTACCATCTATAGTAGCAGGTGGTGGTGCACCAGAAACATTTGCAGCAACCAAAATTAGAAGCTGGGCAAAATCACTTCAAGGACGCGAACAACTAGCAGCAGAAAAATTTGCAGAAGCATTAGAATCAATTCCTTTAGCATTATCTGAAAACGCAGGTATGGATCCAATTGATACACTTACTCATTTACGTGCAAAACAAATCAAAGGTGAAAAATGGACAGGAATTGATGTTATGAAAGGCAAAGTTGGAAATTTGAAATCAACTGATATTATTGAACCATTGGCAGTAAAACACCAAATTGTTTCAGCAGCAACAGAAGCAGCATGCATGATTCTAAGAATTGATGATGTTATTGCTACTGCAAAATCTGCAGGACCGCCACCAGGAGCAGAAGGTGGAATGCCTGACATGGGTGGAATGGGCGGAATGCCAGGTATGGGAGGCATGGGAATGCCACCTGGAATGGGAATGTAGATTAGTAAAAATTTTAATCAACACAATTTTAGTATAGATTATCATGGCAAAACATAGAAGATTTTCTGACAAACCAAAAGATGATTCTATTCAAAATAATAAAAAAATAGAAGTACAAGTACAAGAAACTAAAGAGAAAACCTCTCTTGATCTAAAAACGATTCTTCTGTCAGGAACAAAATATGCATACATTATAGGAGCTGTTGCTTTACTTTCTGGAATTTTTACTCCTTTAACAGTTGGTGCAGAAACTGAAGATGTGATCTTTGGCATGCTTTCAATATTCTTAGGTCTTGGAGGGGGAATAGTAATTTTCCTAGGAATTAAATCTCAAAAATTCACAACAATAATGGTTTGTGGTGGATTAGCAATGATGTTTGGTTCATTAATTCTAATTTATCAATTAACTAATCATCCATTAATTAACTAAATTTACTTAAACATCAAAGTAAAGATAAAACTCATGTGGGTGTGGTCTAATTGCAATTTCTCTATGGTCTCTTCTTTCTAATTCAATAATCTTATCTAAAACATCATTTGAGAAAATTGGGGTTAGAAACTTTCTATCACTTTCCAGTTCATCCAAGGCTCTTCCAAGATTAGCAGGCAAAGTGTCAATTCCATGTTTCTTTCTTTCTGATTTAGTCATTTTGTAAATATCTTCTTTTACTGGATCACCTGGTTCTGTTTTTTTCTTAATTCCATCTAGTCCTGCAGCTAATACTGCTGAAAATACTAAATATGGATTAGATGCTGGATCAGGTACACGATACTCCATTCTTTTCATGTATGCATATTTTTCTCCCTTAAAATGACCAGGAATTCTAATTGTTGCAGAACGATTACTTGAACTCCATGCAATGTAAACTGGTGCTTCATAACCTGGAACTAATCTATGGTATGAGTTTGTTGTAGGGTTAGTGATTGCAGTTAATGCTTTTGCGTGTTCCATTACTCCACCGCAGAAATAACGACCAGTTTGACTTAATTCTAAATCTTCATCTTTATCATAAAATGTATTTTCATCTTTCTTCCACAGACTAACATTTGTGTGCATTCCAGAACCTGCATCCATTGATATTGGTTTTGGCATCATTGTTGCAACTTTACCAAACTGTTGTGCAACATTTCTTACAACATATTTGTATGATTGTGCACCGTCAGCAGAATTAGTCATTAAATCATATTTTATATCAATTTCACATTGTCCTGCAGTTGCTACTTCATGATGATGATTATCACATAAAATACCGAAATTATCATTCAAAACATCTACGCACTCATTTCTAAATTCTGCAAGAGTATCTGATGGGGTGCTTGGGTAATATCCCTCTTGTAATCCCATAGGATAACCAGTTCCTTCTTGACTCCATGGTGATTCTGAAGATTCGATTGAATACGATTGACCCTTGTATGGTGTTAAAACATCCCAGTGTACTTTATCAAATACAAAAAATTCTACTTCAGGTCCCCAATTACTAAAATCAAATCCTTGTGTTTTAACATATTTTTCAGCTTTTTGGCAAATTCCGCGTGGATCACTTTCAAGACGTCCTCTTCCCCCGCCCCAGTATACATCACATAGTAATCTTGCAGTTTTTTTCTCTTTTACCCATGGAATAATTGCAAATGTACTTGGGTCTGGTTTTAGTATTAAATCAGAATCGGCAATGTCGGTGAATCCAACTATTGACGAACCATCTAATTTTGGTAATCCATCTTCCATTTGTTCAGGAGTAAATGTATTTGCTGAAATTGTTGTGTGATGAAATCTACCTGTTAGACCGGTAAATTGAAGATCTATGAACTTGATATCCTCATGTTTTATTCTAGAGAATACCTCGTCAGATGAATATTTTACTTGTGTGGCTTTGCCACCTATTACTTTGTACGGCAATTTTCTACTTCAAGCTAAAAGAATTAAACGTACCATTTAAGATTAACTTTGTATTAAAATGTCAACTCTTGAATCCTTAGATCTAAAAAATCTCCATGTAATTGTCATGCAAGAATTTCAAACTGATGATATACAGGAGCTCAGCACAGATTTTTTCAGAAATTTATCAAATTTTATTGGAAAATTAAAAAATGAAGAATATGATGGAATTGAAAAGAAAACCAAAATCGAGATTATTTCAACCGCTACAAATCTCACTGAACTTTTAATAAATAAAAGATTAGAAAAAATATCTAAATCTCCAACAACATCTTATAGTATTTTAAGCGACGAAGAAAAATTTGTTATTGATTCAAATGATGAAATGAATGAGCGTAGAGATATGATACTTTCTGGAATAGTTAATGGAAAGTCAAAGTTTCTAGAAACTACTTCCACAAAACATAAAATAAAACCTGTAACTGTACGATTTGTAAAAGAATTTGATGAGATAGTTGGAGTTGATTTAGAAAAATATGGTCCATTCAAACCTGAAGATATAGCAACAATCCCTAACGAAAATGCGCAAGCTTTAATTTCAAATGGAATTGCATTAAAAATTAGAATAGAAGAATAACATGTCTCATCCCGGCTCAGTTGATATAATTGATTTTTTAGCTTTTACAATTTATCCTTTCATAGCTCTTGGTATAATTGAATTAATCAGTAGAGGAATCAAACTTTCATCATGGAAAAAATTATCTACACAAGGAGTCGCAATGATAATTTTATCTGTAATTTATGTTGTTTTCCCTGCAATGATTGTTACACAAGAAAACAATGTTCACGTTGAACCATTATGGATGTCAATTTTGGTTATGCTTGCATTAGCTGTTACATTATTTTTCCAAGCTAGACGTTCAAAACTTGATCCTACTAAAGCAGATTATTGATTTAACGAAATCTTCCAAAAAACTTTTTAAATTTACTGGAACCTGGTCCTCCATCTCTAATTACTTTCTTCTCTCCAAACTTTTTTGCTCTTATCACTGTTAATTTCACACAACGATGATCTTCTGGAAGTCTATGTTCATCACAAAATGGATCTTTACAATATGTGCATTCAAATGGAATATCTACCATATCACCACAATATGCACATTTTTCCTGTATCATAACATCAAATAGATTTTTTCGCTAATAAATTTACAACATTTTCTCTAATGCTGTAAAAGTAGCTATAACGCAAACTCTATACTTTTCAAATTTTGTAGTTGGATTTGTATGAGATGTACCAAGATATTCTAATTCTCTAATATTATTTCCAATTGCTTTTTCATCAGGTTTCAGTCTATGTGCATACCTATTTCTTATACTGTTTATCAAACGAACATTTTTCTTTACATTACCTTTGAGTAGACCTGATTTTTCTAGTATCAGGTATTTCTGTGTCCACATAATCATTGGATCATCCAATGCTTCTATAGGAATATTGAATTTTTTCTCTAATATTTTTTCAAGCATTCTTTCAATACAGACCTGTCCAACCAAAAATAATTCATGTACATTATCTACTTCTAATATTTTCTCTAATTCTTTTTTTGATGGAGCCCACATTGGTGCTTTTTTACCCATAACTATTCAAAATTGATATACGATTCAAGTGTTACTTGATTGAAAACCATTACAGAGAGATCTGAGAACACTTTTCCTTCTAATTGTTCAACTGTACCTTCAAAATTAGTCTCATTTTCTGTAGTTATTGATTCATAGACATGTACTTTCATTTTTGAAGTATCAAAACCATTTTGTTTCAAATATTTTGCAATTTCAGATTGCATGAAATGTTTTTCTGGAACTTTTGGCCACGGTCTTGGAACAAGTATGACACTAAGACCGTCAATCAACGCTTTTTGTAATTCTAATTTTTTTTCTTCAATTGATGTTGAAATATGCATAGTAATTACTTTAGATTTATCGGTCGGAACTTTTGCACGTGATGCAGCTACCTGCGTTGAACTAATTCCTGGAATTATTTCAACTTCGTCATAAATTTCAATTAATCTATCCACAACCTCTGATTCTGAAAAATTAACATCACCTGTAAAAGGAACCAATATTGTATGATTATCCTCTTTAGCAATTTTCTGGTAGGCTTCTTCTTGATTTTGCATTGTTACTTCAAATATTTTTTTCCCTTTGACATACTCTTCAATTGTTTTTATTGTATATCCATAACCAATTACAACATCACATTGTGATATTGCTTCTTTTACAATATCTGTAACATACTTTGGTGAACCTGGGCCTACACCTACCGCAAAAACTTTATTCATTTTATTTTGTCACTCGCTGTCTTGATTTTATAAATTCTATACACGGTTTCCAATCTACACTAAGATATTTTGTAGGATCTTTGATTGGATATTTTACCCAGTCTTGAACGATTGAAAAATCATATTTCTTTTCCTTACCATCTTCTATTGCTTTAATTGTTAAAACACTTCCCCATGTTTTCTCTTCTTCTCCAATTTCTAAAATATTATCAAATGTGATTTTACTGACATATTTTTTCTTAACTTCTTCTAAATCAACTTGTAAATCTTTTTCCTCATATCCATCCAATTTCTCAGTCATTGTGTTTTTATTTTGCAATAGCGTAACTATCTGTCTTTTACTTGCTGCACCCCACCATTTTTTCATCCTCTCGGTTCTTTTCAGAAATATGAGATGGTTATCTGTTAATAGTAACATTCCTTCTTTTCCTCCAACACCAAAAAATGATTTTGATTCTCTCCAAACAGACATCAAATGTGTGTGAATTTTTTCATCAAATTCCATAGAACAACTTGAAAAATAGTTCGTTAAAAGTCAATTGCAGATCTAATTTTTATTATAGATAAAATTTTGAAATTTATGAATGGAAAATTCTTTTCAATACTTTTTACATTATTGATTATTGTCATTACACCTCAAGCTTTTGCAGAATATGAAGATACAATAGTAGTGATGGAAACTGATTCAGGCCGATTAATTATGGAATTTTTCCCTCAATTTGCACCAAATCATGTTGAAAACTTTGTAACATTATCTGAAGATGGATTTTACACTGGAACTATTTTCCATCGTATAATTGAGGGATTTATGATACAAGGTGGTGACCCTAAATCTGCAGACCCTTCATTTTCAATGTCTGAATGGGGAACAGGTGATCCTGGTTATTCTATTGATGCAGAATTTAACAATATTGAACATAACCGTGGAATAGTTTCAATGGCACGTTCATCTGATCCTAACAGTGCTGGTTCTCAATTTTTTATTGTTCATAAAGATTCAAACTTTTTAGATGGACAGTATACTGTGTTTGGTAGAATTCTAACAGATGAGAGTTTTGAAACATTAGATAGAATTGCAACAATGGATACAGCTCCAAATGATCAACCTATGCAAGCATTTTTAGCTATAATAAAAAATGTTCAAGTATTAGATCGTTCAGAATTATCAAGTTTGCCTGAGTATGTAACTCCCGTGACCACTGCTGAGGGTGAATCTCTTATAGCTCCTACAGTAAGTCAACCAAATTCTTTCCCTGAATATGGTTTATCTTTTACTTCTCCTGCAGGTTGGCTAGTTCAAACACCTGTTCCGACTAACGATAGTCCTGATATTGTTGTTGTTGGATCAAAAACATCTACATCAGCTCCAGCTGTGTCTTTTACTATTAATCGTGTTGACAAAACAATACTACAATCAATTGAAAATTTAAGATCTGCTGTTACTCCATTAATTCAAACAGGTGCATTAACAATTGTAAGTGAACAAGGTACTCAAATACAAGGTAATGATGCATATTTGTTAAAAGCCATCGGTCATTTTGAAGATAGAGAAGGAATAGAAAAAAAGATTGGTTTCTCTACACTTTTAGTAAAAGTAGATGATATGTTATACACAATACAATATACAAATAATTTAGAAAGTTTTGATCGGGAAGCAGCTTCTTTTGATTCAATCGTTAATACTATAGAATTTTCTAATATTGATTTTGCAAAAGTTCCAGTAGGTGATGAAGCAGATTTTTCTAATCCTGATTTACGCCTTGACCCAGACGGTTCTGGTGGTTATGCCGGAACTATGGATGGTGAAGAAGAAGGTGGTGGTTGTCTGATTGCAACAGCGGCATTTGGTTCTGAAATGGCACCACAAGTACAATTCTTAAGAGAAATTAGAGACAACACAGTAATGTCAACACAATCAGGTACAACATTCATGAATGGATTCAACCAATTTTACTATTCATTTTCACCATATGTAGCAGACTATGAAAGGGAAAATCCCGTCTTCAAAGAAGCAGTCAAAGTTACACTAACACCATTACTCACTTCTTTGACACTACTCAATTATGTTGAGGTTGACTCTGAAGAAGAAATGTTAGGATATGGAATTAGTATAATTCTATTAAATATTGGAATGTACTTTGTAGCACCAGCTGCAGCAATAATTACAATTAAAAATAGAATTAGACAATAATAAGACCAATTCTTATCAAGTGTTCGATTCCAGTTGCAAATGTTTTGTCATCTATCCGTCCCTCTGACCACCATCCTGCATTGGTTTTGAGCCACTCAGGTATTCCCTCATATGGAGTTGAAGGATCTTTTTCTATATCTGAAACCACGATAATTTTTTCTTTCACCAAAAATTCAATTCCATTAACAAATGCTGAATCTGGAATTTGATTTGTTGCCCACCATCCAGCAGTATTTTTTACCCACTCTGGAATCTTATTCGAACTAATTTGTTGAGATTCTTTTCTATCGATAACCAGAGGAAATTCCACATTTGCAAGCTTGCTTCCATTCATATTCTCAAATTTAATCACAATAATCCCAGAAACATCTGCAGGTATATTCCATTCAAAATCATTTTTATTTGATGGTCTTCCTTCTGATGGTTTTGCATCAGAACTCACATTACTTTTTGAAAAAATCTGTTTTCCTTCATGAAAAATTTTCAAATCATAGGGAACCGCAATTGGTTTATCTTTTAGAAATGTATCTAAAATATCATAACGTATTACTGTGTATTTACCAGACATCAAATCCTTTGTCCACCACAAATTAACTTTGAATTGACCATTTTCTGTAACTCCTGATAATGGTAAATCGCTTTCCGGCTTTACTACCATTGTAATTTTATTTTCACTAAACTCATTATTTGAAAAAATTTCTTGTAACTCTTTCTGACTTACAACAACATGTACAAGTCTATCATCAGCTGAAAAATCATCAATGTTAATCATTGATTCAGGCAAATCAACTTCGTTTAATGTTGCAACATACTTTGAAACAAGCAGATCACCAAATGTTTTTGGCACTAAAACTTCCTCATGTATCACAGTTGTTTGATCAATAGTTTCTTGGTTCCATTCAAATGGAAATGAAAATGTAATTTCTTTTGTTTCAGCATTATAATCAAACTCTGTTATTTGATCAAAAAATGTAACAATTCCTAATTCTTGTTTACCATAGTTAACATCATTAATTTCATATCGTGTTGTTTCTTCTATAGAAATTCCAAGCTCATAATTTACAGGATCAGTTAAAATATTATCGTAACTATTAATTGTAATCACTGAAATTTCAAACTCATACAGTCCACCATTTTCAAAAATCTCTCCTTCGAAATTATATTGTTCACTTGCTAATCCAAAAAAAGATGCAAATGTTTCACGCTCCATTACTTGCACTTGCTCATTATTTGATGGCGTAAGATTCATTATCAAAATACCGTCATCTCTTTGAAATGTCTCCTTGATTAGAACATCTCCTGCTTTGATTAACTCAACTTGAAATGTTACGTTATCAATTGATTGAACTTGGTTTGAATCATTATTTGTAAAAGTTTCAAAAAAGTTAATTGAAATTTGCCTAATTCCTTTTTCTTCTCCATCTATATCTGTGTAAATTGTTGATGAGTTTACTTCTAATGTAGCTTCTATATCCCCAACCATTATTGGTGGCATTGTCTCAGATCCAAGACCATGTCCGTAGGAATCTGAAATTTGTCCTAGAAATAATGCTCCTATCAAAAAAGCTGGAATTATGAAAAATTTAGCATTCATAACACTATTCGATCATTTCTATAATTAACTGATATTACATATTCTTCTTCAGGCTCAATTTACGCACGACCAAACAATTAGGATTATAAACCAATTCTGCAATGGGTATACATTATGGTTAATCAAGGCGCCTCAAAAGATGCTTGTCCACGTTGTGTCAAGGGTAAAATGGTCACAGATAATGAATCTGGCGAAATGTTTTGCTCCAAGTGTGGTTTTGTTATGTCAGAAAAACTACAAGAATCTGGTCCTGAATGGCGTTCCTTCACACAAGATGAACATGGTGACAGAGCAAGAGCTGGTGCACCTACATCATTAACAATGCACGACATGGGTCTTGCAACTGTAATCAATCCTGTAAACAAAGATGCATCTGGTAAACCACTTACTGCATCAATGAAAAATACAATTGAAAGATTAAGAACATGGGACAGTAGAAGTCAAGTTCATGAACCAGTTGACAGAAACTTTAGACAAGCATTCAGTGAACTAAATAGATTAAAAGACAAACTTGCAATTTCAGAATCTGTTGTTGAAAAAGCAGCTTACATTTATCGTAAAGCACTAGACAAAGGTCTTGTAAGAGGACGTTCAATTTCTGCATTAATGGCATCTGCATTATATGCTGCATGTCGTGATACAGAAACTCCAAGAAATCTTAAAGACGTTGAGATTGCTGCAAACATCAAAAGAAAGGATATTGCACGTTGTTATCGTTTACTTGTAAAAGAATTAGATCTAAAAATGCCTGTTACTGATTCAGTACAGTGTGTCGCAAGAATTGCAAGTAAAATTGGTATTGCAGAAAAAACAAAACGTTATGCAATCAAGGTTTTGAAAATCGCACAAGATAATGAAGCATCTGCTGGAAAAGATCCAATGGGATTGGCAGCAGCAGCACTATACCTATCATGTGTCAAAAATGGTGAAGATAAAACACAACGTGACATTGCAGAAGCTGCAAATGTAACTGAAGTTACAATTCGAAACCGCTACAAAGGCTTAAAAGAATCTATAGACGTATAAGGCAATTATTTATCTTTTGTTTCTGTAACAAACCCACCTGAACCTTCTGGTGGTGGAATTTTCTTTGCTCCGCCCAAACCAATTGTTGTAATTATTACAGATGTTAGTATTATGAAAAATATTATCTGTGGATAAGCTTCACCATTTTGCAATCCCATTGTAAGCGGTATTGTAGCTAGCACCGCAGCAGCTAATCCTCTTGGAATCATTACAGATGTAACTTTCTTGTCTAATCTAGAAAATCCACGCACAAGTGCTGTATGCGTGATAATGATTCTTCCAACGTAAATCGCAACCGCCGCTATTACTCCAAATATGACATATTCAATTTGACCAAAGCTTGCTAGTAATCCTACGAAGACGAAGAAGAATGCTCTAACAATGAATGTCACCTGACTGTGAAGTGAGTTATCTATGGTATGTTCTGGTAGTTTGATTCGTAATTTTTTCAGCAAATACTTTTTGTTTCCAAGCATTAATCCAAATACTAGTGCTGTTAGTGCTCCAGATTCTCCAAATGAGTTTGCCAAAAAGAATAGTAAAAACAAAACACCTAGTGTGAGCATGTAGTTGTGCTGTGCATTACTTAGCTTGGAAATTATAAACATCCATGGGATTCCTACTCCAAATCCAAGTATCAAACCAACAGCGATTGCTCTTCCAAGTGTTTCACCTAAGAGATCTATACTGAATGAACCTGACAGTACCGCTTCAAACAAAATGAATGCAACAATCGTTGATAAAATATCAGTTAATGCAGATTCAAAACTTAACATTGATTTTGCTTTGTCTGAAATTCTCAGTTTCCTGACCAAACCAAAAACAATGATCGAGCTACTACCCCCCACTATAGTTCCAAGCAATATGCTGTCAAGCCATTCCCATCCTAACCCATAATGAGCAAATGTTCCAACAGTTCCAACAGCTGCTGCAAATCCCAAAATTACAAGAATAACTGAAAAGTGTGCAGTCTTCAGAATTTGTCCAATCTTCAGATTATATCCACCATCAAACATGATGATGATTAATGCAAGTGCTGCAAAGTATGGAACAATTTCTATAACTGCAGCTGGTTGTACAATTCCAATTACCGGTCCAATCATTACACCAAGTATCATCAAAAATGCAATGTCTGGAATTCCAGTCTTTTTGAAAAATGCCTCACCTAAAACACCTAAAATAATTACAACACTTGCTGCAAGTAACAAAATTGGAGCAGACGCAATGAGTGAGCCTTCTCCCATCGAAATCTCACCTATGAAATTTTGAATGTTTGCTAGTCCATTCAGTATGATTTCCATGCCTGGATAATCGGCATCAACTTCTGGAAGCGGATTTCTCTCAAAATATGACCTGACTAAGTCTCGAGCATTAGACTCTGCTAGCGCATCAGTATCAATTCTTGACAAGAACCCATCTTTGAACAGGTTTTGAAACTCCTCAAAAATACTCAGAAAAATCAAATTCATGATATTTCAGCCTCATTAATGCTAATTTAAGATTGCATTAACAAATTATCGGGAAATCTGAGCACGTAACTTTTCATATGCTCTTGGAGCATCCTCTTCTTTGAGGACGATAACCAAACCATCTTGGGTGAATAAGGCATCTGCCATATCGATTCCATTATAATGCAAGATTTCAGTCACAAATGCCATGACATCAGAGCGACTATGATTTTCTGGAACCGCCACCTTAATTTTTGCCAATCCGGAATTGAATTGATTCTCTCTTGGTAGGGACTGAAAATGTCGTCTAACTCTGTCGCTATCTTCAGCTAAAATTCTAAACGAATCTCCAAATCTGAAAAACTCAGAATCTGTAAATTCTTTGTGGAACTCGTTGAGCATTTTTGCCATCTCATCTCCTGCATCAGTCATATTCCATGATAAACCCATAATTCCGTCAGTTAGGGTTAATCTGGCATCTTTGAGAACAGGCTCATCTATCATCTCATCTGTGGTCTCAAAAGAGTCAGCATATCGCTTTATGGCAACTACTATGGTATTGAGGTTGACAGGACCTCCCATTGTTTTTTCTACATCAGCCTGAATTTTGACTGCCAATGCTGTAAAGTTAATCACATCCATCTTCATGCAGTCGTAAATTGAGCGGTTTCTAGTAATGATTTCACGCACTACTTCAGGCATGGAAACACCGCTTGTTCTCATAGAGTGTAATATATGAACAGATATAATAACATTATGTAATTTTAGATCGCTGTTGTAAGTATATTCATGAATAGAAAATAAAACTTATATAATGTCATACCTATTACATTATAGAGGTAAATATGACAACGTTTAACAACGAAATCAATAGAATCTTCAAAGAAATGTCACGCTCCTTTGGAAGTGTAGATGACATCTTTGAGGCTCTACAAAACACTAACGGGGTTTCTGGTCCAGTTTACTACGGTTATACCATGACCGTTGGACCTGATGGAAAACCCGTTATCCAAGAGTACGGAAATGTCAAGCCAGACACTTTACCTACTACAGACGCTTGTGGATGCGACAACCAACCACAAGTAGCTACTGCCGAGAAAAGAGAACCTCTGATAGACACCTTGGTTGACGACAAGGAACAAACTCTCAAGATTGTTGCCGAGATGCCAGGTGTTGAAAAGACCGATGTGAAAGTCTTTGTGGATGAAGATATCGTCCACATCGATGCCAAGCATGGCGAAAAAGACTACCATGTTAATGTCCCAATTCCTCACAAGGTCGATTCAGATTCTCCAAAAGCTACATACACAAACGGCATCCTTGAACTAACCTTCAATTTGGATACCAAACCAAGCGGTAGATCTGTAGACGTACTCTAATTCCTTTTTTTCTAATTTTTGTGCCTAAAATAGACTATTTTCTATCCAGAATTAATGAAAACTTTAGAATTTGACACTGACATCATCTCAATCATCTTAATTGGAATACTCTCTCTTTCTGATGCCTCTTTCATCTCATCATGATGCATCTCATTGAGATGTTTTAGAAACTCTTCTTCTTCGATATCGTTTTCCTTAAAATCACAAGATGGGTAAACACAATTGAAATTCAATAATTTTTTAGTAGATTATTTGTATAAAAATGACTAATATCTTCCGCGTCCACGGTCGTCTCTTGCTGGTTTGTGGTCTTGGAAACAATCGTTACAATAAACTGGTTTATCTCCGCTTGGTTTGAATGGAACTTGACATTCTTTACCGCAATCTCCACATGTTGCATCGTGCATTTCTCTTGGTGGTCTGTCTCTTCCAAATCTTCCTCCACCGCGGCTATTTCTACCATATCCACCTGCTCCGCGTCCACGGTCGTCTCTACCTCTACCATATCCGCCACCGCCGCGTCCACCAAATCGGCCTCCGCCACGGTCGTCTCTTGCTGGTTTGTGGTCTTGGAAACAATCGTTACAATAAACTGGTTTATCTTGTCTTGGCTCAAATGGAACTTGACATTCTTTACCGCAATCTCCACATGTTGCATCGTGCATTTCTCTTGGTGGTCTATCGTAACCCATAATCTTTCTGAACTTCCACTACATTTCCCCTAATTATACTAAGGGATCATTTTCAAATTAGACTTAAACATGCAAAATGCCTTCATCTGACATGCGATTTTTTGGTAAATCAAAAGAGGAAAAGATGGCTGAAGCGCAGGCAAAGCAGGCGCTCAAAAACGGCAAGTCTCTAAAACAGGTTCTTACCGCTCTAAAAGAAAATCGTGACCAAATTGAACACAGTACAGGAAAAAGACCTGACATCGATGATACAACAAAACTCTTCATGCAAAAAGTACTCAATGTCTGGATATCAGAAGGTCGGAATATTGATGACGAAAAGTTCTGGGACGCAGTTGATTACAATAAACAGTTTGATTATCCAGTCGAATATTATGAAAGATAATTTTCTAAAAAGTTAACAATTTGGGCAACTAGGACCTGTGTCCTTTTTGGCCTTACCATGAGCCTTTACCATATGTCTCATCAATCTATCTGTGGCAGCAAAATTCATTCCACAAATTCGGCATAATGTACCCGTGATGACTATTTCTTTTGGTTTCCTTCCAAATAGGCCCATGATGCAATTCTAAAAAAATTGATTAAAAAATGTTTTTTTGAAAACAAAAAGAGAGAGTGGGTCTATGGTTCCACTACTGCTAGCTTTTCATAGATTCTGTCGTAGTATCCGTTTTTGTCGCTAGCTGGTGCGTAAAATTCTGCGGAAATCACATCACCAACGCTTGCTGAACAATCACTAACTACGACTGAGTTACCCATCTGGGATTCACCAACACATCCGTAGTCGGTCACTGCAATCACAGTAATTTGTTCTGCGTATTCTGTTGGCATCCAGTTCCACGGAGCAAGCAATAGTGTTAGGATAACGGCTATTCCTGCTACAGCCAGACCCACCATTGCTATCCGCGATATACTTTCGCTTCTGAGTGATGTTTGTTGCATTTTCCTCACTCTAACTTAGCGTTCAGAACATATAACCAAGTGCTAAAAATAAGAACTAGTGGTAATTTAATTAACTAATGCCATTGCTCTGACAGGTGAGCCTGTAGCATTTTTGAGTTTTAAGGGTGCTACAATTAGATGAAATTTTTCTGAATGAATTTTATCAAGATTTGTTAAATTCTCTACAATCAAAATATTGTTTTTTGCTAAAACATGATGAACAGAAAATTTTTCATCTTTTCCCAAATCGATACTAGGTGAATCAATACCTACAAGATTAATTTTTTTTGATGCTAGATATTTTGCAGCAGATACTGCCAATCCTGGATTTTTCATAAAGTAAGATTTCTTGTTTAGATTTTTTTGCCATCCTGTATGAAATATGACAGTTGAACCATCATCTATTTTTTCATATTTTTTCTCAAATTTTTGTATGTCGGCTTTTGTAATTGCTTGGTCTGAACCTTTTCTGATTTTTATCAAAATGGCCTCTGTAACTAATCTTCTAGTCACTATTTGATCAATTTTCTGACCTTTTTTGACAAAATGATACGGTGCATCAATATGAGTTCCTGTATGAGTGCTTAGAAATAGCAATTCAAGATTATATCCATCTTTTTCTATACTTTCCCAATTAATGAAATTAGGTTGTGGCGAACCTGGAAATGTTGGAATATCTTCTGAAATTGTTAATGTTAAATCAATTACTTTCATATTTAGTGGTACATCTATGAAAAGTTAAATATTGTATTTGAGGCTTTTTGGTATTGCCTATTTCTTATGTATTGATCAACTCAAATCTAGGAACAGATGTTCAAATCATTAAAGAAGTTAAAGAAATGTTAGCAGATAAAACTGACATTAAACTCGAAATTCAAGGCGTGTACGGCGTTTATGACATAATCGTCAAACTATCCTCTGATAATAGTGAAAAATTGAAATCAATTGTAACAAATGATATTAGAAAAATTGAAAATGTTCAATCTACTTTAACAATGCTAGTAATTGAACAACAAGAAAAATCATAATTTCTTTAATTCTTCTACAAGTCCCAAAATTTCATCTTTTGTGTTGTATACGTGAGGAGAAATTCTCAAAACTGGTTTTTCATAGATTTCTCTTTTTGCAATGATTATTTCTTTTTTAGCCATTGCTGATACAATTTTTTCAGGATCATGTTTTCCAATATCAAATGAAACTATGCTTGTTCTATCTTCTTGATTTTCAGGACCAAAAACTTTGGATTCAGGAATCTTTCCAATTTCATCTATGAACAAATTTGATAGATTTATGATATGATTTCTAATATTATCCCATCCTAAATTTTGTAAAAATGTAATTGAGGATTCCATTCCTGCTAATCCTACATAATTTCTAAATCCGGCCTGAAATCTATCAGGTAATTCTTTGTATGTTAATTCACCATTTTCATTTGTTTCTGCAGTTTCCCCTCCAATACTGGATGGTTCTAGCAGATCACTTGATTCTCGTTTACAGTAGAACACTCCTGTACCCATTGGGCCACACAGCCATTTGGAACCATTAAACGACATAAAATCACATCCTGTATTTGAAAAGTCAAATTCACCAACACACCCTACAGTTTGGGCTGTATCCAAAAAATATGGGATATTTTCTTTTTGCAATTCTTTACCGATTTCTTTTACTGGTAAAATTAAACCTGAATTGTATAAGCCATGACTTAATGCCACCAATTTGGTTTTTTTATCTAATAATTTTTTTAAATCCGAGTCTGTAAATCCTCCATTTTCATCAACAGGTAAACTTCGTACATCAATCTTTTTTCCAAGTTTTAACCAAGGAAAATAATTTGCATGATGTTCATGTTCTCCACCTCTAATTACGATATTGGAATCATTTTCAAAGTTCATTCCATTTGCCACATTGTTTATCCCATCAGTTACACTTTGTGTAATTATAATTTCGTCAGAGTGACATTTTACTACTTTTGAAACTGCCTTTCTCGTTTTCTCCCATAATTCTTTTATGAAAATTTCAGATTCTGGAGAATCTGGTCCCATTTCTGAATAATCTATGAGAAACTGCTTCATTGCTTCTATACTGATTTTAGGCATTACTGAAACTGATGCATTATTCAGATAGATCTTATCAGTTTGAAATTCTTTAGAAACTGCTTCAAAATTCATTATATATCCGATTCAAAAATAATTATTGTTGGATAAAAACCATACAACATTTGAAAATTTTCAATTATTAGAAGAATGCTTAATTCCATCAAGTTCTAATCTACTTTTTTACGAAAATGCATTCTCTAAAATTAAACTAGTCCAAAAAATCACATCCGAACAAACTCTTCCAGTTCTATACATTGATCTTGACTTTCTTTTTTCTGGGTATGTTAAATCAAAACTTCTTACAATCTCTAATTTGACACTATTTACTACACTAGATTCAAAAATAAACGAAATCCTTCCTAAAATTTTTACAAAACTTACAATAGAACCTCATTTAGTAATTTTTGATTCAATAAATGGACTATACAACACACTTTCTAATGATGCAGATTCTGGAAGGCTTGTAAATGCAATTTTGATGTTACTTGTGAGAAATATTTCATTCTCAAAATCAATTTTGATCATTTCGGCATTGGCTGGAAAAAAAGAAAATGATTGGATTCTTCCAAATGGTCGTCAAATTCTTGAAAATCAAGAAATAAAAAAATTTACAATTTCTGATCGATCAAAAATAACACTTGAGAAATAATCAATTTCAAACAGCGTTATAAAATTTCAAACAGCGTTATAATTCCCGATTTTGAGGTAAGTTATATTAAGATCAATTTAGCATAATTTTTCATGCCAGTAGCAATTCTTCCAGACATCGGAGAACAAATGTGCATTGGATGCGCTTTATGTGTTGAAATTTGTACATCATTAGGACCTGATGTTTTAAGAGTAAAACCAGTCGAAGGCTGGAAAAGAGGAAAAGCATTTGTCTTTTATCCTGAAAGATGTATCACCGACGGTGCATGCATCGGAGTTTGCCCAACAAAAGCAATCTTTTGGATGAGACCAATGGACTTTACTGTAGGACAACCTGTCCCACTATACAGAAACTCTGTCTTCGTCAAAGGTTGGACTGAATTAGTAGATTAAGTCCAACAAAAACTTCTTTTTATTATCTTTTATCTTATATTATGATCTCATATTTCATATCTTATGACCAAAATTGGAGATGCTAAGCGAAAACTTCATGGAAAACTTACTGGAAGACCAGATAATTTTTCATGGTTAATTGATGGCAAACTTGCAGGAAGTGCAATTCCTACATCAAAAAAAGAAATTGAATGGATGCAAGAAGAAGGCGTGAAAACAATTGTAACAATTAGAGAAGAACCGTTAGATGAAAATTGGATAAATGAAATGAATTATCTACATGTTTTATCTGATGACATGGGCGTTCCAAGTTTTGATGATCTGAAAAATTCAGTAGATTATGTTCATAAAAAAATTCAAAATAAAGAGCCTGTAATGGTACATTGTTTGGCAGGTCTAGGTCGTACCGGAACAATTCTTGCTTGTTATTTAATAAAATACGAAAAAATGTCTGCTGAAGATGCTATTCACCATGTTAGAGAAAGAAGACATGGTTCAATTCAGTCATTTGTACAAGAAGAAATGATTTTCCAGTATGCAAAAACTCTAAATGATTAATCTATTCTGGAATTGATTCAGAAACTAATTTTCCATCGACAACTTTAATTTTTAATCGTATATCGTCTTTGAAAACTAAAGTCAACCCACCTTCTGCATCAGGATCTTGAACTTCAATGATATCTTGCATTCTTATTCCATCAAATTTTGCCATTTTAATCACTCCGGAATTGAGACGGTGTCAATTTTGCCGTCTACTACTTTAATAAACATAAATCTATTATCTTTGAGAATTATTGTAATTCCGCCTTCTTTGTCTGGTTCTTCAACCTCTAAAACTGGTTGTCCAAGTAATCCATCGTATTTTGCCATACTATAACGCCAAATTCAACTAATTAATACTTATTTCAATCTCGTTAGATTGATTCTTGGCATCGCCTTTCTTGATGTAAGGATGTGTTTCCCATGAAGCAAATGCTTCTGCAGAAATTTTATGATTACCAGTTCCTAATTCTGATGCGTTAAATGTGAATTTTTCCTCAAAATCAAAAAATTCCTTTTGTACATCTTCTTCAGTTAATGCGATAAATGGCTCAAAATTCTTCGCTACTTGAACCCATATTCTTCTATCTTTCATTGGATTCACCAACTTTGGATTTCTTGTCCAAAAAATTGATGCCTTTCTGTATGTGTCTACAGGCTTGCCCAATTCATGTTTTCGAATACCGCCTTTTGCTAATTTTATGCCATACTTTAGTTTGATAGTATTATCATTTTCATCATATGCTTGTGTCCAATTTTTTTCATTAAATGCATCTCTTAATCCGCCTGTTAATGAAAATCTAGCAGTAATGGTAATTTTTTCATCACTAGCAAATTCGTCTTTTTCTTTACCAAGAGTTATTGCTGAAATCTGAGTTTCGGACATAATTGACATTGATTTATATCCACAATAAGTTCTTTTTTGATCAATTGAACATTCAGTTAATTAATTCAGATAAAAAAGAGGCAAGTTTGCAAATTAAAGATGCCGATATAGGTGCTCTTTACATTATTCAACATGAACTCCTAAAAGACAAAAAAACAGATTTTGCAGGAGTTATAATCAAACATCCGTTAACCAATGAGATATGGATGAGAGTTAATTCCCAATCCAATCCTATGACTCAAATTTCTGAAGCAGCAGATACTGCCATCGCTGAAGTTACAAATTTAAAAAAACTCATCAATTCAAAAATAAAGTGATTTTAACAGATGAAATTCTGTCCTACCTGTGATGTCAGGCTCAAAAAAGATTCCAATACTTTAGTTCTAACTTGCCCAAAATGCAATTACACTGAAGGTGGACAAAAAATAGAAAAACAATCTACTTCACAAGAAACAGAATCTGATTTTCTTGTATTAGAAGAAAATGAAGGAAAAGATGTTTTACCGACAATGGAAATTGATTGTGAAAATAAAGATTGTAATCATAGAGAGGCTGTATGGTGGATGCTTCAAACAAGAAGCGCGGATGAGCCAACAACACAATTCTTTAGATGCACAAAATGTAAACACACTTGGCGAAATTACGCATAAGGTTTAACTTTAGCACTCACGACAAAATAATGATTTGGTTTTTTCAGCTAAGACAAATGGGGCAGAAGAATGGAAGGCAATCATCTCTGCTATTTCTACACTTGTAGAAGAGGCAACATTTGAAGCAACTGTGGAAGGAATATCCTTTAGAGGAATGGATCCTTCTCATGTGGCATTAATTGACATTAACTGGCCAAATTCAGCATTTGAAAAATATAATTGTGATAGTGATATAAAATTTGGAGTTCGTATTGATGAGTTTTCAAAATTAATCAAAAGATCTGATAAAAGTAATTCAATTGAAATTAACATATCTGATGATAACATGCTTCTTGTTACTATAGGTAAAAACAAAAAATACAAAATGCGATTAATTGAAAGTTCGGCATCTGACACACCACTACCAAAAATTCCATATGATGCAAAAATATCATTAACTTCATCTGCATTGGATAAAATTCTTGGAGATGTTCAAGTAGTTTCTGATTATCTAACCATCACTTCTAGTGAATCTTCTACCATATTTTCTGGTAAGGGTGACTCTGGTGAAGTTGATATTGCATTAGAAAGCACACAAGATGAAATTCAGGAATTATCAGTAAAACAAGAAAGTACTGGAACATACAGCCTAGAATATCTTAATCCTATAATCAAGGCTGTTGGTAGCAGTGTTGATATTGTTACATGTGAATATTCAACTGCAAAACCTCTAAGAGTTGAATTTAAGGTTTCTAATCTAGGTCAAATTCATTTCTATTTAGCTCCTCGTGTTGAGAGTTAGAATTTTAAGACCAACTGTTCGGGTGAAACAGATTTGAAATTAGTAGTAAAATTTGGTGGAACATCGTTGGCAACCGTCAAGGATATCAAAAATGTAGCCAAAACAGTAAATGAAATAGCAAAAAAGAACAAAACAGTAGTTGTATGTTCAGCAGTAGATGGAATTACTGATGAATTAATTCAAATATCCTCATTAATAGAAAAAGGAAATAAAAAAGATGCAAACAGAATGCTTGCAAAAATATCTCAAAAACATAAACAATTTGCTGCACATTTAATTGTAAATCCTAAAATCCTAAAATCACTTTCAAATAAACTGAATTCTGATTTATCTGAATTAGAAGAGTTAGTTCGTGGATTGATTTTACTAGGGGAAGTGACATCACGTTCATATGATTATCTAATCTCTTTTGGTGAAAAATTATCAATTGATTTGGTATCATTCTCATTACAAGAATTAAAAAATAAATCTGTACCATTGAGTGGTCGAGAAGCAGGAATAGTTACTGATTCTAATTTTGGTGATTCAAGACCTCTAATGGATACTACAAGAATTCGTCTCTCAAAAATAATTAATGAACATTTATCAAAAAATACAATTCCTGTTGTAGCTGGATTTGCAGGAGCAGATCAACATGATCATACCACCACATTTGGTCGTGGAGGTTCTGATTATACAGCAACAATAATTGCATCATGTATTGACGCAAACGAAATCTGGCTAATGAGTGATGTTGAAGGAATGATGACTGCAGATCCAAAATTGATAAAAAATGCAAAACTCCTCAAACAAGTTTCATATGCTGAAGCAATTGAGATGGCTAGATTTGGTGCAAAACAGATCCATCCAAGAACATTTGAACCATTATTGTCTAAAAAAATTCCAATGCGAATTAGAAGTAGTTTTGATGTGAACAACCAAGGAACTCTTGTCACATTACCTAATTCTAAATCTAAAGATTCTGTAAAGTGTGTGTCTGCAATCAGAAAAGTAGGATTACTTGATTTAACCGGCGGTATATTGTTTGCAGGACCTGGTGCTGCTGCAAAAATCTTTTCAGTTCTTGCCAAAAATAACATTAACGCAATGATGGTATCATCAAATCCATCTGAGTCAAGCATAACTATTGTTGTAAGAAAAGAAGATCTTCCAAAAGCAGAAAATGCATTAGAAATTAATCTACTTGGAACCACTCTTAAAAAAATTGAAACAATTCCAAATGTTGCTATAATTGCGGTAATTGGTTCTGGAATGAGAGGTAAAGTTGGAATCGCATCCAGAGTATTCATTGCTGCACAAAAATCAAATTCCAATGTTATGATGATCGCACAAGGCTCCTCAGAACTAAACTTAGCATTTGTTGTAAAAGATAATGATTGTAAGGCTGTAGTTCAATCACTACATAATGAGTTCAAATTGAATACCATAAAGTAAGATAAGGGATAAATTATTCAAACAATCTTCATTTTCTATGGAAGGTAAACTGTACATTGTTGGGGTTGGTCCAGGTAATAACGATCATATGACATTTCGTGCAAAACAGGTTATTGAAGAAAGTGATACTATAGTTGGTTACACAACTTATGTCGATTTAGTTCAAGATTTGATTCAAGGAAAAGAAATTCATAGTTATGCAATGACTCAAGAAGTAGAACGTGCACATCAATGTATTGATTTAGCTAAAGAAGGAAAAATTGTATCACTTGTTTCAAGTGGCGATCCTGGAATTTATGGAATGGCTGGATTAATTTTTGAAGTACTTGCAGAATCTGGTTGGGATCCAAAAAGTGGTTTACATGTTGAATTAATTCCTGGAATCTCTGCATTGAATTCCTGTGCAAGTATAATTGGTTCTCCGTTAATGACAGACTTTGCGGTTTGTAGTATGAGTGATCTGATGGTTCCGTGGGAAATTATAGTAAAAAGAGTAGAGGCTGCAGCACAAGGAGACTTTGTTTTAGTAATTTACAATCCTGCAAGTAAGAAAAGAGTTCATCAATTACAAGATACTCGAAAGATATTACTAAAACATAGAAAACCAACAACACCTGTTGCAATAATTAAAGGAGCATATAGAGAAACTGAAGCTGTAATTATGACTGATTTAGAACACATGGAAAATTATGAAGAGCAATTAGGAATGACTAGTACTGTAATTGTTGGTAACTCATCGACATACAACTTTAAGGATTTAATGATTAATCCACGTGGTTACAAATCAAAGTATAATCTAGAAGAGCCAGAAATTAAAAACTAGTGACTATTTTTAATTAGTTCAAACAATTCATTACTTAATGAAATTTTATCTCTAATAGGAGCAATAATTTTCACCATGTATTCTCCTACTGTATTTTTCAAATCACCTGGATGTAACTTCTTTTGAGCAAAATCTGATTCTAACTCTTCATATGAGTTGTATGTTATGTTTCCTCCAAACTTTTCGGGTCTTTCTATTGATATTGAATCATATTCATGAAATACAATTTGTCTTGCAAGTTCCAAGATTGGATTATTTTCTGTTAATCCTTCTTCGCACCAGCCTTTTCTAATCTTCTTTGTAATCTCATCATCAGAATTGTGTATAAAAATTCCAGAATTTGGATCTGATTTACTCATCTTTCCTGGTTCTGTTGTGGCATCGCCTTTTGGTTGTGTTAATCCTGGTAACAATGAATGATGTACGGCAACAGGAACCTTCCATTTCATCTTTGGGAAAATTTCTCTTACTAACATGTGAATTTTCCGCTGATCCATTCCTGCATGAACAATGTCTAAATCTAAAGAGTGGATGTCTGCTGCCTGCATTGGTGGGTATAGTAATTTTGCTAAATCAATTTTATCTTCATTTTCTGATCTTCCCATAATTGTTAGTGTACGCATTGTTCTTGCAAGTGTCATATGTTTTGTAAATTTCACAAGTTCTGCCCAGTACTCTTTTTTTGAATCATAAAGTTCTGTACCCATTACAATGTTTACACCTGGACAAACTAATCGAAATGCATCTGCATAATATTTAGAAACCTTAGAAATTGTCTCTAAATTTCCACCAAGTTTATCGTTAATCAAAGTGTGCCAGTCTGCTAAAAATACAGTACAATCAATTCCTGCTTTCATGAAATCATTAATTTTAAAACCTGTACTGATTAAACTTCCAAGATGTAAAAATCCAGAGATCTCTAATCCAATGTAGTGCTTTGGTTTTGAGTTTGTGTTTAAAAGTTCAATTAACTCTGCTTCGTCTTTTACTATTTCTTTTGTAGGTGGTCTTTTGATTAGTTCTACTTTTTCCGCAACATCCATTTTAACAGATTTTTCTTTTGTTTATCTATAAAGTATTGTATTAATTTTTATAATTATATGATAAAATTTGTCGATGTCTATTTTCTATTACACACTAAAAATCTAACATTTCTATTGTATTGTTTGTAATTTTATCAATTGTTTCTGGATAATATTCATTCAATATTCCTTCTATCTGTTCAGGATTTCTTAATGAATACTTGTTTGAAGGTATATCGTATTGTTTTTCAATAATCTTTTCTTTGAACAATTCATTTAGATTAACAGATACCACTGAAGGTGATTTTTTGATAAAATTTCTAATTTCAAGTGATGTAGCGGTTCCTTTCTTAAGTAAAAATAAAATTAATTTTTTTTGGCTTGATTTTGTCATATATTTGCAAATTTTAGCTTCTTGAGCTGATATTCCTGCAGGATATAGGCGTGTCACTCTTGGTGTTCTTTCCAGTTCAATACTTTTTTCATCTTCTAATTTTTTTACATAATGACTTAATGTACCATTTCTAATGTTTGAAACTTTCATAATTTCATTAAATCTTATTCCTGGATTTTTATTTACAATTTCTAAAACAGTTTGTCTTCTATCCAATTACTCTCTCTAATACATTTTCTATAGCATTAGAATATAAATCCATTTTTTAAATTTTTAGAATACTTTTAAAATTAAACATAAATTACTACATTTATCGTTTGTAAAAAACACCGACAGCAAATAATATTGTCATAATTAAAATTGTAATATCTAAAATTTCCCCCCCGCTAAACATATCTTCCTCAGGATGTGGTTGTAAAATTTCTGAATACATGTAAGCTGCTTGTCCAAATGCTAAAACTCCAAACGCAAATGCAGAAAATAACATTCTAGAAATTCTGGTTTTCATGTATGCAATTCCTGCCATTATTGACAAAAATGCTGCTAGAACAAAACCGATCTCATGAATTGCAACATGAAGTAAATGTTCACCTTCTAAAACCTGATTCAAAATCAATGGTATTGATAAGATTGCAATTGAACCAACTATTGCAATAAGAAATATTGAATATTTTTTTTCATTGATTAAGTATGTCATAAAAGAATACTCATTCATGAATATTTAATCGAAATGAAATTTTTATTACTAAATTACTCTTCAGGCAATAATTCTTCTTTTGATTTTCTAGGTCTTGTACTCAAATAGAATGCATGTGCACTAATCAAAAATCCTACAGACCAAATTTTTGTTGCAAATATTAGATTCCATGGTCTGTCTGGATCTGGATAATGTACCGCTAGTTTGTCTATGTCTGGAGTTGTTCCGTCAATTACCATCTGTGATGTAATTTCTGCATTTAGTACTGTAAAACTCCATAAAACTTCGTACAAACAAATTACTGCAAAACCTAACAACATTAGTTGCAGTAAAGCCATTCTGTATGATTGTAATCCAACTGTTCTTTTCCAACCAATTCTTGAAACACAGTACCATGAAATTATACATGCAAATGATAACCATGTAGTAAGGTTTGCAAAGTTTTCAAATGGAACATGTGTGTTTACTAAAACTTCGCCCATTACATAATATCCAGTTTCTTGCCATTCGCCAATCATCATGACCATTCCATAAATCATGATAGTTACCATCATTGCAGAAGCAGCATAAAATATGTACAGAAAAACTCTGTATTGCTTGTCACTTTCTTGTAGATGACGAACTTTCATTTCATCGGTTTTTAATGGACCTACTATAAAATTATTTCAATCATATTATACGATGAAACTAGTAACCATCTTTCTGTCGCTGCCTGTTAATCTCATTTTTTCTCTCATATTCTTTCAAGATATCGTCAGGTGTGAGGTTTAACTCAAGTGATGCTTGAACAACAAAGTGCCAAATGTCTATCAGCTCTTCTCTTGCTTCTGCTTCATTAAATTCGGTTGGTGTTTTCCACCACTTCCAATTTGTAGTACGTTGTAGTTCTACTGCTTCATGCATTATTGCAGTACACAATGCAGATACTTTACCTTCAGTATCTTTTGGATATCTGTCAAGATTCATCATCTCTGACAAACCTTTTTGCATAGAAAAAATTGAATCCAGTCTATCTTCCATAATTTATAAAAAAAAATCTTATCTATAACTCTTCAAAAAGTAACCATTTTCTCATACTGTCTTATTCTTTTTGAAATATCTGATTTTTTCAATGATGTTAGTCCTGCCAATCCATATTTTTCAACAGCAAATGATCCCATTACATTTCCATAAATAATTGATTTTTTAATTTCAGAAAAACTGGTCTTATTTTTTGCAGCCAAGTGTCCAATCATTGCACCTGCAAAAGAATCTCCTGCACCGGTTGGATCTACAACAGATTCTAATGAAAATCCAACTGATGGAAAAATCACATCTTCATGAAATAGTAATGCTCCATGTTCTCCTTTTTTAATTACAACATAGTTGGCTCCCCAACTCATCATTTTTTTTGCACATTTGATCAAATTGTCTTCTTTTGTGAGTAATTTTGCCTCTTCATCATTAATCACTACCGCGTCAACTGATTTTATCATTTTAATTACAGCATTACGTTTTGTTGCAATCCAGTACTCTATTGTATCACACATTGAAAATTTTACATTATCAAATTCTTTTATTATTTTTGCGTTTTGTTCTGGATCATTATTTGCTAGATAAACAAATTCTGATTTTTTGTATACATCCGGTACTTTTGGTTTAAAATCTGCTAATACATTTAGTTCTGTTTTTAGTGTTTCTCGTACGCTCATTGTTGCATCGTATTTACCATCATATCTGAATGTCTTCCCATTTAGAACCGTTAGTCCTTTTAGATCAAGATGATTTTTCAATACTGTATGATATTTCTTAGGAAAATCACTACCAACAACTGCAATTAGTCCTGGTTTTGTGAAAAAACTTGCTGAAATTGCAGCAAATGTCGCTGCACCTCCTAGTACATTTTTCAGAGTTTTTTTCGGTGTTCTGATTGTATCGAGTGCAGTTGAACCAAAAACTGTTAACATGTATTTTTTAATAGGAATTATGTATAAATCCCTTGTCAAAAAAATTACTTGTTAATGATTTGTGTATATCTTTTGATTATTTCTTTAAGCTACTTTGAGCTAGTAAAATAAATCAATAATTGAGTAGATTACGTATGGCAAAAATACGAATCAAACAAGGTCCTAATGAAATTGAGATTGATTCTAGAGACTTTTACGTTGATAATGATTCTGTAGGTGAGGTAATTGAATCACTAAAACAATTACTTAATGAAAGATCGCAACCTGATGTGATGAGCTCATTAGAAGACGCTGAATTCCATGAACCTGAATTTTCATCACCATCTACAATTGCAGTTGATGATATTAGACATAAGTTGAGAATTTTAGAAAAAGATTCTTTTTTTGATCAACCAAAAACTGTTGGTGAAACAGTTGCACAAATGTCTGAATATGGTTGGACTGCAAGTCCATTTGATGTATCTGTAGCATTAACAAAGATGGCATTTAACAAAGAATTTCTAAAAAATACAGTAGATGATAGAAATCAATATGTTTCAAAAGAAGCACTACTAACAAATTAAAAATCTAAGTCTAATTCTAGATAATCTATACATACTTTGAGAATTACATTATACTATGGATGAAAAACAAGAAATTCCAAAAGAAATTGATGATCATTACAAACTATTTGGAAAAGAACCATGGGAAGTAGAATACGGTGACAAATGTCCTTTATGTAATTCTAGATTTGATGAGTTTGAAGGATGTGCTTGTGATTCAAAAGGTGACTAGTTTTTCTTTAGTTTAAAAATAACACCGCTAATAATTCCTACAATAATTAGTCCTACAATAATTCCTACAATTGTCATAATATTATCCGAATTCTGCGTTTGGCCTTTTTTCAATTCATCAGCAAATGATAATTTTGGTACTTTTTCTTCCTCACTTGTTTGACTGTATTCTGCTGCTAACTCTGAAGCTGCTTTAGTTCCTGGTATTGGGAGTGGAACACCTTTCTTTTCTTCTTCAACTTTTTGAGTTGTTACCTCTTTTGCTTTAATACTTTCAATTCTCTCTAATGATTTTTGATGTTCTTCTGGAGTTGCACCAACAATGGAGACAGTTCCTTCACCAAATGTTCTAAATGATATACTTACATGAGTTTCATCTTGAGAAAATTCTGTTTTTCTAATTTTATCTAATTGATCTAAACTTGTGTCTTCTTCTTCTGTAAAGTATACCTCATATGGATTTAGAAAATTTTCTAAAGGAATTTTTAACACATACAATTGATTTTTATCTTTTACATCGAAATTTAGTAATTGTGTTACTCTTTCAATCTGATTTCCCCCCTCAATAAATTCAATATTAAAAATTTCTTCATTTGATAAAAATTCTACTTCAAACTTATTTTCATCCAAAGAAATTTCTTTTGTAAATATTTTTTCATCTTCAAAATATTCTAATGTCATGTTACATCCTATACAATTAATTCCCTTTGCATCACTGACATCTATCGGTCTAGAGTTTGTAAAAATTAATTCCATATCTTCTTCTAACATTACAGTTACATCAAAGTTGTAATTCAGCTGTTTTAGCCATAATCCATCTTTTAATTCCATAAAATTATCTAAATTATATTCAGCTATAAGATCATAATTCCCATTTTTTTGGTTTAAAATAATATACTTGGATTCTTCAAACGTCTCTTCATCATGTGTGAAACTTAATCTGTCACCGTCTTCATCCAATACTATCAAATCTGAGTGCATACCTGGTAATATCTCAATTAATCTAGGCCTGTCAGCATTCCATCCTCCAGTCTCTATTACATGTTTAACACGAGCATCGGAATGTTTTCCTACCTCAAAAATTATTTCTTGTTGTTCAACTAATACTCCATTTTTCTCTTCAAGTAACGCATCCAAGCTCTCTTCAGCAAAAATTTGTGGTGAAATTGAAATCATTACAATTGAAACTATTATGAATGAAACTTTCTTTTCCAAGATTTTACTCTGAGATTGAAACTTTGAGCATCTTTGCATCTTCTAGAGGACAGTCATTTCCATCCCTATCAAGACTTACTATTTTATCTGCAACATCCATTCCTTCTGTTACCTCTCCAAATACTGTATATTCTCTATCTAGGAATGTACTATCTTTTGTTACTATGAAAAATTGTGAACCGGCACTGTCAGGATCTGTTGCTCTTGCCATTGAAACAATACCTCGTAAATGTGATCTTGAACTAAATTCACCTTTAACATTGAATCCAGGTCCGCCCATTCCCCATTGACTTTTCATATTTGGATCTTTTGTATTTGGATCTCCTCCTTGAATCATGAATCCAGGAATGACTCTATGAAATAATGTACCATTGTAAAATCCATCATTTGTTAATTTAACAAAACTTCTTACAGTTTCTGGTGCTAACTCAGGAAGTAAATTAAATGAAATATTTCCATGATTGGTTTCTATATTTACACTAGTCAATGTCGCAACGACATGCGATTATCATAATAACCTTTTGATCACTAATTATTTTTCCAATGAAAGCCTTTTATCATTGTAATAATTTCATGATTTCTTTTCCACAAACTGCGAATGACGTTTCTATAATTTTGTTAATTGAAATTTTATATAGATCAGTATTACACGATCCTTGTGAATCGTACTAATCAAAGCACTGTAATCAAAGCAGCAATCAATTCTTTGCTTGATAAAGGTGTTACAGACAAACAAGACATCTATACTAAAGTAGTTGACGAACTAGGAGTTCCAAGACCAACTGTAAGAAGAGTTGCTCGTGATTTGAGAAATGAACTTTTAGAGAAAATACAAATACTACAATCTGATACTAAAACATCAACTGCTACTGTAGAAGTTCCTGCAGAGCAATAATTCCCCTTTTCTATATTGAACTAGTTCTAAATCTACCATTAACGTTATATTTTGGAGATTTTTCTTGTTCAACAATGGGTTATGTAAGAAACCATCTTGCCACACTTGTTTCAGGTGTATGGGCGATCGTTTTGACTGGATTATACTTCCCATTAGTTGACTTTGCACCGTCACTATCATTCATTTTCACAATGGCTGTGCCAATCATGTGGTTTATGGTGTTTGTAATCTGGATTGCACAATTAGCAGCGGATCGCAATCACGGTACATCTCATGATCATGATGAAAAAAAAAACCATGAATTAACAGAAAAAGAAATTACTACGTACAAACTAGGTTTGGAAAAGGATCTTTCTGACATACATGACGCAAAAGATGATGAAATCACACATCTAAAAAGTGAAATTGAGAATCTTAAGACAAAAGTTGAGATTGAAACAATTCGCGCCGAAATTTATAATCTAAAGATGTTAGCACAACAAAAATAATTATTCTTTACAGTGTTCACACTTGAATTCAAAATTGTGATTCTTTTTACAACCTGGACAACTTTCTGCCCCTCCAAAGTGACATTCACATTCACATTTTTCAGTTTCCATCATGATAAATTATCAGTCATCTTAATATATTATTGATGCAATATTTTTTTTAATGAAGACCAAAATTGGAATTTTTGCTGGATTATTTGTACTAGTAGCACTGATTGGTATGTCGCCATCCTTTGCTGATTCTAACACAACTATACTTTCTACAAATGATGGTGTGCAACTTACAAAAACAGTTGTACCAATGTCCATTTCTTCTGATAACACAATGCCATGGGGGTTCATTGAGGGTACAATAGATAATCATGCAGAAGGTTTTCCTGTAATTCTCCAAATTTATCAAAATGATGAACCAGTTCATTTTGCACAAACTAATGTGAATGAAGATGGCACATATGAATACAAATTTCGCGCAAGAAATCTAGATGGAAATAATGTTGTAAAAGTGTACGAAGGTGAATACGAAGTTAAAATCTTCAAATCAATACAAATTACAGGTAAAAATCTAATCTAACTTCTTTTTGCTAGATCCAATGTTTTATCTACCATTTCATTTAATCTAGATTTTACTTCATTATCTGTAATCTTTCCATCAACAATTGTTTCTCCTGTTGAATAAACAGCTGTAGGATTTGTTATTACTCTGAAATATGACATTAATTGCGTAAATAGTGTTTGTACATCTCCAAAGCTAATCATTCCACCAGCAACAACTACTAGTCCTGCTGTTTTTCCTTCAGTTTCTTTATAATTGATAAACTCAAAAATATTTTTCAAGGCTGAACTAAACATGGAATTGTAAACTGGAATTCCTACTAGCCAAACATCAGCTTCTGTGATATCTTTAGCAGCCTGTAATGTTTTTTCTTTGTAATTTACCTCATTAGCAGCACCCTTGAAAGACTCAAAACCATCATCTGCTAGATTGATAAATTTCACATCAACATCTTTCTGATTTACATATTCTAGAACATGTTTCATCATAATTTGCGTATTACCATTTTTTCTTGGGCTTCCAGACAAAACTACAACTTTCATGTATCTTGTCGACTGGTACATAATTTAAGTAATAAAAAAGCGGGCTCGAAGGGCTTCGATCCCTCGACCTATAGCTTAGGAAGCTACTGCGCTATCCATGCTGCGCCACGAGCCCAGCAGAAAAATAACTTGAAATAATTTAAGCTTACTTGAGATTGGATTTTATCATTTTTTGAATCATATTCCAAGATTCATCTTCTTTTTGTTCCCATTTTTCAAAATAAATCACATCTTTCAGCTCTAATCTTGGAAGCCACCCTGAACGTTCTAAATCTGGTTTTGTTTCAAAATTTGTCACATGACCAAGACAAAGATATGCAACAGGTACAATATGTTCAGGCAAATTCAATTCTTTTCTTAATACATCATTAGATACTATGCTAACCCAACCTAGTCCAATATTTTCTGCTCGTGCAGCCAACCATAAGTTCTGTATAGCACCACAAACACTGTAAATTCCTGCTTCTGGTATACTTGTTGTTCCTATGATGAATGGCCCAAATTTTGTTGGATCATATGTAACACAAACGTTGACATCTGATTCCATTATACCTTCTAATTTCATCGAAAGATACTCAGATCTTTTTGGGTCTTCAACTAATTTTGATGCTCGTTCATGTTCTTTTTGGAAAGATTCTTTGACTTTTTGTTTAGTTTTCATGTCTTTAATCAAAATAAAGTTCCATGGCTGTGAAAATCCAACTGATGGTGCATGATGTGCGGCATGAAGAATTTTTGTTAATGTTTCTTCCTTAATCGATTCTTGTGTAAAATGTGATCTAACATCTCTTCTAGAGTAGATTGCTTTGTAAAATCCAGCCTTTTCATCATCTGTAAATTCGTCGCTCAATTTTCTAGCCTCACTTTCAACATCTCTTAAACGTTAATAATGTTCTTTCAGAATTTTTAATTCGTGGGCTTGTGGTCTAGTTTGGTTATGATGCTGCCTCGACATGGCAGTGATCGAGTGTTCAAATCACTCCAGGCCCACTTTTAATTTTAAAATTAAGACCTAGTATCGAAATCTAATTCTACAATACTCCATGCTGATTCTACAGTCATTTGTCCTGTTGCAGCATATTGTATAACTTGTCCACTGACTATTTTCTTATAGACTGTTTCATTCATTTCTGACATTACAATAGTTAATTTATTTTTTAATGGAATTTCTGCATCAGGGTAAAATGCTGCACGACCTGGCATTGCCACATCTTCTGTTGAGTAGGTTCCACTTCCAATTTCACTTCCATCAGCATACAATCGATATGTAATTACTGGTACAGTAACTGTAACTTCACCTGGATTTGCAACTAGAAATGTTACTTTTAATGTTGCACGACTTTCAACACTGTTAACATCAGTTAGTTCAACAGATTCTAATTCAATTGTAGCCATAGAAAGATCGTCATTATCCAAACTTGCATAATAAACAATTCCTCCCATCATTCCTAACAATGCAAGAATTGCAATAACAAGTATCGAACGACCTGGTGGATTCATTATAATTTTTTTAGGTTTTATACTAAAAAACCTTGTTAAGAGTCAAATAGAGTTCTAATCATTAATTGTCATGGCACTAGAGCAAGCATTACTAACATGGATTCACATTACAAGTGCAGCAATTTGGGTTGGTGGTTCCTTATTCATAGGTGTGGTATTTGCACCAATTTTAAAAAAAATGTCAATGCCTGTTGAGGAAAGAATACAATTGATGGTACAAGTTGGTAGGCGCTTTAACAAATTAGCCTTACCAGCTTTGTTTATCTTAATTGCAACAGGAATGTATCAAGCACATCTTGTACTACAAAAATCTGATATTTTGTATGAAACTAGTTATGGTCATGTTTTAATTATTAAAATGATTTTGGTTGCCGCATTGTTAGTTCTATACGCTGTTCATGTGAGAATAATTAGAAAAGATGTTGAAGACAAAATTATTGCTAAAGAAATGCCACAAGAAGAATTGCAAAAATTAAGAAAAAAAATTATCATACTGGGAGAGGTAACTGTTGTTTTATCTATCATAATTCTATTCTTAGCATCAGTACTCAATGCTGGCGGGCAATTATGATTGGATTTCTAATAGGTAGATTCCAACCATTTCATTTAGGCCACTTAGAAGCAATAAAATTTGCATTGGGTAAAGTTGAGCATCTTCATGTTGGAATAGGCAGCTCAAACAAGAGCCATGAAGAAAGAAATCCTTTCACTGCTGATGAAAGAAAAAAGATGATTTTATCATCTATAGATAGTGAATTACAAAAAAAATTATCATTACACTATATCCCTGATGTTGATGATCATTCTAAATGGACACATCTTGTAGATGAAATAATTCCTGAATATGATGTCGTTTTTTCCAATGATGATTTTACTCATGAGCTTTATGGTAAAAGAGGAAAATCAATTATTTCTGTAGAACTGAAATCACGTAGTGATTTATCAGGAACAAATATTCGAAATCTCATCTTAACCGATCAAAACTGGAAACAGTTTCTTCCTTCAGGAACAGTAGACGTTTTGTCTGAAATTGATCCAAAAAAACGATTGTCAGATCTTTAATTATAAATAACCTCCAAACATCTCAAGCTTAGGAGATATAGAATTTGGAATATTTAGTAATGTTACCGGGTCCAACAAACGTACCAGAACGTGTTACACGTGCAATGGTTACTCCATCAATTAATCATAGAAGTGATGATTTCGTTGAACTATACGAAGAATGTGTTAACAATACAAAAAAAATATTTGAAACTGAAGGCGATGCAGTATGTCTTTCTGCTTCAGGTACAGGTGCAACTGAATGTTCTGTTGTAAATTTAATTAAAAAAGATGATAAAGTAATAATTCCAGTTAATGGAGAATTTAGTACTCGTTTAGCACAACAAATTGAATGGGCAGGCGGTCAAACAATTAGAATTGAAACTGAACCTGGAATAAATGCAACTTATGATCAAGTAAAAGAAGCATTTGATAACAATAAAGATGTTAAAGCATTTTACTGTGTTTGGAATGAAACATCAACTGGAACCATGATTAATTATCTTGATAGAATTAAAGACTTGACATCAAGAAACGATTCCTATTATGTTTTAGATGGTGTATCAATTGTTGGTGGAGAAGAACTTCACATGGACAAATGGGGAATTGATATTGCAATGACTGGTGCACAAAAAGCATTTGCATGTCCACCTGGAATATCACCAATTTGTATTAATGGTAGAACCAGAAAATACATGGAAGCAAATCCACCTAATACAATGTACTTCAATTTACCAAGATACTTCAAATATTATGAAGAGGCAAAACATACACCATTTACTCCTGCGTTACCAGTTCTTTATGCATACAGAGAAGCAATGAGAATAATCTTAGAAGAAGGAATGGAAAAAAGAATTCAAAGACATAGAACATGCTCTGATGCACTCTATTCTGGTCTATCTGCAATTGGATTATCTCCGTTTGCTGATGAAAACTCTCGTTCTACAGTTGTAATTGCATTAAATTATCTAGATGGACTAGAAGATAAAATATTCAGAGATACATTAGCAAAAAAATTCAGAATCTTAGTAGCAGGTGGATTTGGAAATCTAAAAGGTAAAGTTTTCAGAGTTGGCTGTATGGGTGAAGTTGATCGTTATCATGTTATGAGATGTATATCTGGAATTGCATCAACATTAACAATGATGGGTTATGATACTGACGCTCAAGCAGGTCTTAAGGTAGCTGAAGAAAAACTAAAGCCACTTGATTCCCTTTAGCTTAATATAAGGAAATTCAAAATCGACAACGTTGACATTCAAAAAAGGACAATTAATTTTACTTGATTATACTGCTAAGATCAAAGATAGCGGAGAAGTTTTTGAAAGCACAAATGAGGAAGAAGCAAAAAAACATTCAATTCATGATCCTAATCTAAAATATATGCCAAAACTTGTTTCTGTTGGAGAAGCATGGGTTCTCAAAGGACTAGACGATGCTTTACCTGAAACAAAAGAAGGTGAAAAAAAGACAATCGAAGTTTCTGCTGAAAAAGGATTTGGTGCAAGAGACAAAGGCAAAGTCAGAATGATTCCTCTGAGAAAACTTGGAGAAGATCAAGAAAAAGTATCCGTAGGTGATACCGTAGAAATTGATAACAAAAAAGGAATTATTCGTTTCATCGGTTCAGGTAGAGTTCAAATTGATTACAATCATAGATTTGCAGGAAAAACAATCATCTATGATGTTAACGTAAAAAAATCTCTTGATACAGACGATGATAAAATATCTGAAATTTTAAAATCAAGATTACCTGTAGAAAATGATCAAATCAATTTCAAAAAAACTGGTAATGTAGTAGAAATCACAATTCCTGAAGAAATTTTTAGAGCAGATGGATTAGCAATTATCAAACACTTCACTCAGATGGACTTGTTCAAATTTGTTCCATCACTTGGGAAAGTAAATTTTGTAGAATCATACGAAAATAAAACAGCCAAAAAAGAAGACAAACCAGCCAAAAAAGAAGACAAACCAGCAAAACCTGCTGAAAAAAAATCTAAATAATTATAGAACGCCTGTACTTTTTGCAAGCTTTAATGCATCTTTTTCAGTCATTTTAACTTCTTTTAGTATTGTATATCTCTCAGGTCGTAATGATTGTGCGATAACTAATGCTTTTGCTAAAATCTTTGGTTTTAATCCAATCTCTTTTGCTGTAGTTGGTGCACCCGAGTTCTTCAAAGTTTTTACAATTTTTTTCCAGTTTTGTCCTTGTAACTTTGCAATCATTATAGAACCTATACCACATTTTTCACCATGTAATCCAATTCCAAATTCTAAATGATCAATTGCATGTGAAAATAGATGTTCTGCACCTGAACAAGGTCTACTACTTCCTGCAATGCATGATGCAACTCCTGCACTGATTAATGCTTCAACTATTATTCTAACATCAATTTTATTTTTTGAAAAATTTTCTGCACTTTCAATTAATATTTCTGCACTCATTGAAGCAAGGTTTGCTGAATATCTTCCATAATATTCTCCTACCTTATCACGACCTAACTCCCAATCATGAACTGCAGTTACCTTTGCCATCAAATCTCCACATCCACTTGCCAGTAATTTTTTAGGGGCTTTTTTGATTATGTCTAAATCAACAAATACACCTAGAGGTGCAGTTGCAACCAGCGAATGTGGTTTTTCACCTCTAACTGAAACAAATGGACTTGCAATACCGTCATGTGATGCAGAGGTAGGTATACTAACAAATGGTTTTTTTAGATTAAATGCACATAATTTTGCAACATCTACTGAGCGTCCTCCTCCTAAACCTATGATTATGTCACTTTTTGTTAATTTGACTTTTTTTTGTATCACGTCAGTTTCTTTTACTTGATTTGATTTTGCTAAATGCCAAACAGCTGAAATTTTTGCATTTTTTAATGACTTGTCGATCTCTTTTCCAATTATTTTCTTTACATTTTTCCCAGAAATTATTGAAACTTTTTTTGGATTAGAAAGTGATCGTAAAAATTCTCCAACTTGTCCTATGTTCTTTTCACCAACAACAATCTGTCTTGGAAGCTCCATTGTGTGGGACTTAACCTTCTTGTTCAATACTTCGATCCTATGACAAAGTTATTTAAAAGGGTCTAATATCATTGATATTATCTCAAAACGAGGTTAAACTTATGTCAAACAATGTTGAAGAAAAAATATTACACGGAACAACCACTGTAGGTATCAAGGCTACAGACGGTGTAGTCTTATGTGCAGACATGAGAGCAAGCGCAGGATATTTCATTGCAAATAACAATACAATGAAAATTCAAAAAATTGAACAACATGTTGGTCTTACTTTAGCAGGTGGTGTAGCAGATGCACAAAACATTGTAGATGTATTACGTTATCATGCAAATTTACATAGAATTCAAAATCAAGAACCTATTCCAGTTAACTCATTAGCAAGACTAACCTCTTTAATGTTCCATCAAAACAGAGGTTATCCATTCATTGCAGACATCTTAGTAGGTGGCGTTGATGCAAAAGGTCCTGCTTTATTTAATATCGACATGTTTGGCTCTGTAGAAAATAAAAATTATGTAACAACTGGTAGTGGTTCTCCAGTTGCATATGGTCTGTTAGAAGAAGAATACCACAAAGATTTGACACTCGAAGATGCAAAAAATGTTGCACTACGTGCAGTCAAAGCAGCCATAACACGAAATATTGGAACCGGCGATGGAATCAATATAGCACTGGTTGATAAAAATGGATTCCGTCTTTTAACAGAAGAACAAAAGAAAGCAGTACTTCCTCTTTAAAATAATTGCAAAAAAAACAACAGCAGCAAGCAGATCAATCTAGCCAGAATATAATGGCGACCATACTGACAAGTATACCCAAAGATGCAAATGTTACGAAAATTGATTATGAGGGTCCTCGTATTGCTCTCTATACTGATACACCGCGCTTTTTGATGGAAAATAATGAAATCATATCCAATCTAGTAAACCAAATCAAGAAACGAATTGTAATACGAACTGATGAAAAAATTCGAAAGTCTGAAGAAGATGCAAGAAAAATTTTAGATAATTTAGTTCCAGATGATGCTGGATTAGAGGCTACATTTTTTGATACTGCAACAGGTGAGGTTTCAATTGAGCTAAAAAGACCATGGCTTTGTCAAAGAAATGCAGAAGAATTTAATCATACGGAAGTTACTGAACAAACCGGTTGGAGATTAAGAATAAAAAAATCAACTACAAAACCATCTAACACAATCAAATCAATCAATTATCAATTAAAAATCTCATCTGCAGAAAGAGCAAAACAACTAAAATCTGTTGGAGAGGAAATCTTTAGACCTAGACTAGTACAAAAATCTGAGGTATCATTACTAACATTAGGTGGATTTGGACAGGTCGGACGTTCCTGTATGCTTTTGACTACTCCAGATAGTAAGGTGCTAATTGATTGTGGCATCAACCCTGGTGCGAGAACTCCTTCTGAAGCATTTCCTCGTTTAGACTGGGCAAATATTTCATTAGATGAGTTAGATGCAATTGTAATTGGTCATGCCCATTTGGATCATACGGGATTTCTCCCTGTATTAACAAAATATGGGTACAAAGGACCAATTTATTGTACTGAACCAACCCTTCCTATGATGAATTTGATTCAATTAGATGCAATCAAGGTTGCAGGTGCACAAGGACGAACACCAATGTATGCAGAAAGAGATGTACATCAAATTATGAGACAAACAATCGGTCTTTCATATGGAACTGTCACAGATATTTCACCTGATATCAAACTTGTATTAGCAAACGCAGGTCATATCTTAGGTTCTGCATCATGTCACTTTCATATTGGTAATGGTGATCATAATTTTGTTTATTCTGGTGATATTAAATATGGAAAAAGTATGCTTTTAGAAAGTGCTGATACAAGATTTCCACGTGTTGAAACATTACTAGTTGAAAGTACATACGGTGCAAAAGAAGACATTCAACCAACAAGAGAAGAAGTTGAAGGGGCATTTATCAAATCTGTAAATGAAATTCTAAAAGGTGGTGGAAAAGTTCTCATTCCAATTCCTGCTGTAGGACGTGCACAAGAACTGATGATGGTTATTGACAAGTATATGAAATCTGGTCAATTAACAGAATCACCTGTCTTCATGGAAGGAATGATTCAGGAAGCTACTGCAATTCATGAAGCACATCCTGAGTATCTTGAGAGATCACTGAAACAGAAAATTTTAGAAACAGACGATAATCCATTTGATTCGGAATATTTCACAAATATTGAACATGCAGACGGACGAGATGAACCTCTAAGAGAAGATTCACCATGTATTGTAATTGCTACATCTGGAATGCTTGAAGGTGGTCCCGTTTTAGAATACTTCAGAAACTTTGCACCAAACCCAAAAAATAAGATTCTTTTCGTCTCTTATCAAGTAAATGGAACTTTAGGACGAAGGGTAATGGATGGTGCAAGACAGGTAACAATTATGGGTAGAGATGGAAAAGTTGAAGTTGTTTCAATTAATTGTGGTACAGAAAAACTAGAAGGATTTAGCGGTCATAGTGATTATAATCAATTAATGTCATATGTGCAAAGATTAAGACCAAAACTTCGTAGAGTTCTTGTTAATCATGGAGAAAGAAGAAAATCCCAAAATCTTTCATCAGCAATTAATAGAATGTATAGAGTTACAACTCATTATCCACAAGTTCAAGAAGCTATAAAATTATTTTAAATCATAATCTGGTTTCCAAATTTTTACATTTGGTGGAGTTACAATAATTCTTTCTTCTCCTAATCTTGCAATATCTGCTTCTGCATTGCGTGCAATAACATAAAGCTCTTCAACAACCTTACGTAATTTCTCAACATCTGATTGTGCTAATGGTGTAACTCTTAAAATTAGCACCATTCCTTTTTTGATGTCTTCTTTTATTGAATGTAAATCACTAGGATCACGAATAGTGATTGCTTTCAAGTACGTTGTGTTTTCTTGTTTCTGCACAGCTATATTCCCGATCTACACCTTCATAAACTCTTTTGATCTATTTAGCCTCAGAAATTACACGACACACAAGTCTTTTGTAAATTTGTGCAAAAGAATTGGATTTTTTTGTGTTACAACTAATGAATCTTCAATTCGTACACCAAACTTTTTTGGAATGTAAATACCTGGCTCTACAGTTATTGCCATGTTTTTTTCTAACTTTGTAGAACTTCTTGGACCAATTGTTGGTAATTCATGTACATCTAGTCCAATACCATGTCCAGTTGAGTGAATAAAATATTTTCCATAACCTGATTCATCAATAATCTTTCTACATGCATCATCAATTTTTTTACAATCTATGTTTGGTTTAACAGCTTTTAATCCCGCTTTTTGTGATTGTTTAACAATATCATAAACATTTTTTTCATCGGTAGAAATTTTTCCTATTGCAAATGTCCTTGTTGCATCTGAAACATAACCTTTGTATCTTAATGTTAAATCTACAACTATCAATTCATTTCTCTTAAACTTTCTACCCGTAACCTGTGCATGAGGTAATGCTCCATTAGGTCCTCCTGCAATAATTAATGGATTTAATGTAGAACTATATCCTGTATCAAACATTTCATTTTCTACTGCATATGACATCAAAATGGCTTGAAGTTCTGATTCTTTTTGTCCTACTTTAATTTTTTTCTGACAAATCCCAAACATTTCATCAATTATTTTAGATGCTTTTTTTAGAATTTTAATTTCATTATCATCTTTAATTTCTCTTGATTTGTTAAATGGTTCAATTGAATTTTTAATTTTTGGAAATGTTTTTTTTAATGATTGCATAACAGAATAATTCTGGCAATCTGTACAGACCTTCCCTTTGAGAAATTTCTTCAATGTTAACAAAGAACTCATGCCACGATCAGATTGAATTACTGTGCAATCAGTTCCTTCTTCTTTTGCCCTACCGACTTCTAGTTCTGGTGCAATAATGGTTGTCTTTCCATTCTTTTCTAAAATTCCAATTGCTTCCCCCCAAAACCCAGTCATGTAAAATAGATTTTCTGGCTCTAATGCAACTAGCATATCACAACCTGTAATCTCTTTACAATTTTTTAAGAGTCTTTTTCTTCTAACCTTCAACAATCTTAATGCATTCTTAATCTGAATTTATGTCTGATGTCACTATTTTTTTGCAGTCAAGACTAGAACTTCCCATGGAAATACAATCTTTCCATCTTTTTTAGTATATTTTATGGTTTTATCTTTAATCATCTCTCTGAGATTATCTTTTTGAAATTTTGTTAGAGACTCAAATTTTTCTTTTAGAGGTTTTGATAGATGTTTTTTATAATTATTCCAATACTCTGAAAATGTACCTGGACTGTATTTGAAAACAAATTTCTTAACTATAATTTTACTAAATCCTGCTTTTTTTATTGACTTTGCAAAGGTTTCTTTTGTTCCAAATCTGTCCATCTCTGGATATTTTGGTAGGTAATCTGGAATGAATTTCTTTACTGATTCTAAAATACAATCAAAGTATGGAACATTATATTTTCCATGAACGGCAAGTGTAATTGTTCCATTTTCCTTCAAAAACTTTTTCATATTTTTTAATACTTTCTGTTCATTAGGAAAAAAGAATAATGCATATTGACATGTAATTGCATCCAATTTTGTATTAAATTGAATTTTTTCAGCATCTGCTCTAATGAAATGTAGGTTTTTAGCACCACCTGTCCATCTTTTTGCTATTTTAATTGCAGATTCTGATGAATCTATTGCATAAATTTCACCTTTACTTCCAACTTTTCTGATTAGTTTCTTTGTAACAAGCCCTGTACCACATGCAAGATCTAAAACTGTATCATTCTTTTTTATTTTAGACAACTCTAACAGTTTCTTTGTAACGCCAAATGGTCCAACTTCATTTTTTGCCCACCTCTTATGATAAAATGGTGCAACCTCATTCCAAACTGAAATAGTACGTTTTTTGTATTTTAGACCTTTAGAATCTTTTTTCAATGTTTTTACAAATTATTTTAGAAAGTCTCTCTTTTTTAGTTCTTGGAATATTTGTTATTTTTTTAGATTCTATAATTATAATTTCGTTATAACTTGAATCTTTGTTATACTTATGACCAATATCATTTGCAATTATCATGTCCGCATTTGATTCTTTTAATTTCTTTTTTGCACGATTAACTAATTCCTTTTTAGAAATATCAGTTTCAGCCTTGAAACCAATGAGAAAAATTCCTTTTTGTTTCTTTTTTATGACATCAATAATCTTCGGTGCTTTTACAAGTTTTACATTAATTTCTTTTTTGTCACTTTTTATTTTATTTGAGATTGTATTTTTGACTACATAGTCTGATGCAGCTGCAGCCATTATTGCAATATCAAATTTCTTCTTCAAACATTCTTTGATTGCTTTATTCATTTCTTCTACAGAATCTACTCGAATTACTTTAGCACCTTTTGGTGGTTCACTTGTTCCTGGACCATATACCAAAGTGACTTTTGCTCCTGCTGAAATCAACTCTGAAGCTAATAATGTTCCTGTTTTTCCAGAACTTTGATTTGTTATCATACGAACAGAATCTATTTTTTCTATAGTCGGGCCTGCAGTCATCAAAACTTTCTTTCCACGCAATTTTTCTGAACCTCCAAATTTTTTTAAAACAAATGATAGCATATCTTCTGGTTCTGGTGCTTTTGCCTTTCCTTCAATCATTTGTGGTGATACAAAATCTATCTTTTTTCTTAGAAAATCCATATTTTTCTTAACTGCAGCATTTTCATACATTGAACGATGCATTGCAAGACCCATGATTATTGGAATTTTTGAACCAAATCCAACTGTAAGAACTGTTGAAATTGGTGTATCATCAATACCTGTTGCTAATTTTCCTAAGGTATTTGCAGTTGAAGGGTATACTATTAGTAAATCAGACCTTTTGTAATCTGCTAATCCAATATGTTCCATATCTCCAGTTAATTTTGTAATTACATTATTTCCTGTAGCCCATTTCATATAATCCGGTTTGATTAATTTTGTACTTGCATTTGACATAACACATTTGACATTTGCCCCATGTCTCATCAATAATCTTGCAAGTTCAATTGACTTGTATGCAGCAACTGAACCTGCAACACAAAGAACAATATTTTTCCCAGTAAGTTCAGTACCATTACTTTCTACAATGTCAAGTGATGGATGTGGTAATCCTTTCTTAGACATTTTCTTTCTCCAACTTTTCTAACTCGTCTTTTTCCATAGAAAATGTATGTTCTTCTCCAGGAAATTGCTCTTCTTTTACATCTTTTACGTATGAACTAACTGCATTCCTAATTTCCTCTGATAAATTCAGATATCTCTTAGCAAATTTTGGCTTTATTTTCTCAAACATTCCTAGCATATCGTGAATAACTAATACTTGACCGTCACAATCCTTGCCTGAACCAATTCCTATAGTTGGAACTGTGACATTTTTTGTAATAATTTTTGTAACATCACTTGTAACCATCTCTAAAACAATACTGAATACTCCTGATTGTTCTAAAATTTTGGCATCTTCTATCAATCTAACTGCATCTCCACTTTCTTTTGCTTGAACAGAATATTTTTCTGCAGTTTGTGGAAGTAATCCAAGATGTCCCATTACCGGAATACCTGAATCTTTTACAGCTTTGATAATATGTGCAACCTCTTTTCCACCTTCTAATTTTACTGCATGTGCTCCTGCTAGTACTAGTCTTTTTGAATTAGTTATAGCTGAATCTTCATTTTCATAGGACTTAATTGGAAGATCTGTGACAATTAATGAATCGGTTTTTGCATTTTTTACGGCATTTGTAAAACGTACCATGTCGTCCATTGTCACATCTTTTGTGTTATCGTATCCTAACATCACCATTCCAGCACTGTCTCCGACTAGAATTACATCGGCTTTATCACACAGTGTAGTCATAGTTGAATCATATCCCGTTAATACTGTAATTTTTTCTTTTGACTTCATCTGTATTATGTCATTCACAGTTTTAGACATTTTTTGCTCTCCGTTTTAGATTTTTTTGAATCTCTAAAATTGTATTTTTTAGATTTTTCTTGTTATCAAATGAACTTTGTTTTTTAGATTTTTTTCTTGATTCAGAAATAAGTAATTTCATTGCACGAGTCACATTATCTACAATTGTCACATCTGCAGTTTGTGCAGTTCTTGAAAGTGGATTTAGATCAAATGTGATAATCTTCTTTTTTGCCTTTTTTAGAGCAATAGTTCTATCGCCATCTTCTAATGGAACCAAGACTACATCTGCAGAAAATATCCCATTTTTATCAACAATTCTCCTGGCACTATCTATTCCCTTTAGTTTGGTAGATTGTTTTTTGTCCATTCCTAGAATTTCTTTTGCACCAGATTTTTTCAAAATATTTGAAATTGCTTTTTTTCGTTTTTCACTTGAATAAAATAAATTCACTTCTATCTTTGATTTTGTTGTTTTTGCTAACTGAATAATTTCTTTTGGACAAAGTGCAGCAAAATTTCCATTAACTGAAATTACCGAATTCTCTGCTTGATTTAGCATAATTGATGCAGCTTTAATTGCATCTTTTGCAGATTTTGTTGTTTTCTCACCTATCAAATAATCAAAAGCTTCTCCTCTACCATGAGCTAACAGTCCTTCTTTTGCAACTAAGTTATTATCAAAACCTTTAACTAATTTTTCTCTAATTTGAAGAGATAGATATCGAGGATGCGACTTTGGTATGTTCATATGCATCAAAAATTTACTGTAATCTTGCACCAGAGTTATCAATTTTTGACGTAATTATTAATCCATCATCAAATTGTTTCAAAAGTGCCTTAACTTTATTTTTTTCATCTTTTGTTACTAGTGAAAATACTGTTTCACCAAATAATGCTACACCACATTTTATTCTATTTTTATGTAAAAGATTGATAACTTGATTCATTTTTGGTGTGACTACGTTAACATATTTTGCAAATTTTATTGACATATCTTGAAACTCTTCAGTATCGTTACTTACAATAAGTTTTTTCACCATTTTTCCGCCTAGTCCATTAATTGATGAAATCTTTTCTTTGAGAAACTTTTTTGTTGAAATTGGATTAAAACAAATTATAATCACATCTCGTTTTTCTTTTGAATTAATTTTTTTTACTTGACCTATTCCTGGTGCACCTGGTTTTACTCTAACCTCAAATCCTCCATGGTATGATGCTAAAACATCTCCTAATCCTGTTCTACATTCTATCTCAATATCATGTGCAATTTGCGCTACCTGAATTTTTGTTAATTTACAATCTAATGCATCATTTAATGCAATAGATAATGATAGTGCAACTGCTGCACTACAACCAAATCCATAACCAACTGGAACATCAATATCATGTGTAACGTCAATGAATTTTCCTTTTACACTAAATCTACTTAAAACTAATTCTGATACTCGCATATCTCCTGATTCAAAACCATTTACCTTTATTGCAAAATCTGAAATGTCATGTTTTGTTCTCTCTCTTATGGTGACTGTTGTTTTAACACCTTTTTGTATAGAAAATCCTGCACCTAAAGATCCGAGTTGTTTGGAATCTTCTTTATCTAATTCTGCCTTGAAAAAACCTGTAATATGTGCCGGACAAAACGCTGTTGCCATCATGATCACACTTGACATATTTGGAAAATATTAATACTTGGCTTAAATAATATAAATTAGTATAAATTGACTACATTCACACGACGCCTGCAAAAAATTGGAAGTAGTATTCTAGTATCTCTTCCAAAAGAATGGATTGATGCAAATAATTTAGATAAAACAAACCAAGTTGAAATTGAAACAAACAAAAACAATCTTTCTATTAGAACACAGCTAAGTAAAAGACCATCAAAGGATATTGAAATTACTTATCCTCTTCCAAAGGGTGAAAGTATTGTACCAACAATTACTGGTGCGTATCTTTTAGGATTTGATATGATCAAAATTGTAAGTAAATCTCCAATTTCGATTACTGATAGGGAAAGTGTTCGTGGTTCAACAAGAAGATTAGTTGGAATGGAAATAATTGATGAAGATGCAACAAATATTTCTGTTCAATTTTTACTTGATGAGACATCAATTAATCCGCAAAATATTCTAAAACGAATGAGTTCTATTGCACTTGGAATGTTTAGTGATGTTGTATCATCATTAGAAAGTGGTGACAAAACAAATTTAGAGACTATAGTAAATCGTGATGCAGAAATTAATAGACAATATTTCCTTCTTGTTAGATTAATTCGAAGTACTATAATGGATACGAGATTAGCTAATATTTTTAATTTAGAAAATATTGATATTCTTGATTATAGAATTGCAGCAAATACCCTTGAAATTGCAGGTGATACCGTTGTTGAATTATCGCAATCATTAATAAAATCAAATCTTTCTAAAGTTGAATTAAAGAAACTTCATGATTTCGCAAAAGATATGGAAGAAATACAGATTAAATCTATTGATTCTTTTATCTCTAATAATAGAACACTTGCAATTAATGCAATTAGATTACAAAGAAATAATGCTACTAAAATTTCAAAAATCAGATCTTCACTAGAAAGTAAAAAACAAATTTCTCTTGCATTTTTTGATCTTATCTATATGTTTGAAAAAGTATTACAGTCTTGGTCAGATATAGCCGATTTAGTCAAACCAAGTTACAAATAGTTAAAGTAATTTTTTCTTTGCTGCATAAATCATTACTGCACAAATTGTTTTTGAATCAATAATTTTTCCAGCTTTAATCATCCCAATTAATTTTTTAATATCCATTTTGACAACGGTGATAAATTCATCATTATCTAATTTTAATTCAAATTCTTTTTTTGTTCCTGATGCTACAAAAACATGAATTTCTTCTTTATTATAGCCTACAGAAGGGAAATATGAGACTAATTTAGTCATCTTTTTGGCCTTGTAGCCGGTTTCTTCAATAATTTCTCTATATGCACAATCAATTGGTTTTTCTCCTTTTTCCAAAGTACCAGCTGGAATTTCTAGAATGTATCCATGAGGAAATCTATGTTGTTTTACTAAAAGCACTTTTCCCTTTTCATCAAATGCAAGCATTGCCGCAGCACCTGGATGTTCTATTAGTTCTCTTCTAACTTTTCTATGTTCTACTTGCATATTATATGCATTTACTTCAAACAATCTTCCTTTGTATAATTTTTCTTTTTTCATTTTTAGTTTACCTGAGAAATATGTAATGTTTGTGACTTTGTTAATGTTTCCAATCTTTTTTCTAACCATTTTTCTGGCATATCAATTTTTTTTGGAATAAATAATTCAGTTGTTATTGTTCCTTCCACTTTTGCCACTCTTTCTGTCATTTCATCCATTTTGAAAATACTTTCACTATACAAAAATAAAACAATTTGATTTTTTGCTAAAAATGGTGTCATTAGATAATCTTCTGAAAATTCTTTTTCAAATTTTTTTAACATTTGTGGAATATCTTCTTGTGTAATTGCTACAACTGCATAACATAAGAAACCTTCAATTTTACTAGGATCATATACAAGTGTAAATTGTATTGATTCATTATTTTGTAATTTTTCTAATCCTCTGTTGATTGTTTTTGTTGATAGTTCTGTATCCTTTGATAACTGTTCAATCTTTTTTCTAGGATTTTCTATCAATTGATTTAAAATTTCTAAATCGGTCCTAGTTAGATTATGCGTAATCTTAGTATTGTCAGCTTCAAAAACTGACATCACACGTACACTTTGCATTAATTTTTCTAGAAGTTTAATTTTTTGTTTCATATCTTCTTTAACTATAACTCCGATGACAGTATTTCCTCCTACACATGGAACAATTGCAAATGGCATTCCAGCTAGTTTGACATTTTTGATAATCTCTTTTTGATTTTGGGTGTTTACTACAATGTAAAACATATTCAATCCTAAAAGTGGTGGTTCAACTTTAAGACAGAATTTTTCTATAATTCCTAACTTTTCCATTTTACTAATTCTTGAACCAACTGCCCCGCCAGAAATTCCTAATTCCCTTCCAATTTGTCTATCTGGTTTTCTACAATTATTCAGTAATCTACTGAGAATTTTCATATCTAAAATGTCCAATATGTAAAGTAAATTGTATATTTATCTAATTAATCTTACCATTCTACTTGATTATGTCCAAAATGTTAGCACTATACTTGATCAGTATTATATATTCGACATTTCCTAATAGGTTATGGATTATCGAGTAAACCTAGCAGCTAGAATGCTTGCAAACAAAAGAGGTAGTTTGATTGGCGCGGTACTTGCCGTGTCAATTGGAATTTTGGTAATTCATGTTAACTTTGTAATTTTTCAGGGAATTTATGATGCAATAATTCGTGATATGACTGATTATAGATTTGGAGATATTTTTGTAAGCCATGAAGAAGAAGCAACTATTGAAAGATCTCATGTGGTTTACACAAACTGGTTTGAAAGAGTGCCGTTAGTACAGTCCGCGACGCCCCGGCTTTCGGGCAGTGCCGATATAGAATTTAGAAGCATGGGAGAATTTCACGAAGAATACGATGTACCCGTAGTTGGTGTAGAACCTGTATCTGATATACAAGCTTCAAAAATTCATACAACAATTAGTGATGGTCAGTATGTCTATGCTAGAAACTCAATTGTTGTTGGTGAAACTGTTGCAGAAGATTTAGGTGGCGTAAGAGTTGGTGATAATCTTAAACTAATTATGACGAATCAAGGTGGGGAAGAAAATTCAAAAAGATTTGTTGTTACCGGAATTTCAAAAACTGCTGGAGGTCAAGGATTTGATACAAGCGTGATTGTTCATATTGATACTCTACGAAGTTTAGTTGATAGACCTAATGAATCAAATTCAATCTTTGTAAAATTAAATGAAAAAAATCCAGAGGCCGCATTAGAAATTAGAAAACAGTTCTTAGCTGCATATGCTAATGATGATCTCAAGGCACAAACAATTGAAGAGGCAGCTGAGGCAACACTCAAAGGATTTCGCTCTGGAATTGCAATGATTAATTTAATTGGATACTTTGGAATGGGATCTTCTGCATTTGCAATTGTTACTATACAAATGATGCTTGTAAACAGTAAGACTAGAGAAATTGGTGTTATGCGAGCAATTGGTGCAAAACGAAAGGATATCTTAATGGTATTTATTTTACAAGGAATGATTATTGGTGCAATTGGTGCAGGTGCTGGAACTGGAATTGGTTTAGCATATACAACATATGCAAAAGAAACCAATATGCAATTCCAAGGAAGCTTAGCGCTTGAGGTAAACTATAATTGGTCAAAAATTGCAGAAACCGCACTCTTGGCTTTCTTCTTAGCAATTCTTGCAGCAATATATCCCTCTTATAGAGCGACTAAACTACAACCAGTGGAGGCGATGAGAAATGTCTGATATTGTTTTAGAGCTACAAAATGTTTCAAGAATTTTCGGAGAAGGTGATACACAAGTAAAAGCATTAGATGATGTTTCATTTAAAATTAAACGTGGCGAATTTGTTCTAATAGTGGGAAGTTCAGGTTCTGGAAAATCTACATTACTAAACATGATTGGATTATTAGATAAACCAACATTAGGAAAAGTAATCTTAGACGGAAAAGAAACGACTACTCTAAAAGATGGACAAGTCTCACAATATAGAAATGAAAAACTAGGATTTGTATTTCAATTCGCAAATTTGTTACCTGATTTAACAGTCTTAGAAAATGTAATGTTGCCACAGCAAATTCAAGGAAGCTCTGAGGATATTCGCCAAAATGCAACTGATTTATTGATTAAAGTTGGATTGGAGGATCAAATTAACAAACGTTCAAACAAAATTTCTGGTGGTCAAGCACAAAGAGCCGCAATTGCCAGAGGATTGGTTAATCGTCCAACTGTGGTTTTAGCTGACGAACCAACAGGAAATTTAGATTCAGTTACTGCAGGAAAAGTTGTAAAACTAGCAAAAACAATGGCTAAGGAATTAAATCAAACATTCATTATTGTTACACACGATAAACATCAATTCCCAGATGTTGATAGGATAATTACAATTAAAGATGGTAAATCGTATGAAGAAGAAAACACAATGGAGATTACGGTATGAACAAATTCGTTATAGTTTTTCTAGCATTTTTAATGGTAAGCTCACTTACTCCATTATCATTTGGAGATGCTAGACTTGGACCTGCTGATGCTCCTCTAGGTGTATTAAGAGACTTTGTAATTAGTGTAAAATTCCTTGATGCGTATTTTGGAACTGAAGGGAATAAAATTGAAGTTGCACCTGGCGACAGAAATGTTCCATTTACTGTTGTAATGAGTAATGTGGGAACGCAAGATATTACTGGAATCAAAGGAAAACTTTCTCTTCCTGCACCATATCAATCTCCAAGTGGAAGAGGTGTAGCTATGATGGCTGACAATGATCAAAAAGCATCTGCAGGTAATACATTTGCTTTAACATTTTTTGTTGATGTTTCTGAACTTGCACCTATCAAAGATTATTCTGGAACTGTTGATCTTACATTTTCAAGATTAAGAGAATCTGGTGAAAGAAGTGAGAATTTTCCCTTTACATTCAAACTTACTGGCGATAGTATAGTTAACTTAAGACCAATATCTGGTCCTCTCACTTCTATCATAAACAATAATGTAGTAATTGAGATCTCAAATGCTGGTAGTGCACCATTAAACAATGTAGATATTGTTTTGCAAAATGATCAAACTTCAGTTGCATCTACTTCATCTTCTGTTACTAATCTAGAAAATGTAATTTTTGATCAAACACATTGGGATGTTGGAACAATAAAACCACAATCTTCTGTGACATTTTCATTGAAAGTATTTGTTCCTGAAACAATCAAAAATGAACCATTACATCTTCCTATGACAATTTCATACTATGATGCTCATGGTGAATTAGAAACTGTTACCAGGGTAACTGACTTTTACATTAATGGATTAGTTGACCCGTCAATCTATGGTGTTAAAGTAATTGATTTGTCTGGAAAACAAACAGTAATTGGTGAAATTCTTAATGAAGGAAATAGTGATGGATTATTTGGATTTGTTACTCTAAAACCACGAGGAGACTCTAACATTATAGAATCCACACAATATATTGATGAAATAGAACCTGATAGTCCTGTACCATTTAACATTCCAATTGATTTTGATGGTGTATCTTTAGATGGCAAACATGACATTACAATCGAAGTTAGATACAAAGATTCTATGAGAGATGAGCATATTTTATCATATGATACTACGATTGATGTTTCTGCATTATCCATGTTAGATACTGAAGAAGGTGATTCACCAATGGGTGCAATTGCTGCAATTATCATTATTGTTGCCATTATTGCAATTTTATACAAGAAAGGCAAATTGCCAATGATTAGTAAAAAATCTGCATAACTCAAAATTTAATGCATAAATTAACATACTCTCGATTTGTAATTTTATTATGCATTGGAAAGATTCACTTCCTGACTCATATGTAAAAAAATATGGTAACCAACCATGCGTAAACATTGGTACTGCAGGTCATGTAGATCATGGAAAAACTACTTTGATTCAGGCATTAACAGGTAAATGGACCAGTGTGCATAGTCAAGAATTGAAAAGAGGAATTACAATTCGAGTTGGTTATTCTGATGCAGCATTTTACAAATGTCCTGATTGTGAACCTCCAACAAATTATTCTACATCACCTAAATGCCCAAACTGTAAACAAGAAGGAGAACTAAGTAGAGTAGTTAGTTTTGTTGATAGTCCTGGACATGAAAGTTTGATGGCAAACATGTTATCCGGCTCTGCATTAATGGACGGTGCTATTTTACTACTTGCTGCAAATGAAAAAGTCCCGCAAATGCAAAGTAAAGAACATCTTTTAGCACTTCAAACATTAGGAATTAAACAAATTGTTGTAGTTCAAAATAAAGTTGATTTAATTACATACAAAGAAGCAATGGGTAATTATTCTGATATTTCAAAATTTATCAAAGGAACAAATGCTGCAAAATCACCTGTAATCCCAGTGTCTGCACAATCTAATCTGAATTTAGATGCGCTCATTTATTCAATAGAAACCGAAATCAAAACACCAGAGCATGATATCAAGAAGTCTCCGGTAATGCATGTTTTACGTTCATTTGACATTAACAAACCTGGTTCAAAAATTGCAAATATCAAAGGTGGAGTTATTGGTGGAAGTCTAACTGAAGGTCAGTTTAACATTGGTGATGAAATTGAAATTAAACCTGGATTATTAAATGAAAAGAAAAAAAATTATGAACCATTAATCACTGAAATTGTTTCTTTAGGAACTGGCGCGGGAACTGTTGATAATGTAAAGCCTGGTGGTCTAGTTGCAATTGGAACTAAACTTGATCCTAATTTAACACGTGGTGATTCATTCATTGGTTCTGTAATTGGTAAACCAGATTCATTACCGGAAAATTCTGATATTGCAAAATTAAAAGTCAGTTTATTTGATTCAGCAGTTGGATCTACAGGTAATGAAAAAATTTCTCCAATCAACATGGGTGAAATGTTGAGATTAAACATTGGTACTGCCCCAATTCCTGGAAAAGTTACAAAAGTAAAAGGAACTGATATTGAAGTAACATTAAGACGTCCTGCATGTTTGTTTGAAAAAAGTAATGTTGCAATTAGTAGAAGAATCGCTGATAGATGGAGATTAATCGGTGCTGGAATAATTGGTTAAAGTAATCTCTGATACTAGTTTTTTAATTCATTTAGCCACTCATAGAATAAAAAATATTGATTCTATAGAGACTGAAATTGGAACTCTATCATTCATTGTACCTAAAATTGTTAAAAAAGAGTTAGAACATTTAGCAGGAGATCCTGATAAAAAAATTATTTCAGAACAAACCTTACATTTCATCAAAAATTTTAAAACAAATGACATTGATGGCAGCAATGCTGATGTAGCAATTCTTGATTTTATCAAAGAAAATAGAAGTATTGTAGCTACGATGGATAGAGAATTGAAAAATAAGATAAAACAATCAGGAAGTTCAATTTTATCTATTCATAATGATAAAATTGTTCTTGAAAACTAGAAAACTTTATTTTAAAAATAATTATTCAATGAATCATGTCTGAATTTTCTATAACGTGTTCTGATTTCAATGATGGAGCAGAGATTCCTAAAAAATTTGGATATAAACATGAAAATGAACAACCAAATATTCAATTTGGTTCTGTTCCAGATGAAACAAAAACATTAGCATTAATCATGGATGATCCAGATGCTATGGCTGCAGTAGGAAAGATTTGGGTTCATTGGTTAACATATCATGATCTAAATGATGTTACTCTAATTCAGGGTAAAACAGATTTTGGCGAAATTGGTTATGGTGGACCTGCACCTCCAGATGGACGACATACCTATGTATTCAAAGCATATGCACTTGGTAAAGAATTAGTTCTAAAAGAAGGTTACACAAAACAGGAATTAGAAGATGCAATGAAAGGTCACATTCTAGCTGAAGCCAAATTAACTGGAACTTTTGCACCATAGTGCAATAAACTGTAAATAACTATCAAAATTGAATTGAAATATGGTATCTAATCAAAAATTATTTTCAGTAGGTAATTTTGATTTTAGATTACAACATTTACTTGTAATTGGAATTTTAGCTCTTTCTGTCTCAATTTCAATTATAATTCGCTCTACTCCTGCAACATATGGTTTTGAATTGTTTGAATTTGATCCATTTTTTAATTTTAGAGCAACTGAATATATTTTAGATAACGGAACTGATGCATACTTCAATTGGATTGATGAAAAAAGTTGGCATCCATTTGGAAGAAATGTGTCTGAGACGTCACAAGTAACTCTACATCTTACAGCTGCATCACTCTATCAGGTTTTTAATTTTGGCTTATCTGTCTATGACTTTACAATCCTCTTACCGATTGTCTTTGGTTCTCTAACTGCACTTGTAGTTTTCGCATTTGTTCGTGTTTTAGCTGGTACAACTGCTGGATTATTTGCGGCATTAATTTTCTCAGTATCGGTCCCAATTTTTACTAGAGGACTACTTGGATGGTTTAAATCAGAACCCTTAGGACTTTTCTTCGCGTTTATAGCAATCTATCTTTTTGTTTCAGGAATAAAATTTAACAAAGGCAAAATCTCTTTTATTAAATTAATTACAGCTGGATTCTTTTTGTCATTGGGATTGTCATCCTGGGGTGGTATCTTGTTCTTTGTACTGCCTATTGTATTATTTTATTTTTCATTACCATTATTCAAAAATAAAGATAATTTCATAATGTGGGCAGCTCCTTCATTCTCAGCATCATTGATACTGTTTTCTTTATTATTTGAAAGAACTTCTACCTTCATAATTGGATATGCTGGAATAGCAATTCTTCTACCCACAATTTTCATAATAATTTCTGGAGTTATTATGAAGTTTAGTAGTGAACGTACAAAAATTCGTAACTGCGTAATTGTTTTAGTTTCATTTATTGCATCTGGTATAGGAATTTTAAGTTCTGGAATTATTGGATTGCCTTCGTTTAGATATCTTAACGCTGTAAATCCTTTCTTAACTAGTCAAGATAGCTTAACTGATTCTGTTGCAGAGCACATGACTACTAATTTAACACTATCATTCACATTTTTATCAGTTTTTCTTATATTTGCAGTAATTGGAATATGGTTTCTTTTCTCCAAAAAAACAATTAATCTAAAAACCGACATGAGAATTTTCGCTATATTTACTAGCATTCTTGCTATCTATGTTAGTTCGGCCTTTATTAGATTAGAATTATTTGCATCAGTTGGAATTATAATTTTAGGTTCTATTGGACTGACAATTCTAACTCAAAAAATATTTCAACAAGATAAACAAATCTTAACGAAATTCATATTTCCGATTGTAATCATTATTTTATTCCTTATTCCTATAACCCTGCCTGAAAATAATACTTGGCTAACTTGGGCTGACTTTACCCCGTCCATATTGAATGGCGGTTCTTCATTTGCTAACTATTCAACTGATGATTGGCTTGATGCAACATTATGGTTAAAACAAAATACACCTGAAGATGCTATTATTGCATCATGGTGGGATTATGGATACTGGATTACTACGTTAAGTGAACGTACAACTTTAGCTGATAATGCAACTCTAATTGATTGGCAAATCAAAAAAATAGCTTATGCTTTAATCACTACTCCTGAAAATTCATGGCACATGTTAAAGTCCCATTATTCTGAAGATGTTTCACAGTATATTGGTGAAGAAAATATAAGATTATGGGGAAAAATTAAGGATCCTACAACTGATTTAACATTTAATGAATCATGTAAACAAATTTTCAAAAAAGAAGCACAAGAATTGGGCGTTCTTGAACAAAGTTGTCATCCAATTCCACAAGGAATGGATGCTGATTATTTGTTAATTTATTTAGCAGGTGAAAGATTTTACTCAGAAAATTCTAACGTACCTTTCTACACTCTTGAAGGCGGTGGTGATGAAAGTAAGAAAACTTGGTATACAGCAATTTCTAATCATGATGTCTCTAAAATGTTAGAAGATGATAATATCTCTCCAACGCCATTTTACATGGAAAATTCTACATTAGGAATGCTAACCCCATTTTCAATTTTCAAATATGTTGATCCTTCTTCTGGTAGAGCGTTTGATGTATACCAAAATGGTTTAATTCCTGTTTATGTTAACGACATAAAATTCCAAGATCCTGATAATGATCCATACTATCTTGTATATGCCTCACCTAGTTTTTACAGTCAACAACAAGGACCAATGACTGCAGTTTTCATTTATAAAATTAATCATGACTACAATCCTTAAAAATTATGAAATTTTGTCCAAAATGTAATGACCGAATGAGTGGTAAATTTTGTACCACTTGTGATAAAGACAAACTTCCTAAAAGAATAAAATTTTCCGATTATTCAAATCAAAAAATTAACAGTTGTGATAAGGGATGTGGAGGAAAAATTTACTTTGATGAAGATTTTAAAACAGAAGATGGAAAATTTATTCCAATTGATAAAAATACAAGTCGACCTCATAACTGTAAAAAAATCAAATACAAAAAGAAAATTTAGTAAAGCTTATCTAAAATTACGATAATCTATCGTAATGGGATTAACAGAGGCAGATGCCAAGGCTTTGGTTAACGAAGGAGTTCTTTCAGCAGATTATGATGAACATAAAGAGGCCATAGAATTTTATGATAAAGCTCTAAAAATTGTAGAAACTTCAGAAATTTATCTAAACAAAGGAATTTCATTAGTGGAACTAGAAAAGTATGAAGATGCTATAACATGTTATGATAAAGCTGCAACTATTGATGCTAATGATTCACTTATCTGGTATGACCGAGGTGTTGCACTAACACAATTGGAAAAGTATGATGATGCCATTTCTAGTTATGAAAAAGCAATTGAAATATCGCCTGGTTATGCAGATGCATGGTATAACAAAGCAGAATTATTGAAGCACAAGGGTTTAGATGACGAGGCCGAAACCTGTTTTGCTAAAGTAAAGGAACTAGAAAACGAATAATCATCTTCTTCGTTTAATTACAATAGCGCCTATAACTCCTACAACAATAATTCCAACTATCACATATACTATAGTTAGATTATCTCCAGACTCGTTAGATGTAAACTTTGTAACCTCTTCAAGCGGTGATTCAGAGATGCGAATTATCTTATCATTGTCTCCGTTTGATGTTAGTAGATACACAACTCCATCAGGACCAATCTGTGCGGTACGAATTCTACCAAAATCTCCCTCAAACATTTTCTCTTTACTGATTAACGAACCATCATTTGCAACATCTAACACCATTAGATGTTGACCTCTTAACGTTCCAACCAAAAACTTTCCTTCTAAAATAGAAATTTTATCTGAATTGTAAAACACCATTCCGCTTGGTGCCCAAGTTTGTTCACCGCTGTGAATAATTGGATTTACAAATGTACCATCAGATGAATCACCCACAACTTTTGGCCAACCATAATTTTTCCCCTTTACAATTACGTTAATCTCATCATGTCCATACCCCATCTCTCCAGATGGTCCGTGTTCTGATGATACAAACAAACCATCTTCATTCCATGCAATTCCTTGTGGATTACGATGACCATAAGAAAAAATTGGGCTAGAATCAAATGGATTATCATCAGGAATTGTACCATCAGAATTAATTCTAAGAATTTTTCCTGCAAGAGATGATAAATCTTGTGACCATCCAGGATTAATTGCATCACCTGTTGTTATGTATAATTTTTCATCAGGACCAAAAGATATTCTTCCGCCGTCGTGCCATGGAGCCCCAGGTATGTTTTCAATTATGATTTCTTTGTTAGTTAATGTATAATCATCAAGTGTAAAACTAAAAACTTTGTTTTGGAAAAATTCTAGTTCTAGATTTGTTTGATAAATGTAGATTCGTTTATTTTGCTCAAACATTGGATCCAGTGCAAGTCCTAAAGTTCCACCTTCTACAGAACCACTCTTTGGGAATGTTTCGATTATTTTTGCCTGACCAAACTCTTCAATTATCCATAACCGCCCGTCTCTTTCTGTAAAGTAAATCTCTCCTTCTGGTCCAAACACAATTTCCCATGGATTATTCAATCCATCAGCTATCACATCGACATTTAACTCTGCAAATGCTGGAGTAACAATTGAAAAAAATAATAAAGAAAAAATTACTGCTAAATATCTCATGATTCAAACATGCGTTTTTTGCTTAAAATTCTATGCAATAAAAAATTTCGTGCTTCATAATTCGGCGTTCAAATGAACTTTATCTCATCACTGTTTGAGGAAGTCAGAGAGAACCTCGTCTAATCTATAATCATCAGCAAATATTCTAATACACATTGACTATTTAGAATCATTCATTGTTATTCACATATTATGTGACCAAAACATCCTAAATTTGCACCAGACAAATTTGCACCAGACAAATTTGCACCAGACAAATTTGCACCAGACAAATTCACCAATGATAAATTCATTCCTTCTAAATTTGCACCAGACAAATTTGCACCAGACAAATTTGCACCATGTCCACCAACATCTGAAATATTGTAATCAACTCCACCGATGTTTAGAATGTCACCAGTTTGTTTTATTTCTTGATCTATGTGAGAAAATATAAAACTCCTCAAATCCATATTTGATAAATTTGAATATGATAAATCAGATGATGGATTAGTTGATATAGTTCCAGCTTTTGAAGTAAAATCTACTTTTTTATTTTCCCAACTTCTAAAATCTATATTTCTAAAGTTTGAATCTACCATAGAAACATAATAATGATTTCCTTCTTGAATTTTCATTTCCGATATGTTAACTCCTTCAAAATTACAAGTGTAACACATTTTGATATCGAATTTTATATTTTTAATTTCACTTGGCGAAAAATCTGCATTTAAAAAACGACTACTACTGAAATCAACATTTTCAATTTTTGTATCTTGGAAAATTGGTGTTATAAGAGAAAATGATAAATCTGAATTTGAAATATTAGAATTAGTAAAATCGGCATTAAGAAGTGCTGATGAAAACATTATACTATTTTCTATGTCCTGATTTTGAAAATCAACATTTTTTATCATTGAACCTGTTAAATCAAGATTTTGAATATCTCCACTTTTTGGCCCAGCCAAATATTCCATTTTTAGTCCTGAATAATCATTTTTAGATATTCTTTGTTCATAATTTTCGTGTATGTTTCTATACTTCTCGTCACTAGTTTTAAAAAATTCAATCAATGATATACCTGAAACAATATGATTACTTTCAGTAGCAACAAATATGGAAAATTCACCGTCAAGATTTTTTAAATTATCTTTTATCGTTTGTTCATAACTAAAGTCCAATCTATCTGCTGCAAAACAACATGGATCATTAGAATTGAAAACTTGTGTAAGTTTTCTATCTTGACCAAAAGCTGCAAGTGTATAAAGATCATAAAAATTTGTTATCTCATATAATTCTGGTAAACGTTGTTCATAATCTCCTAAATCTTTTGGATTTGTTCGTAGCTCTAATGGAATTGAACCTGCAACAGAGAAACTATGAGAAATCCTATCATCTATTGCTGGATAAATTATTGTTGTCCATCCCCCACCTGAAATGCCTACCATATGATAATTATCAAACTCAAAGTCTTTTTCAATAAAATTTAGTGATACTGTAATTGGTTCAACAAAATAAGAAATTGATGAAAACTCATTTGAGTCTAAATGCGTAAAATAATCATGATCATTAAACACAATATTCTGTCCATTCACATTTAGTTCTGGAGTACTATTCATACCTGATAATGGCATAGAAAATGTTAACACAGTAAAACCTCTATCTAAAAAAAATCTTATTTGTTTTATACCATCATGAAGATAGTCGCCATGCCCTCCGTGATATATTATCAAATCATTATTTGTTTGTTCAATTGGTACTAACATATATGCAATAGAATTAACTCCATGCTTCATCTCAATTGTAAATTTATCAATTTTTTTCAAATTTTTCAAATTTTCAAAATTTGTATCAGTGATATCGTTCTCAATTAAATCTGGGAAATGTGTTGGAAATCCATTCTCTTTCCAAATATAATTAATTAATTTTTGACGTTTTTCTAATAATGTTTCTTTTTCTGATGAAATTTTATCAAAACTTATGACATTACTTTTTATTAAAAATTCAATCGCATTAACAAATTCTTGTTCAGAAATCTTATCTGTTGACCACCATCCTGCGGTATTTTTCACCCAATTGGGAACTCCTTCGGATTCTTCTGTAGATTTTGATGAACTAACTTGGATGATTCCATCTTTTATTAAAAATTCAATCGCATTAACAAATTCTTGTTCAGAAATCTTATCTGTTGACCACCATCCTGCGGTATTTTTCACCCAATTGGGAACTCCTTCGGATTCTTCTGTAGATTTTGATGAACTAACTTGGATGATTCCATCTTTTATTAAAAATTCAATCGCATTAACAAATTCTTGTTCAGAAATCTTATCTGTTGACCACCATCCTGCGGTATTTTTCACCCAATTGGGAACTCCTTCAGCGTATGTTAAAGGAAAGGCTAATGAAATAATTACTAAAATTGTGATAGATACGATAATTTTTTTCATAATGTACTAAAATCAAATGAATCATAAAAATTCATTTCTATACTGAAATTATAATATCCTGAAAAGACAACGTTTGTCGTCTCTTCAGGCAGAGAAATTAATCTCCTGTTGGCGTGCAAACCAATAGAAATTATCAATTTTGATACAAACTAAAACCTTTCTAACGGATAACAATGAAATACTCTTTTGACTAACCATAATCATGGTATATGCTTGGATAATTCCAATCTCAATAGTCGCAATTTTAGGAATATCTGGCTATCTGGTGTATAGATATGTGATTTTTGATATCTTGGCAAATGGTTCAATCAATAGAACCTTGAGAAGGTATAACATCAAAAAAACACAGTTTGAGATAATCAAAGAGTTTAACGAAAACAAAGGTGAAACATTATCTGATGCAGAGATTAATCGCTTAGCTAAACATTATCGTAGAAACGAACCTGACCAATTTTTATCAATGTACGATAACTTGAGAGATAAACCTAAGAACTAAGGTCTTTGGTTATTTGTTGGAATTTCAATAAATGGAGTTGCTCCATCACCGCCAGTAACTAGCGGTAGTATTCCATCCCATTTCTGAATCTTGAGCCATTCTAGATAGTATGGGTTGTTTGCAAGTGCTTGGTTGATAATGTTAATTGCTTCTGCTTCACCTCTTGCTTCTGCAATATTTGCTTCTGCAATACCAAATGATTGTGCTTCAAACTGTCTTGCTTCTACCTCAATTCTCACCAAATCATTTTCTGCTTTTAGTGCGCGTTGTTCTGCCTCTACTTTAGATTCAATTGCTTGTGCAAATAATACTGAGAACTGGAAATCTGTAATTGATACAATTTCAGTTGTAATGTTAAAGTCAGCAAGACGTTCAGAAATCTCATTTTGAATGTCTTGTTTTACTAGCGGTCTTTTTGTGATTAACTCTTCAGCGTTATAATTGGCTGTTACCTGTTTTACAACCTCCTCTACAGTTGGTTGAATGATACGATTCTCATAGTCTAAACCAACTTCTTTGTACAGATAGTTAACACGAGTTGGGTCTGGATGATAGTTTACTGTAATCTCAGTTGACACTGTCTGCAAGTCCTGTGATGCCGACGTTGTCGCTTTTGTATACTTTAGGGTACGAACCTCAAGTGGAACAACTGAATCTTGGAATGGAACTATAAAATGCAGTCCTTCCTCTAGTGGAGGATCAACTAAATCTACAGCGTTCCAGTGAAGTAGTACGCCTCTGAATCCTGCATCTACAATTGATACTGCAGAACCGACCATTACTCCAATTATAATTAAAACAATTAATCCTAAAACTACTCCTTTAGCCTTTCCGAAATTTACGTTAATTGGCTGATTTTGGTATTTAGACAATGTATTCGATCTGCATTTACTCTAAATATAGTATGCGAAAAAAAATAGGCACATTCTCGAAATTCTTAATTTAAGTATGGAATAATGTATTGTATGTTCTGTCAAAAATGTGGCATAAAAATAGCCGAACATGGTGATTATTGCTCATCGTGTAATACACCATCAAAAAAGACTCTTTCCTGGTGGAATAAGATATCATTACCAAAAAAAATTGTACTATGTTTTGGTATAGGATTTGTCGCATTTCAGGCACTAAATTTTGTCATTGCCTATTTCATGGAATTGACAGACAGCATTAGTGGCGCCTGATTCAAAACTAAAATATGGTAATTGACCTATTCTGATCACTGTCTTCGTCAGTAGCGGTCTATGATTAGGCCGTTGTGGTTACGGAGATGGTGAGTAGCTTTGAAAAAGGTGAAAGCCGTTTCCATCTTTAAATTATTTGATTTACAGAGAAAATTATGATGAAAATATTTGTCTTATTCATAATTGCAGCAATTACAATAGTTGGTGTTGAAAATGCATATTCAACTCACATTTCGCAACCAATCTTAACAATTGATGAGAATTTTGTTTATTCAGTTGGTGATGATTTAGCGATAACCGGCTGGGTTGAGTATGATGATGCAGCAACTTCAGATGTCTTACTAAGTGTAAAGATATCAAATCCAAATGGAACGGTCATCTCTGATTTCTTTTTGACTAGTGACTCTAATGGAATGTTTGAGTTTCCCTTTGAGTTGTCTAACGATGATACATCTGGTGATTATCTAGTAAACATAATGAGTATGTGCAGAGAGATACATCGAGATATTTGTACACACAAGACTGCAGAAACCACCATCAGTGTAATAGGAGAAGAAAGTAAGATTCCTGACTGGGTTAGAAACATCTTTGTTTGGTATGCCGAAGATAGCATTTCAGAAAAAGAGCTGTTACAAGCATTACAATATCTGATAAAGGAAAAGATTATCCTAGTTGATGACGTAACTAACACATGAGTAAATACATGAAGATGGAGTGTCCAAAATGTGGACGCAAGCTAAAAGATCATTCTAGAAGTGAATTAGCAAAATGCTCATTGAAAAACTGGACCTCGGGCTGGAAAAAATAATGTCTGAAGATGAAGAAAACAAAATTGTTAATCTTCGTGGAATTGCAATAATCTCAATGTTTGTTACTATTTGCGTAATTTTGTACATCCAAACTAGTTAGTAAAATAATAGTGTGGAAGAGAAACTGAAAATTTCTCTCCCACCCATGAACTGCGTGTTCATGGAATCAACGATTGTGCTAGTATGGCCAGTGATAAAAACCTAAATCTCACGATGACCTATACGATCCCATGAAATATGATGCAACCATGAAACGAATAATGGACTCTGATCCAAACATAAGAAACTGCATTGTAGCTGATAGTGAAGGAGAAATCAAGGCAGTAATGCATAGAGCTGGAATCCGTAACTATCTTAGTGATGAAGAAACATCTGAATCACTAAAACGTGCAGCAACTTCATGGAAGGCACGAAAACAACTATCCCCAAAGATTGGTCAAGGACAATATGCTGTTGCAGCATTTGAAAAACTAACAAGAATGACTTTTCCTGCAGGAAAAAATCATTTGGTATTTGTTAGCATGGCCTCAAATCCGGTAAGGGATGACTACCATCAAGGTGGAAGAGAAGATGTTGTTGAACATGTCTTGAATATCCTTAGCGGCGATCCTACAAAAAACTAAACATCAGAGATTACAATATTGGATATTTCTCTAGACTTCTTTATGCCCATTTTTCCAAATTACTATCAAAGATAGTTCTCTTGTGAACTTTACGTAGATTCATCTTTGTCTTGTTTTTTAGAATACAGGATGCACAAATTTTGTGTGGTTTTAGACAATGGTTACAATGAAAGGATTTTGATGCATGTTTCTTTTTACAAAACTCACAAATTGACGAATCAATCATTTGCTATTTTACATTTAGATTTTATTAAAAAACAGATGATGATTATTCAAACTTATTCTATATATGAAAAATAGAGAAAAAGGCAGGATATTTCTTTGAAATGAATGACTTTTGGATGCTCATATATAACAAAACTTGAGAATTGTCAAAAAATTAAACCTCTAAGATAACTTTCTCTCATAATTTTATTTCAAATACTCTGGATGATGTGGTATATCATGGTAGAAGCATATGATGTGAAGGCCAGAAAGAAAGTAGAGATCAAGGATCCTAAAGTCGTTCAACTAAAGAACGGACGTTATGCGATTAAAGGAACATCTCCTGATACAGGTATCACAGTTATGAGAATATGTGGTTCAGATAAAGCTAAAGCAGAAGCCCTAATCTAGAACCTTAACAAAAATGCGGCCCCTTTTGTTTTTCTGAATTTTTAACAAGCGTTTGCTATAAACTATTTTTTAAAAATGTGAGCAGAGACAGTAGTTTCAGTTCTTTTACAAGAAAATTACTAAAGCTCTTCCATCATTGTGTATGAACAGTTTGGTTATAGGTATTTCAAATGAAGATTATTTAGCTAGGAGTGAAATGTACATTCATGCAAGAAGATTCTGCTAATGACTTGAAGGTTTTACAAGAATGGTTTGAGACTAATCGTATTCGAGAGACTGGAATAGTTGAGAATGTACAAAAACAGCCAGACTCACCTGAGAAAGATGAAATGTTGGAAATCTGTAAGGGGAATATAGAAGAATTTTCAATGATGATTCAGTTAGTTGCATCAATAATTGAAAGAGAAAAGAAATAGAATTCCTCTTTTGTTTTAGTGAGCTAAAACTCATTGAACATTCTTAATTAGTAATCTAACAAATTCATAATGATTAGATTGAATATTACAAAAAATCAATTAAATTTTGTAGATCTATTTTCTGGAGCAGGCGGATTATCTTGTGGATTAGAGATGGCAGGATTACAGTGTGTAATGGGAACTGATAATGACAAAGCAGCAATGTCAACATTTGAGCGTAATCATCCTCATGCAGAACCATATCTTGGAGATATCTCTGATGTTTCAAATGAAAAATTCAAAAAACTTTCAAAATCTCAAAAAGTACACATTGTTTGTGGAGGTCCTCCATGTCAAGGCTTGTCAACAGTTGGAGAGGGAATTCCAGATGATCCACGAAATTTCTTATTTCTAGAATTTGTACGTGCAGTAAAAAACATCAAGCCTGATTTTGTTATTTTAGAAAACGTCACCGGTATACTAAGTAAAAAAAATATCAATATTTCAGCAGGAATAATCACTCAATTTGCAAAATTAGGTTACAACATGTCAGTACGTGTTTTGTCAGCTGATCATTATGGTGTAGCGCAAAGAAGACGAAGATCAATTTTTATCGGTAATAGACTTGGAATAGAAAATTTTTTCCCAGAACCAACACACGTGAAAAAATCAAGAACGGTCAATGATGCATTTTCAGATATGCGATTTGATGATGTAGAACATAATCATGACATTGAGGCTGCTCAAATTAAAAATGAACTTGAAAAGAAACGAATAATGAAAATTCCTGAAGGTAAAAGTGTTAGATATGAAAAAGATGAACTTGAATATTTGCCACCAAAACTTCGATTTGATGTTGATTGGGATACAATTGAAGAATCTAGATTTCGTGAAAAGAAACTTAATCGCTTAGACAGAAACAGTCTTTCTCCAACTATAATGACTGGTAGACACACATACTATCATCCAACAGAACCTCGATATCTCACCGCAAGAGAGGCTGCATCCATTCAAAGCTTCCCTAATGATTTCATTTTTGAAGGGTCAGTTTCTCAACAATGGAGGCAAATTGGTAATGCGGTTCCACCACTTCTTGGAAAAGCAATTGGAAATGCAATTTTAAGGTCTTACAAAGAAGCAAAGAAAACAAAATTACAATCATACGATTCAGTTGATGAATTAATTGAAGTTGTCAGAGCGCACGCATTTGATTACAAAAAAATTGAATCAGAGAAAAAGATTCGAAATACTAATTCATAATTATGGATGATTGTTACCATTGCCCAAACTGTGATGGAGAAGTTCCCTATGAAATCTTAGAAGGAGATCATTGTGACGAATGTTTTACGGATTCGGATGTGCAACATCAATGTAAGTACTGTGGAGTGGATATCGACAAACAAATTATTTGTAATCCCACAAAATTACCATCATATCAGGTAGTTCCAGAGTGGATATGTGAATCATGTTGTTCCGGTGATGCAGATGGAAGGATCAAAGAGAGCATCAATGAAGAATTCAAAGATGATCTTTCAAAATTAGAAAGAGAAAGATGGAAAAAGAGATTCTTAGATGATTTTAAAGAAGATTCAAAATACTAATTCTTAGGATATAGTTATCCTATCTCATACTTTTTGCTTTCTTGAACTATGGTAATTTTATCTGTAATTTTTTTGTAAGAATCTGGATTTTCTGTATGTATTGGAAACAACATGTCTGAATCAATTGATTTTACAATTTCCAGCAAATCCTTTCCTTTTGAATGTCCAGAACAATGACTCTGAATTCGATTTAAACCAAAATGATTTAGCCACAAATCCACTCTTTTGTAATCCAATTTTCCTTCTTCATTAAACGGCTCACTTGCTGAATGTAGGTATAATCCACCTGATTTTGGTTTCATATCTATCATGGCACCAAAATCCCAAAATGAAAATGCACAAAGCAATTTTTCTTGTTTTTCAACTAATTCCTCGGCTGTTAATGCATTAGTATTTTCAAGATATTGCTTTTCAAATGTTTTCCAAATTGTTTTTTTTGGTTTGTATATGAGAATATTTTCATCATCTGGTTTTGGTAAATTTAGCTGCGGATCTTGAGATAATTTTTCTAAAAATAATGTGTCATTAATGTTGATTACAAGTTTACGACCATTTTCTTTTGCAATATTATAAAATGTTCGAAATCTATCCATATCTTTGAAGTTAAAATCTGCAATTGCTAGTTTATCAGATTTTTCAACATGACTGTTACAATCATTGTACACTTTTTGCTCTGATTCGTCACTCTCTAAATCATTAATTCTAGTTCCTTCGGCTAGTAGTGCAATTGGTTTTACTTCTATTGCCTTTTTTACAAAATCTTGAGTCATTTCAGGTTTAGTTCCGTGTAATCTAATATCTCCAGTATAAACAACAGGGCCTGATGATGTGTAAATGATAAAACCATATGCACCTGGGACTGAATGATCCACATGAATTGGTTCCACTTCTAGCGAACCAATCTTAAATTTATCACCTGTACGAAATGTTCGAACATCTCTCTGAATTTCCTCATCACTTCTTACTAATGGACGTGGTTTGAATGATAAAATTTCACGCTCAAAATCTCTAGCGGTTCTACCTTCTATTGCTTCAAGTAATAGTTTGCATGTATCTCCCATGTAAAGAGGAATATTTTCATTTAGAAATGAAATGTAATCAGCATGATCTGCATGTGCATGTGTAAGTAATACTGCATCTATGTCCGTTTCAATATCGGTTCTATCCATCATTTTTAGTAAATCAGTTCTGTATGCATTTTTTATATTTGGAATTAATCCCATTTCCAAAAAATCTTTCAAGCCAGTAGGTGTTCTAGGACTCATAAATTCATCAAAATAATCTCCACGTCTTCCAAAAGACATTCCAAAATCAAGTAAAACTTTGGTATCTTTGTCTTCTAGAAGAATTTTATTTCCTCCTACCTCATTTACTCCACCATAAAATGTAACACTAGTCATTTTAATTTTTAAATGAAAGAATTTTGATCTTCACCTTTTGTTCTTGATTATCAGGATCATTAATTGTTGAATCTCTAACATCAACATCAGAATCTTCTATTTCACGTCTAATTTCAGGCATAAATGTCTCATATTTTGCATCTCTCATTATTGTAAACATTGAAAAATTATCCTCATTTTCCAACTTTACAATATCTGAAAATATTTTCAATGGATTATCAAAACTATTCAGAGGTCTTAATCTCATGTTTGTGTTAATATTTAATCCATCTACATTTTTTAAAGTACCGTATTCGTTTCCTGTTTGATCTAATTCTTCTATATCAAGTGAACCAAGCGCTTTTTTTATTGCGTTAAATTTATCTTCGTAGAACTGATTCTCTCTAAAAATACAATCTCCGTACACAAAAAATAGATAACATATGTTATTGTTTGATACATATCCGACAACATACAACATGTCTCGTGATTCCCAATTCTCACAAGTTTTTGCATTGTTTGTAATCGTTTTATCAGATGAGAAAAGTTTCTGTTTTGGTAATGAACTGTTTAGCTGAATACCGCCCATCTTACTTTCAATCTTTTTGATCTCAATTGCATCACCTTGATTTCTAATCATTGCATCAGGTGGATTATTTACACCTCCTTCATAACAAAAAACGTCTTCTGATACATTTTCTGATTCCTCTGAATCAGGTCTTCCACAAAACGATGCTCTTACAAATTTCTCTAAGGGCTTTCCTTCATCAGAAACAATATTGTTGACATTTTCTTTAGTATTTGTTAAACTGAAATCCTCACATCTTGATAGATTCAATATTGCTTCAAGAATATTCATTATACTCCTGCCCATATGTGGATCATTCTAGAAATATCTCCTGTATACCCATTCTTCAAATCAACAATAACCTGTTCAATATCTATTCTTTTTTCAAAAATTGTTGTATCTGTGTCTATTGAGTTCCATCTTATCCCTTCTCTTCCTGGATATGTAGGTAAAACTGCCACTGCTTTTTTTACATTGAATTCTTTTGCGTACAATGCAATTTCAGCCATATCCCCCGATGAAAGTTGTTCTTTACATTTTGCATCAATGATTGCAATTACATCTCTTCCTGATTTTACTATGATATCTGGTCTTATTTCTCTTGAATCTCCATTATTTCCAACCCATGACTTTTTTGAAAACTGTGATAACACTTCATATCCTGAAAGAGAAAGTGTTTCTGTTACTAATCTAGTTACAAATTTCTCAAAAGCACGATTTGGATTTCTTTCTGTTGAACAACCAAATCTTGCTGGTAATCCTTTAAACATTTGTACTTCACTCTTTAACATTTCCTTTCTCTATTCTATAGAATTTTTAACTTAAAAACGATCGGTGATTTTAGATTTGCCGATAATTTAAAAATTAATTTTTGTATAGAATAGAGTGAAAAAAGAAATTAAATCAAAATGTAACAAACGAGCACAAATTCAAAAAGATTTAGAAAAAAAAGAAGAACAATTTGTAGAAATTCAATCTATAGAGGAAGCAAGGATCGGTCAAGCTCAACATGCATTGTTTGATAGATTAGATGATGATTCTAAAGCAGAAGCATATAGATGGTCACACATGTACAACCAACTTCTTGGAGGTAATGATGAGACAAAATAAAAATGAAGATTTAGCAGATTATGAAGGATGGCTTGTTGACGAATTAATGAAATATAGTTCTGAAGATACCACTCACTTTACAGAACATTGCTTTGAGCAAACTTACTTGTTGGGCCAAAAGGCTTCTGTTCTTGCTACAAAACTTTTCTATTCTAGTTTGTTTAACAAACCTGCTCAAGCAAGATGGGCAATAGATCGAGTTTTGGAACTACCACATGAATACAAAGAAGAATGTTTGCTTGATCTAGGATACAATCTCGCTATTTTGTATAAACATATGATAGAAGAAGATCCTGATTTGGATAAATTAATGAAATACACATACCAAAATTGGCTTAGAAACCTTTGATATTGAAGATAGTATTTTTCTCTAAATTACAGCAAAAACAACCAAATTTGTGCCTAGTTTAGCAGTTTAATCATATTTGGCTCAAGTGTTTTTTTGCAGCTTTTTTGAAATGAACGGTAAAGAGGATTAAAGTCCTTTCCACTGGTATATGTTGAAGACCCATCTTTTTCCATTTTCCATTCTACAATTCCTAATTCAGTTAGTCTTCCCATAGTACCAATTCTAGTAGAAAGTATGAGTCTTTCTCGATTAATCTTTGAATCTAATTTGAAAGCTGATGCTGTTTTACGCTCGGTTTTAATCCATTTTGATAATGATTCATCAATCTCAATATCAATAACATCTGCCTTAATTTCTTTTCTCTCTTTTAATTTATCACAAATTCCATTTACAATCAAACTTTCAAGTGTAAATTTTGGAATTATTTTTGTTATGAGAAACTCTTGTTCATTAAATGATAATATAGAATCATACTTTGTTTCAACAACTTCTGAATAGTTATCTAAAACATTATTTTCTAATTTATAAAATTCTAATCCTTCCTTACTAAATCCCAGTTTAAGATTCTTTTTATCACCAATAAAATGTGCAAGACCTGTTGCATTAAGGATACCGCTTACATATCCATCATTTCCAAGTCTTCCTAGAAATTGATTTGTATATCTTCTTCTACTAGACTCTACTTTCTTTCTTTCCATATATGCAATTTCAGGATCTTGAATTTCATATTCTGGTAATGGAACTGGTAGGCCTGTAGAAAATCTTTTATTTCTTGGTACTTGGTTATGTATTTCAAATTTACGAAAATCTTCCGATATTTTATATGCTAAATTATATGCTTCATTCTGGAAGTGTTTAAAATCAACAAAACCTGCTTCATCTAAACTTTCATGTTGTCTATTTAGAATATCTCCTAAAGCAACAAGAGCAATTTTAGCTGGAAAAATTCTGGTGTAAAAACTCCAGATAAGTGGATAACCATCATATGGTAAAATTGTATTCTTCTTAAAACTAGCAGATAGAATATTTGTGGATTTACTTTTCACCATTGGATATTCATCTAAGATTTGTGATGCATCTATTCTGAGTGCTTTATGTGCAAATCCTTCTACCTTAGGATCCATTTTAGTTGCATGAGCAATATTTTCACTCAATGAACCTAGATTTTCATCATCAACTGGCATGTCCATAATCTGATTTTTTGCAGCCATCATTTGCTCCATTTGTTTAAAGTAAGTTGGAGCGGTTTTCTTAATTTCAGATTTCATTTCTGGCGTCAAATCTTCCCAAAGATTAGCCATCATCCCTTGCACTAGTTGTGGGCTAATCCACCATGTAGTGAACAAATCGATTGATTCATTCAGGAATTCATCGATATTTCGATATCTTGGTACTCTTGGGTCATTAACAATACCTTTGATTTTAGCAAACAGGTTTGGTGGAATACGATAATTCTCATCATTTGGGTCTGAATCCTCAAAACTACCTACCAAATCTCTGTATGTGTCAGTGCTTAGTTTCGAATCAGCAGAACGTTTACTCATTATAACTACTATAAACATTTGAAGTTAATAAATTATACCTAAAATAAGTCCTTTTTATTCAAATGTAACCCTTAATTTTAGATCGCTGTGATAAAAAACGTGAAATATAGCTTTTATTCCTATAAAATGCATAGTTATATCAAAAAAACACCGAGTCTTTAAATAGATAAAATGCTATAGAATAGAGATGTCTAGAACACATACACACACCAGAAACATCGAAATCGTTGAAGCCGGAAATGGTCGAAACGCAATAGATGAACCAAAATTTGACAAAACCCTCCACGCTTTTTTTGAGGCATTAGTGAAATCAGGTTACTCTGTCAACTACGCAAGAAAACATTTTTCGGCTAAGCCGGCTAATGATTTCAAAGGTTTGCCAACTAAAGAGTTGGCAGACATTCTAGACAATTTTGATACCATAATTATTACAAAAAAGAAATATCGACGTGGCACTGTCGCATCTAACAATGCTATTTACCAATTACATCAAAAACATCAATTATCTGCAACATTAATCAGAAATATTCTAGAACTTTTTGAGATAAAAGTCTCAGAAAGAAAAATTTTCGAAATTTCAGATAAAGTAATGAGACAAGGAATAATTCCATCATGGATTTATCGTGCTGAAAAATACATCATAAAATTATCAGGAGTAGAAAATGGCCAATAATTCACAAACAACATGTTCTGAATGTGGTGGAAAATTAATTCAGGAATATGAAGGAGATTGGCAGATAAAAGATCCAGATCTTGTAGAAACTAATTACATTTGTAATAATTGTGGTGTACAAGTCCAAATTGAAGAAACAGTAAATGAATTACGTATTGCACGAGACGATATACCTGGAATTTCTTCAAGATCTGTTAGTGTAACAAGCCCAAATAGAGTACAGAAAGATTTCTTAGGTCAAACAACAAAACCATTAACTGTTACCAAAATTCGAGGTTTAGAAACAGGAACAGGAGAACAAAGACGAATTGCTGAACAGTATGACAAAATTGATCGTTTACTACAACAGGATTTGTTTGTTACAATAGATCCAGAAACAGGTGTGGAAATTGAAAAAATCCGTAATGTTACTCGACCAGTTATAGAGGACATAAAGCGTCTATCACTAAATGCTATCAAAAACAAAAAACATCTCAGAACTAAAATATTATTAGGAGCATGTCTGTACGAAGCATTAAAAATTCATCATACTCCTGTAACATTTGGAGAAATAGCTAAATATCTTGCAAAGACTGAGAATTCAGTAAACCCAAAAGAGATGGAAAAATCAATTTCCTCTCTTTACTCAAAATTAAGAACTGAATCTGAATTTGGCAAGGCTATAATCTCAAAACATATGCCTATAAACCCGATAGAATGCCTTACTGGCCCAATCTTAAGAGAAAGTAAAGTTAGTGAATATTCCATAAATCATGTATATGGTAAAGCTAGAGAGATTTTTCAAAAACTTGAAGGAAACTCATTTTTCGAAGGAAAAAATCCACTAGGAATTGCAGCCGCACTTGTCTTTACATCCATGAAAGAATTGAGGATTAAACCAGTTGGAGCTCAAAGAAAAGTTGCAGCCGCATTTGGAGTATCAGACCTAACGGTCAGAACCAATTCCGCAATGATTGATACAATTTTAGAGAGGAATTCGGCATGATCGCTGGAATTTCTTCTGAAATATTCATGATTTTGCTAGTTCTTGTAGCATCTGTTACAGTTTTAGCAATCACACTATACAAAAATAAAAAATCAGTAGCAGAATTGCATTTGGCATTAATTAATGCAGAAAATGCATTATTGAAAAAACAAAGTAGGGCTTATCAACTTGGTGGTAACTCTGAACTTGGAAACATTCATCAAATACTTGGTGAATTTAAAATGCTCACTGAATATGATGAACTAATTACATTATCTACTACATCACGAGCTCCATCTCTTGATATGATTGGAATTAAAGATGATAGAATGGATTTCTTAGAGTTTAAGAAAAAAGGAGCAGGCATTACAACAAAAGAAAACAAACTTCGAAGTATAATTGAAAATAAAAATGTAAATTATGTTGTCAAAGATATAGATATTCCAAAACCAATTACTGTTGAAACAAGACAACTAAGACCACTTTGTACAAAAAGAAACACCGAGTCTTCAAATACTAAAAATACTATAGGTGAGAGTCAATGACATACCAAGAAATCTTAGCACAAACAATTGATGAGTGGATTGAAACTAATCCTGATAAAGTAAAATTAGATGACGATGATGTATGTGCTAAAAGTTTTCTTGTAACGTTAAGAGGTGAGAGAAAACAATATTCTACAATCAAACTTCCAATCAATCTAGTATATCATAACGTATCTAATGGACGATACTTAGATGATTACTTGGAATTAAAAAAGACAATGGATCCAGATAGAAATCCAGAAGACTGGGATCTTGATTCTACATTAGATACTGATGCAAAATTAATTAGAGAAATGTTGAGGAACGTAGATCCAAAAAGTTTTGCTAGAGTTCTCAGAAAAATACAAAATAATGGCCAAGAGCAACCAGGAATAATATCACACGATGGAACACTTGTCAATGCTAATAGACGCTTAGCAATATTACATGAACTAGCAAAACAAGATCCTGAGAAATATGGATTTATTCGTGTAGTACGATTACCTAAAGAAATTGATGGATCTGAAATTGATTCTACTGAGCTTTTTGATATTGAAGTTGAATGTCAAATGGAAAAAGAAGACAAATTAGACTATACGCCAAATAATGAAATTCTAAAAATTATGCAAGGCAAAAAACGTGGATTATCTCACGATCATATTGCAAAAAAAATGGATCTAGAGACAGACCATGTTGATCATCAAGTAATCTATTATGGATACATGGAAGAATGTCTTGAACAAAACGGATGGGAGGGCGAATTCAAACGACTAGATGGGAAATATGCATATTTTGTAGATTTACATACCTACATTCTAAGTGAAAATGCTCTAGCTGACATTGATCCATTAGATGTAATGGAGGCAAAACGATTAATTTTCAAGCTAATGTTTCATAAAAAATTCCATCACAAAGACATTAGAAAAATTCCAGCTATGCTTGCTGAAAAAAGAATTGCTGAATCACTATTGGATGGAGCTAAAATTAATGAAGAAACAGGCGAAGAATTTGATGTTGATTCTATCTGGGAACATTGGGATAGAGCAGTATATCAACAAAATGTAATCGAAATTTCACAAAAACCAGAAAAACTGATCAATTCAATAAAATTCAGTTTTGAAAAACTAAAGGAAATTCTAGAAAAGAATGAAGCAGATGATTTACTACAAAAACCAAAAAATCTAAAATCAATAGGTGATATATTATCTACATCAAAACTTCTAGAAGAATTTTGGAATAAACATCAAGATGAGGATACGGATTCTGATGATTAATATATCAAAAACTGATCAAGAATTACTTGTAATCTTGGATAAAGATTCTCCAGATAACTATCCCGCATTAGGTAGTTTACTTAAAATTTTAAATTCCGAATACAATCCTATCAATAATACACATTCAATAAATTGGAAAAAATCTGTTTATTCACTTCACAAAATTTTATTCTCATTAAGTAGACTTTGTAAGAGAGATAAAATTGATGTTTCATTCGATAATCAAACCAAAAATCTACTTGAAAATGTGGAATCTACATCTCAAACGGTTGAATCAGCAATTCATGCTGGTTTAGAAATAAGAAATCAAAGAAATGATCAATCTTTTGAAATTGAATTACCATCTAAATTTAGAAGAAAATTAATGCCATATCAAAAACCTTCTGTAGCACAACTTTATGCAGTTGGAAATGGAGCAAATTTTTCTGTACCTGGTTCTGGCAAGACTACAATTTCGCTTGCAATTTATTCATTAATGGAACAAAAAAAAGAAGTTGAAACAATTATTGTAATATGTCCACGTGCTGCCTTTGCATCTTGGGAGGATGAATATGAGAAATGTTTTGGTGTTATTCCAAACACTCTTCGATTACGAGGAGAAAATCTAGGAAATAATCATGAAGATGTTGATCTTTTTCTTAGCTCGTACGCTATGATGGCAAAACACATCGATGCATTTGTAGAACTTTTACAAAAGAAAAAATCTCTATTGATTCTTGATGAATCACATAATATCAAAAATGGACGAAAAACAAATGCAACTGCATATTCTAAAAATGCTCGAGATTTGGCACCATATGCTAAAAGAAGAATGATATTGAGTGGAACACCTTGTCCTCAGGCATTTGAAGATCTTTGGTCACAATTTGATTTTCTATGGCCTAACGCAAATATTTTTGGCAGTTTTTCTCATTTTAGTAGATATACAAAAGATCATGATGATCTTGGAAAATTCCAACAAATAGTTGATGGATTATCTACACGTATTTCTAAAGAACAATTGAATCTTCCAGATCCAAATCCTGCTAAAGTTATTGATGTTGCTATGGATCCTCTACAAAATAGAATTTACAAATCAATTGAATCTCATGCGATAGAAGAATTGCAACGTGAAACTGTATCTGAACATTCTAGAATGTCACGTTATCGAGGAGACAAAGGAGGAAAAATTATTCGTATGCTCCAAGCTGCATCAAATCCTGCATTATTAACAAAAGAAGATAATGAGTTTAATTTAGATCAGGAAGTTAATGACATACTAACAAGAACATTAATTGATGAAGAAACATCCGAGTTAATCAAAAATTATGCAAAACAAGGCCATATTCCAAACAAACTCATGGAGGTTTGTAAAACTGCAATAGATCTTACCAAATCTGATGAAAAAGTAGTCATCTTCACATCATTTCTTCACAACATAAAGATGATAGAAAATCAACTACTGAAATATAATTTTGATCAGAGTGAGGTAGTTACAATCACTGGTCAAATTCCTAAAGATGATGATGATGATATTGAAAATAACAGAGAAAAAAATATTAGAGAATTCAAAAATAATCCTAATCGAAAAATCCTAATTGCAACTCCTCCATCATGTTCTGAATCTGTATCACTTCATATCAATAATCTTGGAGATACAGTTTGTAAGCACGCAATATACTTTGATCGAACTTTTAATGCTGCTCAATATATTCAATCAAAAGATAGAATTCATCGTATAGGAATGAAATCTGATACAAAAGTAACATATCATATTTTCCGTTCAGCATATGCATCTGAAAATGGAAATAAAGCTTTACCTTGTCATATTGATGATTGGGTAGATGGTAGATTAGAAGAAAAAGAACGACGAATGCGTACTGCATTAGGTGATCACATAAGACCATTTGAATTAAATCCTGAACATGTAACTATGAAAGATGACGAAATAAAATCTGATTATGCTGATTTTTTGGCAGATTTAAGAAAAAAAGGAGTCATAAAATGAGCCTTATTTCTTTCAAAGACAACACAGGAAGTGAAATTTTCAATAACGTACTAAGTGAATCTCTACATGAGAATCATGAAAGACTAACAAATCAAAACATTTCATTTCTAAATAATTGTGAGAAATGTATAGTCTGTGGTAATGGTATGGAAAAAAATGAAGAGACGCAAATTTTGCAACCACTACTCAAACATCACGTATCGTATTTTCCTCAAGTTATAGCATATGTGCACTGTAAATGTCATCAAAAAATTCATGACCCAGAAAATCCAATCACATCTCTAATTCAATATGAAAAAGGTGATTCTTTGAAATTTTACAATCAAAAAAAAGCAATAGGAGCAATGGCATAAAATGACATACAGAAATTCCCTTCAAATCATGACTGATGTTCTTGATAACATGAGTTATGCTGGCATGGATGGATTATCAATTACACAACTAATTAGAAAATCAAATCTATCTCATACAAGATTACAAAAACTGGTCCAAAATCTTTCAGGTTCAGGATTAATCAACATAATTGAATATGATAAGAAAAACATCTTTGTCATTACTGAAAAAGGCCGATTATTACTAGAAGAATATAGAAGGTTTAGTGATTTTGCTGAAACCTTTGGGTTGGAGTTGTAAAATGTCAAGTATTGCTGAAGCAAAAAACATGAGACAAGGAATTAGTGTTCTTGGAACAATTGAACGTAAAGGAAACATTAGAACTGTTCAAACAAAATTTGGCAAAACTGTTGATGTTTCACATGCAATTCTAGTTGATGATTCTGATGAAATCATAATTACATTATGGGAAAATGATGCTAAAACAATAGAGAATCATGATAAAATTTTGATTGAAAATGGTTACATGAATGAATATGATGGAAAATTACAATTAACTAAAGGAAAATTTGGTAGATTACAATTAATTGAAAAAAACAATCGTGGCCAAATCAGACCATATGCATTTGGTGGAGATCTAACCATTGATACTGAAGAATTAGATGAATCTTTGATAGAATATCTTGACAAATGTAGAAGACTAGGAGGACATGCATATGCATAAAACTGAACAAATTTCAAAAGGTGAATTATCATGTGCAAAATGTCATGGAACTATCGAAAGTAATAGTCTTGGACCAGTCTTGTGTCCTAATTGTAAAAATGAGGTGATTAAAAATGATAAAACCTAGACCAGACATCACTGAAACAGAAGCCAAGCTATTAGAAGCGTCATTATTTCATCTTGGTTACATAAAATCTACCCCAGGAAAATGGGTGTTAACAATGAAAGGACAACAAGTATTTCATTTAATGAAAGAATATCAGAAAAAAGGTCATATCGAAGACATAGACAGTAGATGGCTTTACAAAAATGGTTTTCAAAAATTTGGTGAGTTTCTGTTAGACTGTATTAGAAAAAAATAGAAATTTTGACATGCTATGCTCAATATCTGGCAAATTCCGCTCTCTCCCAAATCAAATCTAGAGGTGTATTGCCAGGAATTAATTTCATCATAGCATCTGATTGTTCTTTTTTGTTCAACTCTTTAAGACAAAACGCCTTTACTCCTAATGCTCTAACGTCATTTTCATAAGATTGAATTTGCAAAATTTTATCACAAAATTCAATTGCTATCTCATATTGTTCTGATATGAATAATCTGGTACTAATATGATGAAAAGCATTAGTACTTTTTAGATCTGATTTGATTATTTTCTGACAGTACTTTATTGCTTCATGTTTACGCACAAAATCATGTTTTAATCCTGCTTCTATTGCCGCTGTTGCAATTTCACTCCATTCGTCTACTAGTGACATTGTTTTGATGAGTAATGCAACTGCATTTTCTTTATCAAACTTTAATGCTCTATCACAAATTTTTATTGCTGCACCAAAATTTCTTTGACGACGCGCGTAATCTGCTCCCGCTGTCATACCATTGGCAAATCTGGATAAACCATCTTTACATTTCATCAAGCACTCAACTGCCTCTTCATCTCTTTGTAATTGAATTAACAAACAGCCTTTGCTATACTGGATATCTGCATCATCTGGATCAAGCGCTAAAATTTCATCTATACACTCTATTGTTTTTTGAAAGTTTTTTAGTTCAGATAATATTTCATATTTTAATCTCCATAAATTGATATTTTCTCTATCAAGTTTGATTGCCTCATCATAACATTCGATTGCCTTTTTCTTTCTATTCATATTTTGTAACAAGTCTGCTTTACGAGCCCATGCTTCTGAAGTATTTCCTGCAAGTTCCATCATTTCATCACAACATTCAATCGCTTCATCTTTTCTTTTCAATCCAGCCAATGCAACTGCAGTATAATATCGTGCATCAACATGTTTTTCATCATATTTCATCACCTTTTCAAAACACTCTAGTGATTCTCCAAATTTCTCAAAATCATATAACAATACTAGTCCTTTGTAATGCCATGCAAGCACATTTCCTCCCTTTAGCTGAATTGCTCTATCAAAAGCTTCCAACGCCTCTTCACTTCTACCTAATCTCCATAAATAACTCCCCATCCTACGCCAAGTACCTGTTTCGTTTGGACTAATTTTTATAATCTCTGTTAATTTTTCTAAAATCTCTTCATTAGATTTATTTTGTTCAATAAGTTCATTATACTCGTCATACAGTTTTTCTAGTTTATCCCATTTGTTTGTAGGAAATTTTTCAGAAAAATACCATTCAAAATTTTCTTTTTCTGGATCATCTTCTGGATCATCTCCAGGTATTTCTTTTCTATTCAAAATATCAGTATATTGAGGCGCTACTAGCTTATAGTGATTTTTACATTCAACCCTCTACTTCGAATATTCTAAAACTGAATTCTATCATCAAACATCAGCTTCTCAAAGTTTCTAAATCCACCTGTATACTTTGTAACCAATGAAAACATCTTGTAGTCCATATCAAACATAAGCTTCTCTATGCGAAGCTTCTCATCATTTCCAGCAGACTCTAGCAAACACATCAACCTCTCTCTTTGTAACTCAAATCTTTCAAATTGCCCAGAAGCCATCTCTGAAAGTCTTTCTTTTTTGTATTCAGATGCAATCTCTGCACACCAAAATCTAACATCTTCATTTACAGTATTTCTATTCACGCCCAACTCTCTTGCAATACTCACAGCAGAACGTCCCTTCTCAAAGTACATCTCATGCACTTGTCTACGACGCTTTTCTTGTTGCGGTTTTGTGTATGGTCCGCCTCTCTTCTCTTCACTCATGATATACAGTAGAACAAAAAAGTATAAGAGAACTATTTTTTCGTCTCTTCTTTTTCTCAAAAAATAATAGTTCTTTTATGTTAGATTGAAGGTTTGAGACAAAAACTGCCTAGTTGTGCCTAGTTACTCAGATACAATTCTTATAGTAATGGCAGTCTAGGATCGATCACTATGACACAAGAAATTGACATCCCTTTAGATTTGAAACGAGTCGTACTGATGGGTGCTGAAGAGACAAAACTTGGTGATAAGAAAGGCGCTTTAAAACAATACAGAAAAGGAAATTTACACATCAGAGAGTACAAAGACAAATTTACAGTTCATACCGATAAGGTAGACCCAAGAGAAGACCCAATGGGACATCTCATTCATGATGCACAAGAAGTGTTAATCGGTTTAGCAGGTGCTGCAATTGGCGGTGCAGCAATTGGATCTTACATTTACAAAATTAAAAAAAACAGTCCATATAGAAAACAGCAAGCGGTAATTGGTGGATTGGCAGCATCGTTAGCTGCAGGGTATGCATCATACAAAATATCTAAAAAAATAAAGGAAAAAATGGATTGATACAATGGACGAAAAAGAGACAATTCAAAAAACAATTGATTTTATCGCATCTGAGATAAGAGAAAACAAAATTCAACTTAAAAAATTAAATCTAGAACTACAAACAGCGATCAAAAAACAACAGGAACTAAGGGAGTAACTTACAATGGTTTTAGGAAGGACAATCTACGTTTTCATCAAATTATTGCCATCAATCTTAGCGTTAAGAAAAGATCGCGTCTTATGGATATCTGATGACAAAAAAGATGTAGATGAAGAACGATTCAAGCGTCATGCAAGACGAATCCTAAACACATGCATCTCTTTAGGTCCTGTCTACATAAAATTTGGACAATGGCTATCTTCAAGAGCTGACATTTTACCAGAACCATATCTCAAAGAGCTATCAAAACTGCAAGATGATGTTCCAGCAGAATCCTTTGAGAAGGTCAGACCGGTTATAGAACGAGACATTGGAAAGATTGATGAAAAATTCGATTCATTAGAAACTACCGCGCTATCTGGTGCCTCTTTAGGTCAGGTTTACAGAGGAACTAGGAATGGTCAGCAGGTAATTGTTAAAGTAAAACGACCAGGAATTGAAAAGGTTGTAGAAAAAGATCTCAAGGTACTAATGAAGATCATTCCATTTGCAATGAAGTTTGTAGACCCAAACTTGAGATTCTCTATAATTCCTATAATGAAACAGTTCGTAGAGTCGATGCATGAAGAGTTAGACTATACAAAAGAGTCTGACAATCTAAAGACAATAAAGAAAAACATGGAACCATACGACAATGTCGTCATTCCAAACGTACATGATGATTATTCTACCAAAAACATTCTCACAATGGAGTATATCCCAGGAATCAAGGTTACAGATATTCAATCATTAGATGAAAAGGGCATAGACAGACAACAACTGGTAATTGATGTTCACAAGGTCTTCTTTACGATGCTTCTCAAGCATTCCATATTTCATGCAGACCCACATCCCGGAAATATCTCTGTAAAAGATGATGGTACTCTAATTTTGTATGACTTTGGTATGATTGGTCGTATTAATGATGAAACTAGAGTAAAGCTAGTCAGGCTATACCTTGGATTAATAGAAAAAAATCCACCACGTACGGTCACAGCAATGGACGAGCTAGGAATGCTAGCACCTGATTTTAACCGTCAAGTGATTGAAAAAGGAATCGAGCTATCAATCAAATCCATGTATGGTAAGAAACCTGATGAGATGGAGGTTGAACAGTTAATGAATATGGCAAATAAGACAATGTCCAAATTTCCATTCAAATTACCAAAACATTTAGCGTTATACTTGAGAATGTCCACAATAATAGAAGGCATCTACCATACACACAAAGTTGATTTCAAGTTCATCAAGGTACTAGGACAAATCTTAGAAGAAGAATCACTAATCAAAGATGCATACGTTGAAGAGATTAAAAGATCATTTTCACGTTTTGCAAAAACAATTGAAGATACATTAACGATAGCACCTGAAATTAAAAAATTCATGGATGATACAAAACTGATGCAACAACAGTCTGGTAAAAAGAACAATACAATGTTAGCCGGAAGTATTTTTGCTGCAGCCGTTTTTCTTGGTTCTGCATTTATGTTCCAGTCAAATGAAACCGTTGGAGTACTAGGAATGATCGCATCAGGCGTAATAATTGGAATTTCTGCTCTATTCAAGAAGAGATAGTTCTAGATTCTCATTCCAAAGAACGATCGCTTTCTTTAAAATGAATAAAGGCTTAGTGGTGTATGAGCAAAATGGCATCATCAAAGTCGAGAAAATCAAGTAAAATCAAAACAGAGGTTGAAGAAAAGGTAAATGATGAAGAAACCACACGCCTCGATAAACTAAAGGTAGGTAGAAAAAACTTTTCATAATCCTGCCCAAGATTTTAATTCAAAGAAAGATTCGTCTATACATTGATAATTACATTTGAAGGTGGTGACCAAGCTGGAAAAAAGACCCAGTCTGCTATGTTACAAAGAAAACTTCGTTCTGCAAAACTAAAGGTAAAGCTATTCTCATTTCCTGATTATACAACTCCTATTGGAAAAGAAATTGATAGATATCTTCATGGAAAGCGAAAATATCCCGCACAGGTAATCCACTGTTTACTTGCAGCAAACAGATGGGAACGAGCAGGTGATGTCATAAAAGCTAATGAGAAAAATTCTGTTGTTATAATGAATCGATACAGGGAATCTAATCTGGTATATGGAATAACAAACGGCCTCAAACTAGATTGGCTAGAGAAATTAGATGAGGGATTACCAAAATCTGACCTAGTCATTGTTCTAGATGTGCCTCAAAAAGAGTCATTTGCAAGAAAAAAACAAAATCGTGATAAATTTGAAAAAAATAAGAAATTTTCAAACAAAATCTCTCAAGGATATCGTAAATTAGCAAAAAAGAAAAGATGGAAGGTGGTAAATGCATCTCAGTCAAAAAATGATGTTCATAATGACGTAATGAAGGTCGTAGCAAAAAAGATGGGGCTATGAAAAACCAATTTTTAGAAATTACAGATCCAATTCATGATTTCATTCGACTGAACAGTACTGAACAAAAAATAGTTGATACATCCGTCTTTCAAAGATTGAGAAGAATCAAACAATTATCTGGTGCACATTTGACATATCCTGGCGCACAACATACAAGATTTGAACACTCACTTGGTGTGATGCACATTGCCGGAATGGCTGCAAACTCACTAGCATCAAAAAAACAAATGCCAGTAACTGACATTGATGATATTAGATTAGCAGCATTACTACATGACATTGGTCATGGTCCATTTTCACATCTATTTGAAGAGGTGTTACAGAAAAAAAAACGGATAACACATGAACAGATTGGAAAAGAAATAATCTTAAAATCAGAAATTGGTGATATAATTTCTAAAACAACTGATAAGAAAAAAATTAATCGTCTTGCAGTTGGAGAAGGAAGTAAACAGTTTGAAAATGAAATTATCTCTGGTGCACTTTCTGCTGATATGATGGATTATCTTCTAAGAGACGGCTATTTCACAGGCGCTGAGCATGCAAAAATTGATCATAATCGTATAACAAACTCCTTTGAGATTTACAAAAATAAACTTGCGCTACAAAGTTCGGCTCTAGTAAATTTTGAAACTATGATGATCTCTCGTTTTCAGATGTTCAAGGCTGTATACTTTCACAAAACTGTCCGTGCAGGAGAAGTAATGCTGTTAGAGGCAATGACTTTGGCTGATGATCATTTGGGATTAAGTAAAATGAATGCTCAAGAATATGTAAAACAAACAGATGATACCATTTTAGAACAATTAACATCTCTTCCAGAAACAAATTCAGAGTTAAAGGCAGCCAAAAAAATTGCAGTTGACTATCAGGATAGAAAACTCTTCAAATGCGTATTTGAGAAAACAATTTCTGGCAAAAAGTCATTTGGAAAAAATACGCTAAAACAATTTAGAGAAGATATTGCTAAAAAAGCAAAACTAGCAGAAAATCAAGTTTTCATAGATACCACTACTACTCATTCCATGCCTCTTGCTCCATCTAAAAAAGAATCAAACTCTATAATCTTAATCAAAAAAGAGGGAAACAAAATCACTCCTCAAATAATCCCAATATCAGAAATACCTCTCGTATCTACAATGTCTGGAAAAATGAATATTCTTAGAGCATATACTCAACAAAAGAACAGAAACAAAGTTGAAATTGCTGCAAAATCAATTCTTGGTGAACTGTAATAATGAAGAAAAAAATTGTAATCAAATTTTCAGGCAAGGTCTTTGCAATGGAGAACGTCAAACTCCTCAAGGATTATGCTAGATTTTTGGTAAAAATTAGCAAAACATACCAACCAATCATAGTTGCTGGTGGTGGAAAGATTGCAAGACACTACATTACACATGCTCGCTCTTCAGGCGCTGATGAATCCACCCTAGATGAATTAGGAATTGAGATATCAAGATTAAATGCAAAATTACTCATTTATGCACTAAAAGACAAGGCATACCCACATCCACCAACCACTTTGCGAGAAGCAAAGCATGCAGTAGATAGTGGATTAATTGTAATTGCTGGCGGACTACATCCAGGACAATCAACAAATGGAACCGCTGCATTAATTGCTGAAAAGGTAGATGCTGAACAGTTTCTTAACGCAACTGATGTTTCTGGAATTTATGACTCTGATCCTAACAAAAATAAAAAAGCAAAACTCTTCAAAACAATTGAAATGAAAAACCTGAAAAAACTTCTAATTCATGAGGATTCTGTAGCCGGCGGATATGATCTAATGGATATTGTTGCACTCAAAATTATAGAACGCTCAAAAATTAAAACTAGAGTAATAAAATCTGATATCAAAACTCTTGAAAAGGCAATCAAGGGTGGTGCAGCAGGTACTGAAATTCTTTTAGGAAAAAAATAATCACATAATTCATGTCTGAAATAGAATCATTACTAAAAAGTGGACAAACATCACTAAATCTCGGTAATCCAAAAGATGCATTAGTATTTTATCAAAAAGTTCTTGACCAAGATCCAACCAATTTAGAGGCGTTACTCAAAAAAGGTAACATATTTGGAAAATTTGGAAAATTTGAAGATGCAATAATTTGTTATGATGGTGTTTTGGTACAAGAAAAAGAAAACATCTTGGCATTACTGAATAAGGGATTATGCTATCACAAAATTGAACAGTATAATCCGGCCATAGAATGTTTTGATTTAGTTTTGAAGGTAAAACCAGACAGTAAGACTGGAATGTACAATATGGCATCATCTTTAATCAAATCCGGGAAACTCACAGAGGGATTAGAGGTATTATCTCAATTGATAAAATTAGATGCTGCATACAAGGAACAAGCAAAATGTGATATTGATTTTATTGATATCAAAAATCTAAATGAGTTTAAAGCAGTTACAATCTAAAATTATATTATTTGAATTCTGATTGAATCGTATCAAATGTCTCTGTCCAAATTGTAATTTGATTTCCGGGAAATTGCTCAATTCCTGATTCTTCAACTTTGGAATAAATCTTTGCAGCCTCTTCTTTTTCTAAATCCTTTGTCTGTGCTTTGGTATAGCCTTCTGCATCAACTAAGATTACCAAATACCCCTCAGGTCGATGTATTGCAGCACAGTAGTTCTCCACTCCTATGGGAATAAATTTTCCATCCTTCTTTTTTGTAGTCAGAGTTAACATGGCAAATCCTGCAACATCAAATAATTTCATTTGAGCTTCATTTGCTCGTTTTTTGCCTTCCTGAACCGCCTGAAAATACTGCATAATCTCCTTCAGTACTAGTGCTATATTTTAGGTTCCTTTTTATGAACAAAAAACAAGAAATTTTTATTGAATCCAAAAATACCTGTTCTTGGAGTTATTGGCGCATTTGCGGTAGTAATTCTGATAATTGCATATTCAGGTACCTCAATTATCGATGATACCTCAAGCGAGGTTCGTATCGGTACTTCTGGTGGAATGCCTACATTAATTCCATTAATCATTGAGCTTGAAGATGTAGAGATTCTAGACGTTGATGAAAGAACCGCATTTGTTGAAATCTCATTCAAGGTCACAAACCCAAATTACAAAGGTGTAATCTTGGAAATGATTCGTTATACTGTCTATGAAGATGATATGAAGATTGGTGTAAAATCAATTGGCGATAGAGCCGCTCCTGGTGGAATAGTATCTGCATCAAATTACTTCACAATTCTAAGTGATAGACCAAGTATTATCTCAGATGAGTTTACTATCAAGAATAATGGCAATATTCCTGAATTGTGGAGTGCATTAGAAAATGGCGATCCTAAGTGGAGAGTTACTGGTGAGGCATACTACAACCTCAGTTCTATGACTGCAGGCGGAGAAAACGAAGTATTCTTCGAATTCACTAAGTAATAGTATCACAATTTTTCAAAATTATGATACAACACGTTATATTCTATTTCTAAAAGATTTCACCATGGCAGAAGCAGATATGGCCGCATTCGGTTCAGCAATTGGCGTAGCAATCGCATTAGCAGTAGTTACATTTGCACTTAGAGGCAAAGGCCACCCAGAAGAACCAGGCGAATAAACTAAAACCACAAAAGAATTTTCTTTTCTTTTTCTTATTTTTATCTAAGATTTCATGCTGTCGAGGAAGTCTTTTCCTGCACCAAAGAAGTTGATGGTCTTCCCAGCCTTCCTATTTGTATAACATCTTTCAAAATATTGACAATCTGTACATTCTACAGATGTCTCTAAAATTGGGGTCTTTTTCTCTTTTAGTAAATCGTTTAGTACGCGAACTCTTCTGATAGTTTCTTCGAACATTTTCTTATGTTTTGTAACTGAAAATGATATCTCATCACCTTTTCCGTTTATGTAAATTATAACTCCATCAACCTTTTCGTATGCGTACATACATGCGTTAATGTACAACAAATCTTTTGCATTTGGGCTCTCTGGAAAATCTCCAGTTGATCTGAAAACCATTACTAAATCATCTACAATCAGGTCTGCTTGAGCTTGTAGATTGATATCTTCTAGGGAAAAATCTTGAGGTTTTGCACCATAATCTAACTGTCTAAACATACCTCCTATTAGATCTGAAAAACTGGTTCTATCTTTTTCAATTTCATCTGTTCTATCATAAAATGCTCTTCTGAGGCATCCTGTTACTTCACTTGCATGGATTTTTGATATGTCATCTTTCTTGAATCTATATTCTAGCTCTCTTCCAACTGATTCGACTGAATTTTGAATAACCGACCTATAGTCGCGATCTCCCATCATTGTAGATCAACTGCAATCCATCAGTGTTTTAAAGTTGTTCATAATAGGCGTATAATCTGAATATACGAGACTAGTAGGTTAGTTTAGGCGTCTTTTTAGAATACTTGTTTAATGCCACATGGAATACCTGGTGTTCAAGCATGTAACTGTGGACGTCTTTTTTGTCCTTTCCGTTTTCCTTAATGCTCAATACTACCACATTTTCCTCATCTGTTTCAAATGTGAGAAAGTCACTTGACATGAATCCGTGGATATCTGCTTTCTTTTTCTTATCATCTATGAGATTTGTCAGAAAATGTGAAATCTTATCTGACACCAATAAGAGCGCAAAATGAGTGCCTACTGCAAGTACTGCACCAAGTATAAGATTATCTAAAACTACGTAAAAGTATACAAAAACTCCTATTGATGGAACGGCCAAAATTACTCCTAAAATAGAACTTACCCAAACTCCTAACGCAAGAAAATCAATTTGTGCATCTTTGTATGGGCTCATTACCCTTTTGATTTCTGGTTGAGCTCGTTCCTTGATTACATAATACAGTTTATTATTTGGAATTACTCTTAGTTGCATATTCTATTCAGCTTCTTTTATGATTAATTTTGACATTGTGGTTTCAACTGGTATTTTTTGTTCAACTGCAAATGCAATTGCCCCAATGTTTCTTACTTCATATCCTATTAATTTTGAAATTCCTATGACTGTTGCAAAACTAAACATTTTTGAAAATGATCCGTTAATGGCTTTGTAATATGCCATTTCAAATGCATGTTCAAACTCTGCAATTGCTTCTACTTCATCTTCTGTTTCTGGTACCAAATCCTTGTATCGTGTTGATGCTAATTCATCTAGTGCATCTTTGACACTCTCTGCTGCTCTCATTCTATCCATTACCTGGTTTGGAATGTTTAGTGTTGCAGAACAACTCAAATCTTGAATTCTCTCATCATCTAATCCCCAGAATTTTCCTCTAACAACGCTCATCACATTGTAAAAGTCAATTTCCATTCCAAAGACATGAGATATGTCTTGGTCATTTTCACTACGTAGTGATTTTGAGATATTTTGGTAAAACATCTTATCAAAATAGATATCAAATGCTTGAATGTTTTTAGTTTCATTGTACAGTTCAACTGCTTTTTGAATTTCTGCATTAAATGGTGATGAACCTAATGAAGATACTGCTTCTTCCAAATCCTTTGCAACTAGCGCTTTGACTACGGTATCTCTTTGTTTTGTTAATTCTTCAGCATGCATGTTAAAGTAGGCTGAAATTTCCTCTTGAGTTTTTCCAAGAATTTTTCCTTTCAAAATAAGTTTTAGATTTGATATAAGAAATTTCTGAAAAAAGGCATCAAGAATTTTTGCGTTTCCAGAGGCTTTTGCAATCTTAAATTGCTGGTTTGCAAGATATGTCTTTAGAGCCATTTCCAATTTTTCGGCTGTATATGGCTTTGAGACAGAGTTGACTGCTTCAAGATATTTTGTATTTTTAATTCTAGTAACTAATTCATCTAGATCACGAGATTCGGCTAATGTTTGGAGATCTGGTCTTTTTAGTAATTGACCACGCTTACTATAGGATTTTACAGTAACGAAAATTTTCTGAGAACCTCCAGAGCCCATTTAGCTTTTCTCACGCCGAACTGATTTTAAATGTTTGTTAAATATCTCAGTCAATCTTCTTTAGAAAATCGATAGTTTGATCCCGATCTGCCTTTGAAAGCTTTGAAAATCCTTCTAACAACTCCATCTGAAGTTGAGCTGAATTATCTGCAGATTTACTCACATTTTCTACCGTAAATGGAAGCAGATCGTCTATGTTACTTTCACAATATGCTTTGACATATCTTTCAAAAACTGAGAAACCAAAATGAGGTGCAATCTTAACTAATTTTTCCATGATCTCGAATGCCTGTTTTTCATTATCATCTGCTGCCTGATGCACTATTGCTTTGAGAATTTTTTTCCTATCTGAAATCTTGTCGATAGCTAAAGATACAATCATTCCTTTTTTTGTTAAATGATAAAATGGCATTCCATTTTGCTGCAGTGCTTTTGGTCCTCTTTTGAGAGGAAGTCTTCCTTCTTCTGCTACTATTCCTAATGGAATTAAAACTTCATCCAAATCTCTGAATATTCCTGAATAGATATTCTTCCACAAGATTTTATTTTCCTCTGCTATGCTTTGAGATATCGCAGTTCTCGTTTTTGATGCAGAATTAGTCGAATTTGATAGATGATGTATAATTGCTCTTTGTCTAATTGCCTCCCCTGTTATCTGCTGTTTTTTTGTTTTGAAGGTATCAAATATTGCCAATCGTGTTTTTTCAGATTTCATTTCTTATTTTGCCTCATTAAGTAACATGATTTATTCATTTTATGTTACTATCACAATATACTAGAATATAATAATTTACACCATGTACAGAATTTAAATCTTAATTGTTATATACATTCATCCAGCGGTTTTGATCAATGAAATCTCGAAACCATAAGTATGCTCTAATACTTATGGCCGCAGTCGCTATGACGGCAACAGGTGCTCTATCAACAGCATATGCCCAACAAACCTCTGATGGTATGGATGGCTATGTAGTCGGTGATCCCGATGGTGGTGCTGGTATCTATACCGGTAACCCAAACGAATGTTGGTACGACACTGATGATGACGGCGTCCCAGACATGTACTGTTATGTAGATACAGGTGACATGGCTTGGATGCTAACCGCAAGCTCTCTAGTACTTTTCATGACTCCAGGTGTTGCATTCTTCTACGGAGGATTAGCAAGATCAAAGAACGCAGTCAATACAATTGGCATGGTGTTCATTATCATGGGTCTCATGAGTGTACAATGGGTATTGTGGGGTTATTCACTTGCATTCGGCGGAATAGATAATGATGCAAACATGTTCATGGGCAACCTTGATTATGTTGGCTTCAACCAAGTTTCACACTGGGCACCACTAGGTGCTCCAAGTCCTTGTGAAGATACTTGGGCACACTATTACCAAATGCAAACGATGAAGGAGGGAGATGTATGTAGTGATACATGGCCAGGCACAGTGCCTCACCAACTATTTGCTATGTTCCAAGCAACCTTCGCAATCATCACACCAGCACTAATTGTTGGTGGTTTAGTTGACCGTATGAAATTCAGTGCAATTGTAGTCTTTGTTCTCTTATGGGGAACATTCGTCTATGACCCAATTTGTCATTGGGTATGGGGCGGTGGTTACATCGGCGGAGGAAGCTTAGACTTCAACCCTGACTTATCACCATCATATGCACTTGACTTCGCAGGCGGAACTGTGGTTCACATTTCATCTGGATTTACAGCACTTGCAGGAGCCTTAATCCTCGGAAGAAGATTAGGTTATGGCAAAGTTCCAATGGAACCACACAATGTACCTATGGTAGTTCTTGGTGCATCAATTCTATGGTTCGGATGGTTCGGCTTTAACGCTGGAAGTGAAGTAATGGTAGATGGAATCACTGTAAGCGCATGGACAGTCACAAATACTGCCACCGGTATGGCGACAGTAACGTGGGTGTTGATGTCATGGGCACACACAGGCAAACCTAGTATAGTAGGTGCCGCAACAGGAGCCGTCGCAGGCTTAGTCGCAATCACACCAGCATCTGGTTGGGTTGGACCAATGGCTGCAATAATTATCGGTATTGCTGCAGGTACAGTTTGTTATGGATGTGTTGCATTCAAGAACGCTCGAAAGTGGGACGATGCCCTCGATGTATGGGGAGTTCACGGTATGGGTGGTTTAACCGGTGCTATCTTAACAGGTACACTAGCTAGTCCACATATCTGGGACACAGGTGACGGTATCGGCGCATGGACAGGCACACCAGAAGGTTACGAACAACAAGCAATTTCTATAGTTGCTGCAGGAATGTCAATTGCATATGCATTTGGTGTCTCCATTGTAATCTTCAAGGTAATGGATGCAGTTTGGCCTGGAGGAATCAGAGTCACTCCTAAAGAAGAGGAAATCGGACTCGATCTCTCACAAAACGGTGAAAGAGCATACGTAAACGAATAGAAAAAAATACTTTTCTTTTTTTCTTTTTTTAATTTTACCAAACAGCGGATGCTAAACTAATTTTTATTCCACACCACAAAGAATTATTCATGTTTATCTCAACTCAGGACTTGGAAAAAATCCACCAAGATAATTCTGTTTTGATTTTGGATGCTCGCTCATACAAGGATTATTCTGCTGGTCATATTCCTGGTTCTGTCAGTTTAGATCTATTCTCATTCCATTGGGCAGATACCTCTCAAAAGGGTCTGGTAAGTTTTGGTGAACATATGAGAAAGATCTTATCTTATGCAGGAGTTGATGAAAATAAGAAAATAATTTTTTATGATAATACTTCTGGAATGCTTGCAGCTAGAGGTGTTTGGATGTGTCTTTACTTTTCACATCCAGATGTCCAGTTATTAGATGGCGGTATCTCAAAATGGATTGGAGAAAACTTACCAACTGTTACTGAATCTACTATTTACAAACCATCGAATCTTACTACACAAATTGATCCTTCAATCATAATTGGATTTGAAGAATTAAATGAAAATATTGGAAAAGTCACAATAATTGATGCTCGTTCTTCTGATGAGTTTGATGGAACTACTCCTAGAGCTGCTCGTGGTGGACATATTCCAACTGCAAAAAATATCGATTGGAACAACAACCTTGATGGTTCTGGCAAACTCAAACCTGATGAAGAATTAGAATCTCTATATCAAATGAATAAAGATGCACCAATTGTTACTTATTGCCAGGGTGCATATCGTGCTGCAAACAGCTATCTGTCTTTGAAAAAAATAGGCTTCAAAAATGTCAAAGTGTATTTGGGGTCTTGGGGAGAATGGGGAAATAACTTGGTTCTTCCTATAGAAAAATAGAGAATCTCTATATCATCTTCAAGTGATAAAATAGTAATGATACCGAAATTTCTTGTAATGTTTCTAGGTTGTTTCTCTGGAAGTATAGCCGGAATTGTTCCAAGTAATCTGATTATGTTTTATGGATTCACAACTGAAACTTTTACCATATCCATCCCGTTTATTGTTGGGGGTGTTATTGGTACTGTAGTTTGTTTTGTTTTTGCTCATAAAATGAATGATGTTAGAACTGAAATGTAAAAAAATAATTATTTTTTATTCCACTTGAATTGGTTATAGAGCATTTCTGGAACCACTTGTCTGAATGGTTGTGCACCGCCATCATACCATTTGGTGAAAAATTCATACAAATGAAGTCTTAATGATTGGATGTAAACAATTAATCCTTCAATCATCATGATTCCGATATTTCCTCCGATAAGTAGTGCTAATGCTCCTGGAGATTCTACTCCGCCTAATGAAACAAATGAATTATTGACTGTAAGTAATAGCGCTGCATGTACAAGCAACATGATTCCAAGCCGAGCATAACTAATTGTATGTGCAAGACACTCTACACTTTTTCCAAGTAAAACTTCCATGAAGACGTTTGCGGGACTTCCTCCTTCTTCTGGGTGTGCTTTGATGTGTTTTAATCCACCAATCATCATAACTACAATTGATGCAATTACTATAACTCCTGCAATTCTTGTAATAATCCAAACCTGAGCCCAATCTCCTAAGAAAACAGTTACCCATGGTACAGCCTCTGTGTGTATTTTTGAATACATGTTCATTACATCATAACCTGAACCAATTGCACACATCATGATTACAACGATTCCACCGTAAAGTGTAACATTTGGAATTGCTTCTGTAAACATTGTAGTTTTCTTACCCTCTTTTGCCAATTTTTTGATGTGTAGCAAAAATGCCCAAACAATGTGAATTATTCCCAAAAATAATGAAACCTTTAGAATCATAATTACTTGTTCAAAGTTTAGTTCTGCTACACTAATCACGCCTACTAGCCATGAGATTGAATATAATGCTCCGCCCTCTTCTAAGAGTCCTTCAAATGGTTGTATGTGGTCTATATGGAATCCAAATGCTTCACCTGTTCCAACTCCCGCTATTGCTGCCGCTGCACCAGAGATTGCAATCAGCATTCCCCATCTAGAAAGATTTCCTTGTCCTTTTAATTTGAAGACTAAACCTAATCCCATTAGTAATAATCCGTGACCTACATCTGCAAACATCAGTCCATAAAAGATTGGCCACATCAATGCAATCATTGGTGTTGGGTCTGATTCTCCTTTCTTTGGAATTCCCTGACTTTGTGTGATTACCTCAAATGTTCTAACAAAAATTTTATTATCAAATAGAGTTGGTGTCTTTTTTACTAGTTCCGGATCTGAAACATCTTCTACAACAGACATCCATTTACTTGTAACATCTTTGAATTTCTTCTCCATCTTCTTTGGAATGTATCCTTGAATTACCGCAAAGTTTTTTGTTCCACCAGGTTTTCTTAATAATTCTAAAATATCTTTTGCAACCTGTGCCTTTTCATGTAGTGTTAGTATGTCTTTTCTAACCTTTGCAGTTAATTTTGCAAGTTCTTTTGATACTTTTTTGTGTTTTTCCTCAAATTCTTTAATTTTTAATTCTGCAGTTGCATATGCCTTTGTTGGAACCTGTTCTACGCCTTCTGGAATAGAAAATGGATTTGCGTTAAAACTACGCATCACTTTGAGAATTTTCTCCAAGTTTGCAACATCTGCAATAATCATAATTGCTGATTCTTCTTTTGTATTCAAATCATATTGATTAATTGTAATGTTATCTAGTGTCCTTTTAATTTCATCAATATCTTTTGTTTGAACAATAAACAAGTTTGTGTAAAATTGCTTCATTAGTCCAAATCCGGCAAGATCAATGTTTAGCTTCTTTACAATTTCTAATGTTTCTTTTAATGTGGTATAATCACCAATCTCTTTTTTGTACTCCTCTTGCTCTTTGAGTAATTTTGCAGGGGCGTCAATTATTCCGGGTGCCTTTTTCATGACATCATCGACCATCTTCTCTAATTCATCTAATTCTTGATTCTCTTTTTTGAATACAGTTCCTTTAAACAAAATCTCAATCATTCCAACCTCTCTTGGAATTCCTAATCCCTTGATTACCTCATCGACCTCTTGGAATGTCTGTTGGGCTTTAAGCAAAATATCATCAACTTCGGGAGTAACGGTCTCTGATGTAGAATCTATTTTGTGAAACCACTCAAATTCTGTTAATCTAGAAACAATCTGCGGTGTCTCCGATCTAGGCAAAACAACCGTCCCGATTTTTAGATCTGCTACTACCAAGATATCGATGTTGTGAAACGTGTATGTTTAAAATCTTTCCAAAACCCCAACATTAAAATTCAATTCTTTAAAACGGCATTCATTGTCTTCTAATTCTGGTTTGGAATCTACTATCGATCAAGTTTTAGAACGTAATTCATCTGAATTTTCACAAAGTCTGAAAAATTCACTCACAGATGCCCAAAAAACACTTTCAGACTCATTACCAATGCTTGAAGAAGAGTATGAAAAAATCATTGCTGATGGTAAAAAAGAAGCAGACAAGATTGAAAAACAGATTATTGGAAGTGCTGATCTACAATCTAGAAACAAAACTCTTCTAATTGTCCAAGAATCTACTGATAAGGTTCTTGAAAAAGCAAAAGAAAAGATCTCAAATATGGATAGAAATTCTGAATATTCAAGCTTAATCTCAAAATTACTTACTGAAGCAACCTCCGCACTAAACACTAGTGACGTTATAGTTTTCACAAATTCTAAAGACAAGGATGTAGTTCAATCTGCAGTTTCAAATATCTCTGGTGCAGAACTATCAAATGATACAATTGATTGTATGGGTGGAGTTAAAGTAACTTCAAAAGATGGATCTATGAGTTTTGATAATACCATCGATGCAAGAATTGAATTATTGAAACCTTTAATTAGAAAAGATATTGCAGCACAATTCAACTTAGGTAATAATTGATATGGTAGCACAAGGCAAAATTGTATGGATTAGCGGACCGGCTGTAAAAGCTGATGGTATGGCTGATGCAAAAATGTACGAAACCGTATCTGTTGGTGACTCAAAATTAATTGGTGAAGTAATTCGTCTTACTGGCGATGTAGCATTTATTCAAGTTTATGAATCAACATCTGGTCTAAAACCAGGTGAACCGGTAGTTGGTACTGGAGACCCTCTTAGTGTTTTCTTAGGACCTGGAATTATTGGTCAAATTTACGATGGAATTCAAAGACCGCTAAAAGACTTAGCTGCAAAATCAGGCTCATTCATTGGTAGAGGTATAACAACCACTCCTGTTGATATGACAAAAGAATATCACTTTAATCCAACTGTTGCAGTTGGCGATGAAGTTGAAGCCGGTAACATTATTGGAACCGTTCCAGAATCATCATTAATTGAACACAAAATTCTAGTTCCGCCAGATCATCAAGGTGGGAAAATTACAAAAATTGTTTCAGAAGGAGATTATAATTTAGATACAGAAATTGCAACCGTGGAAAAAGATGGTCAAACATCGACACTAATGATGTGGCATAAATGGCCTGTAAGACAACCACGTCCATATCTTAAACGATATGATCCAACCGTTCCATTACTTACTGGTCAAAGAGTTATCGATACATTTTTCCCATTAGCAAAAGGTGGTACCGGCTCTATTCCAGGAGCATTTGGTACTGGAAAAACTGTAACACTGCATCAAATTGCAAAATGGGCTGACTCTCAAGTTGTAGTCTACATTGGTTGTGGCGAAAGAGGTAATGAGATGACTGAAGTATTAGTTGAGTTTCCGGAACTCAAAGACCCAAGAACCGGAAAACCACTCATGGACAGAACTGTCCTTGTTGCAAATACAAGTAACATGCCAGTAGCAGCAAGAGAAGCAAGTATCTACACTGGTGTAACAATTGCAGAATATTATCGTGATATGGGTTATGACGTTGTGCTTGTAGCAGATTCTACAAGCAGATGGGCAGAAGCACTTCGTGAAATGTCAGGAAGACTAGAAGAGATGCCTGCAGAAGAAGGTTATCCATCATATCTTGCATCAAGATTAGCAGAATTTTATGAAAGAGCAGGACGTGTTCAAGCAAGAGGTTCTCCTGAAAGAGACGGTTCAGTATCTCTGGTAGGTGCAGTATCTCCATCTGGTGGTGACTTTACCGAACCAGTTACAACCCACACAATGAGATTTATCAAAACATTCTGGGCTTTAGACGCCAGTTTAGCATATTCAAGACATTATCCATCAATTAACTGGATGAACTCCTATTCTGGATATCTTGCAGATATTGCAAAATGGTGGTCAGAAAACATCAGTAAAGATTGGTTAGATATCAGGAGTCAAACATATGGAATCTTACAAAGAGAAGATACACTAAAAGAAATCGTCAAACTGCTAGGACCAGAAGCACTTCCAGATGAAGAAAAATTAATTCTCGAAGTTGCAAGAATGATTAAGATTGGAATCCTACAACAAAACTCCTTTGATGATGTCGATACCTATTGTAGTCCTGAAAAACAATTCAAATTAATGAAATTACAAGTTGACTTTTACAATAAAGGCCAACAAGCACTAAAAGATGGTGCATCACTAGCTGACATTCGTTCCATGAATGTAATCTCATTATTACTAAAAGCAAGAATGGATGTCAAAGATGATGAGATGCCAAAATTAGATAAAATAGAAACTGATATGATAGAACAATTCAATAGTGTTACAGGAGTAAAGGTTCAAAATTGAGTAATCAAGGTGGAGTTCAATACAGCAAAATTGCTGAGATTAAAGGACCACTTGTAATTGTTGACGGTGTTGATAATGCAGCATTTGATGAACTTGTTGAGATTGAAACAACTGAAGGTGAAAGACGTCTAGGTAAAGTCTTAGAAGTTGGAAACGGTAAAGCAGTTGTACAAGTCTTTGAAGGAACAACAGGTCTTTCTGTATCTGGAACAAATGCAAAATTTGTTGGCAAAGTTATGGAAATGCCAGTATCAGAACAAGTACTTGGTAGAGTTTTCGATGGTTTAGGAAGAGCAAAAGATGGTCTACCTGAACCAGTTGCAGACTCATTTTTAGATATTAACGGAGCACCAATGAATCCTGAACAAAGAGAATATCCAAAAGATTTCATTCAAACAGGAGTTTCTGTTATTGATGGAATGCTCACTCTTGTAAGAGGACAAAAACTTCCAATATTTTCAGGCTCTGGTATGTCACATAACATCTTGGCTGCACAAATTGCACGTCAAGCAGCAATTATTGGAACAGACGATAGTTTCGCTGTAGTATTTGCAGCAATTGGTGTGCAATACAGTGAAGCAGAATATTTCAAAAGAAGTCTAGAAGAATCTGGTGCACTCAAAAGAAGTGTACTATTTTTGAATCTTGCAGATGATCCTGCAATTGAGAGAATTATCACACCTAGAGTTGCATTAACTGTAGCAGAATATCTTGCATATGACTTAGGAATGCATGTACTGGTTATTCTTACTGATATGACAAACTATGCAGAAGCACTTCGTGAAATTAGTGCAGCAAGAGAAGAAGTACCGGGAAGAAAAGGTTATCCAGGTTATCTCTACACTGACCTTTCTACAATTTATGAAAGAGCAGGACGATTAAAAGGCAAAAAAGGAAGCGTAACACAAGTACCTATCTTAACAATGCCATCTGATGATATTACACATCCAATTCCAGATCTTACTGGATACATTACAGAAGGACAACTTGTACTAGGACGTGATTTGTTTAGACAAGGAGTTTACCCGCCAATCAATATCTTGATGAGTCTTTCTAGAATCATGAAAGACGGAATTGGTGAAGGAAGTACACGTGCTGATCATCAAGAAATCTCAAATCAAAATTATGATGCATATTCTCGTGCTCAAGAAGTAAGAGCATTAGCAGGAATTGTAGGAAAAGCAGGACTTACACCAGTTGATCTTAATTACATGAACTTTGGTGATGAATTTGAAAAGAAATTCTTGACACAGGCAATTGATGAAAATAGAACAATTGAAGAAACACTGGGCTTACAATGGAACTGTGTTTCAAAACTTCCAAAGAATGAATTAACCAAAGTTAAAGACAAATACGTAGACCAATACTACAAGGAATAATTCTAATGTCATTTGGACAAAACGTAACAGCAACAAAGATTGAGCTTTTCAAGTACAAACGTTCTAGTCAAGTTGCTACTATGGTACAGGGAATTTTAGATGATAAACGTAAAGTTTTACTAAAAAATATTGAAGAAATGATTGCTGAAGCACAAAAAACTAGAGGTGGAATTTGGGAGCCCTTACAAGATATTTACAAATCCGTTAACGAATCATACCTATCTTTAGGTGTAGCAACAGTTGATTCTGTAGCACAATCTACACCTGGTGTAATGGAGGTAGAATCTGATGTAAAACGTGTAGTAGATGTGACTATTCCTGTACTAAGTGTCACTGAAAAAGACACAAAATCAATTCCTTATGGATTTGCAGATACAAATGCATCAATTGATCGTGGTGCAAAATTAATCAAAGATTTACTTCCAAAAATTTGTAAGGCTGCCGAATATGAAAATTCTATTTTTAGTCTAGCAAAAGCTCTTGAAAAGACACAAAAACTTCTAAATGCTTTAGAAAATGTAATTATTCCTCAATACAAACAGCGAGTTCGCTTTATACTTGCTACCCTAGAAGAAAGAGAAAGAGAGGAATTCGCAAGGTTAAAAAAAGTGAAAGCTTCAATGGAGAAAAGGCAATAAAATGGCAAAAGACGAAATTAAAAGATTACTTGAAAATTCTAAGAAAACTTTAGATCAAGAATACGAAAATTCATCAAAATCAATTAAAGATAAACTCCAAACTGCAAAAAAGAAAACTTTGGATAAGATCTAATAAAATTGGGTGTTGGTTTAAATATGGTTACTAGAATTCAAAAATTGAAAATGAGACCCCTATCAATATTCTTACTTGCAGTCATCGCAGTTTCATTTACAGGACTAACCGGCGTAGCACATGCTCAGGAAGGAGACGCTTCTTCTGGTAGCGGTGATGGTTCAAAATTAATCGGTGCAGGTCTTGCATTTGGTCTTGCCGCAATGGGTGCAGGAATTGGTTTAGGTTATGTTGGTTCTGCAGGTTTAGCAGTAATTACTGAAAACCCAGCATTACAATCCAAAGTGTTCATCTTCATCGGAATGGTAGAATCAATTGCAATCTACGGTATCGTCATGATGTTCATTATCTTAGGACAATAATCAAAAAAAATAATTTTTTTAAAATTTTTTAATTCTTTTTGCTGATTTTTAGATCATTAACATCTAAAATTCTTCCACAGTATCTACACTTTAGCACAAGATTTTCTTTATCCATGACCTCCATTGTAGATTCAATGTGTTCTTGACTGTTAGTTATGCAATCTGGATTTGAGCATCTAAAAATTTGTTCTATCTGATTTGGTAGTGAAACTCGTCTTTTTTCAACCAATTTGTAATTCTTGATAATATTTACAGTCGAAGACGGAGCAATTACGGCTAGCTTGTTTGTATCATCGTCTTCTAGAAATCTACCTTCTACCTTTATCATGTCTTTTTTCTTTAATTTACCGCTAGGCATGTTTAATGCAATTGTTATTACATTTCCACGACTACCGTCAATTTCAAGTGCTTCTAAAACATTGAGGCCTTTTCCCTCGTTAATATGATCAATTACCGTCCCATCTTTGATACGTCTGACTATAAGATCAGATTGTTCCATAGAATAGTTTGTATATCTGCCACTATATATGATTCAAAGAATGAATAATTTTTCTCAAGAAAATATCATATCTATACGTGATTTATCCAAGGATGATCTAGAGCAAATCTACTCTAAAACTAATGAAATAATCGAAATGAAGGCAGAACAAAGACGGGAAATAGCCAGAGGAAAAACTTTAGGATATCTTTTCTTCGAACCAAGTACTAGAACTAGACTTAGCTTTCAATCTGCGATGGCTTTGATTGGGGGAACATCATTTGGAATTGCCGATGCAACATCTTCTTCTGTTCAAAAAGGTGAAAGTCTAGCTGATACTGTAAGAATAATGGCTGGATACACTGACGCAATTGTTCTGCGCCATTCCTTAGATGGTTCCAGTAAATTTGCAGCAGAAGTATCAACAAAACCTGTAATTAATGCAGGTAGTGGAACGGAAGAACATCCTACACAAGCAATTCAAGATTTGTATACGATAAAAAAAGAATTAGGTAAAATCGATGGAAAAAATATTGGAATAGTTGGTGATCTGAAATATGGAAGAACAGTTTACTCTTTGTTGTATGGATTAAGCCATTATGATGTTAATGTACATCTGATATCTCCTGAATCATTAAAAATTAGAAGTGATTCTACATACAATCTTAAAGAAAATTTATCATATACTGAATCTGAAAATCTTGATGAGTACATAGAAGATCTAGATGTCTTGTATGTAACAAGAATTCAAAAAGAAAGGTTTCCTGATGAAGAAGAATATGTCAAAGTAAAGGGTAGTTATGTAATAGGTCAAGATGTTGTAAATAAAATGAAAGAAGATTCTATATTATTACATCCTCTTCCAAGAATTGACGAAATTTCTACAGATGTTGATTCTACAAAACAAGCAAAATACTTCCAACAAGCTGAATACGGAAAATTTACTCGTGCAGCAATTTTAAGTCTACTCTTAAAATAAGAAAACAGTAGTCATACTTGATCTATATGCCCAAGTATCATTAAATACAAATTTTGTAATAATACATGGAAATGTCACTTTATGACTACAAAAAAGGAAATCTCCTAATTTGCTTCGAGTGTGGTGAAGACTCTAATCGATGTAAATGTACAAAATCAAAAGTTGAAGAATCTAGTTTTGTTTCAGCTTTTGAGTAACTAAGATTTTTTTTAATTTATTTTTATAATTCCATCTTTGATCAAATATTCAATTCCATCAATGAATGCAGAGTCTGGTATTCGTCCATCAGCCCACCATCCAGCATTGTTCTTCACCCACTCTGGAACTGATGATGATTTTGATTCTGTTTGTCCACCAACTACGAATGCAAATTCTGTTTGCTGTCCACTACCTGAGATATTTGAAAATCTAGCAACCGTTAACCCTGTTTGTTCTTCTGTAAATGTAAAGTCTGTAAAGTCTGCACCAATTTTTGCAAATCTATCTTCAGAAAAAATTGTTTTACCATCTTGTAATATTGTAAATGTGTAATCCGAATTTCTAATTGGACCCAAGTCTGTCGTATCTCTGAATGTATAGATGAACTTGACTTTCTCTCCAGGAATGATAACTTTAGGATCCCATGATAAATCAACTTGATATTCTTCACTAAGTGTTAAGGTCCGTAATGGAAATTCTATTTCTTTTCCCTTATTGAGCACTAAATCAATTGAATTAGGTAATACTACAGATGAACTATCTGTATCCATCTTTTTTAATTGATTCTTGATGTGTCTTAGATGATCTGGCAGTAGTACAAAATGAACTATACGATTATCTTCTTCAGAATAATCGTCGATAAATATAGATGATTTGAATAATTCTACACCATTACCTGTCCCTGAATAATTTGGCGAAAGAAATTCTAGTGTATTTTTTGGAAACATTATTTCTGTGTGTATTACATTTGTATGTGAAATGTTTGTTTCAGAAAAATCAAATGGAAAACTAATCTTCGCAACGTTTTCTTTTGCATCATACTCAAAACTGCTAATTTTATCATAGTATGATTTTACTCTAAACTCTGTGTCTTTTTGCCCTGTATTTTCTTGATAATATGATACATCAGTTACGCTTACTTGTACTTCAAACTCAACATTACTGATTATTCCAATCTCGTCTTGTGCATCAAGTATAATCTTGAATGTGTATATTCCACCTTTGTCAAAAATCGGCCCAGTTACAATTAATGGTGTTGTATCTGTTTTTTCCCATAATCCAAAATCATTTTTCTCTCCAGAAATCTCAATAGTATCCCTACTTGTAACAATTACATCTGGATCAACTTTTAAAATTAAATTTCCGTCTTGTGTGTAAAACCATTCATCTAACATTAACTGATTATCATTGAAAATTTGAACTTTGAAACTAGCATTTGTAATGGTTTCACGGTTTGTATGGTCATACGCATCAATCTTGATTATTTTCTCATCTGATTTGTAAAAATCGGCTGGCAGTAATTCTACTGTAACCTTGACTTGTCTATCATTAGTGAAAATTAATGGTGATGCTTCAATACCTGCACCATGACCATATGCTGTTCCAATTGAAAATGTAACAAAAAAAGCTAATAGTATTCCGAATATGATCTTCATATTGTAAAATTATTCTTACTCTTATTTTACTTAGTGGAAATTAACTCGTCAATTTTTCTCTTATCTCTTATACTCTTAACATAAAACAACGATGTTGCAATAATTCCTGCTGCAATAATTGGAGCTACTAATTCTACATACATTATACTTTGAGATGTTTCTTCTTGAACTGTTACTATCTGACTAGGTACTGCACTGATTGAAACTTTACCAAGTTTTCCTCCTCGTTGTTCTACAAACCAAATATCTCCATTATCGTCTGCAACAACAAATTGTGTGAATGAACCTTCAGTTGGTATAGCAATTTCAATAATTTGATTACTGCTTTGATCATACACAACTAAACTGTCTATCACATGTTGTGCCACCCACATGTTATCATATTTATCAAAGGCCATTCCAAATGGCAATGAGTCTGGATTTGAAATTTTTACTTGCTCAAAGTCTTCTAAAATTGGATTGAATTTTGTTATTGCAGGACCAATATGTTCTGCAATCCACACATTTTCTTCCTTGTCAATCATTAGTGCAAACGGTTCTGCCATCGGTTCTATTTGAGGGGTAAATTCAGTTACCTCTTTTGTATTTGCATCAATTTTTCCAAGTTTTCCTACTAGTGATTCGGCAAACCACACGTTGTTTGAACTATCAATTTCAATTGCAGTTGGACCTGCTTCAGGTGTGATTGTATTTACTATTTTGAATTTTTTTGTAGATTGATTATACTCTAACAATAATGATTGATCAATTACTGCCACCCAAACATCATTGTCATTATCAACTGCTACAGATGTTGGCAATGATTTTTTTATCGCTAAACTAAATTGTGGTAATTGAATTGTTTCAAATTTTTCTGTTTTAGGATCAAAACTTCCAATTTTTGAATTAGGTGTATCTGTAAACCAAATTTTACCATCTTTACCGATATCCATGAAAATTGTTGTTAATCCATCAAATGTGTATGGTGTAAATTGTTCATCTTCTATTGAAAACTTCCAAAGTCGTGGTTTTTGTGCATCAGAAATCCAAATATTTTCTCCATCATAAACTGGGAATAATGGTGCTACCTCGTCTGCCGGAAAATCATATTCAGTAATCTCAGTTCTAATATCATTTAATGATGGTTTTATCTGAAGATTGAATATTGCATTTTCATTAGAGTTTTCTGTTCTTTGGGCTTCTAACTCAATTTGCCAATTTCCTGCAAATCCAAATGTTGCATCTCCTGAATACTTTGTAATTGAATCTTGTATGTTCTCTGTAACATCAGCTTCTATTGGTGAAATATTTTTTTGTGGATTTGAAACTTTGATTTTTACGCCAGAAATATCTGCAAGTGGTTTATTATCGTATGATGAAACTATAACTGAAATTGTATTTGATCCAATACCTGCTGGTAATACTTTGACATCAAACTTTGCATTTTCAGAAAATAATGTAGATTCAAATCCAAACGTTCCTTGTAGCGCATCAGCTGATTGAATTTCTCCTGCAGGTAATGAAGAATTTACTAAAAGTGCCACAACTGCTAGTAAGGCAATTCCTAACCCGGCTTCAAATTTTAACGGCTTGCTAATTTTTTTCGAAATGTTCAATTTCTCAAAATCGTGTATATTTTTTAAGAATTTGACTTGATACAAACCACCAAATGCAATCATTACTGCAGCAATTCCAATTTTTATTAAAATCAATTTTCCATATGTGGAGTCAGTGAGTGAGGCTACATTATCATCTAGGAACCATAGTAAAGTTGGACCTGTTATGATTAAAATTCCGATTGCAATTATGAATAATCCTGAAAATCTTGGAATCAAACTTAGCGCAATTTTTTCTTTTGTTGAATTATCAGTTTTTGTAATTGTTGGTAATGCAACAAATGCAAAAAATATTAATCCACCAATCCATATTGATGATAACAAATTGTGAGTGTAATCTAAAATCCATGGAGCTTCTAATTCAGTTGATGCACCATGCCCCATCATTGTAGTAGTTGCAATCAAAATTAATGATGCTACTAACAACGGAATTTGTCCTTTTATTGTAATCTGTTTTTTTCTTTCCATCCAGAACCAAAGTCCAATTATGACTATTGTGATAATCATTCGAATTAGCCATGTTGTACCAAATGTAGTTCCAATAACATCTAATGGAGAAGTTTCTAATCTCCATGTTTGAACACCTAGCATTATGAAATTTGATGCAAAGGTTGCAATAACTCCATACCCGATAATTTTTGAAAATTTTAGTTTGAATTGTTCATTAATGTCAGCAAAAACTTCTCTAAATCTTGTTTGTTGTGATGACCAAATTGTAATTGAAACTATAACTCCACCTAAAACTATTGTTTGTCCAACCAATCCTGGAAATCTTGCAATTGATTCTGGAATGAATGTACTCTCTGAGGTTTCTTGTTTTTCTAATAAAGCTGAATCAATTTTTACATCTCCAACTCCAAATACTATTGCTGCTTGAACTAAATGACCATCAACTTTTGATAAAACTTTGCTAGTTATTGTATAAACTCCATCTTCAAGAGGTTGTGTAGTAATTATCAGTGATGTTTCTCCATCATTGTATGCTGTATCTCTGTTATCAATTTGATTTCCATTTGCATCATATACTTTTAATTCAGAAAAACCAATCTCTACTGCTTCGGAATAATTTGTAATAATTTGGATGGTTCCTGCTGGCGCATTTTGACCTTGTCCAGGTTCAGAATCTAACAAAAATGGGTGTGCGCTTGCTAAAGGAAATCCTAAAAAGAATACTAGCACAGGCAGAATCCAAATTTTTTTCAATTGTATGAAATTCGTTTACTTATAATTTAAAGAAATGCCTATTTGAAAATTATACCATCTTAGTAAAGATAATAATGTAATGAAGAAAATGATATTTGTTGAAAAAATCTTTTCTCCTACTAAGCATTCTTTTAATTTCAGGTTTTGGAATGTCTTCAGCATTTGCACACACGACCATTTACATCGACCAATATGAGATTGAGGCAGGTTGGGGAGATGAACCTCCAGTCGTTAATTTACCTAACAAAATTGTAATTGAGGTTGCAGAATCTGGCGAAAAAGAAGGACTAAGAATTGGAGTAAATAGCGCTTTCAAAAGTATGACCGCAACTCTAGTTGCAGGTGGTGCAACTAAAGAGTTAGACATCAACTCTGATCCTCGTCCTGGTCACTATTATGCAAAAATTCTACCAACTAAAACAGGTTCAATGTCTGTAAAATTGGTAGGTGAACTAAATGGATTACCAATTGATGTTGTAATTCCTATAGAAGATGTTGAGAGTCAATCAGTTATTGCGTTTCCACCAGTTAGCGGTTCATCTTCTGCTGGTGAAATTAGTGCGGTAAAAAATGCATTATCATCATTACAAAAAGATGTCTCTAACATAAAATCAAATGTTGGTGAAGTAAGTCTTACAGCAGGTGGAGTTGACATTCAAAATGCTTACAACTTTGGTGTATTTGGTTTATCACTGGGTGCTGCTGGTGTTATTCTAGCAGTTATAGCAATGCTTAGAAGAAAATAAAAATAAAAAGAGAAAAAAAGTCTTTTCTAGATTCTTGGCATAAAGCTAAGTCTTGATTTTGCAGATACTGCAATTATTGAAACAATTGCTACTGCTAGAATCATGGCTGCTATTGTACCAAATTCTGGAACTGCTTGAGCATCGCTGGTTAATCCAATTGGGCCAGTGAATTCTTCACCTGGTACACCAAATCCTTGGAATGTTACAGTGACGTCAATTGGCAAATCATCAGATGCATCTGCTGCGAGTGCTGATGTAATGTGTTGACCTTCTCCTGTATGTGAGTGATTACCACTTTCATTTAGGATTTCTTCACCACCGTGAGTTGCAACAATGTCATAGTTAACGTGTTCACCGCTAATTGTAACATCAATTGATACTCTTTCACCTGCTTTTGCACCATCTGCGATATCAATTGAGATATCTGCTGCAGTTAGTGTTTGCATTTCCATTTCACCGTGATCTTTCATGTCGCCGTGTTCGTCGCCATGTTCATCACCGTGATCATCGTGACTTTCTTCTTCAACAATTACTAATCCTTCCATCCATGGATGTACCATGCAGAAGTAAGGATATTCACCTGCATCTAATGCTGGAGTTGTGTATGCTGCTCCCATCATTACTAATGAGCTGTCCCATACACCACTTGGTCCATCTGCTGGAGTACCAGCTGTAGATGTGTGTGCTGCGGAATCATTGTTAGCGAATGTAACCATTCCACCCACACCAATGGTAACTGTTGCTGGGATGAAACAATCTGGTTCACATCCCGGGGTTGAAGAACCTGCTGCGTTCTCTACTGTTGCATTCATGCTGTGTTCAGCAAATGCACCAGGTGCTGCAGTCATTCCGATTGAAACAATTGCAAAAAGAACGAATAAGGAACTTACAGTCTTGTTATTCATTAGATAAAATTTGAACTTTGATAATAAAAATGATCTCCAATTTTCAGTCTAAATGATTGAAAATTGTACTACTTTGACTTTTATTCAAACCATTATTCCATAATTTATGAAAAAAACACATCTAATTGCTTTACTTTTGATATCTCCTTTATTCCTTAATGCCGCATTTGCACATCAGTCTGATTCTGTTGGTGATTATAGAATTGAGATTGATTGGAAGAATAAGCCGATTGTAACTGGCGAATCAAATGCAATTATTGTTTATGTTAGTTTAATGGATAAGAGCAAAGAAGCAGCAGATCAACCATTTAATTCTAATACAGGAGTTGAAGGTTTGAAAAAAACTTTGAAAATAAAATTAATTGTTGAAGAAGAATCAATTACTCTACCATTACAACCAACTGACATTCCCGGAAAATATGAGTCAGCAATCACTCCTACGTTTTCTGGTTGGTCTCAACTAAACTTTCTTGGAACAATTAACGAACAAAATGTGAATTTAGCGTTACATCCACTAAAGGTACAGGAACAAGAGATTTTGCAATTCCCTCCAGTTGAATCAACTGTTGTTGAATCTGGTGACTTTGAACGTGAGATTAATGATTTACGTGGTGATATTAGAGAATTACAAGAAACAATTAATGAATTAAAAGAACAAACTGAAATTGATAATGGAATGAGTGGTATTATGTTAATTGTTGCTATAGGATTAGGAATTGCTGGAATTACTTTAGGTGCGGCATCTCTTGCAAAGAAAAAATAATTTTATTTTCTAAGTTTCTTTTTTATTACAACAATTACTGCTGCCGGTGCTACAAAGTACATTCCAATGTTAAGTAGGATTATACTAATTCCGTATCCCAACATTTCTTCTTCGGTGTCAACATCAACATAGTTGAGTAGTGTTAGTGATGTTAACATTGGAGTTAGTGTAACTTTGACTGCTTCTTTGAAAACTGGGTTTTCTCTTTCATAGTCAGCAACTGCTGGTGAGAAAGAGTAGTAGAATTGGTTGAAGCCGGTCATGAATGCTGTACCGGATTGTGTTGTCATTACGGTGTTATCTCTAATTTCTCTTAAGAATTGAACTTGTGGTGCCATTTCAGAACCAAATGCTGCAGTTGCGATTAGACATCCGCCACCTTCGTTATTGTTTTCTTGTATTGGTTGTTCTCCTCCAACCTCAATTGTAAAGTATGTTGTCTCTAATGGAATTGGTTGGAATAAAATTCCCTCCATCTCTACTTTAATCTGGTGTTCTCCGTTTGATGTAAACTCTACCGGAATTTTTACTGTACCGATAGATGTGTGTGTAAGTGGAATTGGTCCAAATGTATTTTGACCATCTTTAATAACTGTAATTCTATAATCAATATGTTCTTGAATTTTGTTAAATCCTGGTTTTATCCATCCAATGTGTAATTTAGAAACTTCATTTGCTTTTGCTGGTGGATCAACTGTTAATCCAATGTTGAGTGTTCCATTTTCTGATGGTAAAATTTGCTCATACTCTTCTGGGCTCTCTGCAAAGGCTGGCGCTAGGAATAAAGGAATTAACATTAGTCCTAAAAGATATTTCATAGTGGAAATCCATCTGAATATAATAAAAATGATCTCGTAATAATTATTGAAATTCATCGAATCATTAATAGGTGATTCAAGGCAAAAAATGGTAATTGTACTACAAAAGTTTCTTACTCATTGCAGCTGTCTGTGTAACTTTACCATTTCTAAGTGAAGATGCTTTTGGTCATGGTTTAGGTGGTGACGCTGCTCCTCCAATTAGTTTTGAAGGTATGGAGGTTACAATTTTCACACAATTAGATCCTGCTGATATGACCGCAGGTGAAGTTGATTCAGCAAATATCGCAATTCGTTTCTATGATATGTTAACTGATGAAAACTTGGAACAAGTAACATATCGTGTTGAAGTTTGGAGAAGCGGTGATCTTTTAGCTAGAAATTATTTCTATGATGATGATGGTGAACTAAATGTCGAGGTTAGACCAAAAGGTGATTGTTACGAAGCAAAGCCTTGGAAATGTACTGAATATTATGGTGAGGTACATGGAACCGCAGGTGGATTATTTGCAAGAGGTGACGGTCGCCCACTCATTGATGGACCAATCTTTGAAAAAGGCGGATTGTATAATGTTAAAGTATCAATTGAAGGAGCAACTAGTCCTAGATCATTAGTTGCACAACCACTAAACTTTGATACATTTGTTAGTGTTGCACAAGACCAAAGTTTCTTTATTAAAACTGCAGAAGCTGCAGAAGTTCCTGTCACAGTGAAAACATACTATGATGATGTAGAAAATTTTTCATTTAATCAAAGTAATAATGCAATATCATTTGACATGCCTTTTGATTGGGATCCTGAATATATCGAACTAGTTCAAATGGTTCATGAAGAGATTCGTGTACCTAAATCATTTGATCCATACAACCCTGAAACATCATTCAAGGGCTACGTAGATGGTGTTGAAGTTGATCAAAGAGTTCTAGTAATGGATCCATATTCATCTGAGACTGAAAACATTGTTCACTTTTTAGTTACAGGAACTGAATTACAAAGAATTAATGAACTCTTAGGAGAATCTCACTATTCATCCAAATCAATGAGTTTTGAATTAGTTCCCGAAGGAACTGTTGAGAAAAATTCGTTTGACATGAGATTTGATAATGGTTACAAAGCAATCATAGCTTGGGATTCTAAATATGGTGCAGGAGATGAAATTCCATTTGAGTTTTCATTCTTTGATAATAACAATGGTTTAGTAAAAGATGTAATCTATGCATTTGGTTTGGTAAATCCAGAAGGTGAACAATTCAATTTGATTACCGGTGACAATCCTGAGCTATTTGTAGGAACAAAGTCAGTAGAGGGAATTGCTACTCATATGATAACCATACCTGATGATAATATGTACACCTTGAATTTGGTATTAACCGGTGAAGGTTTCTCTAACTATGATGAATTTTTCCAGTCATCTCAAATGTTTGAGGTAGGAGTATCTACTAGTAGTTCATTTGTACCAACTCCATCAACACAACAATCTGTTAGCATTCCTGATTGGGTGAAAAACAATGCAAAGTGGTGGTCTGATGGCGAAATTGATGATAACACATTTGCATCTGGAATTGAGTTTATGATAAAACAAGGAATTATCTCTGTACCAACTACTTCAAGTGGTGCACAAAATGATAATGCAACTATTCCTGATTGGGTAAGAAACAATGCTGCTTGGTGGGCTAATGGCGAAATTGATGATAACACATTTGCATCTGGAATTCAATTTTTAGTTAAAGAAGGAATTATCTCAGTTTAGACTTACCTGAAAATTCTTATACAAACCAAACAAACTTTGATTGATTCATGCTTCCATTAAGAGATGAAAATCCACATCCACCAGGATTTAAACCAAAACTAACAATTGCACTAATCATTATCAATGTGATAGTATTTGGAATTGAGGTTACAATAACTGGTCAATTCATTGAGTTTTCAAATCGTGAAGCAATGAATATGTTTTTGACTTGGGGTGCCGTTCCTGGATGTGTTACAGGTCAGATTGACGGAATCAATACCGGTGCTGAAATTATTAATTGCCCTGCAATTCCTGAACTGACTTTGATTACGTCAACGTTCATGCACGGAGGAATTATGCATCTTGGAGGAAACATGTTGTTTCTCTGGATCTTTGGTGATAATATTGAAGCTAAATTTGGTAGAGTAAAGTACATTGGAATTTATTTAATGTGGGGTGTTGGTGCAGGTTTAATTCACATTTATGGTGATGCAGGAAGTGGAATTCCTGCAGTTGGTGCATCAGGAGCTATTGCTGGAATTTTAGGTGCATATCTGGTAATGTTCCCACGAGCTAAGGTCATGACGTTTGTAATGTTAGGATTCTTCTGGCGTATGATGCACATTCCTGCAAAATTTTTCTTACCATTCTGGCTGATATTTCAAAACTTGTTACCATTTTTCATAGGTGGCTTTGGTGTCGCAGGTGGCGGTGTTGCATTTTTAGCGCACATTGGTGGATTCTTTTTAGGATTAGGAGTTGGATATTTCTATAAAAAAACAAACCGTTCTGAGACTTATGGTTCTAGATATGGGTATAGAGACGACTGGCGTTAATTCAATCAATTAAATTATCACTCTTACAATTCCAATTCATGCCATACGTACACGTATCACTATATCCTGGACGTTCCGAAGAACAAAAACAGGAATTTGCAAAGGCTGTCACTGAATCTGCAGTTGAGATTCTAAAAACAAAGAAAGAACATGTGATTATAGTCTTTGACGAAAACCCAAAAGAGAACTGGTTTCTTGCAGGAGACCAACTCTAAACTATCTTTTTATTTTCATAACTTTTAGATTAATCATGTCAAAAATTGCATTAGTTCAATTCAAAGCATCAACTGAAAAAGAAAAAAATCTACCAAAAATTTTAGATTACATAAAACAAGCAGCAAAAAATGGTGCTGACATGTGTACCTTTCCTGAATACATGATGTTTTACACTACATCAAAACAAACAGCAAAACAAGTTGCACAAGAGGCTGAAACAATTAACGGTGAATTTGTATCTGCTGTTGCGGAATCTGCAAAAGATAACTCAATTGGTATAGTTGGTACAATGTATGAGAAGAGTAGAAAAAAAGACCGTGTGTATGATACATCATTTATCATAAACAAAAAAGGAGAAGTGACTGGAAAATATAGAAAAATTCACCTTTACGATGCTTTAGGCTTTAAAGAATCTGATAAAATGTCATCTGGCACAGAAATTCCATTACCAACAAAAACTTCTGTTGGAAAAATGGGAATGCTAATTTGTTATGATTTACGATTTCCTGAAATGTCAAGAACATTGGCATCATCTGGTACAGAAATTTTAGTTGTACCGTCTGCATGGGTGAATGGTCCTATGAAAGAAGAACATTGGCTAACATTAAACAAATCACGTGCAATTGAAAATGGATGTTATGTGATAGCACCAGATCATTTAGGGCATGTATATTCTGGAAGAAGTTTAGCAGTTGATCCTTATGGTCGTATCTTACTAGATATGAAAAAGCGACAAGGAATTGGATATGTTAACATCTCTTTAGATAAAGTTCATGAAATAAGAAAAAAACTACCACTACTAAAGAATCGAAGAACAGACATTTACTCTGATTTTAAGATCTAGTTTTACATTTCATGTTAGCACACTGTCTTCTCCACTCTTGTTTTCTTGTATATCTAAAAATTACAGTTGGCCATTGACATTCTGGACATTTAGTTTTTAGGACCTTTAACATTGCTCTTTGTAAAAGTGGTGCTGATGCCTTACAGCCATTTTGATAATTTGTACATCCAATGAATCGTTTCTTTGTCGTATTTGATTTGATTACTGATAATTGTCCTTTGTGACATTCTGGACATTCACAAATGCCTTCTTTCGGCGAATTTGTTCCTAAAATTGTATATTTTTTACTCTTTGCAGAAAATGAAACAAATCCTTTCTCATCATAGTATTGATCAATTTCTATCTTGAAATTTTCTATAATCTTTTTGGTTGGCTTTGTTACATTTCGTTTTTCTGATTTTGTAACAGAAACTTGGATCTTTTTTCTCACATCATTTAAGATTGATTCAAGTTTATGAAATTACTTGATCAATTTTTATAGGGACTAGGTCAGCAAATTTTCGTGGAAAGAGAAAGCGTTTGTGTTTTAGGCGGAGGTAGTACGAAATATGGTAAACTTGATGATAGTATCTCTGATATTACTTTACAAGCATCTGTTGGTGCAATTGAAAGTGCAGGAATTGAACCTAAAGAGATTGAAGCAGGTTACATTTCTAATGTATTTGGTGTAGCAGACAAGCAGGTTCACTTAGGCCCGGTAGTTATGAGTAATCTAGGAATTTCTGAATGTCCATCATTATCAATTGAATCTGCATGTGGCAGTGGTTCTGTTTCTTTTAGAGAAGCATTTGCAAATGTTGCAGCAGGATTTTATGATGCAGTACTAGTTACAGGAACTGAAAAAGTTACTCACACAGGTACTGACTGGACTACAACTTACTTTTCTTATTGTTCTGATTTCTTTTATGAGGGTCAAGCAGGTGCATCATTTCCTGGTTTGTTTGCATCAATGGCACGTGCATATTTACATGAATTTGATGCAACTGAAGAAGATCTTGCAAGCGTTGCAGTAAAAAATCATGAAAATGGTGTATTAAATCCTAAAGCACACTTGAGAAAAAAAATTAGTATTGATGATGTAATGAACTCTGCAGTAGTTGCTAGTCCTTTAAAATTATATGATTGCTGTCCATTTTCTGATGGTGCAAGTTCTGTTATTTTATGTAATGAAAAATTTGCTAAGGAACATTCAAAAGATTATATCAAAGTAATTGGTTCTGGTCGTGGAGGTTCTCCTGCAGCATTACAAGGACGTGAACAATTAACAACTATACCTAGTACAAAAATTGCAGCAGCTGCTGCATACAAAATGGCAGGAATTACTGCAAAAGATGTTGACTTTGCTGAAGTTCATGATTGCTTTACAGTTGCAGAAGTAGTTGATAGTGAAGACTTGGGCTTCTTTGAAAAAGGTACAGGTGCAACAGCTGCAAGAAACGGTGAGACTAAACTAAACGGTTCGATTTCTATTAATCCATCTGGTGGCTTAAAATCAAAAGGACATCCAATAGGTGCAACCGGTGTTGGACAAGTTGTTGAAGTATACGAACAATTAACAGGAAAATCTGGTGAACGAACCGTTAACGATGCAAAAATTGGATTGACACAAAACTTTGGTGCAACTGGAGCAAGTTGTGCAGTTCATGTGTTTGAAAGTGTGTAAATTGTCTGCAAAACCTGAATTCATAGAAGCAGCAAAGGCTGGTAATATTTTAGCTAGGAAATGTAGTAAATGTGGTGAGATTCTTTTGGCAACTGTTTATTATTGTAAATCATGTGGAAGCAAAGAATTTGAAGATACTATTCTAAAAGGAACTGGAAAAGTTGTCACATATACAATAATGACCGTTCCTCCAGCAGGATTTGAAGAATTGGCTCCATATGCTTGGGTTGTAATGGAATTAGATGATTCAGGCATAAGAGTATCTGGCTTTTTAGGTAAAATACCAACTCCTGAAGATTTACCAATTGGAACTTCTGTCAAAATTACGGGATTTGACGAACGTGGAATTGTCTTAGAAAAACAGTAAATCATTTTTATTGAATTTATTAAAAAAATTTTTCATAATTTTTAATTGTCATCCAAAACTTGATCTATTATGTCAGTAGAAGTTGTTTGTGGAAAATGTGGAGAAAAAATCTCTACAATGAAAATGTTAAAGTCTGTCAAAGATGTTCTAAAACATTACAATAACAAGTGTCCATCATGTAATCAAACTCTGTCAACGTCAGAATTTTCTTTAGATGTTGAAGAGAAATGATCTTTTTTATTCGTTGTACTAGTGACAACAAGCCTTAATACCTAATTTCTTCTTTACAAATTCAATGGGGAAGCAGGACGCAGATTTTGAAGAAGAATTAGATATGGATGTCGATGCTGGCGTCGATGACGATGATGATCTAGATCTTGAAATAGATGATGGTTCTTCAGGAGATGGACGTTTACAATCTACATCAAAACGTGTTAGAATGATCTTCTCTGTTATGGCTAGCCCAAACAGAATCGATATTTTGAGAATCCTAAATTCTAAAGGTCCTTTGACCTATTCTGAGCTAAAATCACTGGCAGGCTTTAAATCAAAAAAGGAAAGTGGAAAATTTGCCTATCATCTAAGAAAACTTTTGAGACAGTCTCTTGTTGCATTAAATAAATCTGAAAGACGTTATACTATTACAAATCTAGGAAAATTAGTCCTTAGTCTAGCAAGACAAATCGAAGAACGTTCTATTATTGAGAGTGGAAAAATGTATGTTCGTACATCACATGATTCAATTGAAGAGTTCAATTCTGATAAAATAATTCAATCGCTAGTTCGAGAGGGAAGTCTTCCGCTTGAATTATCACAAAAAATTACTGAAGAAGTAGAAAATAGAATATATAAATTCCAAACTACATACCTTACTGGTTCACTAATTCGTGAAATGGTAAATAATGTGCTATTGGAGCACGGTCATGAAGAATATCGAAATAAACTGGCAAGACTTGGAATGCCTGTATTTGAGGTTCAAGAAATGTTCACTAATGTTGAAAATATCCGAAATGGTGTTGAAGATGTACTTTTCACTAGTGGAAAAAACACCCTGGCTGAATATTTACTCACAAATACACTACCAAAAGATATAGCTGATTCTCATTTATCTGGAGAGTTACATATTTCTAATCTTGGTCTATGGTCACTAATTCCCGATACTATATTTCTAAATCTTAAAGAACTAATTGATGATGGAATTGATCTCAAAGGTAAATGTCCAGATGTTACGCGAGTTTCTTCACCAAAAACATTTGATGATTTGAGAAAACTACTCCCAATGATCTTTAATTTGGTATCAAAAGAATCATCACAAGAAATAGTAATTGATGATCTAACTACCGTACTAGGAAAGTTCTCAAAGAGTACTGATGACGTTGAAAAAATGCTTGTCGATGTTTTCACAATGTCATCTACATCTACTAGTTTAGATAAATCACCAACAATACTATCTTTTAGAATACCACTTTCAGGTGATAAAAAATTAATCAATATAATTTTCTCAGCATACAATACTTTTCTTAAATCCACTTCTGCACCAAAAATAGGTTTAGTTATTGATTATGAAAAAGGTAAAGTTATAGATCATTCGCAAATACTTGCACAAACTGTGTCATTGGGTGGCAATATAACATTCTCAAAAGGCACATGTTCAACTAATGCAATTAAAAATTCAAACAAAACTCCTGAACCATCAATTAAACTAGGATCATTAACCATTAACCTTCCACGTTTAGCACTAGAATCAAGTAAGGATGAAACTTACTTTAGAGCTAGACTTGTTTTATTAATGAAACCTGCAATTGCTGCAATGGCAACTCGCAAAAAAGATGTATCAGATCTAATTAGACGTGGTGTAAATCCAATCTTAGCAGAAAAAACACAATTCATGCAAAAAAATAACACATCCATAGTTCTAAATTTTGTTGGACTAAAAGAAGCAGTACATAAAATACTTGGACATAAGGAAGACAAAGAAGGAAAAGAAATTTTGAATAAAGTTTTAGAAACAGCTGTTGATATTGCACATAAAAAAGGTCAAGAAATGGGAATCGATGTCTCTATTTCTATGGTTGATAGTGATGATCTAACAAGATTTGTTACACTTGACAGTGAAAAGTATGGTAAAAATTCTATAATGGATGTTCTAGAAGGGGATCTTTATTCTCAGGGATTAGAATTAAACTCTGCAGAACTTGGAAAATTAACTGCTAAAAGCGAGATCATAACTGACTATAATAAAATCTCAAAAATATTAGATGGGGGCGTACTTGTTAAATTGCCATTTGATCCAAAAGCAAAAGAACTTGATATTCAAAAAGCAATTGAGAAAGCTTCTTCACTAATTTCGTCATTCAAGCCAATAAAATAAAATATCCAGTATTTCTTAGCCACAAAAATTTTAATTTTATTTTAGTTTTCGTTATTGTACTAATTTCAAAACGAAATTCGTTTCGATCATTTTATGATCTAATACTCAAATCTTTGTTTTGATATTGGCACTATGAAAATTACTAAAACGAAGTTTTTCGTACCGTTGTGAAATTAATTTACCCATTGTTAGAAAAATAATTGCCAAAGAGTTTTTTAGCTCATCAGTTTAACATGTACTTGGGGATTATAATTGGTTGAAAATTCACAGATAGAGTCATCTTTCGCAGAAATTCGAAAGAGAAACGGAGACACAACAAAGTTTGATCAGGATAAAATCACAAACGCGATCTATAAAGCATTACTTGCAACAAGCGAAGGCGATCGTGATCTTGCACAAAACTTAACAAATGGAGTTTTAGGTAAATTATCATCTCAAGGATTTGGTACTGAAAACCCACCTAGTGTAGAAGACATACAGGATATGGTTGAATCAACCTTGATAGAACAGGGACATAGTGAAATCGCAAAATCATATATCTTGTATAGACATGAAAGACGAAAGATTCGTGACGAGAAAATGAAGGTTCTCAATACTAAAGTTCTGGATCCTGTTTCAAAAGAATTTGATCTTAACTGTCTTAGAGTATTAGCATCTAGATACTTATTCAGAAATAATAAGAATGAAATTACTGAAAGTCCAACTCAATTATTTGAAAGAGTTGCAGTTTTAATTACAATTGGTGATCTTCTACATGATTCTTCTATATTCAATCCAGCAGGAAATACACCACAAAATATTGAAGAAGCAAAAGAATATCTCACAAAATTAGATCAATTCAACTATAAATTTAAAATCGACGAATATTATCTCAACCAATATCATTTTAGAGGTTTAGTAAATGGCTATATTGACATTGCACAAAAAGGACAAGCAAAGATTAGCTTTAAAGATCTTTTAACAAAACTTGCAGCGAAAGAATTCACTGATTATGGTGCACGAATTACAGAATACTTTGACTTAATGGTTAACCAAGTATTCTTACCAAACTCTCCTACAATGATGAATGCTGGTGGACGTCTTGGACAACTGTCTGCATGTTTCGTACTTGGAATGCCTGATGACATGGGTAAAATCATGAAGACAACTTCTGATGCCGCATTAATTTTCAAATCAGGTGGTGGTGTCGGAATAAACTATTCGGAATTAAGAGAAGAAGGTGATATTGTTGCATCTACATCTGGAGTTGCTTCTGGACCTGTCTCGTTCATGAATATCATCAATACTGTAACTGACGTCATTAAACAAGGAGGTAAGAGAAGAGGTGCAAATATGGGAATTATGGATGTATCTCATCCAGATATTGAGAAGTTCATTACTAACAAAACAGAACCTGGTGTTCTAGAGAACTTTAATGTCAGTGTTGGTGTTTGGGGTGACTTTTGGAGTGCACTTGTAGATAGTGATGATGGTGCATATACCCTACGAAGCACTAGAGACGGTAGCCCGGTACGTGAAATCAATGCACATCACCTGATTGATCTTATTGCAACATCTGCATGGAAAAGTGCAGAACCTGGTTTAATCTTCTTTGATTTAATTAACAAGTACAATGTATTTGCAAAAGCACGTGGTGGACCGTTACGTGCAACAAACCCATGTGGTGAACAAAGTTTGTATCCTTACGAATCTTGTAATTTAGGATCAATTAATCTAGCAAATCTCACAAAAAGAACTGCAGATGGTCAATACGAATTTGATTGGCAGAAATATGAAGAAATTGTTAGAAAGACAACTCGTTTCCTAGACAACGTAATTGATGTGAATCATTATCCCGTTCCAGAGATTAATGTTGCATCAAAAGAATCACGAAGAATTGGTCTTGGTGTAATGGGTGTTGCAGATTTACTATACAAATTAAGAATTCCATATAATTCAAAAGAAGGTTACGAGTTTATGGGTAAACTATCTGAAGCATTATCATACTATTCAATGGAAGAAAGTGTTGCTTTAGCACAATCTCGTGGAGCATTCCCTCTTTGTTCAAAGACAGAATATCCTGAAGGTAAAATTCCAATTGCAGGATATTATGAAAAACCAAAACAACGACATTATTATGATTGGGATGCTTTAATCGCAAAAATTCAGAAACATGGTGTAAGACATGTTCTTACAACAACTGTTGCACCAACTGGAACATTGTCGATGTTAGCGGATTGTTCAAATGGAATGGAACCAACATTTGCTCTTGTATTTGAAAAACGAGTTACTGTTGGAAGATTCTTTTACACAAATAAAATATTTGAAGAAGTTTTAAGAGAAAATGGCCTTTACAGTGAGGAGTTATTAGCCAAAGTTGCTGACAACTATGGTTCAGTTAAAGGAATTGATGAAATTCCAGAATGGATTCAAAACATCTTTGTCACCGCTATGGACATTCACTGGACTGATCATTTAATGGCTCAAGCAGTATGGCAAGACTGGATTGGAAATGCAATTGCAAAGACAATCAATATGCCAAATGATGTATCTGCAGAAGATGTTAAGGCTGCATATCTATTAGCACATGAATTAGGTCTAAAAGGAATTACAGTTTATCGTGATGGTTCAAGACATAAACAAGTTCTTCACATGACAGGTGAAAACTCTCAAAAAACTTTTGAAGTTACAGCAACTGATTATCTACACGATTACATCACAAATAACATCAAAAACCCATACATCCTAAAACAAATCAATGAAGCCCTCAAAGTAACGGCTCCACAAGAACTTCCTCATGAAAATCGTGTTATCGCAGAGCCTGATGTTGAAGAAAAATTATGTCCTACTTGTAAAAATACACTTGTTTTAACTGAAGGATGTCACATTTGTATTGAATGTGGATATAGCGGTTGTACGTCTGGATAATAAAATAACAACATTTTAGAATACAAACTAGTTTCAGAACATTATTGAATAGTAAAATCATTGGAATTATAATTTTAATTGTTGCAATATGTGGCTCATCAGCTTATTTTCTAACAAAAAGTGATTCAGTTGATACCAACTCATTTTCAAATCAACCAATATATCAAAATGAAAAAATTAGTTTAGTAATTAACACAATCAATCCTCCAAAAGAAATAGCTGATCTTGAAGAAGTATACAAAATTGCATCTACATCTGGAGCTGGAAGAACAAATTTGTATGTGCATTGGGATCAGCTTGAACCTCAAGAAGGAAATTTTGATTGGCGTGTTACTGATATCATGATGAAATTAAATGAAAAATATAATTTTAAAACAACTCTTTTCTTTTCAGTAATTAATGCTGACAGATTAGGCCCATTTCCATTATGGATGGGAAATCAAGGAATAGGACAAACATTAGAGGATGATACAATTCGTGTATTGGATTCAATTCTTTCTAGATATGAAAATATAGATTATGTAATATTTGCAGGAGACATTGATTATCATTTTCAAAGAGCAAGTGGCTCAATACCAACATATGTTGAATTTTTTGATGACATTTATGATGAAATTAAATTAAAACATCCTGATGTAAAAATAGGAAATAGCATGTCTCTTGAAAATATCTTAAACAAAGGAATGGAGCCTGGTGGTTCATTTGAAATGACTCCAAAATTAGAAATGGGTGATTTTATAGCTCTTTCATTCAAACCTGTTGATGCTGTTGGAGACATAGATAGAACTCCGCAAGAAGCAATGGATAATCTAAAACAATCTCTTGAAATATTTCCTTCTCACCAAATTGCATTTTTTGAAGTTAGTTGGAGCACATCAGATTTTGTGAATGGAAATCGTGATGATCAAGCAGAATTTATTAAATTAAGTTTAAACTTTTTTGAAGAAAATGAATCTAAAATAGAATTTTTCACCGTATCCAGATTATTTGATAAACCAAAAGGAAGTTGTGTTTCTCAAGATATTCAATCCATAGAAGGTTCTGGTTTTTCTGCTAACACATTTCGTCTTGAAAGAGTAGACGAATATGTTTGTAATTCTGGCTTAATTGATATAAATGAAAATAAAAAATCTTCGTGGACACAATTAAAAACAAATATCCCTCAATAATGAAATGTTTACTGTAATTTTAGTAGAATCTTCACTTGAATTAATTCCAACAGAAATATCTCGACATCCATCTGTCATATCATATTCAAAAAAATTTAAAAAAGATATTTCAAATACATTACTAGATAATTCTTGGCATTTTGGAGCTATGAAAGGATTAGAAAATGAAATTAAGCGTGGAAGACCCGATATTGTACATTTAACATTATTATCAATTTGTACATCTCCTGCATTTTGTGAAAATAAAATCAGAGTATTTGTTCACACTATTAATGATGAAATCATTTCAATAAATAATAATACACGTTTACCAAAATCATATCATCGATTTCAAGGATTAATGGAAAAACTCTTTCTTACAAAAAAAATTGAATCAGAAACTGAAATTTTAATGGAAATGGAAAACTCTTCTCTATCTAAATTCATATCTAAAATTAAACCAGATGAAGTAATTGGATTAACAACTAAAGGTCAAAAAACTACTTTTGAAAAATTAATACATGAAATCAAAGAAAATTCATGTATTCTTATAGGTGGATTTCAAAAAGGACATTTTAATAAAGAAAATGAAAAAATAATCAAAACATCATTTTCGATACATGATTCTTCTTTGGAAGCACATCTTGTAGCGAGTAGACTTGTTTATGAATACGAAAAAACCATTTTTATTTAGGTGATTTTTTTTTAATCCTTATGCAGTCATAGTATAGCCTGGTTAGTATTCGGGGTTTCCAACCCTGTGACGCGGGTTCGAATCCCGCTGACTGCATCTATTGATTTATTTTTAAATAATTTTAATACATTACACTATGAAAAATTCAAAAAAACAGATAGCTATGAAACGAATGGAAATTCTATTCAACAATGCACTATCAAATGCAAAAAATAATCCTAGGTTATCTGAAAGACAGGCTGAAATTGCCAAAAGAATTAGTTTAAAATTTAAAATTAAAATGCCATTTGAAATTAGTTCAAGTTTCTGTAAAAAATGTAAAAAATTCATTGCACCTGGGATCGCATCAAAAATACGTCTTGGTTCAAAACCAAAGTCTATACGAATAACATGTTCGTACTGTAATCACACATATCGGAAGATTATTTCTCAATGATTTATAAGACGATTATCGAGATTTTTTGCAATGGCTAAAGTTTACGATGTACCACAGCAGGAATTTATCTCACGACTTACTGAGATATTGAAAAATGAAGAGATTCCTGCACCTGTTTGGTCATCATTTGTAAAAACTGGTTCACATGCAGATAAACCTCCACAGCAACCTGATTGGTGGTATACTAGATGTGCATCAATAATGAGAAAAATATACCTTCATGGTCCTCTCACTGTAAATGATCTTAGAACAATTTATGGCGATGGTAAACGTAAAATGTATTATGGTGCACGTCATCACAGAGATGCTAGTGGTGCAGTAGTTAGAAATGCAATTCATGGACTAGAAAAATTAGGTTATCTTGAACAAGTAGAAAAAAAAGGTAGAGTTGTTAGTCGTCAAGGAATGCAAAAATTAGATAAACTTGCAACTGAAATTTTAGCAGAATTAATTCAGACAACTCCAAAACTAAAAATCTATTCTTAGTGTTAGAAATGAGTGAACCAGCACCTGATGTAAATGATCAACCAAATGAGGATCAAGTTAATGCACAAAAAGATTTGCTACTAAAACAAATTCTAAGTTCCGAAGCTAGATTGAGATTAAATAATGTCAAAATGGTAAAACCTGATCTAGCAAATATGGTTGAAAATTATCTATTGGGTCTTGCCAGTCAAGGTAGATCTCCTGGCCAAATCACAGACGATCAATTAAAACAAATCCTTCTATCTGCTCAACAACCAAAAAAAGATTTTAAAATCAACAGAATCTGATCTCAAAAAAATATAATTAGGGGTAAATCAGGTTGAAATTATGAAAGCAGTTGTTTATCGTGAATATGCACCTGATGACGATTATGCAAAAATCCTCAAGGTTGAAGATATTGATTCACCAAAACCAAAACCAGATGAGGTAGTTTTTACAAATAAAGCATCTGCTCTAAACTATAATGATATTTGGGGAATGAGAGGTGTTCCAATTGCAATTCCTCTACCACACGTTTCAGGTTCTGATGTTGCAGGAGATGTTATTGCAGTTGGTGAAGATGTAAAAGGTTTCAAAGTTGGTGATAGAGTTGTTTCTCATTCTAATTTAGCATGTAGAGTTTGTAGTGCTTGTACAAGTGGAAGAGAATTCGATTGTACACGAAGACAAGTTTGGGGTTTCCAAACCGGCCCACTATGGGGTGCATACAGTGAAGAAGTTCATTTACCAGAAGTTAATGTTTCACATATTCCAGAAGGAGTATCATATGAAGATGCAGCCGCAGCATCCATGACAATTTTAACCTCATGGCACATGTTAGTTGGAAGAGCAAAAATTACTCCAGGTCAAACCGTACTTGTTATGGGTGGTGGTTCTGGTGTTGGAAGTTTTGCAATTCAAATTGCTAAATTATACAACTGTGATGTTATTGCAACTGCTAGTCCTGACAAACTTGATAAATGTCTTGAATTAGGTGCAGATCATGCAGTAGATCATAGACAAGAAGACTGGAGTAAACAAGTCTTCAAAATTTCAAAAGAAATTGCTAAAACAAAAGGTCAAGCACCAGGAATTGATTTATCATTTGATCATATTGGTGAAACTCACTTTAACAAGCAACTACAATTGCTCAAATACGGTGCAACTCTAGTTTCATGTGGCGCAACAACCGGTTATGACGCAAAAATAGATCTTAGACACATATTTTTCAAAGGAATTAATGTTCTAGGTTCAACACAAGGAACAAAGGCTGAACTTGATGAAGGTCTATACTGGATGGGTCAAGGAAAAATTAAAGCCGCAGTTGACTCAGTTTATACATTTGAGCAAGCAGCAGAGGCTCACACAAAAATGTTATCTGGTAAGTTCTTCGGCAAAATCCTTTTGAAGCCTGAAGGCGCATAGTCATTTAATGACAAATCTTTTTCGAAGTCTAATTTTTGTACCCGGAAATAATCCACGATTCTTAGAAAAAGCAAAATCACTTTCTGGAGATATTGTATGTTTTGATTTAGAAGATTCTGTACCTGATAAAGAAAAACAAAATGCTAGAACTTTAATCGCAAAAAAATTGAAAGAGCGTAAAGATTTCAAGGCATCAGTCTTTGTTAGAACTAATTCGCCACAATCTGGAAAAGTTCCTAGTGATTTAGAAAAAATTGTTCAAAAAGGGTTGGATGGAATAGTCATACCTAAAGTTGATTCAGCAAAAGAACTGAAAAAAATTGAAAAAATTATTTCAAGCTTGGAAAAGAAAAGAAAATTGAAAAAAATACGCCTAATTCCTTCTATAGAATCTGCTTTAGGTGTGATAAACTGCTATGAAATTTCATCATCAAGTAAGAGAATTGATGCCATAGTATTTGGAATATTTGATTTGTTGAATGATATGCAAATTGAATATACAAAAGGAAATCCACTCGGTGGAAAATATTCTAGATACAAAGTGTCGGTTGCAGCAGCTGCGGCAGGAGTTGCTGCTATAGATGGAATTTGGCAAGAAATTAAAGATGAAGGGGGTTTAGAGAAAGACTGTAAACTAGGAAAAGAATTAGGCTATTCAGGAAAAAGCATTATCCATCCTGATCAAATAAAAATAACTCATAAAATATTTCATCCTAACTCTTCAGAAATTTCTTGGTCTAAATTAGTAGTTAAAGAATATGAAAAATCAACAAAGAAGGGAAGAGGTGCGATTGTAGTGGATGGAAAAATGATTGACGAAGTTCATTATAAACGTGCTAAAGCATTATTAGAAATTATCTAAACATTATTTATACAGAAAATATACTGATGTAGTATGTTTACTGGAATAATTACTAGTACTGGAAAAATTAAGAAAATAGAACAAAATACAAAAAATCGTAGTGCAATTAAAGTATCTGTTGATCTTGGTAAAGATTCAAAGGGATTAAAAATTGGTCAAAGTGTTGCATTAAATGGTGTATGTCTTAGTGCAACAAAAATTGTAAAAAATATCTCTACATTTGAAATGATTGATGAAACAATGAAAAAAACAGATTTGGGAAATCTTAAGGTTGGAAGTATTGTAAATGTTGAACGAAGTTTGAAAGTAGGTGAAAGATTAGAAGGACATTTTGTATTAGGTCATGTTGACGGTGTAGCACAAATTAAAAAAATTGAGAAAAAATCAAAGGAAGTAAAAATTTGGTTTAAGATTCCAAAAAATTTAAAAAAATATGTTGTTGAAAAAGGTTCCATTGCATTAGATGGAATAAGTTTAACAGTTGTTGATGTAAAAAATGACTTAGGTTCTGTTTGTCTCATCCCACATACAATTCAAATTACTAATTTTAAAACAAAAAATATTGAAGATAAACTAAACATCGAGACTGATGTACTTGGAAAATACATTTTAAAATAAATTCTAACTACCAATTTATTGGTAATAACAATAAATCTAGTAAACTTTATAATAACTAAAAATTCATTTTTTTCTATGACCTTTGATTCTGCACTTTCGTCATTAAAACGAGGTGAATTTGTAATGATTCATGATTCTGATGGTCGTGAAAATGAAATTGATATGGTGGTAGCAGCAGAGTTTGTAACACCCGAACACATTGTCCGAATGAGAAAACATGCTGGCGGTTTACTCTGTTTGGCTATTGATAATTTACTTGCAGAAAAATTACAACTGAAATACATGCATAACATGTTATCTTCCTCAAATGAACTTGATGAAGAATCCAAAAAAATGATTATGGGTACTGCTCCATATGGTGATCATCCGACATTTTCAATTAGTATTAATCATAAACAAACCTATACTGGAATTACTGATAGAGATAGAGCATTAACTATCAAAGAAATGTCAACATTATACAAAAATGAAAATCCAAAACAATATTTCAATTCAACTTTTAAAACTCCTGGGCATGTTCCATTACTGATTGCATCAAACGGTCTTCTTTCTTCTAGAACTGGTCATACAGAAATGTCAGTATACTTGGCTCAATTAGCAAATCTTTCTCCAATTACTGCTATCTGTGAAATGATGGATTCTGAAACATATTCTGCATTATCCGTTGATAAAGCAGAAAAATATGCAAAAGAAAATGCAATTCCTTTCATTGATGGCAAAGAATTACTTGAATTTGCCAAGGTGAATTAATTTTGAAAATTGCAATAGTGGTAGCAGAATTCAACCAAAAGATTACATCACGTATGTATGATGTTGCATTAGAAACTGCAAAAAAACTTAATGTTGATGTTGTACATACAAGTAATGTTACAGGAATTTTTGATATGCCATTAATTATTGATAAGTTATTACAAAGAAGTGATATAGATGCTGTAGTAACTTTGGGTGCAGTAATTAAAGGTCAGACAAAACATGATGAAGTAATTGCACATTCAACTGCAAGAAATATAGCTAAATTATCCCTCAAACATCAAAAACCTGTTTCACTTGGAATTTCAGGTCCAGGTATGCAGGTAAGACAAGCATATGCAAGAATAAGACCAGTTTCTGAAAATGCTGTCAATGCTGTATTCAAAGTATACAATGAGATTAAGGAGATAGAAAAATGATTCAATTAACAATAATGAAAATCACAGGATACGGTCCTTGGACTCTAACTTTAGGATTTGACCGTGAACATGAATTACAAATGTTACAATCAAAATTATACAACAAGCTTCAAGAGTTATTCTCAAAGAAAAATTGTTTGGTATTTCTCAATCGCTCTGATGAATATTTCTCAGTCACAAATGGCCTTTCACTTGATGATCACATTCAAATCCAAAAGGAATTGGAATCAACTTTTGATATAAAACTCTCAATGTCAATTGGAAATGGTGATAATCCATATGATGCAAATTTAGATGCATATGAAGCAAAAAAATCTCAAAAATTCCTAAATGAACAATATTCTATTTTTGGAATACTAAATGGACATTCAGAACATTCTGTTACTGTAATGCACTTGGATGTTGATGATATAACATCTATAAGAAAAAAGAGCATGTCTCCATATGACACTTCTTCATTGATGTTCAAAATTTATTCAAGAATGTCTGAATACTTTCTTTCAAAAAATTCACTGACATTTTTCATGGGTGGTGATAATTTCATGGTTGTAACAAACTCTGAATTCAAAACTTTTGCAAAAGATTTCATCCAGATATGTAAAGATGAATTTCAAATTGAGCTAAATTGTGGAATAGGTACTGCATCAACTTCAAGAGATGCTGTTAAACTTGCAACTGAATCTCTTGATACAATTAGAGAAATTAGAGATGCAGGAAAAGAAAAACCTGAAATCTATGAATTAAATTGATTCTAAAAAACATTAGCGTATTATATGGAAATGAATTAAAATTAATGGAATCTACTAATGTGCAGATTAAAAATAAAAAATTTCAAAAAATTTCAAAAAACATCTCTTCAAAAGAAAAAACAATTGATTGTTCAAATTTATTATTAATTCCTGGCTTCATCAATTCTCATACACATATTGCAGATTCAATTGGGAAAGATTTGTCAATTAATGCAGATGTTGATTCAAAAATTCATCCAATGTTTGGATTAAAACAAAAGTTGCTCAAAGAAACTCCAAAAAAATCTCTAGCAAAATATATTCGTAATTCTGCAAAATCAATGATAAAAAAAGGAATTACAACTTTTATTGATTTTAGAGAAGGTGGTTTAGACGGTATATTTCTACTAAAATCTGCATTACATAATATTCCTATTCGCTATGTAATTTTAGGACGAATTGATTATTACAATACGAAAAATGAAATCAAACAAAATCTTCCTTTCCCTGATGAAAATATCGAAAAATTAACACGATTATTGAAAAACTGTGATGGAATTGGTATCAGTGGAACTAATGAAAATAGTAATTCAAACCTAAAATCATATTCAAAAACAAAAAAAATTCGTGCAATTCATGCAGCTGAAACAAAAGATAGTGCAAATACATCAAAGAAGGTAACTGGAAAAACAGAAGTTCAAAGGGCAATGTTGCTTAATCCATCATTTCTAATTCACATGACTTTTGCAACAAACAATGACTTGAAACTTGCAGCAAAAAACACACGTGGAATTGTTGTTTGTCCTCGCGCAAATTCTGCATTATCTGAAGGTATTCCCAAAATTTCATTAATGCAAAAGTTTGGTTGTAACCTTACAATTGGAACAGATAACGTGATGATTAATTCTCCAGATATTTTTAGAGAAATGGATTATCTCTGGAAGGTAACCATGGGGATGTCGCAAGATAGATTTGATCCAAAAGATATATTGAAAATGGCTACTGTTAATGCAGGTAAAATGCTTAATCAGAAAATTGGTTGTATCAAAGAAAATTATCTTGCAGATTGTATTTTCATAGACAAAAATTCACTTGATTTAGAACCAATGAATAATGTTCATGCATCTATAGTTCATCGTGCTTCTGAAAAATCTATCAAAGCTGTAATGATTGGAGGTGAAATTGTAAATGGCAAACTCTAAAACAAAAGTTACTCTTAGTGCAGCAATAACTCTTGATGGAAAGATTGGCCAAAAAAATAAACATATTGTATTATCCTCAAAAGATGATAAAATACGAGTTCATAAACTTCGCTCAAAATCTGATGCCATACTTGTTGGTAAAAATACTGTAGAGGAAGATGATCCGCTCTTAACAGTCAGATACGCTAAAGGAAAAAACCCAATTAGAATAATTCTTGATTCCCATGGAACAATCAAGAATGATTCAAGAATAATTAAAACGTGTAAACATGTTCCAACAATGATTGTGACATCTGAAATTATATTGAAATCAAATCTAAATCGATTACAGAAATTACCTCTTGATGTAATTGTTTGTGGAAAAAATCAAGTAAACATAACAAAACTATTATCCATCTTATCAAAAAAGGGAATTAAGACTGTACTTTTAGAAGGAGGTGGAACATTAAATCGCTCATTTTTAAAAAAAAATTTAATTGATGAAATGATTATTGCTTTAACTCCTTATGTTTTAGGCTCAAAAAATACTGTTAGTTTGTTTGAAGGAATGTCATTTCCAGAATTAAAAACAAAATTACCTTTAAAATTAAAAAAAGTTCAGAAGAGTGGTAATGAAATTATTTTAAATTATAAATTTTAAACTCTCAAGTCGCCTTTAATTTGATCAATTTTCTTTGAAAAGCTTTTTCTTGTCTTTTCATGTTTTCTTATATCTGAATCACCACGTTTTAGAACTTGTCCGCATGATGGACATTTGAAAAATAATTCTAATGCATCTTCAAATGTTGCTCTTGAACAATCCTCATTACCACAATGGTAAAAGTCAGAAGAATTTTCATAATCTAATCTTTGTTGTAGTCTATTGAGAATTTTCTTTTTTTGATTTTCTATGAAATTTTCAACCTCATCTCTTCTTGAGCGCCATCTATAAACAAACCAGCCTTTTCTTTCATCTTTTACACGAACACCCGTAATCAATCCCTTTCCAAACAAATCATACAATACTCTTCTAACCATGTTAATTCTAAGACCTGTTGAACTAGCAATTTCTTCATCAGTCGCATCTTCAGTCTTTAACAAAGAACGTGCAACTTTGAGATATTCATCTCCACCAATCATTGCTGCAATTTTTACAAAAGGGTCTTCATACTTGTCAACCATATTTACTCACATTTTGCCCTCTATTTTTACTTTGAAACAACTTTTTTCCCTTTTTTAGTAGGAATAATCTTTCTTGTAGAATTATCGAATTTCATATCAAACTGTTTTCCTTTATGAAGACGATCTAAGACAATTCCCAATGCGCTAATTTCTGAATGTGGTTGATTTGAAACTGATACGTTATAATCAGATTTTTCATAAATTGTTCTAGGTACCTTTTCTGCTCCCACTACAATCAAAATATTCTGATTTTTTCTAATCTCTTTAGCAACATCATCAATTTTCTCACCATACATCGTCAAATGGACAATTTTGAATTCTTTGATCTTTGAGTTTAGAACTTTTTTCCAGTCATCAAAAAACTCTACCTCAAAATCTCCTCCCCATGTTTTATTCATTCTCTTGATGGTGTTTTCAATCTCAGGATCAACTTCATTCATGTAAATTTTAGATGCTCCAAATGCTCTGGCTACCAGTGCAACATGAGTTGTCACTCTATCATCTCGAATAACTCGCTGTCCAATTCTTAAAACTTCAATCTTCATTTTATTCAGTTTTTCCATAAAATCTTTCTTGTAATAGTTGTTTTAGTTCAATCAAATTTTTTCCTGTTAGCGCTGATATGTCTAAACAATTTTCAATCTCATCAATTTTTAAATTATTCATAATGTGTAATATTTTTTTATCATCTATTGTTTCTGATTTGTTAAATAGAAAAATCATATTTTTCCTTTCTACTCCTAACTCAACTAGTGTTTTATAACAAGTTGAAAATTTCTTTTTCATTAATTCATCATCATCTAGTGAATCTATGACTAACAAGATGATGTCTGTAAAAAGCAACTCTTCTAATGTTGATTTGAATGCATCAATCATGTATGCAGGTAATTTACTGATAAAACCTACAGTATCTGTAATTAATGAAATTTCTCTTCCAAGCTTTAATCGTCTAGTTGTAGTTGTTAGTGTTGTAAATAGTGATTCGCTTCTCTCTTTTGTTTCTCCAGTTACATTATTGAATAAAGTAGTTTTTCCTGCAGATGTATAACCTGCTAATGAAATTGTTTTAAATCCTAATCTGTCTCTCCCTTGTCTGTGTAATGCTCTTTGCTTTCCTGCTTTTTCTAATTTTCCTTTAATTACTTTGCCTCTATTTTTTATGTCATCATAATATGCATCAATGTCATACTTGCCGATTCCCATAAAGCCTGGTTGCTCTCCACCTTTTGCCAATCTAACTCGTTCTTTTGCTCTTGCTCTTTCATATCGTAACTGTGCTAATTTTACTTGCAACTTTGATTCTGCACTGCTTGCTCTACTCTCAAAAATTTCTAGAATTAATGATTCTCTATCTACAATTTCTAACTTTAATTTTCCAGCAAGGCTGTAATTTTGATTCGGTTTCAAAAGTTCATCAAATACTATGACATCTGGTTTTAATTTCTCTATTTTTTCTTCTAATTCTTCGATTTTTGATTCGGTAATTCCGTATTTTCTTTTTTGTAAATTTTCTACCTTTATTGTGTAAAGTACGTTGTATTGAGCTGCCTCACACAGCGATTTTGCCTCAGAACTGATATTTTCATTAACATATGTGATTAAAATGCACGATTTCAAAATTATCTCTAATCTTTCTTTGTGACTTTCTCAATATTCATGTTTAGAACAATTTCTCCAATATCGCTTGCATATTCGGCAATTCTTCGTATATTTTCGGCAATTCGTCTAACTCTAAAAACTTCTTCAGAGTTCTTTGATTGATCTAAGGCTTTTAGAACATCATCCTCGTATTTTTTGATCTTATTTGATTCGCTGATTGCATTTTCTGCCTCTAGATAGTCGTTTTTGAATAAAGCTAAACATGTATTGTCTATTGCTGTTAGTGCAAACTCATTCATTTTCTCAATACTGGTCATTATCTTGCCTTTGATTGGTTTTTTGATATCTATGGCATCCTGTGCCAAAGTAACTGCATGGTCTCCAATTCTTTCGATATTTTTTACAATTACTCGATATCCTAAACAATCTCTGGAATTTTTAAATCCCATCTCTTCAAGCATGTGTTGATTTTCAATAGCTATTGTTAATTGTCTAATAATATAGAAACCAAATCTATCTACATCATCATCTGAATTGATGACTTCTTGTGCCAGTTCATCGTTATTTTCTTTTAGAGATAATAGGGCATCTGTTTGCATAGATTTTGCCATAGATAGCATTCTTTTGAAAGCACCATCAACTGATAATTCTACTAAATTGATCAATACTTGGACTGTAATTCCATCTGTGGAATCTGCTGTAATCTCAGCTCCCATTAGAACTTTTTTTACGGCATTTCTTATTGCAATTCTATGAGTTGGAGAAATTCTTGTTCCCGTTTTTGGTTTTACATTAATTGTTTTGGAGTTTAGAAAGTATAATGCGATTAATTTTCTAACTATAGTTGATTTGTCATCTTCTGGTGAAATTACAAGATTAGATGATTCATCTATTGAAGATTTTCCAAAACTAACTGGCTTTACTTCTAGTATGGTACTCCCATTTCTTCCAACTGTAACTTGGTCTCCTTGTTTTAGACCTTGGTCTTTAATCCAATCTTTTGGTAAAGATACAATGTATGATGATTTTCCCGTAAACTGGATTTTTCTAATTTGGTCTTTATCTGCCATAATCCGCAGTGCTATATAGAATTAATAAATATATGGTTTTTTTACCGATCTATGTGTTTTAGTCAAAAACTAGTATCATTTTCCATGATTTTCCCCTCACAAAATCATACTTTTTGTATCATTTTTCACTCAGACTAATATTTACGAAATAATTCTCAAAAACCATGGACCCTTTTGAAAAAATCTCACATTCAGTTGATGCATTATTTGGAAATGGAGTTTCAAATAATATTCCAAAGGACATTGATTTCAAAATGTCAAAAAAGACAGGAAGAATTCGAGCCGTTTATCATAATGGTTTATTGTTATTTACTCCGCGTACTGATGGCGGAATTGCAATGTCAATTTATTGCGCAGAACTGTTTTCAAAAAACAAGAAATTCACAAATGATTATTGCATAGAAGTTGATGCTGATTCAAAGCCATTTGTTGAACAAGGAAAGTCAGTTTTTTGTCAACATGTTAAAAGATGTGGATCTAAGATAGATATAGGCTCAGACGTGCCTATATTTTTCAAAAGACAGATAATTGCTGTTGGAAAATCCATTCTTTCCTCAAATATGATAACAACTCAATCTAGAGGTATGGCAATTAGAGTACGGGATAGTTTAAAATCTCAGACTGATGGAGGTCAATCATAATGATGGGTGGACGTGGCGGAAATCGTGAAATGCGAAGAATGATGGATAAGATGGGTCTTGATATGGAAGAAATTCAAAATGTTCAAGAAGTAATAATTAAGACTGATAAAAAAGAGATCATAATTAGCAAACCTTCAGTTACCGAGATGAAGGCAAAGGATAATTCAATATTTCAGGTGGTTGCTGAAAATATAGAGGAAAAAGAATTAGAAGTTCAAATTTTCAGCGATGATGATATTTCACTAGTAGCACAGCAAGCAAATGTGGATGAAGAAACAGCCAAAAATGCTTTGGCTGAGGCCGAAGGCGATTTAGCAAGAGCGATCTTATTACTAACCACAAATTGAAGATTTTAATAATGGAGTGCGAGATTTAAATCAAAATGAGTCAAAAAGTCGATGGAATTATCAATTCATTATCTGAGCTAGAATCTGATATTGACTCTGTAAATCTGAGCTTGGCTGATATGAAAAAATCACTAAATTCCACTGCTCAAAAAGAGATCGATTCTCTCCTAGAACAGACCCGAAAAATGGCTACTTCTGAGGCCGAATCCATGATTTCTAACTCTAAATCTAGCGCCGAATCAGAATCTCAAAAAATCACCCAAGATGGTGAGTCTAAAGTTGCTGAAATTCAGCAAAAAATTGATTCTAACTTTGATTCTGCAGTAAACGATGCAGTTTCCACAATTCTAAAATCCTAAATTTTAGAGACATTTTTGACAATTTATGTAGCAAATTTACGCCCAAAAGTACTAAATTTGTTGAAGTAATACAGAAAGCATTACACGTATAGAAAACGCAAAAATTGGAATCGCCACAGAGTATGGAAAACCCTATTTCAAACTATCCAAAATTTTCAAAGAATTATCTATTCCATTTGATTCAATATTACCTAGTGAAATCAATGATTTTGATGGAGATTTAGTAGTCACTACTGAAAAAGAGGCCCCAAAACAAATCTCAATACCGATGTTATTTGATGAAATTATTAACAAAGATCCAATTGTTGTAAAGGGAATTATAACAAAAATGCTAAACTCATCAACTAATTCGAGCAAACTAGTTTTAGGGATCGATCCTGGTCAAAGAATTGGTGTTTCTGTAACATATTTAGAAAATGAAATTGCTAGAGCATTTTTTGTCTCACTTGATAAATTAATTCATTACTTAATTTCCATTTTGGCAGAATTACCTGCAGCTAGAAAAATTCTTAAAATTGGAAACGGTGATATGAAAACTGCTAACAAAATTCTTCAAATGCTAAACCTACAATTTTGTTCAAAGTTTGAAATTGAATTTGTTGATGAATCAAGTACTACGCTTAAAATTAAAAATCATAATCAACGTGGAAAACGAGACATGTTGTCTGCACAATTTATTTCACAACGAAGTGGAATACCAAAATCAATTTTACCACTTTCTATAACCGGTTAGTACAAAGTCCGAAAACACAAAGATATTTATATTTAATTTCGTTTTTTTTGAAATTGATCAGTTTTTAAATATAAATCAATAAAAATTTTACATAAAAAATTGATTTTTTTGTAAAAAATCACGCGATCCGTTTTATATAGTTGTAAATTCTATAATATATGCAAACAAAATGACATGTAAAGGAATCTGTTCTAGATACAAAGCACAAAAACCAGTAGGAACTGGACGTTATGCATCTGGTCAAAGACGATGTCAAATCTGCGAAATCTTCATTAATTGGGAAGGACTTTGGTGCCCATGTTGTGGTTACCGATTAAGAACTAAACCACGTAATTTGAAGTACAAGGCTAAACTCAGAGCACGAGTTGAAGCTGACGCAGCATCCGCCAAATCTCAAACTATTGAGGTAGCACAAGTGGCTACAGTTGCAGCATCATCATCTGATTTTGTTAAAACAACATTAGAAACTGCTGTCTCTGAAGGATGGACAAAGACAAAGACCGTTGAAGAACTCAGAAAATCTGAAGAACGCATGACCATCAAAAAGGCAAGAGAATTAACTAAAGACGCATTTGATACAAAGAATGCACCAGTTGAGGCTCCTGTTACAGTTGCAGCATCATCATCTGATTTTGTTAAAACAACATTAGAAACTGCTGTCTCTGAAGGATGGACAAAGACAAAGACCGTTGAAGAACTCAGAAAATCTGAAGAACGTATAACCATCAAAAAGGCAAGAGATCTAGTCAAAGAAGCATTTGAAGCAAAGTCTGAACCGATAGCAATAAAGGCATAATTGAAAAAGTCTTGTTGTGGAAATTGGTTGTAATACAAAGACAGTTGTTTACGATAATCGTACTTTCCTAGTGAACATGCTAAACTTTGAAAATGGTTTAATTCTCTCTATTTCTGAAAATTCACTAAAAATTGGTCCGATGCTAATTTCAATTAGCTCAGGTCCTGTACCTTCTACTTCTATCATTATTCCACCCAAATCTGAAGAACTTTTTTTAAAACTACTTTCTGAAAAAATTTCATCTTTTTTAAAAGGAATTTGTATTGTTACAGGAAATTTTGAAAAACCATTAGATAATGAAACCACAAAACAATTAATGCATGAAATAATGGGAGAAATCAAACAATGACTGGAGACTTACGAGAATACATTTCTAAACTAAAAAAATCAAAAGAAATCAAAATTATTAAAAAAAAGGTTTCTACTAAATTTGAGATTGCTGGAATTACAGCAAAAGCCGATGGAAATTCTGCTTTACTTTTTGAAAATATAAAACAAAATAATTTCAATCTGGTAAGTAATCTTGTTGGTACACGAAAGAGATTTGCTTTAGCGGTAAACGCAAAGGAAGACAAAATCCATGAATCAATTTACTCATCAATCAAAAAAGCAAAAAAACCAAAAATCATATCTAATGGAAAGTTTCTTGAAAACTCTTCAAAGAATCTTTCAGAACTTCCTATTGTCACCCATTTTGAGAAGGAGTCAGGACCATTCATTACATCTGCTATAGTTTATTCTCAAAATCATGAATTCAAAACACAAAACTCCTCATTTCATAGATTAATGCCAGTTGACAAAACACATTTTTCAATTAGAATGGTTGAAGGAAGACATTCTCATCGAAATTTCATTAATGCAAAAGAACATGGTGAAGATCTTAAAATTGCAATTACTGTAGGTGTTCATCCTGCAATATCAATTGCAGGTGCTTATCAGGCAGATTGGGGAAAAGATGAATTAAACATAGCAAATTCATTATTACAAAATAAATTAACACTTTCAAAATGTCCTTATTCTGGAATGCATGTCCCATCAGGTACTGAAATTGTTATGGAAGGAAAAATACTACAAGATAAAACTGACAAAGAATGGATGGTCGAAATGTTACGCACTTATGATCATCCAAGAGAACAACCACTCTTTGAATTAGAAAAAATGTATTATAGAGATAATCCTATTTTCCATGATATCTTATCTGGATTTGGTGAACATCATTTACTCATGGGAATGCCAATTGAATCAAAACTCAATGGAATAATAAAGAAAAAATTCCCTAAAACTAGACAGGTGGTATTATCTAATGGTGGTTCACATTGGCTTCATGCTGTAGCTCAAATAGCAAAAACACCTTCTACTAATGTCAAAAAAATAATTAATGAAATTTTTGCATCTCATCGTTCTTTGAAAATGGTTACTGTTGTAGATGATGATATTGACCCTTCTAGTTCTGATCAAGTTGAATATGCAATGGCTACTAGATTTCAAGCCGATAAAGATATAGTATTAATAAAAAATGTTAGAGGTTCTAGTCTTGACCCTTCTAGTGATCAAAAAAATCTTAAAACAGCTAAACTTGGAATTGATGCAACAAGACCTTTGAATAAAAGGAAAGAAGGATTTGAAATTGCAAAAATTCCAAAACTTGACAAAATATCCTTGGACGATTATTAATAAAAAATGAAAGCTTTAGTCTATGAAAAATATGCAGAAAATAATGATTTTGCATCAATTTTAAAACTAAAAGATATTCCTGAACCAATCGTAAAATCAAATGAAGTATTATTTCGTGTAAAAGCTGCTGCACTAAACTATGATGATATTTGGGGAATGAGAGGTAAACCTTTGGCAGTTCCATTACCGCATATCTCCGGCACCGATGCAGCTGGTGAAGTAATTGCAGTTGGTGACGATGTAAAAAATATCAAAGTTGGTGACAGAGTAGTTTCTCATGGAAATATGTCTTGTCGTGTTTGTTCCAGATGTACTTCTGGAAGAGAATTTGATTGCAAAAAAAGAATAATCTGGGGATTTCAAACAGGTCCTCTTTGGGGTGGATACTGTGAAATTGTACATCTACCAGAAATTAATGTTTTAAAAATTCCTGATTCAATTTCTTATGAAGAAGCTGCTGCTGCTTCCATGACACTTTTAACATCTTGGCATATGCTGGTTGGAAGAGCTAAGATCAAACCAGGACAAATTGTTCTTGTGATGGGTGGTAGTTCTGGTGTTGGTATTTTTGGTATTCAAATTGCAAAATTGTATGGTTGTACTGTAATTGCAACTGCAAGTCCAGAAAAACTAGAAAAACTAAAAGAACTTGGTGCTGATTATGCAGTAGATCACCGAAAGGAAGACTGGAACAAAGAAGTTTTCAAAATCTCAAAAGAATTGGCAAAAAAGAAGGGTGAAGCACCTGGAATTGATGTAATTTTTGAGCACATTGGTGGCTCACATTTCAATAAAGAATTAACTTTATTGAAATATGGTGCAACAATGGTAACTACTGGAGCTACAACCGGGTATGATGTGCCCGTAGATCTACGTCACATATTTTTCAAGGGAATCAATATCTTGGGCTCAACACAAGGAACTCGAGCTGAATTAGAAGACGGATTTTACTGGATGGGTCAAGGAAAGATTAAGGTCATTATTGATTCTGTCTTTACATTTGAAAATGCTGTAGAGGCTCACAATAAAATGCTTAATGGAAAAGGGTTAGTTGGGAAGATAATTCTCAAACCTAAATAATTTATTTTTTATTATATTTATTTTGAAACATTTGCTTTAATGATTCATCTGAATACCATATGCCATGTTCATCATCTACATGTTTACCGAATAGTTTTGTTACATATTCACCGTCTTCACCTTTTGCTATGAATTCACACTCATAACCATAGTCTTTACAAATTATTTCAAAAGTCATAGTTCTTGAATAATTGTGGGTTAAAAAAGTGATTCGGTAAAATACTACAGAGCAGAATCTACCATTAATGCAATAAATAATACTGCTAAATATGGACTAGAAAATTTGAATAAAACCCATGATGCCTGTTCAGTTGGTTTTGAAACAACCCATGCACTAAGTGCAACCATTAAAACACCTGATGCTATTGCTGTGTATAGATAAACTTCACTCATTACTGGTTCACCTGTATCTGTTGTTAAAAAGAATGGAACAATACTGAATACTACCATCATTACTGTGGTTGCAGCAATTACTCTTGCTGATGTTTTTTCAGACAATACTGCAGTTAACATTGGAACTTTTACTTTTTGGTAATCTTCTCTAAAGTGTAATGTTAATGCCCAAATATGCATTGGAATCCAAATGAATACTAATCCTGCCATGATTAATCCAAAGTCCCATAATCCGGTTAGTGTAACTGCAGCATAACCAATCATTGCAGGTGCACCTCCTGAAAAACCTCCAAGTATTATGTTCAGCTGACTTTTTCTTTTTAATGCATGACTGTAAATTAAAATATTATCTGCCAATCCAAATACCATGAATATTCCACACCACATTCCATTCCAAAATGAAGTAGTAAATGCAATTCCAAATGCACATGCAATTGAAATTCCTGCTAAAACTAATCCAAAGTCTCTTGCTTTCTCCGCAGGAAAAATTCTCTTACTTGGAATTGGCCTGCCTTTTGTTCTTTCCATAATTTCATCAATATCTCTATCATGATAATTTGTCAAAGTATTTGCTGATGCAGATCCTGCAGCTACTCCAAAAAGCATCAAAGCCCAGGTTGCAATTGAGATCTCAATATTATAGATATTTGATGCAGTAATTGCGGTACCAAATGCTGTAAAAACTAACAAATACCAAATTTTTGGTTTTGTTAACTCATAGTATGTTTTTATTTTAATTTTAGTAGTAGTTTCTTGCATCTAATCACTCACATTCTCAGAAAAATAAATATCACGCGTTTACTCTGGCATGTAAGGCATCGGTTTTGTCCTTCTTTTCATCTCTATGAAGCTCTCAGAACCTAAAATTCCCTCAATTTTGCCAATTTTCTCTGAAACCACCTTATGCATGTCATTTAATGATTTTGCATACATTGTAACCATTATATCAAATCTTCCTGTAACTTCTGAAATCTCTCTTACACCATCAATTTTGAACAATTCATCAATTATCGTATCTCGTCTTTTAGAATCCATATTAATTCCTGTAACGGATTTTACTGAATAACCCAATTCTTTGTCATTGACATCTATCGTGTATCTTTGAATTAGTTTTTGTTTTAAAAGTCGTTTAATTCTGCTATAAACTACTGATGAATTGATATTAATTTTTTCAGATAATTTTGGAACTGATATTGATGCATCATTACTTAATTCTGATAAAATTTTTAAATCAAGGTCATCAATTTTTGCCATTTAATTCTCCGGCATTATAGAAATTACTACCTTTAATAAAGATATTATTGAAAATCTTCTAAAATTTTTGACTAAATCTTCTCTTTCTTGTATAACATCTCTGCTAACAAAACTGCACCTTTTGCAGAGCCCATTTTTTTGTTATGTGAAAATAACATATACTTTAATCCATTATCAAATAATTCTTCTTTTTCAACTCTTCCTATTGATGTAGTCATTCCATCTCCTACTTCTCTTTCCATTCTAGGTTGTGGTCTGGTTGGGTCTTCATGAAATGCATAATATTTTTCAGGTGCAGAAGGTAATCCTGCTACTGAAATATCTTTATTATAATCATTGAACGTATCCTTTGCTTGATTAGGATCAATTTCTTTTTCAGTTTCAACAAATACTGATTCTGTATGTCCATCAATTACTGGAACTCGTGTACATGTACAACTAACTTTGATGTCGGCATCTTCAATTTTACCATCTTTTAATTTACCAAGAATTTTTCTAGTTTCTATTCTAACTTTTCCTTCTTCTTTTGGTATGTATGGTAAAATATTATCTGTAATTCCCATTGCTGATACTCCTGATTTTCCTCCACCTGAAATTGCTTGCATTGAAGTCATCATAACTTTCTTTGCACCATATTTTTCTACTAGTGGTTTTAGTGTAATTGCCAAACCTGTAGTTGTACAGTTTGGTAATGGTGCAACCCATCCTTTCCAATCTCTATTTTTCTTTTGAACTTCTAATAATTCGGCCTGTTCATCATTAATTCCTGGAATCAAAATTGGTACATCTTCTTCGTATCTATATGCAGATGATGTTGAAATTACCGGTAAATCTTTTGCAAAATTTGTTTCTATATCTCTAGCAGCTTCTGATTCAACTGCTGAAAAGATTAAATCTAATTCTTGCACATTAATTTCTTCAACTTTAAGAACTTTCATACTTTTGATATACTCTGGAATTTCTCCGCCAACATCCCATGCGATAATTCCGCTGGCGTCTCTAATTGCATCTAGATACATTTTTCCTGCTGAACGTTCTGATGCAGCAATTTGAGTTACTTCAAACCATGGATGATTATGAAGTGATTGTACAAATTCTTGACCTACTGAACCTGTCACACCTATTATGGCAACTCTTTTTTTCATCGATCAAATTTGGTAATTTTCTGTTAATAATCCTTTAGCCAGAACCAAAAGAATACTATACTGAATTACTTTATTTCAAATGTTGAAAATAACGCCAAATCCAAATACAGTCAAACACATACCTGCTGCACACGGTGGTATATTTTCCATTAAAAATCCGGATGAGAAAATAGTTGATTTTAGTTCAAATGTAAATCCATTAGGTTGCCATCCTGGTGTAAAAAAATATCTTAAAAATCAATTAAATCAGATTCATGTCTATCCTGATTCAGAATCAACACGATTACGTTCAAATTTAAAATGGTTTACTGGAATAAACACATCCCAAATTCTAATTGGTAATGGTGCTACTGAAATAATTTATAATTTTTGTAGTACTTTTGTAAATAAAAAATCCAAAGTATTGATTCCATGTCCAACATTTTCTGAATATGAAAAAGCAGTGAATTTTTTTGGTGGTAAAACCATCCCATTTCGAACTCTAAATCTTAATCTAGATCTCCAAAAATTCATGAAAAAAATCCCAACAAAAGGGATTGTCTTTATTTGTAATCCAAATAATCCTACTGGTGAAATTTTATCAAAAAAGAATATGGAACAAATTGTAAAACTTGCTGAAAAAAAATCTACTCTTGTATTTGTCGATGAAACATTTATTGAATTAGTACCAGATTCGAATCCCTCTCTTGTAAAATCTCTAAAATCATATCAAAATTTATTCATTTTACGCTCTTTTACAAAATCATTTGGATTGGCTGGGTTACGTATTGGTTATGGACTTGGTAGTAAAAAAATAATTGAAATTTTACAAAAAGTCAAAATACCTTGGAATGTAAATTATATTGCACAAACTGCTGCAAGTGCTGCATTATGTTATTCAAATTTTCTAGAAAAGTCACGAAAAAATATTAAAAAAGAAAATTTATTTTTAATGAACTCTTTATCAAAATTTGAATGGTTATCATGTTTTTCCTCTTCTACAAACTTTATACTAATTAAAACAAAAATTAATTCAAAATTACTTCAAAAAAAATTACTTAAAAAAAATATTCTTGTTAGAGATTGTAGTACATTTTGTGGTCTTGATGAAAATTATATTCGAATAGCTGTAAAAAATAGAGTTCAAAATAAATTACTTGTAAAAGCACTTGGAGAAATAAAATGGTAAAGTCACTAATGATTCAAGGAACTTCTTCAGGTGCTGGTAAAACAATACTTGTCACTGCATTATGTAGAATTTTTTCTGATCTTGGTTATACTGTATCACCATTCAAAGCACAAAATATGTCTAATTTTTCATACATTGGTAAAAATTTTGAAATTTCTAGAGCACAAGCAATACAAGCAGTTGCTGCACGTACTGACATAATTCCTGCTCAAAACCCAATATTGCTAAAACCACTAGGAAATTATAGGAGTTCTGTATTTGTGAATGGAAAATTCTTGAAAAAAATGCATGCTAATGATTACTATGAAAATTTTGTTCTAAAAACTGGTCTTAAAACATCAATGGATTCCTTTAACAAACTTTCAGAATCACATGAAATAATTTTTCTTGAAGGTGCAGGTTCTCCTGCTGAAATTAATTTGCAGAAATTTGACATCACAAACATGAAAATTGCTCAAAAAACAAAATCACCTGTACTATTAATTACAGATATTGAAAGAGGTGGTGCATTTGCAAGTATTGTGGGAACTATGGAGTTAATTGAAAAAAAATATCTTGAACTTGTTAAAGGATTTATCATAAATAAATTTCGAGGAGATATTGAAATTTTAAAACCTGGATATAAAAAATTAAAACAAAAAACGGGATTACCTATTTTTGCAACAATTCCAATGACTGATTTTGAAATACCTGATGAAGATTCTATTGGTAATTCTCCTAAAAATTTGAATTGGAATGCCTCAAATTTAAAAAAATTAGATACTGAAATAAACAAAATTGCTAAAGTTGTAAAGTCAAGTCTTAATATCCGTCAGGTGGAGAAACTTTTGAAATGATGCTGGAATCGATTATTATAATTGGGCTTGCTATATCCTTAGATCTTGTTTTAGGTGATCCAAAGAATCGTTATCATCCAACTGCTTGGATTGGAAATTTAATTGGAACAATAACAACTCGTATTAAAAATGAAAATCAAAATTTAGAAAAATTTAGTGGAATTTTTATTGTTTTAGTTCCTGTTTCTATCTCTATTATTATTTTACTTTGTTTACAATATAGTATTGATTTTATTAATATTGAATTTTTATCAATCTTAGTTTCTATTATTTCTGGAATAATATTATTCAAATTGACAATTGCAATTAAAGGAATGGAACGTCATGCTTTAGCAGTTTTGGATGCTGTTGAAAAGAATGATCTAAACAATGCAAGAACCAATTTGTCAATGATCGTGAAGAGAAATACAAAAAATTTAGATAAAAATCACATATTATCTGGAACTTTAGAGAGCCTAAGTGAAAATATTGTAGATGGAATTACTGGTCCAATGTTTTACTTCGCCATATTTGGTTTACCTGGTGCATTTGCATATCGTATTGTAAATACTGTTGATTCTATGGTCGGATACAAAACTCAAATGTTTAAAAATTTAGGTTGGTTTGGCGCAAATTGTGATAATATTTTAAACTACATTCCTTCACGATTAACTGGTCTCATAATTGTACTTGGCTCAATGCTGTTAGGACATGATTGGAAAAACTGTTATGAAATTTTCAAACGAGATGGAAAAAAAACAGATAGTCCAAATGCAGGATATCCAATGGCTGCTTTTGCTGGTGCATTGGAAACTAAATTTGAAAAACTTGAACATTATTCTTTGGGAACTGGTGATAGTGAAATCACTTCAAAAAAAGTTAAAGACGCAATTACGTTGATGAAGGTTACATCTTTACTCTTCTTTGGAATTATATCCATTCCTATAATCTTCTTTATTTCACTTGTGGAGTTGATTTTCATTGCTTAAGCAAATTGGTTCTGTTTTTTCATTTTTGACAATTATTCCTACATCAAATTCAGATCTTAATTCTATTGCAAAAAACATGTTTCTTTTTCCAATTGTTGGAATTGTAATAGGACTTATCGTTGGAAGTTTAGGTTATGGATTATCTCTTTATCTTGAACCACTTGTTGTATCTTTGGTTGTTGTTGCATCCCTTGCAGTAATAACTGGAATTCACCATACTGATGGTCTTGCTGATTTTTCAGACGGTTTAATGACTAAAGGAACAAAAGAAAAAAAACGCAAAGCAATGAAGGATCTTTCTGTAGGTTCTGCTGGAATATTTTCAATAGTGCTTTATGCAATAGGCATGATTATTGCATTATCATTTAGTAGCGGAATGGAGCTATTCAAAATCATATTACTTAGTGAAATAATGGCAAAATTCTCGATGGTTTTGATGGCTGGATTAGGAAATTCTGCATCAATAGGTTCAAACTCTCCTTTCATGGATTCTATGAAAGATAAAAAACGGTTGTTAGTAGCTGGAATAATTACAATTATTCCATTGATTGTTATTGGTGAAATGAATGGATTGATAGTTTTTGCATCTGGAATTATTCTTACAATGTTCCTAGTTGGATTATCCACAAAAAGTTTTGGAGGAATTACTGGTGATGTTATGGGCGCAAGTAACGAATTAACTAGATTATCCTCTTTGTTGATCTTTGTTTCATTATGATTGGTCTTATTATGGCTGGTGGAAAAGGAACCAGAATGCAAAGTGATCAAGAAAAATTACTGCTTGAATACAAAAAACCACTTATCTTGCATGTTATTGATGCATTAAAAAATTCAAATTGTTTTGAAAAAATCATTGCGGTAACTAGTCCAAATTCACCACAAACACACAAAATTCTTACTAAAAATGATATAGAAGTTCTTGAAACTTTAGGAGAAAATTTTGTAACAGATCTAAACTATGTTTTGAAAAAATTAGATGATCACATATTTGTCACTTCTGGAGATTTGCCTCTTTTGGATGGAAATATAGTCAAACAAATAGTAGATGCTAGAAATCCTGAAAAAATATGGACTAGTATTATTACCACAAAAGTATTTCAATCCTCTTTAAATTTAGAACCTGAATGTATTGTTTCATTTAATGAAGAGGATCATGTACATACTGGCATTTCTATTGTAAACGCAAGTAAGATTAAAAATTTTGATTCTGTTCAAGAAAATTATATCATAATTAATGACAAACGTGTATGCTTGAATGTAAATACAAAAACTGATTTTGAATTACTCGGTAGTTTCTAAAATTTTACCATTTATCTGAGCAACTGAACCTGTTGCTTTTGATAAAACATTTCCACATGAATTACAAATTACTTGCGTAGAACTGTGAGAGTATACAATCTGTTCCTCATCACATTCGTGACATTTCACTTTGTTGAATTTACTACTTGGTTCTGGAACCAAAACGTGATCTTTTTTCATGCTGCTATCAACTCGAATTTCCTAATTCTAATACCTTTATTCATCATTTTCTTTTTACATGTTGTACATGTTTCAATTAATGTAACTTTTTTAGTAGTTTTAGCAGGTTTTGCAAGTTTTGGGAATTTCTGTCCACCATATCCCTTTTTTCTTAAAGCATGTCTTCTTTCGCCTGCTGCTGAACCTCTTCTTTTTCCAGCTTTGTAAATTGAGACTTTCATTTTTTGATGACTTTTACATTTTGGACAATATGATCTAGTCTCTTTTGGCAAATTCATAGTATTGTGCCTCGTTGACCGTAATTTAAACATCGCTTCAATGTATAATAATATCTGAGGCTCCATTGAGATATGCACACTAAATTTTCTTCAGTATTATCTGAAATTAATTCCGTATCTATTGGAGATAGTCATGCAGATCTAATTTTAGAAAATTGTTCTTTAATCAATGTCTATACAAATGAAATTCAAGAAAAAATTCAGATATCAATTAAAAATGATAGAATTGCATTTGTTGGTAATGATGCATCTCACACACGTGGTCCAAAAACCAAAGTTTTAGATGTAAAAAATAAGCATGTTTGTCCAAGTTTTGTTGATCCTCACATACACATTGATCATTTTTTGACTCCTGCAGAATTTGTAAAAAAGTCATTACTATGTGGTGTAACATCGCTTTTTCCAGATTCTATTGATATTGTAAGTGTATGCGGTTATCGTGGGTTTAAGGAATTTCTACGACAAACTGAAAATCTACCGATGAGATTCTTTCATACAATTCCTGGAGGTTTACCCGTCGATAGAAAATTTAGCCACGGAAAAACCCTTAGTATAGAAGAAGAAAAACATGCAATTGGATTACAGTCTGTTGTTGGTCTAGGTGAAGTCTTTGCTTGGACAAAAGTTACCAAACGAGATCCTAAAACAATAAAGTCATTAAAACAAATGCATGAGAATCATTGTATAATTAACGGTCACACAGCTGGAGCAAGTGGTAAAAAATTAAATTCTTACATTGCATCAGGAATTTTTTCTTGTCATGAACCAATAAATTTTGATCAAGTATTAGAGCGATTACGTCTTGGTATGTGGATAATGATTAGAGAAGGTTCAATTCGTAGAGACTTAAAAGAAATTGTTCCACTTGTGTTATCTAATAAAATATATAAAAATCGATTAATGTTTTGTTCCGATGGTTTAGACCCTTCTGATATTACTAACATCGGTCACATTGATCATTGTGTTAGAGAATCAATTAAACTTGGTATGAATCCAATTGATGCTATTTCTATGGCATCAAGAAATTGTTTTGATTATTATAAAATGGGAAATGAATTTGGTGGAATTGGTCCTGGAAAAATTGCAGATATTTTAATTCTAGATGACTACAAAAAAATAAAAATTAACAAAGTAATCTTAGGTGGAAAAATTGTTGTTTCTAATGGGAAACTTGTTCAAAAACTTCATACACCTAAAGTTCCAACTTGGATACAAAAAACTGTTAAAATTCCAAAATTACAAGCAAATTTTTTTAATGTAAATTCAAAAAATAATGCTGAAACAGTTAATATAATTTCAATGAAAACTGAAATTGTCACAAAAAAGAGTACCTCTGATTTAGATGTTAAAGACTCGAATGTCGTTTCATCGTATGATAAAGATATCTGGAAAGTAGCTGCACTAGATAGAACGTTTGGTAGTAAAACTCATGCTGTTGGATTTTTAGAAAATTTTGGAGCTGATATTGGTGCATTTGCATCTACGTGGAGTTTTCATGAAAATGATATGATAGTGATTGGTTCAAACGAGAGTGACATGGCTGATGCATGTAATAAACTCGCAAAGTCTCAAGGTGGATTAATTGTTGTAAAAGATGGTAAAACATTGGCATCTTTACCATTTCAAATGGGAGGAATAATCTCAACTGATCCAATTGAGAAAGTAACAAAAAACTTTGCAAAAATTAATGATGTTTTATCTGATTCTGGCTGTAAATTTAAAACACCACATCTAATCCCTTTATTCCTACCTTTCTTGGCATTACCTGACATTAGAATATTGTACAGTGGTATTGTGGATGTAAAGTCTAGAACGTTTATCCCAACGATCCAGACTAACCTATAAAAAGGGAATTCGTAGAAAAATATCCGTGGCCTCAATACAACAAACACCAAACGGACCTGTTTTAGTCCTAAAAGAAAGCGCTTTACAAGAAAAAGGTAGAGATGCTCAAAAAAACAATATCATGGCTGCAAAAATGGTCTGTGATATTGTAAAATCAAGTTTAGGTCCACGTGGACTTGACAAAATGCTTGTTGATTCCTTAGGCGACGTTACAATTACAAATGATGGTGCAACAATTCTAAAAGAAATTGACGCACAACATCCAGCTGCTAAAATGATGATTGAAATCTCTAAAACCATTGATAATGAAGTTGGAGATGGAACAACATCATCTGTTATCTTTGCTGGAACTTTACTTGCAAAAGCAGAAGAATTACTAAAAAAAGATGTACACTCTTCAGTTATCATTGAAGGCTTTCAAGCAGCATCTGAAAAGGCACTAGAAATTTTATCTGAAATCTCAAAAAAAGTGAGTCCTGATGACAGAGAAATATTGTTACAAGTTGCAAGTACAAGTATGGAATCAAAACTAATTTCAGAAGATAGTGAATCTCTTTCAAAAATTGTTGTTGATTCAATTATGAATATTACCGAAACAAGTAATAACAAATCATCTGTTGATCTTGATAATCTTAAAGTTGAGAAAAAAGCTGGTGGTTCAATTCAAGATACTGCATTGATTAAAGGAATTGTTTTGGATAAAGAAGTTGTACACTCTGGTATGCCAAAGAAAATACAACAAGCAAAAATTGCTTTACTTAACACAGCAATGGAAGTTGAAAAAACAGAGATGAGTGCAGAAATTAGAATTAATGATCCAACACAAATGCAAATGTTCCTTGAAGAAGAAAATAGAATGATCAAAACAATGGTAGAAAAAGTTCATGCAATCGGCGCAAACGTTGTAATCTGTCAAAAAGGAATTGATGACATGGCACAACACTTTTTGTCAAAACATGGAATTTTAGCTGTAAGACGTGTAAAAGAAAGTGACATGACAAAACTTGCAAAAGCAACTGGTGCTCGTATTACTTCAAATATTGATGATATATCTGAAAAAGATTTAGGTGCAGCAAACTTAGTTCAACAAAAGAAAGTTGAATCTGATAAATGGGTTTTCATTGAAGGATGTAAAAATCCACAATCTGTAACATTACTAATTCGTGGTGGTTCTCAACGTGTAGTTGATGAAGTAGACCGTTCTATTCATGATTCACTAATGGTTGTTAAAGATGTAATTGAAAAACCAGAAATTGTAGCAGGTGGTGGTGCACCTGAAGCTGTATTAGCATCATTTTTGAAAGATTGGTCTGAAAGATTTGAAGGTCGACAACAATTAGCAATTAACAAGTTTGCTGAAGCATTAGAAATTATTCCATTAACTATTGCAGAAAATGCAGGTATGGATCCAATTGATACTATGGTTAAATTACGTGCAAGACAAAGTGAAGGCAAAAAATGGACCGGAATCAATGCAAAAGAAGGACGCGTAGCAGACATGTTATCGCAAAATATTGTTGAACCGGTTGTAGTAAAAGAACAGATTATCAAATCTGCAACAGAAGCTGCATCAATGATTCTTAGAATTGATGATGTAATTGCAATCTCTGGTGGTTCTGGCGGCGGTATGCCTCCTGGAATGCCACCAATGGGATAAGTTTTACAAAAAGCGGTTCTAGCAATAAAAAATTCTACATACAAATGACATTTCTTGTAAGGGTTGGCTATGACGACAAAAATTTTGTAGTTTGCTATGTGAACCGCTTTTCATAGTTAATTTGAGTGATTTTTGGATATAAGATCCGCTGAGGACTTATCCATTGTTCATTTTTTGCTGATTCTTGTTCGTCTAGTTATTCTGATAGGCATAAGAAACTATGTAGTTTTTACTAAATTACATAGTTAAAAAATAAACTATAGAATTTACATAGTTTTTTGCAATAATTAGTTGTATTATGCTATAATATTCTATTTTTTAGAAGAAATAGATCAAAAATGT
>JAOMBO010000016.1 GCA_028344575.1 Candidatus Nitrosopelagicus sp. | reverse complement strand
TTTAGTAGAGACCGGTGCAGACACTGGTGTCTTCAGTGGTGACTTCCAGGTTCCAGCAGAGTACTGTGCAAGATCCTCCGGATCTGGTGTAGTATCATCTGTAATGGGTACTGATATTGAAGTTAATTATGTAGATTACAGAGACGCATCTGGAGAAATCATCGAAGTAGGTGATGGCGCAGGTATTAGAGGAAACACAGGCTCAGTCTCATTAGACAGAACAGTCTATCCAGTTCCATTCGGAACTGTAGGTGACTTTAGCACTGAATCCTCAAAGGCAACACCTAACGGTAGATCCGTATTCCCAATCCATTCCGTTTCTGACGGCGTGCTAAACGCAGGATCTGAAACACTTGGTAACGGTGACTTGACCATACACATTCGTGTAGATGACCCAGATTACGATGTATCAGCAGCAGGTGAAGACCAAATTGCAGAGAACACAACCACTACCTCCGATCGTGGACCTCTAAAGATCTACGTTGCAAGAGGTTCTGATTCAGTGACTCTAGCAACTGCAGGTGGAGCAACAGCACAGTCTGGTGTTATCACCACAGGTACAACTCCTGTTAAAGATAAAGGCGTAGATGCAATGACCAGAGAACTTGGTCCAATCTTAGAGACTGCTCCAGATTCTGGAGTATTCGAACTTGACATGACAATCAGATATACTGACGGTCCTGCAAGCACAGATTGTTCAAGTAAAACTGATAACTGGATGCCAACAGATGGTAGCACAGCAGCCGATGGTTCAACAGATACTGTCAACGCTGAGACAACCAGATTCGCATCAGCAGCAGCAACTGCAGACGGTGATTACTGTATCCTACAAGGAGACGTACTCACAGTCGAGTATTCTGATCAAAACGATGCATCCGGTAATTCTGCAGTAGCTTACGATTCAGCAACATTTGACTTAAGAAACGGTGTAATTCAAACAGACAAATCTGTCTACATCATTGGAAGTGATATTATCATGACCTTGATTGAACCAGATCTTGACTTAGAATCTGATGAATCAGAAACATGGGACCTCGATCTAATCGAGTGGGACTCTGACGCAGCAACCCTAACAATGGGTAACGCTGGCGGATCAGCCTCATCCTTTGATCCTGAACCATCTGACTTTAGAGAAACAGGTGACTCTACTGGAATCTTCCAGATTGTTATCGAAATGCCAAGTACACTTGGTGACGCTCTAGACAGAGGTGAACTCATCGAACTTGAATACACAGATTGGGCCCCAGCTGGCGCCAATTATGTTGGTGAAGAATCCACAGACATAGGACTTGACATTTACACATCTAACTTCGGTGCAACCATCGAAATGGACCAAAAAGTTTACACATGGACTGATAAAATCTATGTAACTATCGTTGCTCCAGATCACAACTTTGACAGCGGACTCGTTGACATGATTGGTGATACTGACGACGATCCATTAATCGTACAAACCAGATCACAGAAACTCACTAGCTATCAGTTAGCAGAGACTGGAACTGATACAGGCATCTTCAGTGGTGAAGTTATCCTCAAAGGATTCTCACACGACGCTGATGGTGACCCATCAACTGGTGACAGTAGCGGTTATGATGTAACTGGTCTATCCTCTGCCACTGGTAGTGGACCAACCGATGGACAAATTAAAGCCGAAGATGATGACGGAGTTACAATCTCATACGAGTTTAACGAGGATGAGGTTGTAGTAGGCTCTGCATTAATCAGATGGAACGTAGGTGAAGTTCAATGGCTTGAATCAAGCTATCCTGCAGGCGGTAATGGTGTAGTAAGAGTAGTCGACCCAGATATGAACTGGGATCCAGAAAACGTAGACAATTTCGAAGTTGACGTCTGGTCAGATTCTGACGCAGGCGGTATTTCCTTAATGATAACTGAGACAAATGAGGCAACTGGAATATTCGAAGGAACTGTATCATTTACAGCAGACGACGAATCATCCGGACACAGACTCAGAGTCGCAGAAGGTGACACAATCACCGCAGAATATGAGGATAATACACTTCCAGATCCATATACTAGAAGCGATGACCTCGATATCACTGGCACAGCCTTAATCGGCACAGTCGTACCTCCTCTTGAGCGTGCTCCAGCAGCAAACGCAAGAGTAGTTGATTCATTCGGTAACTCACTAAGTGAGGTATCAGTTGACCAACAAGTACAGATTGAAGCAGATTTGGTAAACGGTCAGGATAGAGATCAATCATTCGCATACTTAGTACAGGTTCAGGATGGCAACGGAGTAACTGTCTCACTAGCATGGATTACAGGTCAACTGGCTGCTGGACAATCATTTAGCCCAGCATTGTCATGGATTCCATCAACCTCTGGTTCATACGAAGCAACAGTCTTTGTATGGGAGAGCGTAGATAATCCAACTGCTCTATCTGA
>JAOMBO010000015.1 GCA_028344575.1 Candidatus Nitrosopelagicus sp. | reverse complement strand
GTGATGGTATCAATGACTTGGCAGTAGGTGCGACACGTGATGATGATGGAGGTTCTGACCGTGGTGCAGTACACATTATGTTTGTGGAAGGAACATTACCTCCATCTACATCTACATCAACAGATTCCACATCAACAGATTCAACATCAACAGGGGGCGGCGGAGGCGGAGGCAGTCAAAGTTGTAACTCTAGGGGATTTGGAGTCGGCAAGTCACTAGCAGTATACGAGGTGTCATACAATTTCTGTGGAGATAATAGTTCTATTGACATTTTGGCATACTCTACATGTGGCTCAATTAGTGCTCAATTAACAACAGAATACGGAAGATCTACTGCAGGACTCTCATTAGATCAGCCATTCATAGATGATGAAATTACAGTTTACACCGGAATCTTACGTGATGACATCAAAAAATTTACTGTAAAAATGGAAAACAAGAGAAATTCGTTTGAAGATACGCTTGTCATAAACGAGTGTAAAACAACTAAACGATATTCACAAACCACTGGGTATACTTCTTCACAGCAAGGAACTTTTGGCAATAATGGAATTACCGTGTCAGTTCCTCAATGGGTGAAAAATACAGCAGGATGGTGGGCAGAAGATAAAATTTCTGAAGATGAGTTTGTAAAAGGAATTGAATTTTTAGTAAAAGAGAGAATAATTGATAATGTAAAGACAGGAAATGTCGAATCTGCATCTTCTGCTGTTCCGACATGGGTGAAAAATAACGCTGAATGGTGGGCAGAAGGTCAGATAGATGATAATTCATTTGTAAAAGGAATCGAGTATCTGGTGAAAGTGGGATTAATCTCAGTAACGTAATGGATTAAACATCACGAATAATTATTAATACAAAATTTATGTGATTAAATATTGGAATTATCTGACGGTCAAAAATATGCGATAGTTTTCTTGGGATCTTTGGCAGTTGCTGGTATTATTCTCGGTACGCTTGTATTTCCATTTTGGAACTTTATTCGTGAAGATATTACCGAAGAAGTTGAAATTTTCCAGTCTGCAGACGGCAATTGCTATGTTGATACTATTGACGGAATTCCAAAAACCATCGAAAACTGTAATCTTAAACCTGGGACTGAAGTTACTATAATGTATGGTCATGGACTTCCTTGGGCAAAAATTGTAACTCCTGGTGAATAATATGGATTGTATTTTTTGCAAAATAGTTACAAAAGAGATTCCTACAAAAATTCTTTATGAAGATGATGATACTGTTTCATTTCTTGATGCGTTCCCTGTTGCAAAAGGACACACCTTGGTAATTCCAAAAAAACACCATGCAAAAATTCAAGATTTACCTTTTGATGTAAATCAAAAATTATTTGATACTGTACATAAAATGACATCAAAGATTGATTCACTTGAAGGCTCTACTCTAATTGCAATCCATAATGGAAAAGAAAGCGGACAAGAAATTCCTCATGTACATGTTCATTTGATACCTCGAAGTAATGATGATTCTGCAGGTCCTGTGCATTCAATGTTTAAAGATAAAATTGAATTATCCGAGTCTGAGACTGATTCTATTTACAATAAATTGAAGATTATCTAATACGGGTAAATTCTTTCATTATCATCTAGATTATCTACGATGATTGCTTTGGTAGGGCATGTTTCTGCGGCATTTATGATTCTCTGATTCTTTGCACCTTTCTTATTGTAAACTCTTGATTTTGGATTAGATTTTGTATTTTTATCAATAGTAAATACCTCTGGAGCAATAATTTCACAACTACAGCATCCAATGCATAGACTCTGATCAACGTCAACTTTCAGTTCAAATTCTTTACGTTTTTTTGTAAATCCTCTATCTGGCTCTTTTTTTGTTTGCTCGTTAACAGTTTTTTCATATTTTTCCCAAAACTCGTTTTCATATCTTTTCCACCACTCTTCATTTGCTTCGAAATCTTTTGTGTATTTTCCCCAATCAGCTTCAGGTGTTTTTCCTTCTCCGTCTTTTCCCCATTTTGTTCTCTTGTAGAATTTTTGACTGGTTTGAGTGTAATCTGATTCTTCTCGAGGCTTTTCCGGTTTTCGTCTTGCAGAATGTTTATTTTGATTTTTCAAAAAATGATAAGCTTCTGTTATAACTTTGAATCTTTTTTCACTCTCTGAATCTTTATTTTTATCTGGATGATATTGTAGTGCTAATTTTCTATATGCATATTTGACTTCTTCAAAATCTGTGTTGCTATCAATCTCTAATGTTTTGTAGGCCTGACTTGAATTCAACGTCTTTCATTATCTCCAATATGTTAAAAACTTGCTCTATTCCATGACTTCATCTTCTTGTCTCCACGCCGGATCCACTATACAAAGTGCAATTAGATCTATGTCCCCATTGTTTTCTATGAACTGTTTGGACATTGGTGGAACAAAGATTGTTTCATTTTTTGTTATTTCTTTTTGCTCTGTTCCGACATGCATGATTCCACTTCCTTGCAAAATATAGAATATTTCACTTGTTTTCATGGTGTGTGGTTTTGAACTATTTCCTGGATTTATTGTACAATGTGCTAAACTATACCGAATTGAATTGTTTGTATCTGCTGGTGAAAAAATTTGTCTAATTTCTGTTCCTTCTTGTGCTGAAAATGATTGTGTTTCTTCTATTTTTTTAGTATTCATTTTATGACAATTTTTCAGTTACAATTGTTTTAAAA
>JAOMBO010000014.1 GCA_028344575.1 Candidatus Nitrosopelagicus sp. | reverse complement strand
AATTGCATCTATAACCTGATTAGGCTTTTGAGTAGTTGCTGCATTATCAAAATACACTAATTTCTTATTATCTCTGACACGTCTGTTTAAGACTGGGAAATCTTTTCTTAGATCCTCGAAAGCGTCAGCAGTTGATTGCATAATTATACCTCAATCAAGATATTATTATCTTGTATTTTTGTTCTGTAAGTTTGTAATGGGTCTTCAGCAGGGGGATTTTGAGGCACACCATCATCAATTTTGAATACGGAGAGATGTAAAGGACAGGTGAGACCAGTTTCAGATAATATTCCATTAGCTAAATCGGCTTCTGCATGTGTGCATATTCTATCAGTAGCGAAGATTTTTCCATTCATGTTTGTTAATAGTAATTTCTTTTCATTATGATCAAAACTAAACATTTCACCTTGACCTAAACTATCAATACTACACGCGGTTATCCAATCAGCCATTTGATTTCACCGATATTTGTAGTGTTGTTCAATTTCAGCATTTTCATTATATCGAGTTTCTTCAACCTCAACTAATGCTTTCAATTGTTCATCGTTGTTAATTGATAATTCTTTTCCTTCCCACTTTGATTCAATAAGATATGCAATCCAAGCACGTACTTGATAAGACATCGAACGTGACATAGGTTCCAAAAATCCTTCTACAATAATTCTTTCAGCCTCAGGTTTGCTTAAGCAACGTGTTCCTAGATAAAATAATTGTTCTTCATCCATTTGTGCAACAGATGCAGAATGTGTTGCTTTTACATCGTTTGTGAGAATCTCCAATCCAGGAATTGCGTCAGATTTTGCATCTTTGTCTAACAAAATAGAACGACCAGAAAGGAATGAATTTGAATGGGCGGCATTTTCGTTAATTTTGATCATTCCTTTAAATAATGATTTTGATTTATTTTTCAAAATTGATTTCTCTACAACTTTTCCTTCAGTAGATTTTTCATTATGATTTACAATTGTATTTAGATCAAAAGATTGTTCATTATTTCCAAATACAACTTCAGAATCAGTTGCAACAGCACCAGTTCCGTTAAGGTGGTAATCAATTCTATATCTAGATAACATTGCACCAAAGAGTCCAAGATACCAATTAATTTTTGAATCTTGTGCAAGGTGTGAACTTCGTGTGGAGAAATTGATTGATGATTGATCCATCATTTGAAGTGACGTTACATCAAGACTACTATTTGCGCCAACTGAAGTATTCATTAATTCTAGGTATGCTTGTTGTTGTCCGTTTTGAGGAGAGTATAATTCTTGAACAAGGTTTGCTTTAGCATTATCTTCAACGATTATGATATTTCTAGATATTGTAGACAAACCGTCATCAGATAGACAAGAAAATAAATGAATTGGTTCATCAATAATTTGGTTTTTTGGTATGTAAACAAATAATCCAGAATTAAATGCTGCATTGTTTAATGCCGTGTATTTATCTTCATTAGAATTTGATGATTTGATTGTTTTTTCTATTAATTCCTGATGTTGTTTTAATGCATCATCTATAGATGAAACAATAACTCCTTTAGATTTTAATTCATCAGATAAGTTAGTAGAAATGATGTTTGTTCCTACTTGTATCAATCCGTTTTCTTTTTTTACTTCTTCAACACGTTTTGAGAGAAAGTCAGGTAAATTAGAATTGGAGATTGTAGATAATGAGACCTTATCAGGATCCATACGTTTTGCATCGGTATATTTACCATAAAGTGGAGATACCTCAGCAGGTAGTTCATTATAGATATTCAATGAATTTTTTCTATATTCTTTGAGCCATTCAGGTTCATTTTTTGATGAAGATATTTCTTCAACTAAAGAATTTTCAATTGAGGATAGCTTTTGTTCCATGATTTATCACGATAGATTAATTCTAACCGACTGAATTATCCATCTCTAATTTGATGAGTCGGTTTAATTCTACTGCATATTCCATTGGGAGTTCTTTTGTGAAAGGCTCCATAAATCCATTAACAATTAGAGTTAATGCTTCTTCTTCAGAGAATCCACGAGTCATCAAGTAGAAGATTTGATCATCACCAATTTTTCCAACTGTAGCTTCATGAGTTATAGTTGCATCTTCTTGGTTAATTTCCATATATGGATAAGTATCAGTTTTTGATGTTTCATCTAATAGTAAGGCATCGCATCTAACAGTAGATTTTACATTAGTTGCACCTTTTGCAACATTGAGTAATCCTCTGTAAGTTGAACGACCAGTAGAACGGCTAACAGATTTTGAAGTAACTTTAGATGTCGTGTTAGGTGCTAGATGAACCATCTTTGCACCGGTATCTTGATGTTGACCTTTTCCTGCAAAAGCAATTGAAAGTGTTTCACCATATGCTTTTTGACCCATCAAATAGATTCCAGGATATTTCATTGTAATTTTACTTCCAATGTTACCATCAATCCATTCAACTGATGCACCTTCATATGCATAAGCACGTTTAGTGACAAGATTGTATACATCATTACTCCAATTTTGAATTGTTGTGTATCTTAATTTTGCATCTTTGTGTGCAACAAGTTCTACTACAGCAGAATGTAATGATTCAGATGAGTAAACTGGGGCAGTACATCCTTCAATATAATGAACTTCAGAACCTTCATCAGCGATGATGAGTGTTCTTTCAAATTGACCGATATTCTCTGCGTTAATTCTAAAGTAAGCTTGTAATGGCATGTCAACTTTAACACCAGGAGGAATGTAGATGAATGAACCACCACTCCATACTGCGCTGTTTAATGCGGCAAATTTGTTATCTTCAGGAGGAATCATTTTTCCAAAGTATTTTTTGAATATCTCAGGGTGTTCTTTTAGAGCACTATCAGTATCTAGAAATAGCACACCTTGTTTTGCTAAATCTTCTCTCAAACTATGATAAACTACTTCAGATTCGTATTGTGCACCAACTCCGGCAAGGAATTTCTTTTCTGCTTCCGGAATACCAAGTTTATCAAATGTATTTTTAACATCTTCAGGAACATCATCCCAATTCTTTTCAGTTTTTTCAGATGCTTTAGCATAGTAGTAAATATTTTGAAAATCAATATGACTAAGATCTGCACCCCAGTTTGGCATAGGTCTTTTCATGAATGCTTCATAGGATCTTAATCTAAAATCAAGCATCCACTGTGGCTCATCTTTCATT
>JAOMBO010000013.1 GCA_028344575.1 Candidatus Nitrosopelagicus sp. | reverse complement strand
TCACGTTTTTTTGCTGATTCGAATTTTTTTGATGCAGAATCCAATTTTTCTTGTGTAGTTTTTGCCAGTTTAACAAGTTCAGGTTTTGACTGAATATTTTTTTTGATGGTTTTACTGACAAAATTCTTTTTTTTCTCAATTTCAGAAACTGCTTGTGAGAATTTTTTCTCCATAGAAGTACGTTGTTTTATTTCATTTTTGATATCATCAATTGAAGAAATTATTGAATTTAATCGGTATTCAAGACCTTGTTTTTCTTCAGGTGTATCAGCAAAATCAATTTCACTTTCAATTTGCTCTTTATTTGTAATTTCAAGATTCAATCTTTCTTGAGCAGCTAATTTTAGTCTCTGAATGCTTTCCATTTGAGCAGTTTTTTGACTTATTATTTCATTGATTTCTTCAGCATTTTGTTTGAACGTGTCAATTTTTTTTTGAGTGGATTTTAGAGACGAAGAATATTTTCTAGAGAGGGATTTGACTTTTTTATATTCATTTTCTCCTTTGCGTCTGATCTTACTAATTTCAGATTTTTGTGAAGTTAATTGTTTTAATTTATTTTTTAATCCTGCCATATTATAGTCGATAATTATTATGGCTTAAGTTATTCAGACTGTGAGGTTTTGACTTATCTGTAAAGAAAATTAACATAGTTTTGATCCAAAAAATTTTTTTAGGTATAATATATCGTAAAATATGGAATTTCATCCATCTAAGATCCCTATTTCTAAAACATTTGAGGTCAAAGATGAAAAACAAGCAACAGAAGCTGCACATGAAATGGTTATGATGGGTTTTGAGAAAGATGATAAAGGCTACAAAGTTTTGATGCCAAAAGAAAATGAGAAAACTGCAAAACGGATTGGCTATACAGTAACCACAACAGTGACTTATGCGTTAAAAAAAACCAAACAAGAAAGAGATGTACGATATTGGACATATCATGAAAATGATGATAATTACGCCATAGTTTTTGTCAGTTCTAAAGTTTTAGAGAAATTAGATTTTTCGTGGTAAAAATATTTCATCTAGTTTTAATCTTTTTGAAACATAACCAGCTAAAAATATTCCCAAGATAAAGCCACCAATTACATCTAATGGATAATGCTGTAGAACGTAGATCCTACTAAATGACATCAGTATTGGATAAATCCAGATTAAATGAGCTCCTCTTGGAAATTTTTCAGATAGTACATACACCATTACAAATGCAAACATTGCGGAACGTGCAGCATGCCCAGATGGGAAGCCGGCAGTCCAGCTTCGTCCTTCACAAAAAAGTGAAAAGCTATCAGGTTCGACTTCAAAAGGAAGTTCACTTCCAAGCCAATCTAAAAATGGCCTATCCCTATCCACACCACATTTGATGTATCCAGTAAGAATAGAAGAGAGTACAAGTAAAATTAGCAAAATCATTCCAATTCTTCGTGTTTTCCTAATGATTAGGAGAAGTATGCTAAATGGAAGCATTACAAAGACATTGCCAGATTCAGTTAGAAGCCATACAGCATAATCAATAGAGGGATTTCCAGCAGATTTTTGAATACTAGTCATGAATTGTTTTTCAGATTCTAGCGTTGATTGGGATAGTGCAATAAGAGTACAGACAAGAAATATGCTCAAGAGTATGAAAAATGTTCTTGATCTAATGCCGAATAGAATATTTTGCAATTATTTCTCATTTATTGGATAACTGACGACAATATGTCATTTACCATCATTAGTAACATGATCGGATAAACGAATTTTAACCGGAATAATGGTTTCTGTATGTGGATATACTAACATTAGACAATTTTGATGTTAAAGGCAAAACTGTTTTGTTACGTGTTGATATGAATTGCCCAATTCATCCAGAAACGTGTGAGATTCTAGGAACTGGAAGAATAGAAGAAGTTGTTGAAACAATTAATGCGCTAGAAGGTGCAAAGATTGTTGTAATTTCACATCAAGGAAGAGTGGGAAGAGACGATTTTGTAGGAATGGAAGAACATGCAAAACAATTAGAAAAATTTTCAGGTAAAAAAGTGAAATATGTTGCAGATGTTATTGGTTCACTGGCACAAGATGAAATAAAAAAAATGGATGGAAAAGAAATAATCCTACTTGATAATCTCAGATTATGTGCAGAAGAAAATTATGAATTTTCATTAGAAGAAAGTGCAAAAACTATAATGGTTCAACGAATAAAAGATTTATTTGATTTATTTATTTTAGATTCATTTCCTAGTGCACATAGGACACATCCATCACTAGTTGGATTTGCGCAAGTTTTACCAACATGTGCGGGAAAATTATTAGAAAAAGAAGTTAAACAGTTAGAAAATATACTTACAGTTGCAAAATCTCCATTTGCAATAGTTTTGGGAGGATCCAAAGTTGATGACAGATTAAAAGCAATTAATTTACTAATTAAAAAAGAAAGAGCAGATCATGTTCTTTTAACAGGAGTCATTGGAAATGTCTTTTTACGTGCACAAGGTAGAATAAAATATCCACTAAACATTAAAGACGAAGATGAAATGGTTGCAAAAGCACATTCATTGATTGGAGAACATCCAGACGTATTTTCAACACCAGTAGACATTGCAATAAATAAAGATGGAAAAAGAGTTGAAATAGATGTTAGAGAATTATCAAAAGATGATGAAATATTTGATATCGGAACAAAAACAGTCGAACATTATTCAAAAATGATTTCAGGTGCAGGAACAGTATTCATGAGTGGCCCGGCAGGATATTTTGAAAAAGAGAGCTTTCAATTTGGAACAAAATCCATGTTAGAAGCAATTGCAGAATCTATGGCAACATCAATAATTAGTGGTGGGCATTTGACATCAGCCCTCAGACAATATGATTTAACCAAAAAAGTGAGTCATATCAGCACCGCTGGAGGTGCACTAGTTAGATATCTAACAGGACAGAAATTACCAATGATAATGTGCCTAGAAGATGCTGCAGAGAGACATTCTAAAGACTAGCACTACAATCCGAAACTGGACAAACACGAGATTCTTCTTTACCCAAATAAATTTCAGAATTACAAGAAGGGCAATTGATTTTTTCGACATCGTCGAATATCTTGAACCATTGAGTTGTAAAGTTCTGTGCAATACAACGAACTAATCCATCATCTTCAATTTTTTTGAAATCATTTGCCAAATCGTCTATAGTTTGTGATTGATCAAAGTTATCATTTTTTTTCAATAATTCATAAATTTCATCATTATTGAAACGTAGATCTATTTCATTAAAATTTTCAAATATTATTTTTCTAATTTGAAGTATGTTAGAATTTGTCATCTAGTATAGATTAGCAGCCTCTTCATTTAAGTTTCCTGCAGATTCAGAATCTTTCATCTTATCAACAAAATATGAATAGATTCCAAATTTCAGACTCTTAAGAGACAATAATGCACATTTAATTCGAACAGGACTTGTTTTGACGAGATGTTGTAGGCCTAATTCAGATAATAATTCATCTTTATCAAATTTCTTGACGTCATCAAGACTTTTTCCTTTAATCATTTCAGTTAAAACTGAAGAGCATGCCATACAAATTGCGCATCCGTGTCCATCAAATTTTATTTCACTAATTTTGTTGTCTTCAATGTTAAGATATAGATCTATGGTATCCCCACATAATGGATTTGCATCATGTTGGTGAATATGTGCATCAGCGATTTTTCCAAAGTTAGAAGGATTACGAGAATATTCTATAATCATTTCAGTGTATATTGGATCTCCACTCATAGTTTGAACACCTTTGCTACATTTTGTAATGCTGCGATTAGTACATCAATCTCTTCTTTTGTATTGTATATGTAAAAACTTGCACGGTTTGTGGCTGCAACATTTAGTTTTTCCATCAATACTTGTGCACAATGATGACCAGATCGAATGGCAACACCGTCTTTATCAATTATAGTTCCAACATCATGAGGATGTACATCATTAAAATTAAATGAAATAACACCTCCTCGTTTTTCAGGTTCTTTTGTGCCATACAATGTAAGACCTGGAATCTTTTTCATTTCTTCAAGAGCATATTTTGTTAATTCTAATTCATGATTTCTAATATTGTCCATTCCAATTTTTTCAAGATATTCTATTGCTTTAGCAAATCCAATTACATCAGCAATATTTGGAGTTCCAGCCTCAAATTTGTATGGTAAATCATTCCAAGTTGTTTCATATTTGTGAACTTCACGAATCATATCACCGCCTCCAAGGAAAGGACTCATTTTTTCAAGAACTTCTTTTTTAGCCCATAACACACCAACGCCTGTTGGACCTAACATCTTATGACCAGAAAATACAAAGAAATCACAGCCAATTTCATTTAGATTAACTTTCATGTGTGGTACAGATTGTGCAGCATCAATCAAAACTTTTACTCCAGCATTTTTACATTTTGAAACAATTTTTTCAACAGGTGAAATTGTTCCCAAAACATTTGACATATGACTAAATGTGACAAGTTTTACTTTTCCGGTTGAAAGATAATCATCCAATTGATCAAGCATTAATTCTCCGTTATCATCAATGTCAATGTATTTGAGTTGTGCCTTTTTTTCTTGAGTAAGTAATTGCCATGGTACAATGTTAGAGTGATGTTCATATTCAGTAGTGACAATTATGTCACCTTCTTTT
>JAOMBO010000012.1 GCA_028344575.1 Candidatus Nitrosopelagicus sp. | reverse complement strand
TTTTAATTTGATTTGCTGTTTCAGGATCAATTTCTTTTTTTGCCATTTTATTTTTCACCTATTAACCTAGTTTACACGCAATGTTTCAGTTATACTAATGTTCTCAGAATATTTTTCATTAAAAATTTCAACATAAATTTCATAAGTTCCAGATTTAGTAATTAATTCAGAATAATCATCATCAACAGGGAGGATATCATTATTTTGGATAAAACATTGTTTCAAATAACCACTTTGAGTTAATACCTGTTTTTCAGAACTGGTTACATCATAAATTGTGATATAAAGATCTCCACAATTAAAATCTGAATTTGAAAATTTTATACTGAATTCAAGATTGGAATTTTGTGCCATTTCATCATTAAATCCAACTAAACTTATTCCACTTTTTGAACTAGATGTGTGTCCTTCACCTCCAAATTGTAAAAAATTTAATTCTCGATCTGGATTGCTTAATGTTTCAGCCATAACTGCAGTACCCAATGATACAGAAAGAACAATAGGAAGTACATAGATTACAAAAGCAGATGGTTTAACCAAGATGTTACAAGTTCAATTTCCACGTATATCAAATTTGTCATGTTTTTTCATACTGATCATCTTTATTTTAGGAGTAGATTTTTAGAAATTATGACAAAAAAGGAATGTAAAGATGGGCAATGTAAGGTTGATGTTCCAGACTTAAGCGTAGATAACGATTCAGAAAAGAAACAGGACAAAAAGGATTCGTCAAAACGTCTAAGATAATTTGGTCATTTGAGTTAAATTCTAGAAAACGATAATTTTTTCGTGCGATTAAGGAAGTTTAGAGCTCGTGCCTATCGTTGTATTCACGATTCAGGCGAAATTAGGGTGGGGGATCTTGCAGCTTTTGTGGGACGTAATGAGAGTGGTAAAACTACAATTTTACAAGCACTAACTTTACTTAACAAGGATCAGTCAATCTCTGAACTCGATCTGTGTGATGAAATGACTGAAGATTTGAAACAAGAGATCAGATTAGCTGAAGGAGAATTTGATTTGAATCAAAATGAGATAAGACTCATCAAAGAAACCTTTCCATCAATTCCAGAAATAAAGAAAATTAAGATTTTTAGAACTAACAAAAACCCAATCCCAGAATATGATTTTGGGGATGTTGAGATTAGTGAAGCTGAAAATAGTGGATTGAATTCATGGGAAAATTTTAGAGAAAAATTTCTTGCATTTTTAGATACCATACCAAATCATGTACAAATAAAATTAGATACAGGATTTTTTCAAGGACAAGCTCCAGAAACTGAAGAAATGTTTAGAAATGAAATGGCAGAATTTGGAAATAATTTACAAGTACTAGCATCTGATGAACCACAGGTAATTGAAGAATGGAATAAAATTTCTGATGAAAATGATTCTAATTTCCAAGGTTTACTTGTAGGTACTACAGAGAGAATGGCATTAGAGAATTTTATAGACACTAATTTACATCCAAGATTCGTATATTTTTCAGATTATAAAAAAATCATAGGGAATGTGAATTTGAACGAGTATAGAAAAGAAAGATCATCATCTCCAAGTATAGAATTTTCAGAAGATGAATTTGATAAAGCAGATACTGTAGATAATCTATTTTATCTGGCAGAATTAGATATTGATGAGTTAGAAGAAGCAAAAAATAGTCCTTCACAATTAATCAAATTACTTAATACTTGTAGTAAAAGACTAACTGAGAAACTAAATCCAGCTTGGAAAGGGGATCCAATACATGTGGAATTAAGATTAAATCCAAATAATGTAATGAGTGTAGTCATATCAGATGTACATAGAGATGGAACAGTTACAAATACAGGATTATTGAATAGACGAGCGGAAGGATTTAAGTGGACATTTTCATTTATTGTTAATTTTGCTGCAGAAACTCAAAGAGCTGAATTAAAAGAAGCTATTTTACTTTTAGATGAACCTGCAAGAAACTTACATCCTACACAACAACGAGGAATTTCAGATTTATTGAAAAGTTTAGCAGGTTCAAATCAAGTATTATACGCTACACATTCACCATACATGATTTTTGATTATGCACCAGGTAATCTCTTGGTAGTCGAATTAGATAAGAAAAAACACCTGAGCAGAATTTATTACGATTATTGGAATGCTGATGATTTGACATTAACACCAATTCTTTATGGTTTGTCAAGAGGATTGGTAGAATCAATTCTAGATAGGCAGATAGGATATAATTCCAGACCAGTGATTGTTGTAGAAACTATTTCAGATACAATGTATCTTAATGCATTTGATAAATTTTTAGAAGATCCAAATATCTCAATGAATCCTCTTAACATAGTAGCAGCATATAATAAAAATTCAGTTTTACCATTATCAATTTTTTATAGAAACCATGGATACAACACATTCGTACTACTAGATAATACTGAAGAATCTAAGGAAATCTCAGCTCAACTGATTGCAAATGAATTTTCAAAAACTCAAACAATATTCTTTGAAGAAAAAACAAAAGCCCTCCAATCAATTGAAGATTATATGATTACAGAAGATTATCTTTATGCAGTAAATCAGACTTATGCGATTAAATTACGAAAAGAAGGATATGTCAATTTAACTGAACAAGATATACAATCTAGAAACAAGAGTGGAATTATTGAAAGTCTTCATTCAATATGGCAAGAACATAGAGAAGATGGTTGGGAAGAATTCGATAGCGAAGAAGTAGCACGATACATTTGTGAGAAAATTGCCATAGGAGAAGCTGAGTTCCTTTCAGATAAGACCAAAGACAAGTTTAGATCACTTTACAGGTTAATTGCAGAAAGAATTAGGCAACAACAAAATTTAATGGCAAATCAAAATTCAGATAAGAAAAAGATGAGCGTTTAAAACGAGTCACCATCTTCAAGATAGTTCTTTTTTGGTTTTCTAGGTCTAATTTTTAGAAGTCTGGCACCTACAATTATAATCGGAATTGATATACCCATGGAAACAAGAGGTACCATCTCAACAGAAGAATCTACAAGACTAGGTTTTAGATCTTCAATCATAGTAGATGCATAGGCCATTCCAAGTAATATAATTACACCACTAAGAATTATTAACATTCCATTCAATCTAGAACCATATCGTTTTGACAAATGAAATGAAACACCCATCATTATTGTAGCAGGTGCGATACTAAGTGAAATAAATTGGTATAGTTTTGGGCCTGCTTCAAAACCAAATGAATCATTATCTGAAGGGTCTATCATAAAATTGAACAAGGTTAAAACTTCTGCAACAAAGAAAATAGATAATACTAAACCTGCAATTGCCATGTATTTTTCTAATGCCATAATAAAGAAATTTTTTTTTGATGTAATAAACTATAACATGTTTTTAGACAATTCCCACTAGTGCAGAAAGTTCTTTTCTACATGCAGCACCAAGTTCCGCTGCAGCTTTTTCAGGGGTTAATTCATTTAGAAATATTCCAAATCCCAGTTCTAAACCAGACCAAGGAGTAGTTTGAGGATAAACCTCCACATGCCAATGAATTTGTTTACTATTTTTCTTTTCAGGAGATAAATGAAATGCAATATTAAATGAAACATCTTTTATAGAATTTGATAATCCTCCTAAAGTTGCTCTGAGAATTAAAGCAAGGTCATTAATTTCTTTTTGTGATATTTTAGAGAAACTTGTAGCATGTTTTTTTGGGCATATCCAAAATTCATAGGGATGTGATGGAGCCCACGGAGATAATGCAATGAATCCTTCAGTTTGAAGTATTTGACGCGGTCCTCCAGATTCAGAGGTTACAAGTTGACTCATAGGATAAACACCTTTTTCATTTAGAATTCGATGCGAAGAATTTGCTTCTTCTTCGATTTTTGGAGGTATAGTTGAAAATGACATCATATGTAGATGTGGATGATTAATTTTGGTGCCAGAAGCCTTACCGCTATCACCATAAATTGCAACATATGCTACGCCCTTTTGAGTATAAAGCCATCGAAGTCTATCTTGAACTACAGACAAAACATAACCCCATTGTTCTACATCAATTGTAGCTAAACTTTTAGTTTCATCAGGTGAAGCAATTATGTTATAATGATAACCGTATGAAGGTTCACTATACAATGGATGATCAGAATAAGTATTTTCAGTTTCAATGTCTACTGCAGGATTAATTGCAGGTACAACTCGAACAGCCCAGTTTTTGACAGAATCAGTATCATCTTCATCTTGTAATCTTTGAAGCATTCCATCTTTTAGAACTAAGGATAACACAGAAGGATTTGTCATTTTTTCATTTCCAGGTTTAAATGGATTTTTCTTTGATGTAGAAGGTTTAGTTTTTAATTCATTTACAATAACAAATCTTTCAGCTACATGATCTTTTCTTAAATTGCCCACTCAATATTTACAAAAAAAATCATTAAAAAGTGTTGAAACGATCTATACAACAAATACTAGATCTTGAAGATTTAAAATGAACAGTATATTTTGAAAAATGTTGACTGACAATTCTCAGATCAAGATAGTTTACGTTCTACTAGACGGAGTAGGAGATCTACCACACCCAGATATAGAAAATATGACCCCATTACAAGCCGCAAAAACGCCAAATATGGATCAACTAGCAAGAAATGGCAAGATGGGAGAAGTGGTTTCAGTGGGAAAAGGAATAGCACCGGAATCAGATATTGCAGTTTTCAATATGTTAGGATACAAATTTCACCATGCAGATTATGCAGGTAGAGGTGTGATTGAGGCAATAGGAACAGGAATAGATTTCAAAGACGGGGATTTGGCACTACGCGGAAACTTTTCAACATTAGACGATAAGGATATCATCATAGATAGAAGAGCAGGACGTCACATTGAGAGAGAAGATGCAAAAGCTGTATCTGAAGAAATTGAAGAGAAATTAAAATTTTCAAATCCACTTGCATCAGTAGTGGTTTCACCAACAATTGGCCATAGAGTTATTGTTAGAATAAGAGACGAACACCCGTTATCCCCAAATGTTACAAACACAGATCCAGCTTATTCCAGAGTAGATGGAATGGGAGTCGCAAAGGCCGTAGGAGATTTTCTAAAAATTGAGAGATGTTTACCTTTAGATGAAACAGATACTTGCAAATTATCTGCAGATTTAATTAATGAATTTACAGAAAAATCATTGAAAATTTTAAAGGAGAGTGAAATAAATAAAAAAAGAAATTCACAAGGAAAAAAATTACTTAATAGTATTTTGTTACGAGATGCAGGAAACAAATATCCAAAAGTTGAAACAATTAATGAAAAATATTCTATGAATTTCTCATGTATTGTTGACATGCCTGTAGAAATTGGTATATCGAATGTTCTTGAAATGAAGGCATACAGTGCAGGAGGATTAACAGATTATGAAGAAAAAGCAACGGTTGCGGCAAAATCTATGGAAACAGAGAATGCAATTTATGTCCATTTGAAGGGACCAGATGAATTTGGTCATGATGGAGATGCAATAGGAAAAATGAAGAATATTGAAGAAATTGATGAAAGATTTTTTGGTACACTTTTAAAAAATATTGATACCGATAAGGTAGCAGTTATGATTTCAGCAGATCATTCAACTCCATGTATTAACAAAGGACATAGTGATGATCCAGTACCAGTATTAATTTCAGGAGATAAAATTGTAAATGATGGTTCTCAGAGATTTACTGAAGAATTTGCCAAAAAAGGTGAAATAGGATTATTAGAAGGGGCACAAGTAGTAGATAAAGCAATAGAGATTATTAAATCAGAAAACTAGATACATTTTTTGAATTTATCATTTCAGTGATAGTTTTTTTAATTTTATCAATGTCAATGTTATGATATTCACCATTTGAGTTTTCTAACTTTTCTAATGCACGATTAAATATGCTTATACAAATTGAATCTTCATCTTTTTGATAATGAACTAATCCAGCTGCAACTAAAATTAAGCCTTGAACTAAAAATTTTTCATTACCATCACAGTTTTTCCAAACACCTTCAAGAATTTCATGACATTCCCAAAACCGTTCATTATTGAAATAGTCTATACCTTCAGAAATTGCTTTTTCTTTTTCAACAATTTCTTCAATTACATGTTTTGCATGATCTAATGGACCAATAGACGATAATTTTTCGATTAATTCATCTAAATCTGATTTAGATATAGTAGTATCAAATTCAACATATTGTTTTGATACTCTACAATCACGTAAAGTTAAATTCATTCCAGATGCGATAATCCTGGATTTTCGTAAAATGTCTTTTGCCATTTTGCGATTTAGATCAGATGAGTTTTTGAGATGAAGCATGTAACGTTCCATGACTATTGAGGATTAGAATTTCTTAAATTTCTTGTTAATTCATTGAAGATTTATAAGAACTATTCAGAGGTTTTGCTATATGTCAATGATTGAAACAGTGAGTGATGTTGAAAATTCATTCCTATCAAGAAGAGAAATTACTTGTAATTTTCAAGGTCTTGGAGGAAAATTAAAGAGAAAAGAGGCTATCGAGATGATTACAAAAGAGTTCAACTTATCAGATAAAACAGTCATTGCAATAAATATGAAAAATCAAACAGGTAGACCAAATGTTACAGGAATGTTTTATGTTTATGAAAATGAAGAATTAGCAAAGAAACAGGTT
>JAOMBO010000011.1 GCA_028344575.1 Candidatus Nitrosopelagicus sp. | reverse complement strand
TGATATCAATAATTATGCTGATCTTTATGATGTTCCTCCACCAGAAACTGATAATGATGCAAAAAAATTAGCTGATAAAATTAAGAAATGGATTCAAGATGGAAGACCAAAACCATAGTTTACAAAACTATAAGAAACATCTTCTATTCTGTAATCTATGACTCAAAAACCGCATAATGTGGATGTACTAACATTAGATGAACTAGAATCTAAGGAAATTAATCATATAATTGATTTAGCGATAGATTTGAAAAAGGAACAAAAAAAAGGAAAAGAAAAACCACTTTTACAAAATAAAACACTTGCAATGATATTTGAAAAACCTTCTACTCGAACACGTATAAGTTTTGAAACAGGAATGTTTCAACTTGGAGGTCATGCACTTACATTATCTCCAAACGATCTTCAATTATCTCGTGGTGAATCTATTGGTGATACAGCAAAGACACTTTCCCGTTACGTAAATGTGATGATGGCTCGCGTATATGATCATAAATCTTTAGAAACTTTTGCAAGAAATTCTTCTATTCCTGTAATTAATGGATTATCGGATTCATTTCATCCGTGTCAAATCCTTGCAGATTTAATGACCATTAAAGAACATAAAAAAAACCTGAAAAAAATTAAAATTGCTTGGATAGGTGATGGAAACAATGTTTGTAACTCATTGATATTAGGATGCGCAAAATTGAAGATAAAACTCTCTATTGCTATTCCTGATGGGTATGAACCTGATTTTGATGTTATCAAGACAGGTAAAGATGCTGAAATTTTAGAGGTCTCTGATAATCCTGAACTAGCAGTAGACGACGCAGATGTTGTGATGACTGATACTTTTGTTTCTATTCATAACACTAATTCTGATCGCGTTAAAAAATTCCTTCCAAAATTTCAAGTCAATCAGTCCTTAATGAATAAGGCCAAAAAAGATGCCATCTTCATGCATTGTCTTCCTGCAAAACGTGATCAAGAAGTAACATCTGATGTTATCGATGGTTCACAATCTGTTGTTTGGGATGAAGCTGAAAATCGTTTACATGTCCAAAAAGCATTGTTAGTTCACCTTCTTGGCGTCTAAGGTTTATAATACCAATCTCAAGTTTTCCCTCTATAGATGGCATATTCAAAGATATTACAAAGAATTCGTAGTGAGAAAACTAACTATCGGAAACGAAAAATCATGCTTATGGGAAAGCGTGATTTCATTACAGTTAATGTCACAAATGAAAATACTCAAGTCCAAATCATAAAGCCTGAACTTAAAGGTGATAAAGTCCTAGCATCTGCACATTCTAGATTCTTACTTAAAGATGGATGGAAAGGTTCACGAAAGAATATCCCTGCATCATATTTGACTGGTTACATGGCTGGAAAAAAAGCACTATCAAATGGAGTTACTGATGCAATTTTGTATAGTGGCACTAAAAGATACACTGACAGAATGGCTGCTGCATTAAAAGGTGTAATTGATGCAGGTGTTAAAGTCCCAGCTAATGAAGAAGCATTTCCAGCTGATGAAAGAATCAATGGTGAACATCTTAAAGTTAAAAATGATATTACAAGTGTTAAATCAAAAATTGATAGTGAGGTAAAAGCTAAATGAGTCAATCTGCACCACAACGTCAACAGGGTAGACCTGGTGGACCTGGAGGTAGAGGTGGACCTGGAGGTAGAGGTGGACCTGGAGGTAGAGGTGGTCGCCAAGGTGATAGACCACGAAGACCAAGACGTGAACCTGTTGTTGAAGTATGGGAACCAAAAACAATGTTAGGAAAAAAAGTTGCATCTGGTGAGATTACTACTATGGAAGAAATTTATGAAAAAGGTTTACGTATACAAGAAGCAGGAATTATTAAAAAATTATTACCTGATTTAAAAACTGAAGTTATTGATGTTGGTTTAATCCAAAAGATGACTCCAAACGGTCAGTCTACAAGATTCAAAGCTCTAGTTGCAGCAGGTAATCAAAACGGTTGGCTTGGAATTGGTCTTGGGAAATCCAAACAAATGAGAATTGCAATTGAAAAAGCAAACAACGCTGCATTTCTTAATGTCAGTCCAATTAAACTTGGATGTGGAAGTTGGGAATGTAGATGTGATCAAAAACATTCTGTACCATTTACAGTTAAAGGAAAAGGTGGAAGTGTAACAATTGAAATTTTGCCTGGTCCAAGAGGTTTGGGACTTGTTGCAGGTGGAAAAATTCGTAATTTATTAAAATTAGCAGGTGTAAAAGATGCGTGGACTCATACAAATGGATCTACTGCAACAATGAACTCAACATCAAAAGCATTGCTTGAATGTCTAAGACAGACATTCAGCCAAGGGTAATTATCATGTCTAAAGCATATCTTGTTGTAAGAATTAGTGGAACTGCTGATGTACCCTATTGGGCTACCACTACAATGAATTTATTAAAATTAGAAAAGAAACATCGTGCCGTAATTATTCCTGAAATAGATAATACTATTGGAATGCTTAGAAAGGTTCAACATTATGTTGCCTGGCAAGAACTTGATGTTGAAACCGCAAAAGAACTTTTAGATAAAAAGGCACGAAAATCTGGTTATAAGAAAATCACTTCTGAAGATATTACTGCATTAGGATACAAATCTGTAGATGAATTAGCCTCTGCATTAGCTGAAGGCAAAACCTCACTTTCAAAATTAAAACCTCTAAAACCTTGGTTTGCACTAGATCCTCCAAGACATGGATTCAAAAGAAGCTGTAAAAAGCTCTATGGACAGAAAGGTGTTTTAGGTCATAACAAAGAACTTTTAGTTATCGTAAAGAGGATGATGTAAAATGGCAACAAGATTAAGAAAAACTAGAAGACTCCGAGGTGGACGACACATGGGTTGGGGACAAGTTGCACAACACAGATCCTTTGGTCATAAAGGTGGACTTGGCCGTTCTGGACATCTTAAACATCTTGCAAGTACTGTAATTAAAGAGGATCAAGATCATTTTGGTCATGAAGGAACTCATTCACCACATCCAAGTATTACAAAAGTTTGGGTAAATGTTAGAGACTTGAATGATTTATTTTCTAAATCTGGAAAATCTGAAAATTCTAAAAACACTTTAGATCTAGAATCACTTAAAATTGAAAAATTACTCGGTGGAGGTAAAATTAACACCGCATACACAATAAAAGTAAAAAATGCAACACCTTCTGCAATTGAAAAAGTAAAACAAGCAGGTGGTGAAGTAATTCTCCCTATTCAAAAAACTGAAGAAAAATCACAAGAAAAAACTGAAAATGTAGAAAACAACGATGGCTGAAGGAACACTAACTGAAACTATACGAAAAATTGTAGCCAAGGCTGAACCTTACATTCCTCAAGTCCCAAAACCAAAAAAGAAAATCCCATTACAATCAAAAATATTGTGGACTTCCGGCTGTTTAGTAATTTATCTAGTGATGGGTCAAACTCCATTATTTGGAGCAACTGCACCTGAATTTGATTTCTTAGCATTTGCAAGAGTAATTTTTGCATCACAACAAGGTTCACTTGTTGAATTAGGAATTGGACCAATAGTCACAGGTGGTTTGTTAATGCAATTACTTCGTGGTTCTGATATTTTGAAATTTGATTTCAAAAATCCTGCAGAACGTGGTGTATTCCAAACTGCAACAAAACTTGTAACCTACATTGTAATTGTAGCAGAATCAATTGTATATGCAATTGCTGTTTATGGACCTGGAATCACAGACCCCACGGTGCTGTACATACTGATAGGGCAGCTGATGGGTGCGTCTGTAATTGTTATGTTCCTAGATGAAACTATTCAAAAAGGATGGGGCATAGGTAGTGGAATTAGTATATTCATTATGGCAGGAGTTGCTCAACAAATTCTTTGGAGTTTATTCAGTCCAATGCCTGCAGGTGATGGTGGTGCTATAGGCATATTCCCATTTATTGGTCAGATGGCTGCGTATGGTGATGTAGCTGATGCATTGTTCCGTTCTAACCAACTGCCGAGTGTCTTTGGTTTGTTCTTAACTGCAGGAATTCTTGCAATACTTGTATACACTCAAGGTATGAAGGTAGAAATTCCAATTGTTTCTACAAAGTATAGAGGATTTGCAGCAACTTACCCAATTAAGATGATGTATGTTTCAAACATTCCTGTTATTTTGGCATCTGCATTAACTGCAAATGCTGTATTTATTGGACAAATGTTCTGGTCACAGTTCAACCCGCGGAATAATAATGTATTTTTGAATATTTTGGGACAATTTGATCCTACAAGCCCCTCTTCACCAATTGGCGGTATTGTCTACTTTATCACTCCTCCAAGAGGTTTAGATCTGGCAGCACAAGATCCTATACGCGCTGTTGGATATGTCATATTTATGATTGGAATTGTAATCGTCTTTGGAAGATTATGGGTAGAGCTTGGTGGACTTTCTCCAAAGAAAGCTGCACAAAATCTTTTGGATGCAGATGTACAAGTACCTGGATTCAGACGTTCAAACAAACCAATTGAAACTTTACTTAACAGATACATTCCATCAGTTACAATAATCGGTTCTGCAATTCTTGGATTGATTGCAGGTGTTTCAGATGTATTAGGCGTATTCGGTACCGGAATTGGAATTTTGCTTTCTGTAGATATTCTAATTAATTACTATAACCAATTAGTAAAAGAACAGGTGGAAGTTGTCATGCCACGGTTAGGTGCTTTACTTGGTAGAACGTAAAAAAGTTGTAATAGTTGGAATCCCAGGTGTAGGGAAAACTTCTCTAGTTACACGTATTGTTGAATTGATAAATGCAGAAAAGCATTGTGCTAGTGTACATAGTTACGGAACTGTAATGATGGATGAAGCAGAAGGTAGTGAAATCTCTGATAGAGATAATCTTCGACATTTACCAGTATCTCAGCAAAAAGATTTACAAAAACAAGCAGCTACAAAAATATCTGAATTAACTGATGATGTGGTGTTTATTGATACACATGCATTCATTTCTACAGATGAAGGATTTTATCCAGGTCTTCCATACCATGTAATTCAAATTCTTGAACCAACACATCTTATTGCTATTTCTGCAAGACCTGAAGAAATTTACAATCGTAGAATGAAGGATAACACTCGAAATCGTGATAAAATTTCAATAGAAGCAATAAAAAAGGAACTAGCAGTACAAGATGCAATGTTGGCAAGTTGTTCTGTCTTATCTGGTTCTCCACTCAAAGTTATACTAAACAATGAGGGAAAAATTGATGAAGCAGCGCAAAATGTAATAGATGCAATAGGTGTTGGTGCTTAAATGGAACTAAATTTCATATTACACTTTATTGATGTAGTATTCCTCCAAATGGATTTCTTTGGTATGAGAGAAGGTCCTTTGGGCAGTGATGATCCAATGATAAAAGGCATAATTCTCTCAATGCTTGCAGTTGCTGGATTTGGTATTGCATTGAATTTAATCAATTCATCAATTAGACGTAAAATGGTTGATCAAGTAAAACAGAGAAGAATTACAAAAGAAGTAAGAGCATGGCAAAAAGAAAGAATGGCTGCATTTAGATCAAAAGATCAAGCAAGAATTGCAACTGCAAACAAAAAATCTGCTTACATGAATAAAATGAATATGGAAATGATGCAGATGAATATTCGACCTATGATGATTACAATTATTCCATTAATGTTAATTTTCTATTTTGTACTGCCACAATTATTTTCATACACTGTCGCGGTTTCACCAATTCCACTAAATGTAATTCCTGGTGATTGGTTTGAACTAACATGTACTGCTATCAAAGTTGAAGAAGGACTGTACTGTGGTGAAGAAAATGCACTGTACTTGTGGGCCTGGTATTTCCTATCATCTATTGCATTTAGTGGGCTCATTATGAAACTAACTAAAACACAAATGGATTTAGGATAATTGTCAAAATCCATTGTAGTGTCTGGTCCTCCTGCTATTGGAAAGACTACTGTAGCAAAGGGACTTGCAAAAGAATTCAATCTAAATTATCTTAGTGGTGGAGATATCTTAAAAGAACTTGCAAGTGAACAAGGATTCTCTTCTAGTGGAGATGATTGGTGGGATACTGAAGATGGAATGAAATTTCTTAATCAGAGAAAAGAAAATTCAGAATTTGATAAAAAAGTTGATGAAAAATTAATTCAATTATTTGAAAAAGGTGATGTCGTTATTACTAGCTATACACTTCCTTGGTTAATTGATAGTGGAATCAAATTATGGTTAAATGGAACTGTAGAAAATAGTGCAAAACGTATGCAGAATCGTGATAACATGGAAGAATCTTCTGCACTAGAAGTTGTTAACAAAAGATTCAATGAAAATAAAGCAATTTACAAAAATCTCTACAACTTTGAATTTGGAGATGATCTTTCAGTTTTTAATAAAATAATCCAAACCGATGGAATAAATGCAGAACAAGTGTTAGAAATTGCAAAATCAACTGTGAGAGAATTACTTTGACTCTAAAACAACTTGAAAATCTCGTAAAAATAGATGAGGATATGACTAATCCTGACCATGGAACATATTATGACAAAAGAACTATTGAACAACTTTTAGAATACGGTTTGATTTTGATTGATAAACCTCCTGGACCTACAAGTCATGAAGTTGTTGCTTGGGCAAAACGAATTTTAGAAATTCCTAAAGCTGGTCATAGTGGAACGCTTGATCCACAAGTTTCAGGGGTTTTACCTCTTGGTTTAGGTGAGGGAACAAAAGCTCTTGGAGTATTATTGCTAGGCCCAAAAGAATATCATGCATTAGGCAGATTGCATTCGTTACCATCTAAAGAAAAACTTGAACAAATACTTGAATTATTTCGTGGTGAAATATTTCAAAAACCACCACAACGTTCTGCTGTAGTAAGACAAACCAGAAGTAGAACCATTTATGAATTAGAGTTGTTAGAACAAAAAGAACGTCTAGTTTTGTTACGGGTATTATGTGAAGCAGGAACTTACATTCGAAAATTATATTATGATATGGGTGAAATACTTGGACCTGGTGGTTCCATGATAGAGTTACGTCGTTCACGTGTACATCAATTTAATGAAGAAAATCTTGTTACAATGCATCAACTAGCAGATGCATATGCAACATGGAAAGAAAATAAAGATGAATCAAAACTTATGAAAATCATTAGACCTGTAGAAGAAACATTTAGTGAAATAAAATCTGTGATTATTCGTGATTCTGCAATAGATTCCATGTGTCATGGTGCACAATTAGCAATACCTGGAATCTTACAAATCTCTCCATATCTACAAAAAGGTGATCTAGTTGCAATTTATTCTCAAAAAGGTGAGATTGTTGCATTGGCTGAATCTCTCTTATCTGAAAACGAAATAAAAGATCTAACAAAAGGATATGCATTCCAAACAAAACGAATCATTATGAAACCAAACACTTATCCAAAAAACTGGCGTACCAGCACTCCAAAAAAAGAATAAAAATTGTTTCCAAAAAGCTTACTTTTTGCAATAATTATTGGTGTTATATCTGGACCGATCTTTGGAATAATTTTGTATGAATATGGTGTAGAAGATCAACTGATCTATGTTGATGGTACATCATTATCCATTGTTACAGAAAAAACCAATTTCACATTAGGCGAACCCATATCCATCACAATCATCAATTCAGGTACGGATGAACTAAAATTTCCTGATTCATCGTATGGATTGATAATAAAACAACTAGACAGCATACATATTTTTTCACCCATATCATCTCAAGTAATTTCTAAACTCGATTCACATGAAGAAGTATCTTTTGTTTGGGATCAAATAAAAAATAATGGTGATCATATACTGGAAGGTACATACAAAATTACATCAAAAGCCATCACGCTAGATGGAAGTATTATAGAAAAAATTGTCATAATTCATGTTTTCAAATAAATATTATAATGCATTTTTATAATCACTACCAAATTATTATTTAGCGAAAGCTAATGCCGAGGTCGCCTAGCCTGGTAGGGCGCGTGCCTGGAAATCTTTAAACCATAAAGCACGTTCTCGCAAGGGATCGAGAGTTCAAATCTCTCTCTCGGCGCCATCTTTAATTTATTATTCAAGAGAATATGATCGGTAGTATTGAAAAAATTTGATATTGCAATTATAGGTGGAGGGATACTAGGTACAACAATTTCATATTGGATATCAAATCTTTATGATTCTACTATATGTGTTATTGAAAAAGAATCTAATGTTGCAAAACATACTAGTGGGCGAAATACAGGGGTTGTTCACACTCCATTCTACTTAAATCCTGAAAAGAAAAAAATTTTTGCTAAATCTGCACATGTGTCGCATGATTTATGGAAAACGCTTGCAACAAATACAATGTCTCCGTGGAATGAGATTGGAACTATAGAAGTTGCTTTAGATGAAACACAACATAAAACTTTAGAAAAATACTACAAATGGGGAATACAAAATGGTGTTTCTGAAAATAATTTATCATTACTTAATTCAAATGAATTAAAACAAAAAGAAAAAAATATTGAATGTCATTCTGGATTATTATGTAAAAGTGATGTATCTACTGATTACTCTAAACTTACACAAGAAATACAGAAAATATCTGTTCAAAATTCAACTGAATTCCTTTTTCAGAAAAATGTTAAATCTTTTCTCATGAATGATGATATAATCCAAATAAATTTTACAGATAACAGTTCAATTGAATGTAATTATTTAATTAATTGTTCTGGTGGAAACTCTCTTGATATTGCAAAAAAATTTGATCTACTTCAATCACATTCTGATCTACATTTTAGAGGTGAATATTGGATAGCCGATAGTAGTCATGCTGATATTGTAAAAACAAACATTTACTCAGTTGCAAAACATCCTGAATTTCCTTTTCTTGATCCTCATTGGATTAAACGTGCTAATGGAACTACTGAGATTGGTCCAAATGCTGTGCCTGTACCTACACCTGAAACCTATGATGGTTTTGTAACTGATATTCCATCAACCATATCAAAATTAGGTGAAATTTTCACAGGTGGTGCAAAAAAATTATTTCTTAATCCTGATTTCATATCTTTAGTTACACAGGAGTTTAGGAGTTCAATATCAAAAGATGCAATGGTTAAACGTGTTATGGATTTTATTCCATCTCTAAAACCCGATTATTTCATAAAAAAAGGAACTGCAGGAATACGTACTCCAGTTATCTCTCCAGATGGAACTTTTATTTCTGATGTAATGGAACGTGAAGGAAATAACTCATTTCATATTGTGAACTATAATTCTCCTGGTGCAACTGGGGCTCCTGCATATTCTGCTTTAGTTGTTAGAAAATTACAGGATAAAGGAATTTTGAAATCTCCAAATTCTCAAAAAAATTCATTATGGAACTTTAATTCAATAATAGAACGAATTTAATATTCCTTCAAAATGGTAATTTTATGTTCCCTGATAGATGTTCTGTAAAACAAAATGGGCATGATTGTGTAAATCCACCTGAATATGTTGTAGAAATAGTTCATAATGATGATTCATACATGGTTGGAATTACATGTGAAAAACACAAAGGTGTTGTAACTGTAAAAATTAGTGAACTACAAAAAATAGGAAAAATACCTGAAGGAACACTAGAATTTCAAAAACTTAAAGCTGTTGGAACTGATTGTGTTAAAGGAAATCCTGATGACGCATTAATTCAATTGGATTAAACCGAATAAAGTAATTTTTTCCCCTCTAATGCCAAAACTAAATTTCTTACTGTAATGTCTGACATTTTTTGTCTTGTTTCTTTCGTTGAGCTTCCAACATGTGGTGCTAAAACAACATTTTCTAGTTTTAGTAATGAACTATCTTTCTTAATAGGTTCTGACTCATAAACATCCATTCCTGCACCTTGAATTTGTTTTTTCTTCAAAGCTGTTACTAGTTGTTTTTCATTTATAATTTTCCCTCTAGATGTATTTATTAAAAAAGAAGTTTCTTTCATCTTTTTGAATTTTTTTGTATTCATTAAATGATGTGTATCCTTATTGTATGGAAGATGTAATGAAATCACATCACTTTTTTCATACAATGTATTCTCTGAAACATATTTTGTTTTCAACATCTTCTCTATACTCTTTGATATTGGTCTTCTATTATGATAAATCACATTCATGCCTAACCCATTTGCTTTTTTTGCTACTTCTCTTCCAATTCTCCCCATTCCTATAATTCCTATAGTTTTTCCTGCAACTTCTGTGCCCGTATAATCATAGGCACCAAAGATTTGATTCCACTTTTTGTTACGGATTATCCTATCTCCTTCAGAAATTCGTCTTAAAAGATCTAAAATTAATCCAATTGTCAATTCAGCTGTAGCATTTGTCAAAACCTCAGGTGTATAGCCAATTTTAATTTTTTTGGATTTAGCAAAATTTATGTCAATATGATCAAAACCTACACTGAAAGTACTAATCGCTTTGAGATTTTTTCCATTACTAATAACTTCTTTATCTATTGTATCATATGGATGACAAATCACTCCATCAACATCTTTAATTTTATTAATTAGATTTTTTTTTGGAATTGGAATTTCACCTGTATGTAATGACACCTCACATTTCTTTCTTAATTCGTCGAGAGCAGATCTATGCAGGCGTCTTGTAACTAACACCTTGAAACGTTTTTTCATTGAATGTTTGGTCAAACCATTTATAATATTTAATCATAATAGGAATATTGTCTTCTTCTGATAATTTACTAAATTGTTCTGAATGTGAAAAACCAATAGAGCAATGTATCTGCGTTTGCCCCTATTGTGGAGAACGTGACAAATGTGAATGTGCATTATTTGATGCAGCAACGGGTGCATGAGATGGTAACTGATTTTACATGGATGATTGGTGGACCACAAGGAAGTGGAGTTGAAACTGCAGCTAATATTTTCTCTCAGGTTTTCTCAAAAATGGGTTATCAAATATTTGGAAAACGTGAATATTATTCAAACATTAAAGGTGAACATAGCTATTTTGCAGTAAGAGTTTCTGAAAAACAAATTCGCTCTAGTGTAAAAGGAACAAATATGCTTATTGCATTTGATGCTGAAACCATTTTCCGTCATGCAGATGATGTTTTAGAAAATGGAATTATAATTTATGATTCAACGTTAGAAAATGTAAAAGTTTCAGATGTTATTACATTTGATAATGATTTTAAAGAACGTTTAGGGAATCTTCTAAAATCTAAAAACAAAGAAGATACTGTTAAAGGAATATTAGAATTGGCATCTGAAAATGGTACATCGATACATTCTGTTTCGTTTCGTAGCTTATTGACTGAATTATCTGAAAAATTAGAGAACCCACGAATTAAAAACATGAGTCGTATGTTCAATGTTTTGGGAGTCTCTCTTTCATTAGGATTGTTAATGATTCCTTCGGAGAAATTAACTGAATCTGTAAACTCAACATTCTCAAAGAAAAAATCTATAGCCGAGATGAATGTCTCTGCAGCAAATTTTGCTTACAATTATGCAACTGCCAAATTTGATAATATTGGTCTCAAATTTGAGGAAAAAGAAATTGAAGAAAATACGCTTCTGGTTCAAGGATATTATGGTACCTCAATTGGAAAAATTATCGCTGGATGCAGATTTCAATCATATTATCCAATTACACCTGCAACTGATGAAAGTAATTTCCTTGAAACTAATGAAATACTTGAAATTAATGAGGATCGTCCTGGCTCAACACTTGTTATTCAAACTGAAGATGAAATTTCTGCAATAGGCATGGCAATTGGTTCATCATTAACTGGTGTACGTTCTGCTACATGTACATCTGGACCTGGTTTTGTATTAATGATTGAATGTCTGAGTTGGGCAGGAATCAATGAAGTTCCAGTTGTAATCACTTTTTATCAAAGAAGTGGACCCTCAACTGGTTTACCTACACGTCATGGTCAGGATGATTTAATGTGTGCAATAAATTCTGGTGTTGGGGAATTTCCTAGAATTGTTTATGCATCAGGTAGTGTCTCCGACAGTTTCTATGATACAACTCAGGTGTTTAACTATGCAGATATTTTTCAAGTTCCTGTAATACACATGATGGATAAATTCATTGCTAGTTCTGTCACTACCTGTCAAAGATTTGATGAAACTAGAGTAAATATTGATAGAGGAAAATTACTGAACGAAATTTCTTCAGACAATTATAGAAGATTTGAACATACGGAAGATGGATTGTCACCAAGGTCAAAACTAGGTTTAGAAAATGGAATATTTTGGAACACTGGTGATGAAAGTGATATACAAGGTCACATATCTGAGGATCCGGTAAATCGTGTTCAGATGATGGATAAAAGACAATCACGTCTAGATTACATACTTGAAAAAATTCCTGAGTCTGAACAAATCGTAAAACATTCTGAAGGTGATTTTTGTGTTGTTTCTTGGGGTTCAACTCAAGGTCCCGTTCTTGATGCTATAGAAATGTTGAAAAATGAAGGTATCAATATTGGATTTGTTGAAATAAAGCTTTTAGAACCATTTCCAAAAGAACTTTTAAAAAAATCATTTTCTAATTCTAAAACTATTATTGACATTGAAGCGAATTATACTGGTCAATTAGGATCACTAATTAGACAGAATTTAGAAAAGGATCCTGATTATTATATTCTAAAATTCACAGGAAGACCAATGACATGTACTGAACTATACCATACATTAAAAAAAATTGTTAATGGCACTGCAGAAAAAAGAGAGGTTTTGACATATGGCGCTTAAGATAGGAGACTACAAAACAGATGTCCATAATGATTGGTGTCCTGGATGTGGTGATTTTGGAATTGTGAATTCAATTCAAATGGCATTAGCAGAAATGGAAATTCCTCGACATCAAACTGCAATATTTTCTGGTATTGGATGTTCTGGGAAAACATCCCATTTCATTAATGTTTTTGGTGTTCATACTTTGCATGGACGTGTTTTAACTTTTGCACAAGGTGCAAAAATATCAAACCCAAATTTGGAAATTATCGCTGTTGGTGGTGATGGTGATGGTCTTGGAATAGGTGCAGGTCACTTTGTTGCAGCTGGTAGGCGAAATGTGGATATGACGTACATAATTTTTGATAATGCAGTATATGGATTAACTAAAGGTCAAGCATCGCCTACTCTAAAATTGGGTGAGAAAACTAAATCATTACCTACACCAAATACAAATTACAATGTAAATCCAATTGGACTTGCAATTGCTAGTGGATTTACATTTGCTGCTAGAGGATATTCATATGATGTTCGTCAGTTAAAAGATCTAATTATTGCTGCAGTCAACCACAAAGGTTTGGCATTTGTAGATGTTCTACAACCTTGTCCAACATACAATGATATCAACACGAAAGATTGGTTTAGTGGTGTTGATAGAATTGATGAAACAACCAAAAAGGCTATGCCTCGTATTTACAAATTAGAAGATACTGATTATGATCCAGTTGTACATTATAGTGATGAAACTGAATTAAATCAGAAAAAAACACAGGCTATTGTAAAATCACTTGAATGGGATGAAAAAATTCCAACCGGAATATTTTATAAAAATGAATTAATCACGCCATATACTAGAAGATTAACTGATAAAATTCCAAATTATATAGAAAATCCTTCAGCATTACAAAATATCTCAAAAAATAACGTTCCTATTACAAAAATTAATCAAATTCTTGATTCATACAAAGTTTAGTCTTATTGACAAATGATTATTAGACAGTTTTTTCTATTTTACAACTATTGAATATAACAGACGTAAACAGAATATTTCGAAAATCAATTATTAATGAATTTTTTATTCCTGAATTAACAAAGCTTGATTTCAAAAAGTCAAATGTCAAACATCCAGAAATTCCTGCAGACGGTCTAATGCAATCTAATCTACTTCATATCTTCTTTGATGTTGAAACTGGCAATGACTATCCTGATGGAGATGAATGGTTTATTACGGAATTCTTATTTCCATATCAAATGAAATTACCTGATAACCTTAAGGGAACTGATTATTTTACAACCATCTCTGTGGAAGAAGGAAAAAATTTTTGGCATCATCGTGAATTGGTTCGTTACAAATATGGAAAATCCAAAAAGTTAGATGAATCACTTGATTTTATAGAATCAAAATATAAAGAATTACATGAATTAGTTGAACCCCTTGAAAAAGAGATTAAGTAGTTATTTTCCAACCATTTTCAGAATTCACAAATTTATCCACATCTGTAAATACAGTGATAATTTTCCATCTAGCTGATTCTTGATCAAAATTATAGATTACACTTTTTACATTTTCTGGAATTTTATCTTTATCAAGATGATATGGAAGTAATTCTACAACAAAATCTATTTTTTCAACTTCCATCTTAAACCATTGACTTTGATCTGATTGAAGAATAAAATTAATGTCTGGATCACCTGAAAAATTTAATTCAATTTTTATTGCTTTTCCATCACCACGTCTTCGTTTCATTTCTTTGAAAACTCCCTTTAGCCTGTCCCATTCTTTAAAATCAAACCATTTGAAAAATTCATCATTGAATGAATATGGAAAACCTATCTCTAGATGACTGACAAATTTGTCTTCATATGTATTTTCAATTTCTTCATCTTCAGTTTTAAATCTCTTATCTAAAATGCTTGTAATAACATTAATCTCCCATGGAGAAATACCATAATGTTTCATCAATAATGGTTTTATTTGATTTGACACGAAGTCTATTGTTCTAATTAATAATTAAAGCTTCAAAGCGTGTGCAAATATTTCCACAAATACATGGCGCCTACAGTTCCAATCATAAACAACATTGGCTTCCATGCAAAAACTGGAATATCTGGTGTAACTAATTTTATATTATATTCATCTAAAACTTTGTTAACATATTTACTAATTCTCTTATTCAAAATGTCATAACTTATTCCATTTTTCTTTAAGATTGTTTCAATTTCATATATAACTGCTGTACGTTGGCTGAACAAATGTTGTAAATAATCTCGTGATATCTCAACTTCGCCTTGAATCGAAATACTATCTTCTGTATTAGAAAATAATCTAACATGCATTTCCCACGGTTTTTTTAATTTTAATGATAATCCATCACCAATTTGAAGTGGTTGTTTATGTTCAAATTTCACTGTAGTGAATCCTTCATTAAATAGAATTTTCCTCATTTTTTCTGCACTCTCTTTGACAATCAAATGTAATTCCTCTACCCCCGTCATTTTATCAACATGAATTTCATTATTCTCATCACCTTCAAGTGAAACCGTCTTTGGATATTTTGTTACATATTCCATTAAAACATCTTTAAGAAATCTCATATTTAATACTAATCTGTGTCACAAATACTCATTAAATCAATAATCTATCTAACTATGTGAAATCAGAATATATTCAAATTTCTAGAATCTTAAAAAATTATGACTTGTGTGAATATTGTGTAGGTCGTTTGGTTTCTAAATTAGTTGGGAAATCATCATCTAAATTAGTTGGAAAAAAATATCTTAAAAAATTTGATAAACCATCTAGCACAAAATGCTATGTATGTAAAAACATTTTTGAAAATCTTGATTCAATGTTATCAAACATTTTTGAAAAATCCTATAATCTTGATTTTAAAACATTTAATCTCGGTTTAATTCTAAAAAATTCATTTCTAGAACGGGATGATCTAATAAAATCAAAATTTAAACTTAAAGGAATTGAAAATATTAAATTTGCAATATCTTCAGAGATGGCAAAAAAAATTTCTCGAAGAACAAAATCTAAAAGGATTATGAATGATCCAGAACTGTTTATACAAGTAAATTTCAAGGATGAATCTTCTACTATTAGAACAAAACCTATTTTTGTATATGGTCGATATAATAAAAAAATTAGAAAAATTCGTCAAAAACAGATGTCGTGCAAAAGTTGTAATGGTATTGGTTGTCATAATTGTAATTTTAAAGGATTGGAAAACATAGAAAGTATAGAAAGTAAAATCTCAAATCTCCTGATTAAAAAATTTGAGGGTAATCAAGTAAAAATTAATTGGATAGGTGGTGAAGATCAATCTAGTTTAGTTCTTGGCAATGGACGACCATTTTTTGCAAAAATACTAAATCCAAAAAAACGTAATAAAATATTACGTAAATCCTCAAATTTAGAAGGTGTTTCTCTATCGGAATTAAGAAAAATACTTGTACAACCTAAAGGTTCCATATCGTTCAAATCGAAAGTCTCGATAATTGTTGATACTGAAAAGCCAATTCTATTAACCCATTTAAAAAAATTGGACGTTCTGGAAAATGTTAAAATCTATGATCCTTCAAAAGATAAAAAAAATCTTAATAAACAAATTTATCAGATACGTTACAAAAAATTAGCAAAAACCTCTTTTCGTTTAGACTTATTAGCAGATGGTGGAATTCCTATTAAATTTTTTATACAAAATTCTGATGTAACCCCTAACGTATCTGAGTTATTACAAAATAGTTGCCATTGTAGAAAAATTGACTTCAAAAATATCATCGTTTGAATAAATCAAGCTTTTTTATAGTAATTTTTCAATCTTAAACATGAATCCATTAGAAAAAGTGTCAGAATCTTTTGAAAATGGCATAATACCAAAAACAACCTATGAATTAATTCAAAAAAGATTTTCTCTAGTATCGGATGGAATTATGAGAATTGAAAAAGCATCTTCAATAAAATATCCAATTATTTACGTAGAGCCATCAATTATAATTTCAGGAACTACAAATTCTCTTGATATAGGAATTTTGTATGCTAGAACTATTCCATTAATTACTGATGATTCAATTCATGTGGTAATCCAAGTATCGGCTCCTCTAGTTGCTTATGGTCTCAAAGGAACCATTCATGCAATCTTGGCACATGAATTTCTTCATTATCTTGAATTAGTAACACGTCTATCAAATAATGAATTAATCTCTGATGAAATTTCAAGTAATTTATTTGAAAATGTTTATTCTGATAATACTAGATTGCTTGAACCTAGAAGTGTTTTTAATGACAATACTTTGATATCTCATATAACAAAAAGATTTCCTTCCGGATTTCATGATTATAAGTTAGAAGACAAGGTCCTAAAATTATGGATTCAAGAAAAATTACCTGTATCCAAAATATCTCTAGATACTAATACTATAAAATTAAATGCTATGCAATTATCAAACATAAAACTTGATGAATTATTATTACAGCAGCTAGAAATAATTAAAACAAAAAATTCTAAATTACGAAAGAAAAAACTTTACTGAATAAACTCAGTATCGCCACATTTACCGCAAGTTCTTCTATTCTTATGTTCTGACATGAACACTCCTTTACCACATCTTGCACATGATTTTCGTTCTCTTGTTACTTTATCGTTATCAACTTTGTAATATTGACTAACTTTCGGACTAAC
>JAOMBO010000010.1 GCA_028344575.1 Candidatus Nitrosopelagicus sp. | reverse complement strand
ACATTTTTTCTACTTTTTATTAAAAATATTTGTTTTTTGAACTTATTTATTGTAATTATTATCTACATAGTCTATGTAATCTATGTAATATTGTAGAAAATGTATAGAATAGTGCAATTATTACAAACTTTTGGAATGAAAATTTCGGATTATGATTGTGCAGTAACAGATTTTGTGCCTAGAAGACTCTTGTAAAGAGTGATTGCCTCTTCTTCATTGTCAGGGCCAACTACTACTGCAGAGCCTTTCTTCATAAAATTGACTGAAAGATCATTTGTTCGCATGGATAATCCTAAGTCCCCCTGATTTTCAACTGTAAACCCTTTTTCTTTTGCTACAGTAGTTACATCATCCACATTCAAGTTCACTTCATATGTAGGAGTTATTGAAAATGTACGTTTCCCCATATTGCGTCCACATAATTCTTCTAAAATTAATTCTTGTTTTGGAGTTTCAATTTTTTTGCCAGAACCACAAACAGAACATGCATCTTGTTTGAAAGTTCTAACAGATGAAAATTCTAAATTTTCTAAATCAATTGATAAAAATTTTTCCGAAGACTTTGGTTTTTTACCAATTAAAACATCAACTGCTTCATAAACTTCTATTCCACCAACAATAGAAAGTATTGGAGGATGTACACCTTGAATACTACAAGTTGGCATTGCATCTTCATCTAATGCAGGAAACATACAATGATAACATGCAGTTTCTTTTGGTAAAACTGTAAAGACTTGTCCGGTAACACCAACTGCAGCACCAGTTACAAATGGAATATTTTTTTCTACACATGCTTTGTTTAATGCATAACGTGCATTAACACTATCAAGTGCATCAATTACAACGTCACATCCATCTATAACATCACCTGCATTATAATCATTAATAGAAATTGGTAATGCTTCAATTTCAACTTCAGGATTTAATTTTTTTAATTTTTTTTGTGCAACTTCAACTTTTACCTGACCAACATCATCTTCATCAAACATTGTTTGTCTATGTAAATTTGATAATTCAATTACATCTCTATCGACTATTCTTAATTTACCAACACCCATTGTAGCAAGTCTAGTTGTAATTGGATTTCCTAATCCACCAACACCAACAACACAAACTTTAGAGTTTTTTAATTTTAGTTGACCATCATACCCAATTTGCTCTAACATAACTTGACGTGAAAATCTATCTAATTCTTTTTCAGATAAATCTGAACCACCTGCTACTGCAGGTAAAATGTAAACTTCATCATTTTCATTTAATGAAGTGTCAAGTCCAGAATCAAATGCGGCATTTTTTCCATTAATGTAAATATTAATGAGAGAACGTGGAGAACCGTCTGCTTCTAGAACTTTTCTTTTAAAGTCATCACCCATAATTTCAGAGATTTTTGCAAAAGATTCCTTAAGAGTTGATGCTTCAAGTTCAGTTTTCTTTTCTCCACCACCTGCATTAAGAACAGATGGAATTGTAAAGATAATTTTGGTCATTAAACAATTACCCTATTACTGCTGAGATTTTTGCAACATCAGCTTGCATTACTTGTGGTTTCTTTAATACAGTCATAATTGACTCAGTGGCTTTCAAACCGTTACCGGTCACATAACAAACAGTTGTTTCATCTTTGTCAATTTTTCCTTCTTCAACCATTTTTTTCAAAACAGAAACAGATACACCCCCTGCAGGTTCAGTAAAGATTCCTTCTGTTTTTGCTAAAAGTAAAATTGCATCTAAAATTTCTTTATCATTAGTTTCTTTTGCAATTCCATTATATTGTTTTAATCTTTTTAGAACATAACGACCATCACCAGGATCACCAATTGCTAAACTTTTTGCAACTGTATCTGGTTGTTCTACAGGAATTACTTTATCAGAGTTTTTATCAAATGCATCAACTATTGGAGCACATCCATGTGGTTGTGCGCAATGCATATGCATAGATGATAACTCATCAAGCAAAGAAACAGATTGTAATTCTTCAAATCCTTTACAAATTGCATTCAACATAGCACCACTTCCTGTAGGAACTATAAGATGATTTGGAACATTCCAATCTAATTGTTCTGCAACTTCATAGGCTAATGTTTTTGAACCTTCAACATAGTACGAACGCATATTGATATTTACTACACCGACACCCTTTCTATCACCAATCTGTGCTGCAATTCTATTTGCTTCATCATATGTACCATCAACAGAAATGTATTCAGCACCATACGATATTGCTTGAGTAATTTTTGCAGTTTCAATATTACTTGGCGCAAAAATATAACATGGCATATTTGCTTTTGCGGCATGTGCTGCAGTTGCAGATGCTAGATTTCCAGTAGAAGCACATCCAACAGATTCTAATCCAAATTCTTTTGCTTTGGATATTGCAACACCTGCAGGTCTATCTTTGAATGAAAATGTTGGATTTACAGAATCATTTTTTATGTAAAGATTGTTTAATCCTAATTCTTTTCCAAGTTTTTCTGCTTTTACTAACGGAGTCATTCCTGCCTCAATACTTACAATATTTTTTTTATCTACTATAGGTAATAATTCAAAATAACGCCAGTATGTTTGCTCTCTATCCTTAAAGGTATCTTTATTCACAGATGGAAAATCATACTTTACATCTAAAGGTCCAAAACACTCATCACAAATATACTTGAAAGTAGGTTCATACTCCTTCTTACATTCTCTACATTCAAGATGATTTTTAGCCATATTCAGATCAGATTATAATTGATTCATAAAATATCCTAATATTAGATTAAGTATTACTTAATTTTATTGTCTAGAATTAGAATGATAATTCATAATAAATTTTAGATTTAGGCCAAAAGAAAGAAAAAAGTGTATTTTCTCTGAAAATAAAATAAAATTTATCCAAAAATGAGAAAAAATGGTAAAGATTTTTCATAAGAAAGTTTTATAGAATTAAAAAATTGGTGAAATTTATGAACAAGAATGTTGGAATTGCAGTAGGGATAGGAATTGCAATAATTATAGGAGTTATAATTTTTCAAATTACTGAAACAACATGGCAACAGTCTTCTGTTGAAGAATATTATGAAAAAGATGGAAAAGTTTCTTCAGTCGTTTACCCAGATAATCCACAACTTTTAGGTCCACTACAGATTAACAAAGACAAGTATCTTTTAGGTGAGCATATTTATGTAATCGTAAAAGATCTTAGACCACAAGACCAAGGAAACATTGATTTTTTCACACCAAATGGAGTTTTATATGAAACCATAGGATTTGATGGTGCACAAAAGGATTTTTATAAAAAATATTTTAAACCACAATTATTAAAAGGAAAAAATCTATGTGAAAAAGAAGATCTAATAGGCGAATGGAAAGTTACATTTAGAGGTTATGAGATGGCACAAATAAATTTCGAAATACTTCCAGAAATTTTACCACAACACGAAGAATATTTTGTAGAATGTGAGATAGCATATGAGCTTGATCCTACAACACCAGGTTCCATGCCACCAAGTGAAAAATTTCCAGGTTCAACTCCAGCAACTGATGTTCCATAATTCAATATCTTACATCAATGTTATTTTGTTTAATCATTTCTTTTACACGATTTACTGAATGTGTTTCATAGTGAAAAATTGATGCTGCTAATGCTGCGTTAACCTCAGTGTTTTTAAAAACATCAATCATATCTTCAGGTTTTCCACATCCACCTGATGCAATTACGGGAATCCCAACTGCATGAACAATTTCATTTGTTAACAATATATCATAACCGTCTTTTGTACCATCTCTATCAATACTTGTAAGTAAAATTTCACCTGCACCTAGTTCTTCAATTTTTTTGGACCAGTCAATGACATCTAACCCAGTACCCTTTTTTCCTCCATAAATGAACACTTCAAACCAAAATTGTTTTCCGTTTTCTGAAAAAATATTTTTTCCTTTTTCAATATTATAATTACGTCTTGAATCAATTGCAACTACTACACATTGTTTACCAAATAATTCCATTAATTCAGTAATGACTTCAGGATTTTTTACGGCTCCAGTATTAATTGCAACCTTATCAGCGCCATTAAGTAGTATATCTCTTGCATGTTGTAAGGATTTGACACCACCACCTACTGTAAATGGAATATCAATTACCTCTGCAATTTTTTTTACAAGTGATTTTATCGTTTCACGTTGTTCAGATGAAGCGGTAATATCTAAAAATACTAATTCATCTGCGCCTTCATTTGAATATTTTTCAGCTAATTGGACAGGATCTCCTGCATCTTTTATTGATTCAAAGTTTAATCCTTTAACAACACGTCCATTTGCAACATCCAAACATGGAATAATTCGTTTAGTTAAAACCAATTTTCTTTGCCTCTTCTATTGAAACTAGTCCTTCATAAAGTGCCTTTCCTAAAATTACGCCAAATGGATTAATTTCATTTACATCTCGTATATCTTGCATTTTAGATATTCCCCCACTAGCAATTGCATTACAATTTTCTATTTGACATATTTTTTTTAATGAATCAGTATCAGGTCCTTCTAATGTCCCATCCTTTGAAACATTAGTAGTTAAAAATTCGGTGAAACCATACTTCACAAATTCATTAGTTGCATCGTACAGATCAATATCAGTACTTTTTTGCCACCCATGAGTGACAATTTTTCCATCAACATGATCAATAGAGATTACAATTCGTTCAGATCCAAATGTTTGAATAAAATCACCTAAAATGTTATCTTGTTCACTTTCTTTAAGTTGCATTGCAATAGTTCCAATTACTGCACGAGATGCAAAATCTAAAACTTCAGAGATTTTTTCTTCAGTCCTAAGTCCACCAGCAACTTGTAAAGGAATTGATGTATTTTCAGATATTTCTTTAATTATTTTAAAATTTTCTCCGCTACCAAGAGTTGCGTCTAAATCAACAATATGTAAAATATCACCTCCAAGCGATTCCCATTTTTTTGCAATCTCTACAGGATCATCACTGTAAATTGTTTTATTTTTAGGATCACCTTTGTACAAACGTACAACTTTACCATCCATCAGATCAATTGAAGGAATTATTTTCATTTACTACACACTCTAAGGAAATTTTTGATCATTAATGATCCAACCTTACCTGATTTTTCAGGATGGAATTGAGTTCCAAAGAATAACTTATCTTCAACAACAGCAGGAACTTTAATTCCATAATCTGCACTAGCTACAATAATATTTTCATTATCAGGTTTAGCTCTATACGAATGAACAAAATATACCCATGAATCATTTTCTACACCTTCCAAAATTTTACTATCTTTTGTAATCTCTAAACTATTCCATCCCATATGTGGAATTTTCATATCATTTGGAAGTAATACGACTTCACCATTCATTACATCAAGACCTTTTTCTTTACCCTCTTGGCTTTGTTGAAAAAACATTTCCATACCCAAACATATTCCAAGAACCGGAATTTTTTCTTTTACAAAATCATGAAATCCTAATGCAGAATAATCTCTTATACTTCTAATTGCTGGATCAAAATTTCCTACACCAGGTAATAATAAACCATCATACTTCTTTGATTGATCAAAACTAGTAATGATATCAACATTAGCATCATTTTTTTCAAGTGCAGTCTTTAGACTAAAGATATTTCCTGCTCCGTAATCAAATATTGCTACATCTACCATTACATTGCGCCTTTAGTACTTGGTATGCCTTTTTGTTTAGGATCATTAGACACTGCATTACGTATTGCTACAGCCATCGATTTTATAGCAGCCTCAACTTTGTGGTGATCATTATCTCCATACTTTACAGTAACGTGAATACAACAATTCAGATTTTGCGCTAGCGAGAAGAAAAAGTGTTCTAGATCTTCTTTTGAGATACCCTCAATCTTTGTTCTTTTCGTTAAGAGAGTTATTTTATGATACTGTCTTTTGACTAGATCAAGTGATGTTTCAGCTAGAGCTTCATCCATAGGTACAGATGAAAAACTGAATCTTGTAATTCCACTTCTATTTCCTAATGCTTTATCAATTGCACTTCCAATTGTTATTCCTGTATCTTCAATCAAGTGATGTTCAATTCCATCTTTTGATTTTGCTTTAACAATCAAATCCATCATAGAATGTTTTCCAAAAGAGCCAATCAAGTGATCTAGAAATTTAATCCCAGTATTGATTGTGGTTTTGCCAGTTCCATCCAAATTAATGGTAACTGAAACGTTAGTTTCCTTTGTTTCTCGTTTGATGCTAGTTTTTCTAGGTTTCATGATATACTTGTTTGATTTCTACTATACCAGATTTAATGCCTTCGGAAGTTCCTGTATTGATTCAAGAATAAATGATGCGTTATTTTTTTGAAATAATTCATATTTTAATTCTGGCTCATCGCTGGAACCATAAATTCCACAAAATGATACATCATAACCATGTTCCCTACATTTCTCAACCATCATGAGATCCTCCATTGAATCACCAATGTATAATGAGCATTTGGAATTAATTCCAGAGATTGATTCGATTAAAGATTTTGGATTTGGTTTTGCCAGATTTAATGGACGATCCTCTAGAAATACAGAATTATTCATATCAAAATTATCTAAAAAATTTTTCATTGAATATGAAAATGCAAAGTTACCTCTTCCAGTAACAGTAGAGATTTTATTTCCAAATCTGGTTCTCAATTTTGACATAAGATTATCATCTAAAACAATATTGTCTAAATCAATCAATGGTTTTTCAGAAAATTGAGATTTTTCATCAAAAATTTCTTCATATAATACAGGTCCATAAAATAATTGATTAAAGATTCTGTGTATGTAACTTAGTTTTCGAGAATTCTCATAATCTAATTTTAATTTAATTTCCTTCAAATCTATATTTTGATTAATAAAATAATTATCAATGGAATTTATTCCAGATTCATTTGCATTATCAATTACATCAATAATTAATTTTTTAAATTCAATATTTGATTTTTTAGATGCAACCAATGTCATGATGATAGCATAAACCACTGCAACTTCATCATTAAAACCTCCAGCAGCCTTTAGACCATATAGTATTTTTGAAGTTACAACATCAGATATCTTATCGTCAAATATTTCATTCATTATTGCAGAAATTGTTTTGTTGATAGCATGATCATAAGAATTTCTAATATCCACTAGAACACCATCACAATCAAAAATTATTGAATCAAATTTTGATATTTTCTGAATCATTTCATCAGAAATGTAAATTTCTCTAGTCATTCTAAAAGATCACGTATTGCAAGTAAAAACTTAGAGTTCATATCAGGAGTTCCAATTGTTACACGTAAACATCCTTTGTGTGATGCCAATTTTCCAAGTTTTCTAATAGAAATTCCTTGTTCAATTAACGCATTATACACTCGTGTATCAGCACCTTTAGCATCAAATAATACAAAATTTGCATTAGAATCAAAGACATCAAAAGCATCATATTTTTTTAGATTTTGTATAATTCTCGCCCTTTGCTTTTTGATAACTTCAAAAATTGAAATAATTTGTTTTGATTTTTCTATCGCTAAAATTCCACATTCAATAGCGAGTGTATTTAGGGGATATGGGTATTGAATGACATTTGAAAAAACTTCAGTTAGTTTTTTGTCTGTAACCATATACCCAATCCTTAATCCAGCCAATCCAAAAGCCTTGGATAGTGTTTTTACTAAAATTATGTTAGGGTATTTTTTTACCAAGCTGAGAACAGACGAATTTGAGAATTCACCATATGCCTCATCGATTATGATAGGTCCTGAGAAAGATTTGATTAACTTTTCCAAATCTCTATTAGAAAATTGGAAACCAGTTGGATTATTTGGAGAATCAAGATAGATCATATCTACAGATTTTGCTTTTTTGATAAAATCTTCAATGCATAAATCCATATTTTTTGAAAATGGAATTTTAACTTGTTTTATTGAATAAAGTTTACACCTTTCTTCAAAAAATCCAAATGTAGGATCAGATGTTAAAATTTTTGTTGATTTTGTACATAGATTTGCTAAAATTAAATCAAGAATTTGATCAGAACCATTTCCAACTGAAATCATATTTTTTGGTACTTTAAGATATTTTGCAAGTGAATTAATAAAATTCTCGACTCCACCAAGTGGATACGTTCGAATATCAGTTCGTTTTTGAGCTTCACGAATTAATTCTGTTTGGAATTCTTTTTTAATTGCAAGATTTTCATTTGAGTCTAATTTCAATACATCATCAACTTTAACTGGTTTTTGATATCCAGAAAGTTTTTCTAATTCATTTAATCTCTTTTCAAATTTTTTATTCATTTTAGTCTCCTTTCTACAGCTTTGTAGTGATTCAGTAATCCTTCTGCATCAGTAAGTATTTTTAAGTTATCAGAAATTTCACTAAGATCTGATTTTTTTGTTTCAACCACAGTTTGTAATTTTAGAAAGTCTAATACAGATAATCCTCCTCTAGTTCTGCCAAATCCATTAGTAGGAAGTATATGATTTGTACCTAATAGGTAGTCACTAGCGGATGAGGGGGTATTATTTCCAATTAAAACTAAACCAGGGCCAGTAATTTTTTTGGATAGTGCTTTTGCACCTTTAACCATTAATTCCATGTGTTCAGGTGCAATTTTATTTGCTAATTCAATTACATCATTTTGATTTTTACAAATTGCAATGAATCCATTTTTAGATATACTTTGTTTAACAATAAAACTTCTTTCTACATTTGGAATTAATTTTTCAAGTGATTTTTGAATTTGTGTCGCCTTAGATTTTGATGTGGTGATAACAAAACACATTGTATCATTGCTGTGCTCTGCTTGTGATACAAGATCATATGCCACCAATTCAGGATCAGCACTTGAGTCTACTATAATTCCAAGTTCAGTTGGTCCTGCAATCATATCAATGGAAATTTCTTCGCTTACAATTGCCTTAGCAATGCTAACAAATTTTCCTCCAGGCCCGACAATTTTATCTACTTTGGGTATTGATTTTGTCCCATATGCAAGTGCAGCAATTGCTTGTGCCCCACCTACTTTGTAGATTTCTGCACCAGCATATTCTGCAACAGTAATTGTCATTGGATCAATATTTCCATTTGAATCAGGAGGTGAAACAACGACAATTCTCTTAACTCCAGCTTCTGCAGCAGTAATTACGGACATAATCGCGGAACTTGGATACCTAGCTTGACCGCCAGGAATGTAACAGCCCACGCTTGGAATAGGTACAAACGAAAGATTTGGAATTTTTTTGACTGATTGAATCAGACTTTTGTTTAAAATTCTTTGTGTTTTTGACAGTCGTAATGCAGATAATTTTAGTGAATCAAATTCAGCTTTAGTAATCATTGCATTTTTTGAATCTTGTTTACTGATGCGTAGTTGTTTTGTTTTTTTGCCATTAAATTTTTGCTCGTATTTTTTAACAGCGGAATCACCATTCTTTCTAACATCATCTAAGATTGACTGTACAATTTTTCTATCTTTTTGGGAGGTTTTTTGACGTCTGGATTCTACAAAACTATCAACATTACTAACCTGTAATATCTTGATCAATTCTCTTCGTCACGCTTTATCTCCTCTAACTGAAGAATTTGTCGTGGTTCATGTACAACTATTCCTTGAGCAATCTTTCGAAGTTTTGGTATTAGTTTGTGGAAATCAGTTTTTAAGATTACAGTGTTTACACCGACCCAACCTTTCTCACTTAATGGGCTAACAGTTGGTTTCTTTAATGAAGGAAGTTCCTTGAGAAGCTTTTTCAAATTGTTTTCTTTGATGTTAAGATACAAGTGTAAGTATTTTTTTCCTTGTACTGCACCGCTCATTAAAGTTACAATATCAAATATTTTTTCACGTTTGTTCTTATCCTTTAGAGATTTTTTATTTGCAATCAAATGTGCACTAGACTTCATTACAGTATCAATGATTTTTAGACCATTTTGTTTCAGAGTGGTTCCAGTTTCAGTAACATCCATTATTGCATCTACATCTTCTGGAGGTTTTGCTTCTGTTGCACCAAATGATAAGTGAATTTGAACATTTTTGTTAGTTCCAACTCGCATCCACGGTGTAATTATCATTGGATCCTTATTTCCAAATGCTTTTTTGTATGATTTAGAGCTCTTGATGAATTTTGAGGCATTTGTTAGATATTCAGAAGATAAGCGGAGAATTTTTTTCTGTTTTGCATATTCTGCAATCATTTGATCAAAGTTTTTGAACTTTAATGTGTCTGGAATTGCAATTACTAATTTTATTTTTCCATATTCAAGATCAAGTAATGGTTCAACATCAGATTTTGTTTCATTAATCCAATCTTTGCCAGTAATACCAACATCGTATAATCCATCAGCAACTAGATTAGGGATTTCTTGAGGTCTAAGCATTTTTACCATAATTTCAGGATCATCTAGAAAAACACGATATGTTCTACTCTTTCTACTAACTTTAGTCCATGAATTTTCAAGAAGCTTGAATGTAGCTTCTTCTAGACTACCTTTGGGGATTGCAAATTTTACTTTGGACATTTCTATACGAACTACTATACGTAATATAATGGATGGTTAAAACACGTAGAAAATTTTCTTTAGGTATTTTGTTAGGAATTACTTGCCTGTTTTCGAGCGTGTAATTTCATGTGTCCTTTCTGAATTCCTTCAGTGACCAATGCACGCATCGCAGCAAAATTTTGCGCTAATCCAGTTGCAGCCATTATACAAGCTAATTCTTGGACATTTTGTAGTTTTAAAATTTTGGTACAAATTTTTGCTATAGGATGATCATTCGTCACACCACCGACAATTCCAACAGATAAGGGAATTTTAAAAATACCTACCAAATTTCCTGAATTATCTTTTTCCCATTTAGTTAGTGAACGATATTTTCCAGTGTGTGATGCATATGCATGTGCAGCAGCTTCTATAGCTCTACTATCTTGTCCAGTTGCATTTGCAACAGAAATTGTTCCATTCATTACTCCTTTGTTATGAGTAACTGCTCGATACACATCGTTATCAGCAAATTCAAATGCAGAAATCATATCATTAACAACTTGTTCACCACCAACTGCATCTTTATCAAAAATTGCAGAAACAGAAACCATTCGTTTCGTTGAATAATTAGAAAGAATTCTTAATAGTGTTTTTCCGCCTGTTAATTTTTCAATTAGTGGTGCAGTAATTTCACACATAGTATTAGTTACATTTGCACCCATAGCATCACCTACATCAATCATTAATTCGACAATTAACATTGATGATGATGAAGTTTTGATTTCTTTACACTGCACTTCTTTTGCACCTTTACCTAATTTTGGTAATGTTTTGCTTGCTGAATTTGCTAATTCAATAATCTGATTTGAATTAGAATTTATAATAGAAATTGATTCTGAAATATTTACATCTAAAACTTGAATTTGTCCAATACTGACATTTCCATCAACTTTTGCAGTAAAACCACCATGAATTTTTGCGATTTTTGCAGCCTTAGATGCAGCTGCGATTACAGAAGGTTCTTCAATTACCATAGGAACAAGATAATCATTATTATTTATTTTGAAATTTGTTGCAATTCCAAGTGGAAGAGAAAATGTACCAATTGCATTTTCAATCATTTTGTTTGCATGTTCAAAGTCTATTCCACCAGTTGAATTTTTGAGATGATTTAATTCATCGTCATTCAAATCCGAAAAATTACAAATAATATCCAATTTTTCCTCATGAGATTTTTCAAAGAATTTAGGGATGGATGAGTCAGTCATTTTATTTCAATATCCTCAATAATCTATCATCATCCGGTGCTGGAAATGCTTTTCCATCTGTATTGGTAGTTATGATGTATACATAACCATCAGGACCCTGTGCTACATCTCTAATTCTACCTACACCGCTCAAAATACGTTCTAGATTCACATCGTCATCATTTATTTCAACTTTGAATAGATTTGTTGCTTTTTGTGAAGCAAGAATCATTTTATTATCAATGTCAAGTTTGTCTCCAGAATAAAAGATAATTCCACCAGGTTCTAATCCAGGATCAAAACATTCCAGAGGATTTACAAAATTATCATTATTTGAATAACATTGAACTTCAGGCCAACCATAGTTAGAACCTGCATTTATCAAATTAATTTCATCATTTTTTGATGGACCAGATTCAGTGGCATACATTTGTCCATCATTGTTCCATGCAAAACCTGTTGGATTTCTATGTCCAAGTGTAAACACATATGATTCTTCAAATGGATTATCAACAGGTATTGTACCATCATCATTTAATCTAAGAATTTTTCCAGTAAGAGAATTAAGATTTTGCGATTCATTTGAAAAATCAGACACAGAACCTGTTCCAACATACAATTTTCCATCAGGGCCAAATTTCATTACTCCACCATTACTAAATGCTGAACCAGGAATTTTATCGAGTATAGTAATAATTTCAGAAGCTTTGTTTTCTTCTTCGGTAATTCTAATTATCTTATTCCATAGTTTTTCATTTTCTTCATATGTGTAATATGCATAAAGAAAATGATTATTTACAAAATCAGGATGCGTTGTTATTCCAAGCAATCCACCACCAAAAATTTCTGGTGTACGTAATGTGATTAATGGAGTTTCAAGTAAGCCAGATGAAGTAATTATTTTAATTTTTCCAGATTTTTCTGAAACAAATATTCGTTCATCAGCAAATGTAATTGACCATGGTTTTTCAAAATTTGTTGCTACAACTTCTACAGAGTCAGTTGAAACATTTTGAACAATAGGTTCAGGAAGCGGTGGAGGGTTTGAGGGTATTGTATCGGTCAAAATTACAGCAGAAAATATTAGGGCACCCGCAATACCAACAATTTGGAATTTTCTAAGCATATTAAAAAATTGGTTAGAATCCTTTTATTCATTTCCGAATTTGAAACGCGTATATACCTCATAAGGAATTTTTGTTCAGCGGGGTGGGGAAGTCAGGTCATCCCGTCGGGCTCATAACCCGAAAATCAGTAGTTCAAATCTACTCCCCGCTATTATGATTTTAAAAATTAGTGATCCATGAAGAATTTGGATTGAATTTTTCAGATTTTGGTTTTTGTTTCATACGCTGAACAGGTTTTGTGAGGTGACGGTGTGCAGAAACATCAGGTATGTAGATTTGTTCTTTTACCGAGCGTGTGATAAATTGACGATTTTTATGATCAGATGTTTTTTTGCATCTTACACATTGAAAACCTTGATTTTTGCCCTTTGATTTCATATGTTTTTGGCAATTATTACAAAATGGATTTATTAATTTAGATTTTTTTTCAAGTTTAATAATTTGAATGAATTCAAGATTTAAAATTCGTGGGTGTGTTTTTGTTGCTTTTCTAATACCACCACCAACTTTGAGGATATCTCCAATAATCAATTCTTTTGCAACATCAGTTATTCGAGTAGGTTTGTAAACTGCACAATTAATTTTTACGTTATCTACAATTATTGCGAAAAATACATGACCACCTTTAGTTACAATAGGTTTTTTGATAACAATGCCTTGTAGTGTTCCTGACATGTAAGGTAAGAAATTGTTTACATCAATTTCATTTTTTAAGTGATCACCGGTTCCTTGATTTGATTTAAAAATAAGATATCCCGCAAGTTTTTCCTTTGGTTGAATCATTTTTGATGCAGAAATTAATGTTGTAGAATCTTCTCCACGAACTCCATAAAAAACAGGATCAGGACCATGCGGCATTAATAGAACTTTATTTTTCTTTGAATCAAAACTATTGAATGTGTTTGGATATGTTTTTTCTTGCATTTCCTTAACTTTAGATTTATCCAAAATTCGTTTTTTTCCAAATTGGGAAGATTTACGATAAGAAAGTAATTCGTATGTTTCATCTTCAAAATTATAACCTAAAACACTAGTCGCACCAACTAATCCTTGTCCATTTCCAAGATAAAAAAAATCAAAATTATGTTTTGAGAGAATTTTTTTAGCCTCATTTCTATGAATTAATTTCCACATTGCATCTGAACTTAACTTTGAGAATTCATCAGGAATATTTTCATCTTGGCAAAAAACAAGACCAGGATTTGCTCCATTTTTTACATCAGAATATTGTTTAACAAATTTTTTCACCAAATTTTTAATTTTTTTAGGATTAGAAGTAGAAATTTTTATTCCGACAGCCCCGTTACCTCTAGTTTTCCAAGGAATATTAGGATTAAATCTCACCAAATTTGGGAAGTCAAGGAAATCCACATTTTCTTTTTTTAATCGATTAATGATTTTGTAAGCTAAAAATGTAGTACACATGCCTTTAGGTGAATCAGTATCGTCAATTCCAATATGGAGTATTTGTTTAGACATGTCTTACCTGTAAGATATAGGAATTTTAGTGATTTGCCAAAGAGTTTGGTTTAAATTCAAAATAGCACTTTTTAGAACAAATGATAATAATTGATGAAAAGAGAATTTTTGAGGTAATATCTCAAAGAAATCCAGTAACAGTCGCATTAAACGCCCCAGACGGAATGTTACCACAGGTTCAACAAACTGCCACAAATATTACAAAGAAATTTGATATTCCAGCATTTGTTTTGGCAGATACAACATGGGGAACATGTGATCTTAATTCAAACGGGGCAAAAGTGTTAGGTGCAGAAATTTTATTTAATATAGGCCACACAAACAAACTTGAAACATTTCCTGGTGAACAAGATAATGTAATGATGATTGATGCATTTGATGATGTTCCATTTGATGAAGTAATACCAAAAGCAATTGAAATTTTGAAGGGTAAAACAATTTCTTTAATTACAGATAGTCAACATCTTCACCAAGTTGAACCAGTCAGAAAAAAGCTAGAAGAGGGAGGAATTATTGTGAAAATTGGAAAAGGAAAAGGACAATTAAATGATGGACAAGTTTTTGGATGTGAATTTTATCCAGCAATGGAAATTAAAGAACAAGTTGATGCAAATTTATTTTTAGGGCAGAGTAACTTTCATGCAGCAGGAGTTGCAATATCAACTAAAGTAACAACTTACATTTTAGATCCTTATTTCAATGAAGTAAGAGACGTTACCAATTTTGCGGAAAAATTAGAAAAAAAGGCTACACTTAAAATTTTTAAGGCAACAGAAGCGAAAGTTTTTGGAGTAATTGTAGGTCTTAAAGAAGGTCAGTTTGCAAAAGTTACGGCTTTAAAATTTAAAAAAGAACTAGAAGAAAGAGGTAAAGAAGTTCAATTATTGGCATTAACAGATATCACAAGTGATAGATTAAAGAATTTCACAGGAATTGATGCATTCATTCAAGTAGCATGTCCAAGAATTTCAACAGATAATGAATTTGATAAACCAATGTTATCAACACCACAGGCAAATGCATTATTAAAAATGCTCAAAAATGAAAAATTAGATAATTATTTAGAGATACCACACTGGTTATAGATATGAGAAAATTTTGTATTTCCATTTTGATATTGTTTATAATATGTTTAATCCCAGTAACAAATTCGTATTCTCAAAGTAATGATGTAATAACTGCCCCCAAAGTATCAGTTGAGGGATTAAAACCCATTGAAAAATTGTCTAACCCACAAGCCTCCGCTTATGTAACAATTCGAAACTCTAATGGTGAACTTGTTGGAATATCACATGTTCATGCAAAAACATACTTGGATACCAACATTCTACAATTATTTTTAGACAAATATGAGACCATAGAAAATTTTTCTATAGAAAATCAAAATTATGAAATGAAAAAGATGAAAATTACAGAGTATACTCAAGATGAACATTGTGTATTTGACCGTGAATTTCTACCCTGTTATTATTACGCATTTACAACTGGATTAGGTATAACAGGAACAATAAATGGAGAATTTTTTGCAAATTATGGGTTTAGAGGATTAAATCATTCTTATGTTGTTGAAGTAAATGATACAGTTGATATTAACTGGAATATACTTTGGCCAAAAAACTAATCCTTCTTTGAAAATAATACGCCGATACCTATAGCTACAAACACTATCAATGGCAGAAATCTATATGGCAGTATGAAATAGAAATCGGTTAACATCGAGATGAATGGACCTGCCAACAAAGATGTCAAAATCAAAACAAGAATTGAATCTGCTTGTAATACACCTCTTCTTGAGGTAAAAAATAAACCAATTGTTAGGGGTAATAAACTCAAAATAATGAAAACATCATATCGTAAAGTATAACCTAAAGTATTCAATGCCAAAAAAAATTCTGAATTATTAACTGACATAATATCATCATAGATGGCATCACCAAAAGAAAAAATAACAAAAATTATCAGTGCAGCAACACCATATGAACAGATTGTCCAAACTTTTTTCCGGGAGCTAATTTCTGAACGATAAATATAGAAAATTGTTGGAATGAAAAAAACAAAAATAAATGCTTTTGAAAATATTGCCAAGGTATACATTCCTGATGAAAGAGGCCATTTTTTATTAATTAGATATAATCCTAAAAGAAAAAATAAAATCCAAAAATTTTCATAAACTGCAACAGTATCAAAATGTAAGAATGTATGACTCTGTAACAGAACCAACATAGCAATTATTCCTGAAAATCGTTTATGTGATATTTGATATGTTATGAGAAAGGTCACTACTAGAACAAATATACTTGCAACAAATGGTAGAAGTTTGATATTTTGAAATATTTCTAATGATGACACCAAAAGAGCCATTCGTACATATCGAGAATTTTGTTCCTGTATGTAAATATCATCAGATTCTGTTGATGGCCATATTTCCAAAGCTTTCTTTAATAATTGATAATCCACCCATTGGCCATCTTCATTTATTGAAAGTTCATTGACAGAAAAACCAATATAAAAAACTAAAATTATTATAATTATTATTAGTGTAATACGTTTGGAAATTTCAAAATTAAGTGAGAATTTAATACAATCAGAAATTTTATTTGGTAATTTTTTTTTGTAGTATGCAAAACCTAAAATAAAAAATAAAAAACTAAATAAAAAAACTGGAAATAACCAAATACTTGGTTCAAATGTTTCTAAATCAGTATCATATGGAAAATAAGTTGCTATGAAAAATCCTGGAAATATTATAGCGAATAAACTAATTAAAACAAATGACAATGTGGAAAAAAATACCAAATATGACAAAACACTACTGGTTTTTTGTTCCAAGATAGAATTTCAAGAAGAAAACTACTTAATGAATTAGTTGTTAGTAAATTAAAAATTAGATAATTATTTAGATATACCACACTGGTTATAATATATGAAAAATTTAGTTATAGCCATCATATGTTTATCACTTATTTCAGTTTTTTCAGTTAGTGCTTTTGGTCAATCTCTTTATGTAAATCCAGATGAAGACAATCTCATAAAAATCAAAAATTCAAAATACTTTGCTTCGTCACTCAATGTTTTACGTAATTCAAATGGAGAATTGATTAGTGTAGTAAAAACTGAGGCTAGTAGATATCTTCCAAATCCAATAACAGACCAATTTTTAGATTCATTACCAATTTTGAAACAAGGTATTTTTAATGAAAAGAGTATTGAAATGAGACAAGTTACCGTAGATTACAATTATGAAAAATGTATTACAGAAGTTTATCAGGTCCCAGGATACTCAGATCAGTGTAATTGGTATCACAGAGCATATGTCACAAGTTTGGGAATAAATAATGATAGTGGTGAACGTTTTGAAATTTTTAGAGGATTAAATCATTCATACACAGTAAAACCGTCAGATTCTGTTACTAGTTTTTGGACTATTATTAGAACAGATTAATTTTCTTTACTCAAAAATACACCTATTCCAATTGCTATCGCTACAATAAATGGAATGAACCGGTATGGAAGAATGAAATAAAAATCAGTAACTAGGGATATCAAGGGTGCAGCTAGAATAGTTCCCATTATCATTATCAAAATAGAATCAGATTGTTTGATACCTTTCAATGATTTAACAAATAAACCAATAGTTAATGGAATAATACATAGCATTACAAGAGGATCTAATTGCATTGAATTTCCCCAACCAGTAAATCCATTCAAAAATGAATTGAAATCAATCTTAACAATTTGATCATATATTATACTAGTTTGATTTTGAAATATGAAATAAGTCACACTGATTACGGCAACATAACTAGCCAATATCAAATATTTTGTTTTTTTAGCAATTTCTGCACGATAAATAAAAAAAATATTGATCCAGAAATAAGTAATAACAAATGCTTTTGTAAAAATAGAAAGTATGAAAGAAACAGAGGAGAGATGCCAAGATTTTTTCTGTATTGTGTATAATGAAATTAAGAAAAAAAGTACCCAAAAATTTTCATAAACTGCAATTGTATCAAAATCAGTGAAGGTTATACTTTGAAGTAAGATTACCATTGAAATTATTCCAGAAAATCTTTTTTTAGAAATTTGAACTGTGATTAATGCAGTAAATATTACAACTAAGATACTTGCAATAAATGGTAAAAATTTAATATTTTGTATAAATTCCTGAGAGAAATCTAATAAAACCATTCGAACGTATCGTGTATTTTGTTCGTTAACATATACACTAGAATGATCTGTTCCAGGCCAGATATCAAGGGCTTCTTGAAGAATTAGATAATCAGGCCATTGATTAACTTCATCTAGAAATAATTCATCAAAGGAAATTCCAATGTATAATCCTAAAATGACAATACCGGAGATAACGGCAACTTTTTTTGATATTTCAAAATTTAGGATGAATTTAATTCCAGAATGAAGTATAGATGGGAGTTTTGCAGTTTTGTAAAGAAAACCTAATGCCAATAATGAAGATGATGAAATTATGATGGGTAATGCCCATGGGCTTGTTTCAAATGGATCTAAATCATTTGGAAATTCATAAGTGTTTGAGATAATTAATGCAGGAAAAATAACGGAGATTATACTAATTCCAACTATTCCAAGAGTGACTAAAAAAGTGGCATAAGTAACTAATTTACTTGGTATTTGTTCGCTCATGCATTAGTAAATTATAGCTGATTTATCAAGTGTGTGAAACTCTAAAAACAATTAAAAGTAAAATTTTATTCAATTAGACATGGATGAAAAACAAAGAATACCTGGGGAGAAAATTGCATCAATTGAAGAGTATCTTCCAGGTGATAATACATTTGAAGATGATGACTCCATTAGAGCAACAACAATCGGACAGATTAATTTAGATTCTTCTGAAAGATTAGCTTCAGTGAATAGTCAAACACAGATAACAGTTCCTAAAGTAGGAGATATTATCATAGGAGTTGTTGAAGCAAATTTACCATCAATGATTGCAATAATGATAAAGTATGTAAACGGAAAGAAGGTAGTTGCAGATTTGGAATGTATTTGTGTTACAAGGCATATTAGAAAAAAGAATATTGCTTTATCAAAAGATGTTGTTAAAGTAGAGATAATCAGCCACATTAATGGAACAATACATGCAACCATTGATTCTCCAGAATTAGGAGTTTTATTCACAAAATGTAGAAAATGTTTTGGTACTGTTGTGAAAATGCGAGACGCAGTGAAATGTAAAGATTGTGGATGGATTGATGATAGAAAATTAGCTTTAGACTTTGGAAAAAGTGAATTTTTAACTCAAAATTAAGATGAAGAAAGTATCATTTCAAGGTGAACATGGCGCGTATAGTGAAAGTGCAGCAAAGAAATTCTTTAGAGAGAAAATTGAGACGATACCATGCAATAGTTTCGAAGATTCATTGAAAATAACGGAGGATGAAAAAAGTGATTACTCAATTCTACCTGTTGAGAATTCTATCGAGGGTACCGTAGGACAGAGTATTGATACAATTACACACACAACGTTACATGCAATAGGGGAAGAATATTTCAAAGTTGAGCATTGTCTTATCAGTACTGGAAAATTAGAAGATATTGAAACAGTATACTCACATCCACAAGCGTTAGGACAATGTAGTAATTTTATTCAAGATAGAAAATTGAAAACAGTTCCAACATATGATACAGCAGGAAGTGTAAAAATTGTTAAAGAAATGAATGATATACATTCTGCAGCAATAGCAAGTAATGACGCAGGGAATTTGTATGACATATCTATAGTTAAACAAGGAATCGAAAATAATTCAAATAACTATACACGCTTTTTGATATTTTCAAAAGAAAATTCTATTGAAGGCTCAGGAGATAAAACTTCAATTATATTTTCAGTAAAACATGAACCAGGAGCTCTTCATCAAATATTGAAAGAATTTAATGATAATAACATAAATTTAACAAAGATTGAATCTAGACCAAACAAGAATACAAACTGGGAATATAATTTCTTTGTAGATTTTCTAGGACATCATTCAAATTCAAAAATTAAGTCAGTATTGGATAAGATTTCTGAAAATACTTTATTCCTCAAAGTTATAGGCTCATATCCAATTGCAGAGTTAGATTAGAATCCTTTAGGTTTTTTTGCACTAAATCCAGCACTAATTCCAATTATGACAACTCCAGCAACAATTACTAAAATTGAATAAGTGAAAAATAATGGATCACGTGCTAGTTCAAATTTGTAGCTTTCAGAAAATTCAGAATCACCAGTATTTTGTATTGTAATTATTGTTTGACCTCCACTAGTAGAAGTCCACGTAAAACTTGCTTTATCTTTAAAACTTGCATCTACATCATTATTTGAATCAGGGGTTATAATTTTAATATCAAAAGAATCACCAGTTACAGTTAATGATTGAGATGAATTTTCAGGTGCATTAAAGTTGATTTTATCTAAATCTCCAACTCCAAACGTTGCAGTATCTTCTTGAATTTCATTTGGAGAATTTAATGAAGTAACCATGGAAGCTGCTCCAAGAATTGAAATTGCACTTCCGATAATAATACCAATTATTGTGAGCTTATTTAACATAAAAAAACTGGATTTTAAATCAATAAAAGATTAGCTATAGCACATCAACGTCATGTGGTTGACTTTCTGCAAATCCAGCACGTGACATTTTAATAAATTCAGCATTATTTTGCATTTGTTTAATATCATGCCCTCCACAATAACTCAAACCAGAACGTATTCCTCCAGTAATCTGAACAAGAATATCAAGCACAGTTCCTTTGTATGGGACCATTGCTTCTACACCTTCTGCAACATAATCATTTAGATCATCATCAGCATCACTTTGAGTAGTTTCTTTTGATTTTCTTCTTCGAGCAGCACCTAAAGATGCCATTCCACTGTAAAACTTGTATCGTTTTCCATTCTTTGTAATTGTCGAACCAGGACTTTCATCAGTACCACCTAACATACCACCTAACATAACAGCAGATGCACCTGCTGCAAGTGCTTTTGTGGCATCACCAGATGTCCTTGTTCCACCATCAGATATAATCGGAATATCATATTGTTTACCAATTTCAGCACAATCCATAACTGCAGTTAATTGAGGTACACCTGAACCAGTGATGACTCTAGTAATACAAATGGAACCAGAACCAACACCAACTTTTACAGCATCAACTCCTGCCTTAATCAAATCTTCAGTACCCTGTGCAGTGGCTACATTTCCAGCAATCAATTCACAATCAGGAAATGCTTTTTTAATATTTTTTACAGTACTGATTGCATTTTCGCTGTGACCATGTGCAATATCAACAACAATTGCATCTGCACCTGCTGCAAGTAATGCTTCAGTTCTATCTAGAAAATCACCCTTTACTCCAACTGCAGCACCAACAAGGGGTCTACCCTTCTTGTCTTTTGAAGCATTTGGGAAATTCTCAATATTCATTATGTCTTGTGTAGTATAAAGTCCAACAATTTGATTTTTATCATTAACTAAAGGTAATTTTTCAACTCTATGACTTTTCAGAATATCTTTTGCATCATCTAATGATGTATTTTCGTTTGAAGAAATTACATCTTTGGTCATTAATTCAGATACAGTTTTCTTTGAAGTGATAGATTCAAAAAGTACATCACGTTCAGTTAAAATTCCAACAAGTTTAGAATCAGAATCAACAACTAATAATCCAGATACTTCTTTTTCACTCATTAAATCTATAGCTTCTTCAATAGATTTTTCAGAAGATATTTGATATGGATTATCTATCATTACACTTCCAGAACGTTTGACTTTTAGAACTTGGTTTGCTTCTTCTTCTATTGTTAAAAATCTATGAAGGATTCCAATTCCACCTTGTCTAGCCATTGTTGTAGCCATCATGTATTCAGTCACAGTATCCATATTTGCACTAACTAAAGGAATATTGAGTTTGATATTTCGTGATAGATTTGTTGAGAGATTTGTTTGTGAACGACTAGTTATATCTGAAAATTTGGGTACAAGTAGAACATCATCAAAAGTGAATCCCTCTCTTATTGTCAAATGAACCTTTTACCAGAGAGAAAAAATCTGTTATAAGCCTTTCTTGGATTTTTTTATGAGGGATTTTGTAAGTTTGATAACATCTGAGGTGATTTCTGGATTATGGGTTCGAATTATCGACGCACCATTGATTATAGATAACATTTCAGCAATTGCAGTTCCAGTATTTCGATCATTAGGATTTTCTTTTCCAAGTAGTTTTCCTATGAATGATTTATTTGAAATAGAAACTAAAATTGGGAAATTTGTTTTTAAAAGATTTAATTTTTTAATAATTTCAGCATCACGTTGGGCCCAATCAGAGTTAATTTTTGTATATGGAAGTTTATTTTTTACATCAGAAGAACGTCTAAAGAAACCAATAGATGGATCGACTACAATTTTGTTTTCAGATATTTGTGCACTTTGAGCAATCTTTACGCTTTCATTCAAAAGTTTTTTTGTTGCAGATATCAAATTACCTTTTACAAGTTTTTTACTGTATGAACATAAAATTACAGATGGACTATATTTTTCTATAATTTTTGGCATATTTGCATCATACTTTAAACCAGAAATATCATTAATCACATCAATTCCCAATTCAAGTGCGTCTTTTGCAACTGATGCTCTACAAGTATCAACAGAGATTGGAATATTAGATAAGTTTTGTATAATTTTGATTGTTTTTGTTATTCTTTCAGATTCAGTTTTTTCAGATACAATTGTTTTTAGATATGGCGCAGTAGACATTCCTCCAACATCTATAATATTGGCACCATTTTCCTCCATATCTAACAAATACTTTGATATTTCTGATTTTGTAGATTTTACAGATTTTTTGTAAAATGATTCAGGACTAATATTCAAAATTCCCATAATGGTAATTGTATTTTTTCTTCCAACTACAAGATTACCTAATTTTGTCATATCATTTATGATAAGGTAATCTATTTGAGTGATATGACAATTCGTGGATGGAAAACTAAATTCAATGAAATTAGAAAGGAATTTGGATATTCAGAAAAAGAGGATCTTATTTCTGCTAAAAAATTAAACTTATTATTAAAAACAAAAAATTCAAAAAAAGAGTTTCAGAATATAATTAAAGGTAAAACAGTTTTCATTATTGGTGCAGGACCATCATTATCAAAATCATTAAAACATATTAAGAAATCTAAGAATATTACAAAAATTGTAGCTGATGGTGCAGTGAGAGCATTATTAGAAGAAAAAATCAGACCAGACATTTTAGTTACAGATCTAGATGGAGACTTGGAGAGTATTAAAAAAATTGGGAAAACAAAAATTCCAATAATAGTTCATGCACATGGAGATAATTATGACAGATTAGAAATTGTAAAAAAACTTTCAAATGTGACAGGCACTACACAAACAAAAGAATTTGGAAAATTACAGAATTTTGGAGGATTTACGGATGGAGATAGATGCGTGTTTCTTGCAGAATATTTCAATGCAAGTAAAATTATTTTAATTGGAATGGATTTTGGCCAAAAAATTGGGAAATATTCAAAACGTAAAATAATCAATCGTAAAACAAAGATAAAGAAATTGAAATTTGGAAAAATGATTATTGAGTGGTTTGCAACAAAATCAAAAGCAGAGTTGTATTCAACGAAAAGAATGAAAGGTTACAAAACTATTAGATTGATTGACCTAGAGTGTGTTGAAAACTTTTAGAATGCGTTTTAATACTGAATGAGTTTTCTAATAGTTATGCAGTATACTGATGAACAGATCGAAAAAATGTTACAATTAAAAGAATCAATAGTAGATAAAATGACAAAACATCAAGATGAACTAGATTTTCTACAGAAAAATTTGGACATACTAGACGTAGTTTTGAAAGGATCTAGCTTTACCAAAGCATCGTCATTACCAAGAAAATTAGAACCAAGTGTAGATGAGATGGTAAAAAAAGAAGATACGGCAGAACCGATTCAAATTAAGAAAAATAAAGATGGAGAAGTTATAGCCAATGCATTTGTGACACCTGAAAAAATTTCCATAATTATGAATGAAGGAATTGGTCTTACAGATGAAATACCACCACTAAGATCATTTTTTATCGAGAGAATTATTGGAGAGATGAAAAAAATAGATAGTGCAGATGTCAAAAATGGAAAAATTGATCAGAGTTCAGTAATTGATTGTGTAATTAATAAAAATGGACAGGCAATTAGAGAAATAATCATTAAAAATTACAGACAAAAGGAAAGATTGGATGAGATAATCAATACAGCTACATGGTCACTCACAAGAATGCTAGAAAATTCAATTAAGTAAGAAAATGGAAAAAATAATTGTTTTAGATTTTGGGTCTCAGTATAGTCATTTGATTTGTAGGAGAATCAGAGAATTTTCAGTTTATGCAGAATTAGTTCCATATGACATCTCACCTGAAGAATTAAAAAAGATGAATCCGAAGGGAATAATTTTTTCAGGCGGACCAGCAAGCGTATACAATGATGATGCACCAAAACCAAATGAAGAGCTATTCAACTTCGACTTACCATTATTAGGAATTTGTTATGGTCATCAATTAATCGTAAATAAATTTGGAGGGAAAGTTAAACGTGCAAACAAAGAATATGGTTCATCCCTTCTTTCGATGGATAAAAATTCAGGATTATTAGATGGTATGGGTGAATCAATTCGTGCATGGATGAGTCATGGTGATGAAGCTGAAGAGATTCCGTCAAATTTTGAAGTAATAGGTCATACAGAAAATTCACATGCTGCTGCAATAGCAAATACAGACAGAACCATATTCGGTATTCAATTTCATCCAGAAGTAGTTCATACTGAACGTGGTACAGATATTTTGAAGAATTTTGTTTTGAATGTTTGTAAAGCTAAACAAGAATGGACTATGGAAGGTTTTGTTGAAAAAACAGTTAAAGAAATCTCAGAGATTGATGGAAATGTGTTGTGTGGAGTTAGTGGAGGAATTGACTCAACAGTTGCTGCGTTATTGATACACAAAGCTGTAGGAAATAGGCTAACAGGAGTTTTTGTAGACAATGGATTATTGAGATTGGATGAGTCTAAAGAAATTGAAGACATGTTTAAGAATAATTTTTCATTAAATTTCCATAGAATAAATGCAAGTGATCAATTTCTCTCAAAATTAAAAGGAATAACAGATCCTGAACAAAAAAGAAAGATTGTAGGAGAAGAATTTATTCAGGTATTTACAGATTTTGCCAAAGAGAAAGGTCCATTCAAATGGTTAGCACAAGGTACACTTTATCCAGATATAATTGAAAGTGGTGTATCAAAAGGTCCAGCATCAGTAATAAAATCCCATCATAATGTTGGAGGATTACCAGATTGGTTGAATCTCAAAATTTTAGAACCATTAAAAGAATTGTATAAAGATGAAGTAAGAGATATTGCTCGAATTTTAGGCGTTTCAGAAAAACTACTAAAGAGACATCCATTTCCAGGACCAGGATTATCAGTACGCATTATCGGAGAGATAACATCTTCAAAATTAGCAATTTGTAGAAAAGCAAGTAAGATTGTTGAAGATGAATTATGGGATGCAGGGATTTATGATAAAGTGTGGCAAGCATACGCTGCAGTAGGAGATGACAAAGCTGTAGGAGTAGTAGGAGATGAACGAAGATATGGAAGAATCGTTACAGTCAGAGTTGTAGATTCCATTGATGCAATGACTGCAGATTGGACTAGACTTCCAAATGGAGTTTTAGAGAAAATAAGTAATAGAATTACCAACGAAATTGAAGAAGTGACATGGGTTTCCTATGTAATTTCAAGTAAACCTCCAGCTACTATTGAACCTCAATAAATCTATAGTAAGCAAGCACCAAATACACCTGCTGAATCACCAAGTGCATTTTTTACAATTGGGGTGTCAATGGTATCACTGAATACTTTTTCATAAATAGCCGCTTTTCCTTCATCATAAAGAAAATCAATATTTGAAACCCCACCTCCAAGAATAATCATATCAGGATCTAGAATATCAATTACATTTGATAAAGATAATGCAAAATTATCAAGGAATGTTTTTTTCCAATTATGAAAATTCGGATTATCTAGATTTTGTATAATCTCAGGTAATGATTGGTTCATACCAGACAGTTGAGACCAATTTTTTTCTAATGCAGGACCACTAATGTATGTCTCAACACAGCCTCTGTTTCCACAATAACAACTATTTCCATCATCATGAAGACAATGATGTCCCCATTCTCCAGCGATATTGTTTCTTCCATGGTGGATTTTTCCATTAATGATTATTCCACCACCAACTCCTGTACCCATTATTACACCAAATACAGAATTATGATTTTTACCTGCTCCTAAGTTTGCTTCTGCAAGTGCAAAACAATTAGCATCATTTCCAATTGATATGTCATGATGTAGAATGTTCTTTAAGTCATTTTGAAGATCTTTACCAATAAGACATTGTGTATTACTATTTTTTATTAGACCTGAATCAAGTGATAATGCTCCAGGAGTACATATTCCTATGGAGGCTTTGTCATTAGATTCTTGAGAAAGTTCAAGAATCAAATTTTTGATTGATTCCAAGATTGAACTGTAACCTTTGTCTTGATTTGTTGGAATGCGCTTTCTTGTAATAGTTTTATAATTTTCATCAATAAGTATTCCTTCAATTTTAGTTCCACCTAGATCAA
>JAOMBO010000001.1 GCA_028344575.1 Candidatus Nitrosopelagicus sp. | reverse complement strand
TTTTAATCTAAATTTTTTCAAGCTTTCCGAATTTACCTTTTCCGAGTTGGACTTCTCCTTTGAACTCGTTTGTATATCCGTTCTCAATTTTGATTTTGTCACCATTTTGAATGTTGTTTGCATCTTCTGCCCACAATGTAATTTTAATTTCCATTCCATTGTCTACTAGCATTGCATCTGCAACATCCACTGTTGAGCCAGCTTTTGTGTTGACGTTTCGTACTTCTGATTTTCTTTCTACAGTACCTTCAACATTTATTCCTGATCTCATATTCTTGGCTTCATCAATTGTTGTCATGTACTGAAATTCCTTAAAATGATTATAAACTTTGTTTTCAAATTATTTTTTTAATAATGATGTTGGAATTGTTTATTGAAGAAGTTATATGTTAAAATCAATAATAGCATTTGTTGGAGGGGTATCGAAGCCTGGTCAACCGAGAAGGACTCAAGATCAATCTATAAGATATCCTTTCTCTTAGGAGTTCGTGGGTTCGAATCCCACCCCCTCCACATTTTTTAAATTATACAATCATTGATTTTGTAATTGTTATGTGATGACTAGTAATTTCTTTGTGAATTTTTGCAAGTTCTTCATTCTTAAAAGATAGATTACATCTGAAACATTTCCATGTTTTACTAGGCATGGAAAGTATGATACTTTTTTCGATATAAAGTTCGTGTATCACTTATTCATTATTCCAAACTAACTAACCAATGATTTAGATATTTTAAGGTACGATAGTTGGTATGACTGATATTTTTGCATCCGTGTTAGAATTTTCGTATATTGGAATCTTTTTTTTACTAATTCTAGTTAATGCAGCTCCACTTTTGATGCCTCCAACTTGGATAATCCTTGCATCATTTTATGCTATAGATGCATCATTTGATCCGTTATTATTGGCTCTTGTTGGTGCAACCGGTGCAACCCTTGGTAGATTCATTCTAAAACAAGTCTCAACAATATTTCGAAAATTTGTTCAAAATGAACAAAAATCTAATCTTGATGCAATTGGAAATTTTTTAAACAAAAAAAGATTCGGTTATATTCTTACATCCTTCCTTTTTGCTGCAACCCCGCTTCCAAGTAATATATTATTTGTAACATATGGTCTTCTAAAGGCAAAAAGTATCGGACTATACGTTGGATTTTGGGCTGGTCGTGTGGTATCATACTATCTGATGATTTCGATAAGTAACATAGTCTTAACACCATTTGTGGAATTATTTGAGGAACGTTATATTGGAATTTTGATTGCTGATGCGTTGGGTGTATCTGTAATAATTCTCTTCACCTGTATCAATTGGACTCTATTATTGACCAAAAGAAAATTCAAATTAACAAGACCGAAACTATGGAAATTATGAATCAACTTGAAAATTTAAAAAAGATTTCCAAAATTAAACTAGCTAATAATGATCCTGCACATGATTTTGAACATATAATGAGGGTATACCGTAACGCTGAAAAAATATGTAAAACTGAAAATGGGAATAAAAAATTAATTTTATCTGCTGTTCTTTTACATGATATAGTAAAAATTAAAAATCGAAAAGATTCTGCTATCAAAAGTGCTAAATTATCCGAGAAAATTTTGAAAGCAAATAACTTTCTTGACGGTGAAATTGAAATTATTTCTGATGCAATTAAAGAACATAGTTTTTCAAAAGGTAAAATTCCTTCTAGCATTGAAGGAAAAATTCTTCAAGATGCTGATAGGTTGGATGCTATAGGCGCTATTGGATTAGCCCGTGTTTTTTCATTTAGTGGTTCAAACAATCGTCCTTTTTATGATCCAAACGATCCATTTTCAAGAAATAGGTCTGTTAATGACAATAAATGGGCTTTAGACCATTTCTATGAGAAATTACTTACACTAGAAAAAAAAATGAATACTAAAACAGGCAAAATTCTTGCTAAAAATCGTACTAAAATATTAAAAAATTTTCTTAAAGAACTTAAATCTGAAATTTAACCATAATCCAAATATCTCTGATGTCTTTTTTCGACCTCTGAATTTTCCCCATTTATGATTAGTTTCTTTTCATCTTCAAACCTATTTTGCATGTAGTGATTAATATCTTCAAATTCTTTTTTATTTTCAAATAATTTCATTAATGGCTCAATACTGCTAAAATATTCTACTGTCTTTTCTCTAAATTCTTCTTTGGTTGGATTTTTTACTCCATTCATTCTAAACCATAGCATTGCCCAACTAGCACCTGTAATGTGTGGTAACAGATCCAAAGCTCTTATGATCTCAAATTTTTCGTCGTCTCTCATTTACAATCTTACAACTTTTCTGCTATGTGTTTTGCAAAATAAGTGACAATCATATCTGCACCTGCACGTTTTATTGAATACAATATCTCTTTTGTCATTTCATCTTCATCTATCCATCCTTGCATTGCTGCACCTTTGACAAGTGCATATTCTCCTGAAACACTATATGCTGCCACTGGAACATTAAATCGTCTTCTAGTTTCTGATATCAAATCTAAATATGTCAATGCAGGTTTTATCATAACAATATCTACTCCTTCATTAACATCTGTTTCAACTTCTCTCATTGCTTCTCTTGGATTTGTAAATGGAACTTGATATGTTCGTCTATCACTAAATTGTGGTGCACATTCTGCTGCATCTCTAAATGGTGAGTAGAAATTTGATCTATGTTTTGCTGAATGCGACATAATTGCAACATCAGTAAAGCCTTCGTCATCTAAGGCCTTTCTTATTGCCTTAACTTGTCCATCCATCATTGCTGAAGGTGAAACAACATCTACTCCTGCTTTTGCCTGACTCACTGCAACTTTTGCTAGTGTCTTTAAACTAGAATCATTGTCAATTTTGTCATCATGGATTAATCCACAATGTCCTGATGTTGTATACTGACAAAGGCAAACATCTGCCATTATGACAATTTTATCTCCAAAATTTTTACGAATCTCTGCTATTGCTTTTTGAACAATTCCATGTTCTACAAATGCTGATGTTCCATCCACATCTTTCTCACTTGGAATCCCAAATAACATGATTGCAGGAATGCCTAATTCTGAAATGGTATTGACTTCATTTACTACTTCTGATAAAGGAAGTCTTTCCATTGCAGGCATTGAATTAATCTGCTTTTTTGCTTCAATTCCCTCTTCAACAAAAACTGGACAGATTAGGTCTTTTGGTGAAATTGAAATTTCTTGAACTAAATCTCTCATTTTTTGAGTAGTTCTTAATCTTCGTAATCTCGTTTCAGGAAAATCTGGCATGTCTAGTGTACGGTTTAATTGAATATATTCTTAAGCAGGAATTGATTTTTCAATATTAAATTCATGCTCAACAAAGTACTCTACTCTTGTCTTTTTGAATTCTCTTGAACTAAACAGAATCTTGTATTCTTCAACCTCAATTTGGTTTTGTATGTCGCTAGCCATTTCTTTTGCCTCTTCCACTGATTTACAATGTATCATTGAAAATACGTTATATGGCCAATCCGAATATACTGGTCTTTCATAACAATGACTGACTTGTGGAAATGCACCTAATTTTTCTCCAACTTGACTAATTCTCTCTTTTGGAACTTTCCATACAATCATTCCATTTGCTGTGAATCCTGCTTCTCTATGTCGAAGTATTGCTGCAAATCTTCTCATCACTCCAATACTTTCATAGTGTTTCAATCTTTCAAAAATTTTTTCTTCAGTAATTCCTAGTGCAGTTGCTGCTTTTAGAAATGGCCTATCAATTATTTCAAAGTCTTTTTGTAATTGTCTAATGAATTCTTTATCTTCTTCAGTTGCAACAAAATCAACTTTCTTAATTTGTTTTTTTGCTTCTGATGGTTTTACATCATGTTTTTTTGTATCTACCATGTCTAGTTTGACACCAATTTTGAATAATTGTAATGTTGGTAACATTCTTACTTTTTTAATACCATCTAATTTTGAGAATTTATCTAACTCTGTTTGTAAATCTGAACCTGGTGGAACAGCTAATGTGAACCAAAGATTGAATTGATGTTCTCTTTCATAATTGTGACTTACTCCTGGATGCTTGTTTATGTGATAAGCAACTTTCTCTAATTTATCTGCCTCAATTTCCATTGCAACTAGCGAGCTGGTATATCCAAGTTTTCTAGTATCAAATATTGCACTTAATTGCCTTAACACTCCTTTTCTTTTCATTTTTGTTAATCTGATTTTTACCTCTTCTGCTGAAATATTGAATTTTTTTGCAATTTCATCAAATGGTCTTGGAACTAGCGGGAAGGTCCATTGAATTTCATTTAGGATCTCATTGTCAATTTCTTCCATATTTGTCATATATCCAAAATCTATGAAATCAATTAAAAAATGTAACGTGTATTCTTGAATGTATAAATTACATTTTGTTAATGGCAGATCGTTGATAATCGATCTTCATCTAAATGGGAAAACAGTCATTGTTGTTGGTGCTGGCAATGAAGCCTTGAAACGCATAAAATTACTTCAAAATGAAGGATGTAAAATTATTGTAATTGGCGAAAAACCTAATTCTGAAATTACAAATCTCGCAAAAACTAAAAAAATTATTTTTAAAAAAATTAAAATAACTTCTTCACTTTTTTTAAAAACGTACAAACCATTTTTAGTAATTGTTTCAACTACTGACTCACTTTTGAATCAAAAACTAGTTGAAACTGCTAAAAAAATGAAAATTCTTGCATATGCATCTGATTCTCCAGACTCAAGTGACATTTCATATCTTTCATTAATTGATATCAAAAAAACAATCAAGATTGCAATTTCTACTAATGGCGGTAGTCCAATCATGGCAAAAAAAATTAAATCGAAGACAGAAAAATGTATACAAAAAAATATCTCTAATGAAGACATAGAATTAATTAAAATCCAAAAATTTGCACGAACTGAATCAAAAAAATATATCTTAACTCAGATTGAAAGAAAAAAATTTCTTTATGAATTAGTGAATGATAAACGTGTTAAAGAGTTATTAAAAGATGGAAAATACAAGGCAATACAGACTACAATTAAAAAAATGGTGAAAGATTGGAAATGACAAAAAATATTATTAATGCACGAGTAACTTTTAAGAAATCTCCTATTCATGTACTTGAAAGATTCTCATTAGGTGATTCTGAAAATGCTTATAGATCCTTCAAAGAACATACGGGTTTGTCTGAATGTGTAATATTACAAACATGTAATCGTGTAGAGATTTTTGGTTCTGGTAGTACATTTGATAGAGATCAAATTAAAAAAACTTGGGCATCACTATCTGGGTTAGAAGAAAATAGCTTTAAAGAAAATTTAGAATGGTCCCAAAATTCTGAAGTTTATGAACATCTATTGAAATTAACTTCTGGTTTAGATTCTATGGTTGTTGGTGAAGAACAAATCATGACACAAATTAAAGATTCAATTCAATCTGCAAAAAAATTAAAAGTTTCCGGTGAATCACTAAATACATTATTTGATAAAGCCATACGTGTTGGTACTAGAGTAAGAACTTCAACTGGTATTAGCAAAGGAAGTATCTCTGTAGGTTCAATGGCGGTTAAACTTGCTGAAGAAAATGTTGATGAAATGAAATCCAAAAAAATTCTTTTGATTGGAACCGGTGAGGCTGCTACATTAGTTGCAAAATCATTAACAAAACGTGGATATCCATTCTTTATCTCAAGTAGAACTGTAGAACGTTCAACATCATTTTCTAAAACAGTCGGCGGTCAACCTGTTGATTTTAACTCAATCTTAACTGGTTTTGAAAATTATGATATTGTATTTGTGGCTACTACTGCGCCTTACTTTTTAGTAACTTTTGAGAGAATACAAAAGGCTCTTGAAACTAAACATTCTGGAATGATGATACTAGATCTTTCTAATCCTCGAACTGTTGATGAAAAAGTTGCTGAACTTAGAGGGATAAAATTGATGAATATTGATCAAATTGCTGAAATGGTTGATAAGAATATGAGGAGTAGGATTGGTCAGAAAAACTCTGCAGAAGAAATTATTAAAGAAGAATTGCCAGTATTAGAAGCCACTATGAAAAGATTAGAAGCTGAACCTATTGTAAAAGATGTCTTCAAAAGTACGGATGCAATCAGAATAAAAGAACTTGAAAAGGCATTTAGTATGTTAGGTGAACTAAATGATTCACAAAAAAAAATAATTGAAGAATTAACTAAATCTGTTGCTGAAAATATTATGTCAACTCCTATGAATAATCTTAGAAAAGAAACTGAACATGGAAATTCTGATGTAATTGATGCAGCATCAAAACTATTTAATTTTAAAAAAGAAGATAATTAATGATTATATCTCATTTGATTTGATTCTTGTTTGAATCCAATTCTTTCATAAAATGGAATGAGCTCATCTTTGCAATCTAGAATTGTTTTATAACAATTCATCAATTTTGCTTTTTCTAGTAATGAACTCACAAGTTTAATTCCTAGACCTCTTCCTTCATATTCTTTTGACACGACAACGTCTTCTATATGCCCTACACGTCCTCCATTATGAATGAATTTTTGTTCAATTAGTAATGTCGTTGAACCAACAATTCTTCCATCAATCTCTGCTACATGTATTACATGATCTGGATTTGCGATAATTTTTCTAAGTATATCTTTTCCAATTTTTTTATCTAGATCGCTTGCTTTTCGTAAACTGTCTAAGCTTTCAAGAAAACCATTATCAATATCTGATTCAACTATATCTCGAATTTTAACATCTGTCATTACCAAATCATCCTATTTTTTACCATACTCTTCATTTGTTTTTTCATAGGTTTCTTTATCCCCAATATCGATAAATCCTTTTTTAGAAATCACACTACCGACTTTGTTTTTCTTTGCAAGTGTTTTTCGTATAACACTATCCATTCCATATGGCTTATTTTTTGGAATTAATTGAAACACTTCTGGTTCCATTACATAGCAACCTATGTTAATTTTTGCTGAAAATTCTGGTTTTTCATTCCATGAAGTTACCTGACCACTTTTTTTTGTATCGATTACACCATATTTCAAATTAAATTTGTAATCATAGAGACTCATAGTGATATTAGATTTAGATTTTGTGTGTTGTTTAATCATGTTTCTCAAACTAAAATTATAGATTGAATCTCCATATAGGCAAACAAATGTACCATCAATAAATTTTTCAGCAGTTTTTAATTGACCTGCTGTTGCAAGTGGTTTACTTGAAATGGCATATTCAATTTTAACGCCAAATTTTTCACCATTACCAAAATAATCTTCAATTTTTTTTCGTAAATAACTCACGCATAGAACAATTTCTTTTATTCCATTTTTTTTAACCCATTCAATTTCATGCTCTAAAATTGCCTTTCCACCTAATGGAAGCATTGGTTTAGGAAGAGTTTTTGTATACGGTTGTAGTCTAGTACCAAGCCCTCCTGCTAAAATTACTGCCTTCATGAGTTTGTATGCACTTTTGAGTTCTATTTATGTTCAATTATACAATCTTTAGTGATTTATTGGATTAACAAAATTTTCTTTACTACTTCATCTGGATTAATTCCAAATATTATGATCATAGGTTCTTTTCCCATGTCTCCTTTATGGAATATAATATCTGGTTTTGTAGATTTCAGGCAACTAGAAATTCCCCATGATATTGATGAATTCTCTTTCTGTTTTGAATTTTTAGATTCTTTTTTTCTATCATAACTTATTACTTTCATTCCCTTTTTCTTTGCTTTAACAATTAATTCTGGTTGATATTTTATGTTAATTGCTGAACGAATTTCAGGAAATTTCTTAGAAACTTCAATAACTGCGGTTGCTACATGTTGTGAACCTCCATACTTTAGTTCCCCCGCCTGGATAATCTTATCACCTGCTTTAACTAATCTTCCTGAAACTCCTAATACATTACTAATTTTATTCGGTTTAATTTTTGAAAAAACAAAATTTGTTTGACATTCAGGAATTAATTTTGAATTATTTTTAATATTCTGAAAATCAATAATTGAACTTGAAAGTTCTTTTTGCATTCCAGATATTTTTTTATGTGTTATTTTAATTCCTTTACCTAATTTTTTAGAATTTTTTATAGATTGAAATACATACTCTTTTGCATAATTGGCTGCATCATGAATTGATCTTTTTAATGCTAGTGATGAGGTTATTGATGCAGAATAATTGCATCCACTTCCATGATTGATAATTTTAATTTTTTTACCTTTCAAAACATATTCTTTTTCTGATTCCAAAACATAATCTTCTATGATATTTTTTGATTCATTATACCCTGTAATTATAACACTTTTTGCTCCTAATTGCTGTATCACCTTTGCTGCTTCTTTAATCGATGATGTTCCTGCTAATATTTTGGCTTCTTGTTTATTTGGGGTAATGATTGTTGCTAACGGTATTATCATTTTTTTATAATTCTTGATAGCTGATTTTTTCAGGAGAATAGTTTTAGTTGTAGATTCAATTATTGGGTCAACAACAATTGGACATTTTTGTTTCTTAATCATTGAATGTACTGCTTTAATTATTGCTGTATCATACAACATTCCAATTTTAATGGCATCAATTTTGAAATCATTTAGTACTGATTCTAATTGAGATTTGATTATATTTGATGAAATTGGTAAAATTTTAGAAATTTTCTTTGTATTTTGACTAGTAATGGCTGTAATTACGGTTAGTCCGTATACTCCATGATTTTCAAATGTTTTGATATCGCTTTGAATCCCGGCCCCTGATGATGGGTCTGAGCCTCCAATCGAAAGAACATTCATGGTGATCGTAAATTAAACGATTGTTTAAATCCACCATTTGACAATTTACTATATGGCGACTCAAATGACTTCCGCACGAAGAGGTATAGCTACTGATGAAATGAAACAGGTAGCAAAAGATGAAGATGTTACGCTTGATTGGTTAATACCAAAAGTTGCTAGCGGTTCAATAATTATTCCAAGCAACAATGTACGTAAAGAAAAAATACACAATGTTGCAATTGGTAAAGGTACAAAAACTAAGGTGAATGTTAACATTGGTACTTCTACTTTGAATGTAGATATTGATGAAGAAGTTGAGAAAGCAAAAGTTGCAGTAAAATACCATGCAGATACAATTATGGATTTAAGTGATGGTGGTGATGTTGGAGTTGTCAGAAGAAAATTGTTAGAGGTTGCACCAATTACGTTTGGGACTGTACCAATTTATGAAGCATATAATTTTGGAGTAGAAAAACACAAAAATCCATTAGACATTACTGAAGATGATTTTCTCAAAGCATTTGAAAATAACATAAAAGATGGAGTTGATTATACAACAATTCATTCTGGTATAACAAAAGAAATTGCTAAAAGAATTCTAAAAGTTGAGCGTTATGCTGGCGTAGTCAGTAAAGGTGGAACTATTACTGCAGCATGGATGTTAAAATATGATAAAGAAAATCCTTACATTACTCATTATGACTATATGATGGAATTAGCACAAAAATATGATGTAACATTCAGTTTAGGTGATGCATTACGACCTGGTTCAATCTTAGATTCTCATGATGAACTACAAGTTCAAGAAATGATTAATATCTCACGATTAGCTAAACGTGCAAATGAAAAAGAAGTTCAAGTTATGATTGAAGGTCCAGGTCATGTTCCATTAAATGAAGTTGCTGCAAATGTTAGATTAGCAAAATCACTTATTGGTGATGTTCCTTACTATGTTTTAGGACCTTTGGTGACAGATATTGCATCTGGACATGACCATATTGCAAGTGCTATAGGTGCAGCCGTATCTGCCAGTGAGGGTGTTGATCTTTTATGTTATCTAACTCCTTCTGAGCATCTCGCTCTACCTAACGCTGAGGAAGTAAAAGCGGGTCTAATTGCATATCGTATTGCAGCACACGCTGGTGATCTTGTTAAATTGAGAGAAAAAGCAATCAAATGGGATATGAAGATGACTGAAGCACGAAGAACTTTAGATTGGGAAAAACAATTGGCGTTATCTATAGATCCTGAGCAAGCGGCAAAAATCCATGGAAGAACTGGTCAACATCCTGGAAATAATGTACCTTGTACTATGTGTGGTGGAGCATGTGTGTATCTGATGCTACCTCAACAAAGAAAATATGAAAAAGATCCTGAAAAATTAGAACAATCTAGTTAATACTTTGTCAAGACTTGGAACTGTTACAAAATCATTTAATTCATTCATACTTATCCATTTTGAATCTGAATTTTCCCAATTCAATTTAATTTTTCGATTATTACAAGAAAATAAAAACGGATAAACTTCCCATTGATGATTTTCATATTGAGGGGATTCTATTAAAATCACATCTCCCTCTCTGATTAATTTAATATCTGATTCTTCAATTCCAACTTCTTCATAAACCTCAATTTTTGCACGTTTAACTGGTCTTTCATCTCCTTCTATTATTCCACTAATTCCTGCCCAGAGATTTTTCATACTTTTTACTTTTTGACTTCGTTTTAAGAGTAAAATTTTATCTGAGTTTGTTAAAAATGTAGTAACAATTTTTGTTTTATGCATTATTTATCAATTGTATTGACCATCTTTGTTAGTTTCTTGTATGATTTGTCTAGGTCAACATTTTGAGCCATTTTTTCTTTATTTGTATTGATATACTCAATAATCTCTTCACCTTTTCCTTCTTGTGCTGATGCTAATAATCTTCCAACATCTTTCCAAAACTCTTCTGCAACCTTTCTAATTTCTGGATTTGATATTATAGTTTCAATTAATTCTGGAGATTCTGTCATTATACTTTCTGCCAAAATCTTTTGAGCTTTGAATGTAGTTCCTGCCATTTTCTCTGTTAATGATATTTTATCATCTTTTGCTAGTATATTTGCAAATGCTATGTTGATTAGATGAGTTAAACCAAGAATCATTGCAATTTTTTTATCATGTTCTGTTGAATCAATTGTTACAAAATTACCATCTGGGAAAAGACTCTTTGCAACATTAAGCTCTTTCTTTCCATCTTTAATTGGGATCAAAACTATGTTATGATTTTTAAGATTTTTTGCACCTGGGCCAAACATTGGATGCATACAAATTGGTGAAACTTTGGCAGGTATTTTTCCTAATGCAGTTGCTGTTTTTGATTTTTGTGAAGTTATATCTATAAGAAATGATTCTCTTTTCATCTCTTTTGCAATTAATCTAATAATTTCTGGTGTTTTCTTTGTTGGTGTTGATAATAAAACATAATCCACATTTAAAATTGCACTAATTAACGAATCTGCTTTTTTAATATTTTTTGCAACTGGGTTAGTATTGTCGAAACCTGTAACTTGAAATCCTTTTTTTGAGAAATATTCTGAAAACCACATGCCCATTGCTCCCCCTGCACCAATTATTGCAATTGTTTTAACCATTCTACATCTATAACCTAGTTTTTAATATGTCCATGCCTTCAATTAGTGTTTTTATGTCTAAACATGCTGATATTCGGAAAAATTCATTATAGTCTCCAAATCCAATTCCAGGTGCTATTGCTACTCCATGATTTAACAATTCTTCTGATAATTCTGATGTATTGATTGGATTTTTAGTACGCACAAAAATATACATTGCACCATCGGGCCTGATAAACTCTAATTCCATTTTTTTACATATGTCTTCCAATTCTGTTAATCTATCCTTCATAATCTTTGTATTCTCTGTCACGTCATCATCCAGTGATTTCATAGCTGTATACTGAATTGGTTCTGAAACATTTGTTAAACAAAGTGCCTGTAATTTTGTTAATTTCTCAATGATGTTTTTACTGGAAACTAGATATCCAATTCTATAACCTGTCATGGAATGTGATTTTGAAAATGATTGTGTGACAATTGATTTTTCATAATTGTATGATAAAATACTATTCCATTCTCCATTTGAATAATTACTGTAAATCTCATCACTGAGAATATACAGATCATTTTCTTTTGCAACTTCTACAATCTGATTTTGTAATGTTTTAGGTAGAATTTTCCCAGTAGGATTATTTGGATAATTAAGAACAATCATCTTTGTATTTTCATTAATACATGATAAAATCTCATCAAGATCTGGTTCCCACCTATTCTCTAATGTTGTCTTAATACTTCTCACTTTGATTCCTGAATTCATTGCACATTGTCTATATGCTGGCCATGCTGGTTCTATGACTATGATCTCATCACTTGGATCTAATAATGTGGATATTGCAAGAAAAACACCAAACCTCGCACCAGGTGTGACCATTATATTTTCTAAATTTACTTTAGTATCAAAATTTTTGTTGGCAAATTCTGCTAATTTTGTTCTAAATTCTGGTAAACCTTTAGCCGGGCCATATTTTCCAAATCCTTTATCATATACTTCTGATAATGACTTTTTTACATTAATTGGAGGTTGAAAATCTGGTTCGCCAACTTCTAAGTGAATTATTTTTTTGCCTTGTTGTTCTAATTCTTTTGCTTTAAGAAAAATTGCTAAATGTGTATTTGATTCTACAGATTGAACCTTAACTGATTCATTTAATAAAAAATTTAAGAATTTGAGTGCTGTATTTGAATCAAAACTGATATCTTGACATTGCTTTTTTACCAATTCCCTAAGTTCATCTTCTCTGGATTCATTAGATACACTCATCCCCTGCTGATTTTTTATTTTACCAATTTCTTGTGCAATCTCCGTTCTTGTTTTTAATAGAGATAACATTTCAATTGTAATTGTTTCAATTTTTTTTCTTAATTCATCTAGTTCAGTCATTTTCATAATGTTGGTTTTATGGAACCACTAAGTAGTGCGTGATCTGCTATGGTTAATGCAACCAACGAATCAACTACTGGCGGTGCACGTGGCACTACGCATGGATCATGTCTTCCTCCTACTTGCAATTTAATTGATTTTTTCTTTTTTATGTCAACACTTTCTTGGACTTGAGAAATGGATGATGCAGGTTTGAATGCAATTCTAAGTGTAATTGGCATGCCATTTGAAATACCTCCTAAAATTCCTCCTGAATTATTGGTTTTTGTTGTAATTTTTCTTCCCTTCATAGCATATGCATCATTATTTTCTGAACCGAATTTTTCTGAACCTGCAAAACCTGAACCAAATTCTATTCCTTTAACTGCTGGAATTGAAAAAATTGCTTTACTTATATCGGATTCCAATGAGCCAAAAATAGGTTCTCCTAACCCTACGGGTAAATTAGTAGTTATGGATTCTATTATTCCACCAAGTGAATCGCCTTTTTTTCTAGCACCTAAAATAACACTCTTCATTTTCTCCGCTGTATTTTTTTCAGGACATCTTACATCGTTTGTATAGATGGACTTGAATTCTTTTTTTGTAGCTTCTTTTTTCATTTTCACTTTTCCAATCTGCGATGTGTAAGAATTTGTCTCAACTCCAATTGTATCTTTTAATAATTTTCTAGCAATTGCTCCGCCCATAACGTGAGTTGCGGTTAATCTTCCTGAAAATCTTCCTCCTCCTCTATGATCATTGAATTTTTTATATTTCATGTATGCGGGATAATCGGAATGTCCTGGACGCATTTCAGTTCTTAACTTTTCATATGCTATTGATTTTTGATCTTTGTTCCAAATAATCATTGTAATTGGAGCTCCTGTAGTATATCCTCTGAATGTGCCTGTGAGAATCTCAACCACATCTCCTTCTTTTCTTTGTGTGGACACAAGTGATTGTCCTGGTTTTCTTAAATCTAGCATTTTTTGGATATCATTTTCTTCTAATTCCAAACCTGCTGGGCAACCATCTAAAACTGCACCAATACATTTACCATGACTCTCACCAAAACTAGTGAGAACTAGTCTTCTACCAATTGAATTACCGTTCAACAATCAAAGATCGTCTATGATGCTTATAATCGTTATACGCATAAACTTAGAGTTTATTTACAAAATTCTATTCAAAAATATACATGAAACGAATCGGCTTACTAGGATGTGGTTCGATTGGTACACAAATTGCAATTGCAATTGATACTGGAATAATCCCTGCAAAACTAACCCACATTTTTGATGAAGATAAAGAAAAATCTGCTTCTCTTTCTAGTAAATTAAAAAATAAACCTGTAGTTGTTGAAAATGTACATCTCTTATCTTCCAACCCTGTTGATCTGATAGTTGAAGCTGCATCTCAAGATGCAGTTAGTGATAATGCATTGAGTATACTTCAAAACAGAAAGGATTTGGTAATCATGAGTAGTGGTGCTTTATTAGATGAATCTGTATTTGAAATAATTTCTGACGCATGTAAGGAACTAAAAAAAACTGTTTATCTTCCATCTGGTGCAATATCTGGAATTGATGCAATAAAATCTGTAAAGTCTGAACTTGATTCAGTTATTTTAACTACCACAAAACATCCTAATTCATTAAAGGGTGCAAAATTTTTTGATGATTTTAAAATAAATCTTGATGAGATTAAAGAAACATCTACAATTTTTGAAGGTACTGCAAGTGAAGCTGTAAGATTATTTCCAAAGAACATCAATGTTTCTGCACTACTTAGTCTTTCAGGACTCGGAAGTCATGAAACAATTGTAAAAATTATTGCTGATCCAAATACTAGTAAAAATACACATGAAATTATAGCTCGTGGAAAATTTGGTCAAATCACAACTAAAATTGAAAATGTCCCTGATTCTAATAATCCTCGTACAAGTAGACTTGCAATATTATCTGCTATTGAAACAATTAGATCTATTTGTGCTAGTGATATTAAACTTGGAACATAAAATTATTTGAAATCTGCACCAACATTTTTCATATCTGAAATAAATCTTGGATATGAAACTTTTACTGAATTTGGATCTGAAACTGTACAATCTCCTACAAACATTCCTACTATTGAAAATGCCATAAATAATCTATGATCATTTTCTGAATTTAATTCTGCAGACTGTATCTCCTTGGATTTCTTCAAAATCATTCCATCTTCTTTTTCTTCTACATCCAATCCTATTTTTTTTAATTCTCTTGACATTATTGCTATCCTATCTGTTTCTTTGTATCTTGCATGTTTTACATTAAACAGCTCAATTGGTTTTTCTGATTTTAATGCTAGAATTGCTATTGCTGGTAAGAGATCCGGAGTATTTGATAAATCAAATTTTCCACCTTTCAATAATATTGGAGATTTCGTTGTTATGATGTCATCTTCTAGTGTCACATTTACTCCTAATTTTTCTAAAATATCCACAATTGCTTCATCACCTTGTGGCATATCCCCTAAATTTATCTCGATTTTTAATCCATCACCTAACAAAACATTTGCCGCTAAAAGTAGTGCCAGATTAGAAAAATCAGATGGAATTGAAAATGTCGTTGGTTTGTAAATTTGATGTGTAACTTTATACTTCTTATATTTTTCTTCAGTCTCTACTTTCACACCAAATTTTTTCATAATTGCAATTGTTAAATCGACATATGGCTTTGATACTAATTCACCTTCAACATTAATTGTTAATCCTTCTGGTAATCTTGGTGCAATAATCATTAATGCCGAAATAAATTGACTAGAAATTTCTCCTTTTATGTTAATTTCATTTCCATTGATTTTACCGTTAATGCGTATTGGTGGTTTTCCATCATTAGATTCAGTTTTTACGCCCATTGTTTCTAAAGAATCTAAAATTGGTTGCATGGGCCTTTTTCTCAAACTTTCATCTCCCGTAAGTGTTGTATTTCCTCCTGATAATGCAGCAACTGCAATTGCAATTCTAATAGTTGTTCCTGAGTTCTCAGCATTTATGATTGAATTTTCGACAGTCGAATTGATTGTATTGTTAATTGTAACTCTATCTTCTTCTTCTTCTACTTCAATTCCAAATCCTCTACATGCACTAATTGTAGCTAGAGTATCATTAGAACGTAGAATTTTCTTTACAATACTTTTTCCATCTGATAATGCTGCAAGAAATATTGCTCTATGCGTATAACTTTTATTAGATGGACATATTATTCTCCCATATAATTTAGATTTTTGAATTTTACAGTTCATGAACATATGCCTTTTTGTTATTGATGTTAGATACCATTATTTTTCCATCTAGTCCTGAAAATTCTTTTTGAACTCTTGATTTATTCTTTTTATTTGTAATTGCCATTATTGAAGGACCATTACCTGAAATTGTTGAACATAGTGCACCTTTTTCCATTAATCTCATGATTAAATCTGGTTCTGAATTCAAAATTGCTGTTGTCGCAATTCCATTTAGTATTGCTGCATTCCAATAATCTGAATTTTTTGCTAATTGCCATGATTTTTCAAAAGCATTTTTAAAATATTTTAATTTTTTTAAATTACCTCTTTTCCGTGATTTTGGTAAAAATATTATTGCCTGTAATTCTTTTGGGGCTAATTCTCTATGTACTAATTTCATTTTTAAATTATCTGTTACATTAAAACCTCCAAAATGACATGCACATGCATCATCGTAGGCGCCAGTTATGCTGACTTTTGTCTGAATCGAGGTTTTTGCCCCCAATTTCAAAACTTCCTCATCACTCATGGTCTTTCCAAATGCTTTTGCACACGATAATACCACTGCAGACGAAATTGCACTTGAGCTTTTTAATCCATATCCTGTTGGTATATTTGATTTAAAATCTAAATCTAATTTTGTGTTATCTAAAATTTTCTTTGGAATCATATTTTCAATTAGTTTATTTATTAAGCGTGAACTTATTGTTTTATTTTCTGATGTTATGTGAATTCCATGGCCTTCTTTTTTTGTTAATGTAGTTTCTACAAATGTATCAATTCCTAATGTTGATCCTTTACCTATAGCAATTGCATTTACTATAGATACTGCGCCATATACTTTTGCTACTACTTGTGTCATCAAAATCCTCCTAAAATAGATCTTTTCATTATTTCATATGGTGCTTTTTTATCCAACCAAATTTCAAATGAACGTATTGCTTGTCCAAGAAGCATTTCATATCCAAAAATAATTTTACAGTCTTTTCTTTTTGCTCTATTTATCAAATCGGTTTTTACTGGTTTGTAAACTATATCATATACTGTTGTTTGCTCATTCAAAAATTTTTCTGGTATGATACTTTCCTCATTTTTTAGCCCTAATGATGACGCATTTACTATAAAATCAAATTCAGAATCTAACTCACTCATCTCATCAATTGTTTTTGAAATTGCATTTAATCCCAATTCATTTGAAAATTTTACTAATTCATCGCACTTACTTTTTGTTCTATTGATAATTGTAATATCTTTGGCATTTTCTTTTTGAAATCCTGTTACAATTGCTCTTGCTGCTCCTCCTGCACCAAGCAATAAAATTTTTGAATTTTTTATACTAATTTCTTTTCTTTTTATTGGCTCTAAGAATCCATCCATATCTGTATTAAACCCTCTTAGTATTCCATCATCATTAAGAACAGTATTCACTGCTCCAATTTTTTTACAATTATCATCTACATTATCTAAATAATTCATCATTTCAATTTTATGCGGTATTGTTACATTAAATCCTGAAATTTTGATTTTTTTTAATGATTCTATACCTGTGGCTAAATCTCCTTGTACCACTCTATATGCAATGTATGTACATTCCAGCTGCAATTCTCTATATGCTGCATTATGAATTGTTGGGGATAATGAATGCTCAATTGGGTCTCCAATTACTGCATATGTCTTCAACATATCTTCAATTCAATTTAGATTGATATAACCTATTCATTGGTAAAAAAAATTTTCATAGTAAAAATTAATTCTACCGAATAGAAGAATGAGTATGGATAAACTTCCTTTCTTGATTATTTTATTAATTGGGGTTTCTTTAATTCCCTTCTCGTTCTCTGAAGGCATACCTGAATGGGTAAAAAATAATGCTTCATGGTGGTCAGAAAGACAAATTTCTCAAACTGAATTTACAAATGGTCTTGAATTTCTGATAAATGAAGGAATTATCTACATTCCTCCAACAGAACCTGGTCCTTCTGGTCCTGATAAAATTATCCCAGATTGGGTTAGAAATACTGCTGGATGGTGGGCAGATGGTAAAATCCCAGATTCTGGTTTTATCAATGCGATGAAGTATTTGATTGAAATTGGACTTATCGAAGTTGATGCATCGAGTCCCGAAACGATTGAGGATGAAACTATTGAAGAAATTTCTAAAACTCCAATTGTAACTGGAACACCTCTTCTAATGTTGTTAGAGGGATACAACCATGTTCATGCTGATGGAAAATTTGTTTTAGATGTTTTAATTTTTGATGCTGATAAATATCCTAATGCTTCACCAAACTTTAACAGAAATGCTGCGTATACAATGGATAATGTTACTATAGACATCTCTTTGAGTAATGAAGAAGAATTAATTCATACTTTTACTGGAAATACTAAAGATGGATTTTTACGTTATGAAACATTGGCACGTGAAACCAATCAAAAAGGCACATTATGGATGATTGGTAATTTATACACTGTTGAGATAACTGCAACTCTAGATAATCAAACTGTAGAAAAAATCTATCAGTTTTATGGCCAAGCTTCTGCTTATGCATATAATGCAGGCTCTGCTGTTAGGGCGCCTGGGGGTTTGACTGCTACTGCTGGTAATGATCAAGTAACATTAACATGGACTGCTCCCTCGGGAGTTAAAGGCATAACTGATTACCGAATAGAATACAGTACTAATTTTCATGGACCATGGACTACATTTTCTCATACTGCAAGTGATGCAGTAACTGATATTGTTGATGGTCTTGATGATTCTACAACATATTATTTTAGAGTGGCAGCAGAAAATTACTCTGGAACTGGAAAGTATAGTGCTGTGGCAATTGCAACTACCACTTAATTCTGTAATGATTTTATCTCATCAACGCTAAATTGTCCTGGAGCAATTGCTTTTCCCAATGACACATACGTAAATGGACTTCCTAAATGTAAACATAGTATTCTTGAAAATTTACCCTGATCTCCCATGCAAAATGCTACCATCTTATTTTTTGATTTAATGGAATAAAGTGTAAGTAATCTTGAAGCATCAGATACATTCTTTGCAACAGTCACAATCTTCACAACATTTGAAAATTTTTCCATCTTCTTGAATCTAGATTTTAGGCATGATTCATTAGGTGTTTTTTTAAAGTCATGCCATGAAATTAATAATTTACATTTAGATTTTTTAAGATATGATGCTAGTTTCTTGTCTTTTTGAATTGTATTAAATTCAACATCAAGTAAAAATGGATTATATTCTGCAATTAATCGTAAAATTGATTTTCTTTCATCTTCTCTTCCAGTAAATAACCCTCCTTCTGATTTTGGTCGCAATGTACATACGCATCTTGATAGACTTTTTTTGGAGTTTTCCAAAACAATTGGAATGTCTGATTTTTTCAAATAATCAAATCGTATTTCAGCAAAATCTGATTTTGAAAGTGCTTTTTTTAGAATTATTTTGAGTTTCTTTGGATTCTTCTCGCCAATTGATACGCAGGTCTTATACTTCATTATTTTTCGAGAATATATTCGTCGGCTACTTCCATTCCAAAGTGTCTTCCACTTGCTTCTTTAGAAAATGCCAAAACTGAATCACCTTTTTTGAGGTGTGTTACCGATACTAATTGTCCATTTGCCTTTACAAATCGTATAGTTTCTGCATCTTGTGCTATAATGCCACCTACTTCGTTTCCCACTTTTGCTTTAATCAAAAGCATTGGTCGTTTTTCAATTTTACATCTCCCAATAGCTGCTCTTCTTGCTTTTCCTTTAGAATTAAGAATTAGCACTTCGCTACCTGTTTCTAATTCTGATAGATATTTTGTATTTCCATCTGGTGATAATGTATAACAATGAACCGCCCCTGCATTAACTCTAAATGGTCTTGGTGATGTGAATGATGAGCCAACTGATTCGTTATGAACTAAGAACATGAAGTTTGCTCTACTTCCAATTAACATTCCTTCTCCTTTGTGCAACATCGATGCTGTATCGACACAAACTCGTTCTCCATCTCCAACCTCTTGAATTTCTGTTATTTTTGCCGTTTTCAAATCAAAACTCTTTGTTCCAAGATTTACCAAAGTTTCTTGCACTTCGCCTATTGAACCTGTTTGGAAGATTACGCCATCAACTCCAACATCTAGAATTGAAAACATCTTTCTAACTTCCTTTTGATTTTTTGCTATTGTGAATATTTTTGTGTGAATTTTATGTAATTTTGCTATAATGTTCTCTAGAGGAATTATCTTCCAATCTTTTACCTCAATTATGACAAAATCAAGTCCTTTTTTTGCAGTTTCATAAACTCCATCAATATCTTTATTTGATAAGATCTTGAACTGTTTTCCATTTTTTTTACCTTTTACCTTTTTTCCATCTTTACCAAGAACCACATAATCTGCGTTAGATGTCGTAAAGACAGTTTTCATTTTATTTTTTTTATCCATAATTAGTTTAGGATCTGCATAGATATGTTTTACACCTTCATTCTCTAAATTTTTTATAAATTTATTTAATTGATTTTTTCCAACCTTTGGTTGGACAATCAAAAGTTTATCAGTTGCCAATTTTCTTTGCCATTTCTTTTGCAGTTTCTTTTCTGAAAATTATTCCTGCCAATGCTTCTACCATCTTATCTGGTGTTTTATGTGCAAAGATATTTCTGCCATAAGTAACTCCTTTCGCACCTGCAGTCATTGCATCTTCAGTCATTTGTAAAATATCCAAATCTGTTTTTGATTTTGGACCGCCTGCAATTACCACTGGAACAGGTATACTCTCTGTTACTTTTTTGAATGAATCAATATCTCCTGTGTACAATGTTTTAACAATATCTGCACCACATTCTGCACCAATTCTCGCAGTATGTGCAACAACTTCTGGATCATGTGGGTCTTTGACATTTTCTCCTCTAGGATACATCATTGCAAGTAATGGAACATTCCATTCGTGACATTCTTCTGAAATTTTTCCTAACTGTTCAACCATCTCTGGTTCTTCCTTACCGCCAATATTGATGTGTAATGAAACTCCATCTGCTCCTAATCGTATTGCTTCTTTCACAGAACCTGTAAGCATTTTTCTGTTTGGTGCTAATGATAATGCGGTACTAGATGAAAAGTGGGCTAAAATTCCAACTTTAGTTGGTCTTGGTAATGTCTTGATAATTCCTTTGTTAATTATGATGCTTGTCAATCCATGATTTTCACATTTGTAAATTACGTCATGTGGTTTTTCTAATCCCTCAATAGGCCCATTGGAAATTCCATGATCCATTGGAATGCAAAGCATCTTACCTTTTCGCATAATCTTACTTAGTCGAATTTCTGTACCTGTTGCCATTAGTGATATCTTTGGTATACCATACTTAAAAATTGCCAAAAATGCAAATTTAGGCTCATTTTTTATCTAAGAATTAAATATTAATCTCAAACGATAGATTGTGATTGAGTCAATTAACGCAACAAATCCACTCTAGTGAAATTGGAGATATTCTAGAAAACTCCCTTAATGGTATCAGACCAAAAAAAGAAGATTATCTAAGATTACTGAAATCTGATGATGTGTATCTAATGGGATTAGTTGCTGGAAATATAACTCGAAAAAAATTTGGGAAAAAAGTATCTTTTGTAAATAACATTATTTTGAATTATACTAACGTCTGTATCACTGATTGTAAATTTTGTGCATTTTACAGACCTCCTAATCATGAAGAAGCATACACCTTAACTTTAGATGAAATTGAAGCAAGAGTCAAAACTGGTTGGGACATGTTCAAAATCAGGCAAGTCCTAATTCAAGGTGGTCATAACCCTAAACTTGGAATTGAATATTATGAAGATTCATTTAAAATGATTCGTTCAAAATTCCCAATGGTCGGTGTACATGGATTATCTACATCTGAAATTGATATGATTGCTACTGTTGAGAAATCATCAACAAAAGAAATTCTATCAAGATTAAAAGATGCAGGATTACAATCTGTTCCTGGTGCAGGTGCTGAAATTTTAACTGATTCTGTTAAAGAAATTATTAGTCCAAAAAAAATTGACAGCGATGATTGGATTAGAATAATGAAAGAATCTTTTGAACTTGGATTGCCTGCTTCGGCAACAATGATGTATGGTCATGTTGAAACTGATAATGATATTGTGGAGCATTATGATAAAATTGCCAAACTACAAAAAAATCTTAATGGATTTATGGCATTTATTCCATGGAGTTTTGAACCAAATAACACCTTAATGCAAAAAGAAGGAACCGTCACAACTGGTGCTGGAGGAATACAGTTACTAAAAATGATTGCAATTTCTAGAATAATATTCGATGGTTTAATTGATCATATACAATCATCTTGGTTAACAAATGGTGTTGGTATGGCACAATTAGCATTACAATATGGTTCTGATGATTTTGGTGGAACCTTAATTGGCGAAGAAGTTGTTTCTTGTACTGGTGCTCGCTCCACTGAATTAACCGACACACGAATCATTGATTCAATTAAGCAAATTGGTTATTCTGCTGAAGAACGTGATAATTTTTACGAAACAGTATCTATGCGTTAAATTCCATATTCGGACCATCTAGAATCAACTAACTTTTTCGTTTCATCATCCACTTCCACTTTTTCTTGAATTTCTCTCTCAAATCCTTCTTCTGCTGTTTTTTGTGTTGCATCAATTCCTAATTTTGAGCCTAGATTCACTATTGGTGATGCAGGATCTAGGGTATCTGTTGGCGTTCTATCTATAATTGTAATATCTCTTGCAGCATCTGTTCTGGTTGTAATTGCCCAGATAACATCATTCATGTCATGAACATTTACATCTTCATCTACTACGACAAACATTTTTGTTAATGCTAGTTGTCCCATTCCCCATAATCCCATCATAACTTTTTTTGCTTGTCCCGGATATCTTTTCTTTATAGAAATTATTGCCAATCCTTGGAACCATCCCGCTGCTGGCATTTCAAAGTCTACAACTTCTGGATGGAACATTCTAATCATTGGTAAAAATGAGCTTGCAATTACTTTGCCAATGTATGCATCTTCTAAAATTGGTTTTCCAACAACTGTTGTTAGATAGATTGGATTCTTTCTTTGCATAATTCCAGTTAATGTAAAAGTTGGAAATGGTTCTTTTGGTGTATAATATCCTGTATGATCACCAAATGGCCCTTCATCTCGGATATCTGCCGAATCAACATATCCTTCCAAAACAATCTCTGCATTTGCAGGAACCTCTACATCGATTGTTTTACACTTTACCATTTTGATACCTTTTTTTCTTGTAATTCCTGCAAACAGATACTTGTCTAATCCTTCTGGAACAGGTGCGACTGCTGAAAAAACGGTTGCAGGTTCACCTCCAATTATAATTGCAACTTCTGTTTTGGTAGATTTTCTCATATCATGATGTTCTGCACCTCTCTTGTGTTTTTGCCAGTGCATTAAGGCGTGAGTACTGTCCACAATCTGAATTCTATATACGCCCAAATTTCTAATTCCTGTTTCAGGATGTTTTGTTGCAGTTAAACCAAATGTAATGAATTTTCCTGCATCTTTATGAAATGATTTTAGAATTGGTATGTCATCAAAAGTAGGATTTTCTTTTATTACTTCAGTTACAGGACCGTTCTTTTCTAAACTTGGAAATGAATCACTCATTTTTGAGAGTTCGGGTAATTTTTTAATTTTATTTAACATTCCCTTTGGAATTTCCATCTTTGACATATCTGCAATTCTTTGTCCAATTTCAGTAAAGTCTGTCGTCTCAAGTGATAATTCCAATCTCTTCATTGAACCAAACGCATTACCCAGCACCGACATATCATATCCTTTGACATTTTCAAACAGCAATGCAGGTCCTTCATCATACATTGTTCGACGTAAGATTTCTGCCAACTCTAATTCTGAATCAACTTGAGTAGAGATTCTTTTCAGTTCTCCAGCTTTTTCTAAAACATCAATTAATTCGTGGATATCTTCAATTGGCATGTGCTACACCTTTTCAAAAAGAAGGTATAAGCCTAACTCGATATTCAATTATGTCTCACAGCAAGAGTTTAATTCTCTTTTTTTGAATATGGTTTGTGACTGATTCGGACACATGTGGAGTTTGTAAGGGTGTTGGAACAATTGAATTGATTGATTCTCAATGTCCATTTTGTAATGGCACTGGTGAAAACTCTACTGCTGCTGAAAGTTATATGAAATCACACATTTGCCAATGCATATTTCTTGATAGAAAGATGTGTCCAATATGTGGTGAGAAATGTCATCATGACACGCCACATAGACCAAAAATTAGAATTAGTCCAATAAATTAAGGCATAGGTGGAAGTTCGCTTTTTCTTCCATGTCCACCTGAACCAAATTTGCAGTAAAAACACAAATCTGATTGCATATGTGTTAGATGTTCGATCTGTATTGCTCCAATTTTTAATGCGATTTTTGTGAGAATTTTATACTTTAGTGGCATTGCTGGAATTACCTCTTTGATGTAAACTTGATAATGGTCTGGACAAAACTTGAGTGTCACGCGTGCAGCATCAGATCCTGCTTCATTGACCTGTTTTGCAAAGTTGATCTGTTCTCGGATGTATTCATGTTTTGGACATGGACAATTTTTACCACCTGGATGTTTATAGGCTGGTGTATTTTTCCAATCAAAATCCGGATATTCTTTTTCGAAATCATCCATTCATTTACTATATTTGTATAATTAATAAAATTAGATCAATAATATGCTCATAGAAACATCATAAGCTAAATAAACACCTCAAATGAGGTGAAATTATGGCTACAGCAAAAAAGACAACAAAAAAGAAGTCTACAACATCAAAAAAAGATCTAGAAGCCAAAATTGCTGATTTAGAAGCAAAATTAAATAAATTAGCCGCAGCACAGGAAGCAAAACCAGTTGAGGCAGCTCCTAAACCAGCTGAAACAAAGCCGGCAGAAACTGCAAAACCAAAACCAGCAGAAACTGCACCGGAACCAAAACCGGCAGAAACTGCAAAACCAAAACCAGCAGAAACTGCACCAAAACCAGCTGAGAAAGCACCTCCAGCATCAACCGAACTTCACGAAAGATTCCGTGAAATTCCAACAGGAAACTGGAACACACAAAAAGTTGCAATCACTGGTTTCACTGCACCTGGTAACCGATACTTTGGTAGCAGAGCTCTTGTAGCACAAGTTGAAGTTTCACCATCCAACTGGAATGATCACAAAACAAAAATCACTGGTTACACAGCACCAGGAAACAAGTACTTTGCAACAAAACAAAGACTTGCATATCATCCAGAAGCCAAAAAGTTTGGTACTTGGATAAAAGATACTCCTGCACCACAAGCAGAAAAACCAAAACCAGCAGAAGCCAAAAAGGCAGAAGCAGGTGGTCCACATGGACATGATGAAAAACCAGCAGAAGCCAAAAAGGCAGAAGCTAAACCAAAAAAGGTAGATGCTAAAGGGGCAGATTGGAAATCACAAGAAGCTCAAGATGCATATGCTGCAAAAATGAAGGCTAAAGGCGCAACCTTACCAAAAGGATTCATCAAAGATGCAAAAGCAAACACAGGACACTAATCATTAGTGTAAATTCTAGAACATTCTTTTTTCTTTTATTTTCTTTAACTGTTTAATTACATTTTATCCTATTTCTCATACTATCACACTCTAAAATTTTGTAATTAGATTCTAAAACTAACTTTTGAAATTAACATGTTAATTAAATATCCATATCTGTGATCAAAGGAATTGGCAAAATCAAAAAAAGCTACAGCAGCAGAAGAAGCAAAGAAAAAACAAGATGCAGCTGATAAAGCTAAAGCAGAATATATTGAAAAAATGAGAAAGAAAGGCGCAACCTTACCAAAAGGTTTCATTTCTGACGCAAAAGCAAACACAGGACACTAATCATTAGTGTAAATTCTAGAACTTTCTTTTTTTATTTCTATTTTCTTGAATTTTCTTCTAAAACTGTCTAATTTATTGAAAAAATCTCAATATCATTACATAAATAAACAACCATGACACTGACCATCTTATGGCTGGTCCACACGCACATGATGAAAAACCAGATGCAGAAGATGCAAAGAAAAAGAAGGCAGAAGCCGATGCAGCTAAAGACGATTATGCTGAAGAAATGAAGAAAAAAGGCGCAACCTTACCAAAAGGATTCATCAAAGATGCAAAAGCAAACACAGGACACTAATCATTAGTGTAAATTCTAAATTTCTCTTTTTATTTTATTTTTTTAGTTTTTTTTGCAATTTTCATACATTTTTTCTCATTTTTCTGATCTCCCAGATCAGTATGAATTAAATATGAATAGGATGAGGTTTTTCTTAATGACAATCGGACTTTATTTTGGTACTCAAACTGGTAAAACTGAAACAGTTTGTGGTATAATTAAAGAACAACTAGGCGATGCAGTAGGAACTGCTAAAGATGTTACCGAAGCTGATTTGGCAGACTTTGCCGGTCTTGACGGTCTCATATGTGGCATTCCTACATGGAATACTGGAGCTGAAGAATTAAGATCTGGAACTGCTTGGGATGACCTATTAGAAAAAATTGGTGCATTAGATCTCAAAGGAAAGCCAGTCGCAATATTTGGCTTAGGTGACTCTGTTGGTTATGGACAAGATTATGTCGATGCAATGGAAGAACTACACAGATATTTCGAAAAAGCAGGTGCAAAAATGGTCGGATACGTAAGTCTTGACGGCTATGAGAACTTTACTAGTTCAAGATGTTTGATCCCACATCTCAATGAGATTACACAACCAGACGATGGTGAAAAGTTTTGTGGACTTCCTGTCGATGAAGACAGTGAAAATGAACTAACAGCAGAACGAGTAGAGAACTGGTGCACTCAGCTTAAATCTGAAATGGGAATATAGATAATCTACTATCCTCATTACAACTCCTTTTTTCAAATTTTTACATATTTTTGTATATTTTTTTGGAAAAATTTTATGTCGTTACAAAATGCACATAAGCAACTAATTCCCTATTCCACCAATGGCGACATCGAAAAAGCGTACAACAACAAAACGTAAAACAACAACAAAACGTAAAACAACAACAAAACGTAAAACAACATCTTCAAGAACCACAAAAGCTGATTTAGAAGCAAAGATTGCTCAATTAGAAAAGCGATTATCAGGTCTTGCAGCAGGTGCTGAATCAAAACCAGCTCCAAAACCAGCTCCAAAACCAGCAGAAACTGCGCCAAAACCAAAACCAGCAGAAGTTAAAAAACCAGAAGGCGGTGGCGGTCCACACGGACATGATGAAAAGCCTGCAGACAAGGCACCACCAAAGCCTGCAGACAAGGCACCACCAAAGCCTGCAGAGAAAGCACCTCCAGTTCCACTTCACGAAAGATTCCGTGAAATTCCAACAGGAAATTGGAACACACAAAAAGTTGCAATCACTGGTTTCACTGCACCAAGTAACAGATACTTTGGTAGCAGAGCTCTTGTAGCGCAAACTGAAGTTACACCATCCAACTGGAATGATCAAAAAACAAAAGTTACTGGTTACACAGCACCAGGAAACAAGTACTTTGCAACAAGACAAAGACTTGCATATCATCCAGAAGCCAAAAAGTTTGGTACTTGGATAAATGATGCTCCAGCAAGTGGACAAGCAAAATCTGCTCCACCACCTCCACCACCTCCACAACCTGAAGTTCAGGCTAGTGCTGGAAGTGCATCTGATGGAAAATCAAAGCAGCAAGAACTTGAAGATTATGAGAAAGAATACCTGGTACGTCTAGAACAGAAAAAAGTTGATGATGCAAAAGCAGCAGCAGAAGCAGCCGCAGCAGAAGCAGCAGCAACCGCAGCCGCACAATCTAACCGAGGCTCAATGCCAAAAGGTTGGGGACCTGCAGGTGCAAAAGCAAACACTGGACATTAACCGCCCTTACTCTTCTTTTTATTTTATTTTTGAAAAGCTTCTAGGACTTCCTTTGAATGTCCCTTTGGCTTTACTTTAGGAAAAACCTTGAAAATTTTCCCTTTTTCATTTACTAGAAATGTACTGCGATTAATTCCCATAAACTCTCGTCCCATGAATTTTTTTAATCCCCATACCCCAAATTTTTTACAAACTTCTGTCTCAACATCTGCAAGCAAAATATAAGGTATTTTCATCTTATCACAAAACTTTCTATGTGATGTTACATCATCTTTACTAATTCCGACAATTTCAATTCCAGCCTTCTGAAATTTTTTATAATCTTTAGAAAATTCATCTGCCTCAGTAGTACATCCAGGTGTAAAATCTCTTGGATAAAAATACACAACATACTTTTTTCCTTTTAATTGAGATGATTTGATCATATTACCATCTGCATCTTGTAATTGAAATTTAGGTACTAATTTCCCTTCTTCGATCATAACGTTCGTGTGACCTTTCCAGATAAATATTCTTTGAGTTAAAATTGACTAGAATGTTTTATATGGATAAAATATTCGACATCGAATATGGTTAATCCACGAGCATGGCTTGCAGAAGCAATCGCAACATATGCTTTAGTATTCTTTGGACCATTATCTGTAATTCTATCTGCTGCATGGTATGGCGATGGATTATCAACTGAAGCAATAATCTTCATTTCACTAGGTCATGGTGGAATTATCGTATTCATGGTTTATGCATTTGGACATATTTCTGGCGCGCATATCAATCCTGCAGTTACAATACCTATGATGATTACAAAACAAATTGATGTTAAAAATGGAATCGGATACATATTGTTCCAAATTATGGGTGCAATTATTGCTACCTTAACTTTACAGGCTCTATTTCCAGAAATTGGTAAAAAAGTACTCTGGGGTGCTCATGGGGGTCCTAGTGAATTAATTGGTAACAGTATGGTATCTGGATTAGTAGTTGAAATTATCTTGACATTCTTCTTAGTTGTTGTAATCTATATGGTTGCAGTTCATACAAAAGCACCAAAGCAGATTTACGGTGGTGCAATTGGCGGAATGGTTTTCTTACTTCACTTAGTTGGTGTGCCACTAACAGGTGCATCAATGAATCCTGCACGTTCCTTTTCCCCAGCAGTTGTATCTGGAGATGCAGGCTTATGGGAAGTACAGTGGTTATACTGGGTAGGACCAATCATTGGTGGTATCATTGGAGGTGTAGTAATGAACTATCTGTACGTTAAACCCGCAGAAAAAGAAGCCTAATTATTTTCCAAACGTTTTTAACAATTTTTCGAAGTAAATTATTGGGTTCGTAGCTCAGCATGGATAGAGCGAGTGCTTGCGGAGCATTAGGCCGGGGGTTCGAATCCCTTCGGACCCGTTGTAATCTAATAACAAAATGACGGCAAGAATTACCTCAAAACAAAATTTCTATGTATTTTTTTGGTAAAATAATAATACTTTAAATGATTACTGGAGGGAGGATTTCGGATGTTAAAAGATAAGATTGAAGAATTGAAAAAGAAAAAGGATGTAGTTATTCTTGCACATAATTATCAAATTCCAGAAGTTCAAGACATAGCAGATTTTGTAGGTGATTCTTTAGGTCTTGCACGTCAAGCAGCAAAAACTCCTCATAAGACAATTTTATTCTGCGGTGTACATTTCATGGCTGAAACTGCAGCAATAATTAGTCCTGAAAAAAAAGTTCTCATTCCTGATACCAATGCAGGTTGTTCGTTATCTGATTCAATAAACATTGATCAATTAAAAAAATGGAAATCTGAACATCCAAATGCAATTACAGTTGGTTATGTTAACACTACTGCTGAAATAAAATCTGAATTAGATTATTGTTGTACTTCCTCAAATGCTGTAAATGTTGTTAAAGCAATTCCTGACGAAAAGGAAATTTTATTCTTACCTGATATGTTCTTAGGATCTTATGTTGCAAAAATGACTGGCAGAAAAAATATGTTAATCTGGGCAGGAGAATGCCATGTACATGCTGGAATTACACCTGATCATGTAAAAGAAAAATTAAACTCTCTCACTAATGCAGAATTTCTAATTCATCCTGAATGTAGTTGTACTACGCCTATGATGTATGATGTTGCAAATGGCAGTTACAAATCCAATCAAGTACAAATACTATCTACTGAAGGAATGATGAATCATGTAAAAAATTCAAAATCTAATGAATTTGTAGTTGCAACAGAAACCGGAATCTTGTATAGAATGAAACAGCAAAACCCTGATAAAAAATTCATTCCTGCATCAGAAAAAGCAGAATGTGAATATATGAAAATGATTACGCTAGAAAAAGTCTATGATTCTCTATTAAATGATGAAAATGTTGTCACTGTTCCAAAAGAAACTGCCGACAAAGCACGACTTGCAATTGAACGAATGCTTGCAATAAGTTAAGAAATTTCTAAACTCAAATCTATCCCACTAACTGAATTAGTAATACTTCCTACAGAAATCATATCTACATTTGTTTTTGCATATCTTGCAATGTTCTTTGAATTTATTCGTCCTGATGCCTCTAAAACAACTTTATTTCTTAATTTTAGTTTGGTTAATTTCTTTATTGTTTTTTTAATTTTTTCTGGAGAAAAATTATCCAGCATTATGATGTCTGCACCCATTTTTGCACACAAAATTGCATCCTTTTCTGTCTCGACCTCAATCTCAATTCTACCTTTTGTTCTTTTTGCTTTTTTTAAAATATCTTCAATTGATTTTTCAACTGCTAAATGATTATCTTTTATCATAATCATTTCGTTGAGAGTCATTCTGTGTTTTTCTCCACCGCCGATTTCAACTGCTTCTTTATCAAAAAATCTTAAACCTGGAACTGTTTTTCGTGTGGCAAAAACCTTAGATTTTGAACCTACTGATTTTATCTGTTTTTTAAGATTGTTTGTCTGCGTTGCAATTCCACACATTCTTGATAGTAGATTTAATGCAGTTCTTTCACATGTTAATATGTCTCCTGCGTTACCTCTTATTTCTAAAATAGTTTGATTTGCTTTTACAATTTTTCCATCTTTTTTGTAAATCTTAGTTTTACATTTTTTTAATGCAAAAATTTCTTTAGTATACTTAGTTCCTGCAACAATAGTTTCTTCTCTTGTAATAATTCTTGCAACAATTTTTTTCTTTTCTAATAATTTACTTGTAATGTCTCCGTTTCCAACATCTTCATCTAAAAATCGTTTTAATTCTCTTTTTGGAGAATATATCAATTTAAGTTACCTTTAATGCATATTTACCTGGTTTACTAATTCCTAGTGTACCGGCAATTTTTGAGTTAGTTGGCTTAACAACTAGAACTATTCCATTCCAGTCTGGTGAAAGGTCTGTTGATTTACATACTGGGCAAACTTTTGCCACTGTAACACATCTGCATTCTCTACAAGCTAATTCTTTTACCAATTATTTTTCCTCAACAACAACTTCTTTTGCGTCAACTTCTTCACCATTTGCTTTTGCAATTTCTTCTTTAATCCATTCTTCTGTACCTAAGAATGGTTGTCTACATGTAATTCCAATCTTTCCCATTGTAGCTGCTTTGCCTAATGATACCGCAGTAATTCTAGTTCTTAACATGGAACCAACTTTTAATGTTCTTCCACTTTGATTTGCAATTATCATTCCAGATGCCACATCACTTTTCAAATAATCATCCATTACTTGTGACAAGTGTAGCAATGCATCAGTTGGTCCGATTCTCACAAATGCACCGAAGTCTGTAATGTCTACAATTTCACCTTGAACGATTTCTTGTAATTTTGGATAAAATGTTAATGCTTGAAATTCTACTCTATGGAATGTACCTCCATCACCTGGAATCATCTTTCCCATTGGCTCCACTTTGGCATCCATTACCATTATGATATATCCCAACTCTTGATTGATCATACTTTCATATTTTGATTTTAAGATACTCTCTGCTGCTTTCTTCAATGTTGAACCAAATAGACTAGGTGGAATTCTTACAATATCTACTAGAGTTGAAACCGAAAACAATTGCAATTTTTTGATGGAATTTTTATTTATGAACCTTTGGATATTTTCTAAGATTTATTCAAATAATTCCAATTTTTCTAGTATGCCTGTGCCTCTATGTACTATAATTCTCTAATTAGTTCGGACTAAGTAAAGAATATTTTAAATGAAGAGAATGAGTAATCTGCACAATGGTTGGCGTAGATCAAGTCTTAGAAAAACTGGCAACAGTTGTTGATCCTGACTTGAAAAAAGATATCGTATCAATGGGTATGATTAAGGATTTAGAATTGAATTCTGGTGATCTCAAATTCACTTTAGAACTAACTACTCCTGCTTGTCCATTCAATGATGAGATTGAAGCTGATGTAAGAAAAGCTATTGATGACATTGATGGCATTGAAAATTTTGATTTGAAAGTTACTGCAAAAGTTATGGAAGGTCGTTCACTTGATGCCGATGAAGCAATGGCAACTGTCAAAAATGTAATTGGTGTTGCTAGTGGAAAAGGTGGTGTTGGAAAATCCACTGTATCATTAAATCTTGCACTTGCATTATCTCAAACTGGTGCAAAAGTTGGTTTACTTGATGCAGACATCTATGGCCCAAGTATTCCGCTAATGTTAGGAATGAAAGATGGTGCAATGGAAGTAGAAGACAACAAATTACAGCCTGCAACATTTGATGATCTCAAAGTTGTATCTTTTGGATTTTTTGCAGAACAAGAACATCAAGCAGCAATTTATCGTGGGCCTATAATTTCTGGAATATTAAAACAATTTTTAGTTGATACAAACTGGACAAATCTTGATTATCTTATAGTTGATCTTCCACCTGGTACTGGTGATATTCCGTTAACATTAGCACAAACAATTCCTATCACTGGCATACTAGTTGTAACAACTCCTCAAGATGTTGCAAGTAATGTTGCAGTCAAAGCAATTGGAATGTTTGACAAACTCAACGTACCAATACTTGGTGTTGTAGAAAATATGAGTTATTTCTCCTGTCCTGATTGTTCAAACAAACATTACATCTTTGGTAATGGTGGAGCAAAAAAAATTAGTGAAAAACATGAAATTCCATTCTTAGGAGAAATTCCATTAAACTCTGGAATTATGGAAGGTTCTGATTTAGGTAAACCTGTAATGATGACAGATGCAGAATCACCTAGTGCAGAAGCATTTAGAATTGCAGCAAAAAATGTTGCAGCACAATGTAGTATTGTTGCAGCAAAATTACAAGAAGAGATGCGAGCAGAAGCTACTACAAATTAATCTCTTGATTTTACCTCCAAACTTACGTGATGAATTAAAAATTCCTTTAGGTAAACTAATTCTAAATGATTCATCTGAAAAAGAATCATACATTCAAAAAATTTATTCTGAAAAAGTTGTAATTACTGTTGGCGATGCGACATCAGAGTTACTTTTAGGAATGGGATTAACTCCATTATTACACATTATTGATGGACAAGAAAAACGTGAGAAACGTTCTCCACCTTTAGCTGAATCAATCAACACTGAATTAACTATAAAAAATAATCCTGGAGAAATTAGCACTGAAAGTTACAATCTAATCAAAGATATTTTTGAACAAAAGCCTCCAATTCGATTATTAGTTGACGGTGAAGAAGATTTGCTGGTACTGCCTGTTTGTCTATTTGCTCCTCCAAATTCAGTTGTAATGTATGGTCAACCAAATGAAGGACTAGTAATTACTGAAATTACTGATGAAGTGAGAGACAAGGTTCAAAAAATAGTAAATCAAATGAAATAAGGGATGATGAGACGGTGGCTGTATGACTTGTGATTACAACACTAAACTCTGACCATCTTTTACATTTAGCCAAGATCATTTGACATCATCCAATAAAGTCTAAAATTTAGAATCTAATCATGAAGCTAGATGATGAGCTCCGTTTAGTAATACTTGAAAAAGTAGGAATATACTCAAAACGATTCTCAACATCTGAGCCACAAGTATTTTTTACAAACAAAGAAGTGATGGCTGCTCCAAAAGAAATTACAGAAGGTTGTAGAACTACTGCATACAAGTATTATGGTGTTTCATACATGGAAAAAAATACAATTTTCCTCAATGTCAAAAAAATCCCTGATGAAAAGACTCTGGAAAATACAATTGTCCATGAATTGATCCATCAAAGATTTCCGTATCTTAGCCATGGTAAAAGATTCAACAAATTAGTCCGTCAGGGGTTGCGTGGAAAGACATTTGATCCATATAGGAAAAGAAATTCTCCCAAAATCTCTTGTTGATTTATATTCTTCAGAGATTCGTTTTTCAAATATACAATGGCTACTGAAACTATTCTGGGTTTGCCTATCGAGGTAATTATTCCAATTATTGCAGCAATTGCATCCTTTGCAGTTGCAGGCATATACACGGGCTGGGTTGCTAAACAAAACCCTGGTACAAAACAAATGCAGGAAATTTCAGAAGCCGTAAGAATCGGTGCAGCAGCATTTTTGAGACGTGAAATGAGAATTATTATTCCAATTGCAATTGGATTATCTGTAATTATTGGATTTTTCATTGGTGATTCAAATGGAATCGCTTTTGCAGTAGGTGCAACACTTTCTGCAGTTGCAGGATTTATCTCATTGAAAGTTACAGTAAAGGCTGCAGTAAGAGCCGCACATGCAACAGGCTCTGGTTTAGGAAAAACTTTTGCTATCACATTTAGAGGCGGCGCAACAGTTGGTCTTGCAGTTCCTGCAATGGCACTAGCTGCAACCGCAATTTTGTACATGATTTATCCAAACCCAATCACTATTGCCGGTATTGGAATTGGTGCAAGTCTAATTGCATTATTCATTAGAATTGGTGGTGGAATTTTCACAAAGGCTGCCGATATGGGTGCCGACTTAGTAGGAAAAGTAGAAGCAAACATTCCTGAAGATGACCCACGAAACCCTGCTACAATTGCAGATAATGTGGGTGATAATGTAGGGGATGCAGCAGGCATGGGTTCAGACGTATACGAATCATACATTGTAACAATTTTAGCATCATTACTAATTGCAGCATTAATCGGTTCACCAGAAAACTTTGCATATCCAATCTTAATTGGAGCATCTGGATTAGTAGCATCAATCATTGGTACTGCAACAATTGGCTCAAGAAACATTACTGATGTTATGAAGCCGCTTAACATTTCATTTTACGTTTCAGCAGCAATAGCAATTGCACTTAACTTTGTATTCACTCAAATAATTTTAGGAGATACTCCAATTGCTTATGCATTATTTGGTTCAACTGTCATCGGTGTAATTCTGGTTCCAGTCATACAAAAAATTACAGACTATTACACAAACGCAAACTCAAAACCTGTTGTAGAAATTTCTGAATCTGCAAAGTGGGGTTATGCATCACTAACATTAATGGGAATTATCAAAGGCTTACAATCAACCGGACCATTCATGATTGCACTAGTTGCAGCAATTATCATTTCATTTGCAATTACATCTGCAGCAGCACCTGAAGGTACTGACCCATTATTGTATGGAATCTTTGGAACATCACTAACTGCAATGGCTATGCTATCTCTAGCAGGAATCGTTCTCTCAATTGACGCATTCGGTCCAATTGCAGATAATGCAGGCGGTATTGTAGAGATGACCGAAATGGGTGAAGAAAATCGTAAAATTACTGATGAGATTGACGCAGTTGGAAATACGACAAAGGCTGTAACCAAAGGCTTTGCAATTGCAAGTGCAGCGCTAGCCGCATTAGCAATGATTCAAGCATTCCAATTTGAGGCATCACACTATTTCAGCGACGTTGTAATTGACTATGGTCTATCAAACCCATCAGTTATTGTAGGTCTCTTAGTTGGTGGATTAATTCCATTTATCATCACAGGCCAATTAATCAGCGGCGTAGAACGTGCAGCAAAGAAAATGGTCTATGAAGTCAGAAGACAATTCAAAGAGGATCCTGAAATTTTAACTGGTAAATCAAAACCTGATTATGCTAAGTGTGTAGACGTTGCAACAATTGCATCAATCGGAGAACTATGGAAATCAGCATCAGTTGCAGTAGCAGCACCAATCATTGTTGGTATATTATTAGGTCCTTCTGCAGTTGCAGGTCTCTTAATGGGAGCCGTTGTCTCTGGAATTTATCTTGCATATCACTTGGCAAACACTGGTGGTGCATGGGATAATGCAAAGAAACTCATTGAAATGAGAGGCGAGAAAGGTACTGAAGAACACAAAGTCGCAGTAGTCGGTGATATCATCGGTGATCCTTACAAAGATACAGCAGGTCCTGCACTAAACACAGTAATCAAACTCTTGAACACAATTGCAATCGTATTCGTTCCAGTATTCTTTGCAGTTATTGTATTATAGAAAATTTAGAAAAACAGCCACTATTGTGAATTCTTAGTCTCTTCAACATTTTTCAGCATCTTTTCTGTATGTTTATGCAATTGATCTAGGTCATGAAGCATATTGTCTATCAAATCATTATCTTTACTGAACGGTTCAGCAATATTCAGTGTCTCTTTGGCTTTTTGAAAAAATTCAATTGTATCACGTATGTATGCTTCGTGTTCTTTTAATTCATCTTTCAAGTTCACATGATTTTGAAATCTGTAGAGCGATATAGAGATTTCTTGTTTTCTTTAAGTACATTCGTATCATGAACTTGTAAAAATACGATACATTGTTTAAAATCTAAACAAAGAACTGGTGACTCATGTATGAAAGAAAACTCCTAAAAGATCAAAAAGAGCGCTCTGTTCTTTTTGTAGGGTTTTTGTTGATTGTGGGTATAGGCATAATGATGATCCCATAATTCCTTTCTTTTCTTTCTGAAATTTTTAGATGAACTTAGGTAAAATATAGAAAAATAAAATAAAAAAAGATTATAGAATTAACAGCCTTCCATCTTTTGGATGAAATAACCTTTTTCTTTAATCTCAGTTTCTACTGGTTCTGGGGCACCTTGTGTGTGACAGAATTGACATTCCTCTCCTGTTACAGTTGCACCTTCTTCACCAACAGTTGCTAGCCATTCTTTTGCAAATTTGATTGCTTGATCATGATCCTGCTTATCGGTGATAACATCGAAATGCATTGTATGACCATCTTTGGCTTTAACATAAGTGTCGTAGACGTGTATATCCATTGCCATATTCTTGATGCAAAATAAGATCTATTTAATTTATCACTATATTATTGAAATCTGTTTTACGTTCTCGTCTTCTAAAATGAAGCAGTTCATTTCTTTTGTCTTACCTGAATAAATTATCCATGGGAAAGGATTCACTCTCATGAATTTTTTGTCTGTCTCTGAAGGTTGGGCTCCTGATTCCGGATGAGAATGAAAAATACAAACTATTTCCATGTTTGATTCCTTTGCTTTTTGATCTACTTCAAACTCTTTATCAGGTGAAATCGTAAATGTAACCTCAGACTTTGCAGTATTTTCAGTTAAGACTAATTCTTTTACAGTCCAGTTCTCATCAGTTTCATTTCCAACTAGAATTGCACAAGACTCGTATGGTTTTTCTGATTCTGCATACTTTGCTAGTTCTTGTTTATCTTCATCTGATAAAATAATAGATTTATTCACTATTGTTATTCTACGGACTCTTCTATAATTATTGTTGAGACCATCCATGGGTGTACAATACACATGTATTCGTATGTTCCAAGGTCTAACTTGTTAGTATCTAGTTTGTAAGATTCTCCTGCATTTAGTAGTCCTGTGTCAAATGTTTCTCCAAAGTCAACAGAACTTGTAGCAGTATGTGACATTGCATCATCGTTTACCCATTCTATGATATGACCCTTTGAAACTACCGCTTCATCTGGTTCATAGTCTGGAGCGCCTTGTACATCTGATCCTGCTAACATTGAAATTATGAATATTGGTCCTTCTGGAATTGCTTCTTCTACAGCTTCTTCTACTTCAGAAACTTCTGATGCAATCATGTATGGGTCTGGTCCTACAAAACCAAATGCCATGTAAAGTCCGATTCCTGTTCCAAATGCTAAAACAAAGATTACTCCAACAGGTTTTGCGTATACTGGCATCTTCATTGCAAAGTATGAAATCACAATTGCCGGAATTGCAATCATAATTAATATTCCTGCAAATAATGGTAATGTTGAATTTTCTGTCATTGTAGTTGCAAATGTTCCAAATCCTAGAGAAATTGAGATGATTGCTAGTACGGTTGCTTTGGTACGATTTGATGTTGAAATTCCTCCTTCCAAAAGACCGGCTGTTAAAATTATTAATCCAAACATGAAGAGTAATCCGGTTAATGCATGCATTCCATCAATGAATGTGTGGGCAATTCCTGAATATGATGTGATAAGTCCCACAAGACCGATTGCGGTTAGTCCTCCACCTGGCATTATTAGATCCCAATTACTCAATTCTGCTTTGATGCTTTCAGAGTATTATTTTATCCTTATGTAACAAAGAAGATCGTCTATTAGAAGGGAATAAATTCGATACAACAAAAATATGAGTATATTGGGAATAAAAGAAATAATTGAAATTTCAAAACCAAGAATTGTCGTTCTTCTTGTAATTACAGCTGTTACATCGATGTATGCAGCAAGTAAATTGATTGGACCTGAATTGGACACTTGGGGATTAATTCATATCATTATTGCAGGAGGTTTGGCATCAGCTGGCTCAAGCGCATTGAATCACTACTATGACCGTGATATTGATCCATTAATGGAAAGAACCAGTACTAGACCAATACCATCTGGAAGAATAAAACCAAACTCTGTTTTGATTTATGGTTTGACGGTAAGTGTGATTTCTGTTGTATATGGTGCATTAGCTTTGAATTACATTTCAGCATTTTTCATTGCACTTGGAATATTTTTCTATGTGATAATATACACAGCATGGCTAAAGAGATTAAATTCATCAAACATTGTGATTGGTGGATTTGCCGGAAGTGCAGCTTCTATGGCCGGATGGTCTGCAGCTACAGGTTCTATGGATATTCTAGGATTTTTAATTGGATTTCTTGTATTCGTTTGGACTCCATCTCACTTTTGGTGTCTAGCAATGAAAATGAAAGATGAATATTCTGCAGCCAAAGTTCCAATGCTTCCAGTTCTAATTGGAATGCAGAAAACATCGAAATACATTTTGATTAATACTTTGATTCTACTTCCATACTCATTAATGCTTTATGCATTTGGAATGGGTCTTGTTTATACTGCAATTGCAGCTGCTTCTGGTGGTCTAATGCTTGTATATCATTACAAGTTAACAAAAGAACCAACATCTGACTTTGCATGGAAAGCATACAAAGTCACCGCTCCATATTTGACAATAATTTTCTTAGCTGTTGCATTAGACGCTGCTTTTAATTTCAGGTTTTAATAATTTTAAGAGTTAGGAAAACTGGCTTCGTAATCTTTTTCTTGTGTTTCTTTTATTTGCTCTTCGTAGGCATCTTCTTCAACTTTTTCTGTAACTGCTTGAATTCTTCTATTATCTTTTGTTACCCATGCTACGTTGATCAATCCCATTATCTCTAAATCTAGCAGAACTTTGTTGAATTTACCTTCAGTGATAATTGTACCATCTTTTGTAAGTGCCTTTTCTAATTCCTTATCGGTATAGTTTTCTTTTTGCTTGATTACTTCTAATACATGATTTCTTATTGGAATTGCCATACCTAAATTAACAGAGTAATCATTTTAAATCTTCGTACGCAGTGAATTTATTGTTAAAACAATATACCTTATTTTTAGTAATTTGTATTTCTTTCTCTATCATTTTTCTTTCAACAAATACTCCGTTTTCATATTCTGTATATGATGATGAAAATATTTCATATTGGCATTATAGTGATGCTAAATGGTGGTCTGAAGGGAAAATATCTGATGTAAAATTCCAAAAATCACTTATTGTTCTACTAGAAACTCATACTGATTTATCTCAAAATCTATCTAATGAATTTAGCATACCTCCTTGGTTTTCTTATACCGCAAAATGGTTCTCTGAAAATAAAATCTCAAATGATGTTTATGCGTCTGCAATTACATATCTTTACAATGAAAATCTTTTGAAAATATCCAATTCATCAATAATTAACACTTCATTAGAATATTCATCAACAGACATACCCTTAATTCAAACATTTGAAAAGAATGTAGATCTCTTTTCCGCAAGCCTGTTAAACAAAGATGTTGTTTTGATGAATGATGGTAGTACTAGATACGTGGATGTACAATTTGACTTTATACCTGAAAACATCAAAATATATGAAACTCTGATTAACACTTCAAATTCTGTTGTTATAATTCCAACTTTTACTTTCACGGCTTACACTGAACCTGGATTTTATACGTTTTATCGTGGGGAGTGTGATCAAGAATTTCATGGAAAGTTGTTTAGAGATGATGATTGCTTAACTGTACCAATAAATTTTGATAAGCCAATTGATTTCACTGCTTCCACATTGGGATTGAACATTCTTCATTTACTTGATTATCCTTTTATCACTGATGTGGATGTAGATAAAAATCCTGAAATTCTGTTAAATTATGATAAGGTAATAGTGCTTCATAATGAATATGTAACTGAAAAAATGTTTGATGCTATAACATCACATCCAAATATTGTATATCTATATCCTAATGCATTGTATGCTGAAATTTCTGTAAATTATGATGATGATACCATTTCCTTAATTCGAGGTCACAATTATCCTGAACCAACAATAAGAAATGGATTTGATTGGATATATGATAATTCCAATCTTGAATATAATATTGAATGTGTTGATTGGAAATTTGAACCAATTTCTAATGGTCACATGTTGAATTGTTATCCTGAATATGCGATGTATAGTGATGAATTGCTTCTTAAGACTTTGAATGATCTCTAACCATAGAATGTCTTATCGGCTTCTCTTGGTATGATGCTTGATGCTCCTTCTTTAATTTTTTCATACCATGATTCCACTTCTTTTGTTATTGACGGTCTAATCTTTTTCAATCCTGCAGCAAAGTCTTTACTTGAAATCTCTTTAGAATTGTTTTGCATTGCTTCAACTGCTGCTTCTCTGCATAATGATGCTAAATCTGCACCTGAATAACTCTGTGTAGCAACTGAAATCTCATGTAAATCTACATCTTTTGATAATGGCATTCCGTCTGTCAATATTTTAATAATTTCTAAACGCCCTTTTTCATCTGGTGGGCTAACAAAGACATTCAAATCCAATCTACCTGTTCGTAACATAGAATTATCAATTAAATCTGGTCTGTTTGTTATTCCTATGATTACCACTCTTGATGTTGTTCCTTCTTCCATTTCTGTTAACATCTGACTGAGTATATTTTCTCCAATTCCTCCACCTTCTTCTCCATTTTTCATTTTTGCCAATGAGTCTAGTTCATCAAAAATTATCACGCATGGTGATGATGCTTTTGCCTTTCTGAAAATCTCTCGTATCGCTTTTTCAGATTCTCCAACCCATTTTGATAATATTTCTGGTCCTCTAACAAGAATCATGTTTCCACCACTTTCAGTAGCTAACGCTCTGGCCAAAATTGTCTTACCACATCCAGGTGGACCATACAATAATGCACCTCTAGGTGGTTTTATTCCCATTTTACTAAATTTCTCAGGATCATTCATTGCAACTATCAAGTTATCTTGAAGAACATGTTTTGATTCTTCCAATCCTCCAACATCTTCCCAGAATACTTTCGAGCGTTCTACATAGAACTCTCTCATTGCTGTAGGAATTACACCATGCATGGCATCATAAAAGTCGATTATTTTCACTTCCATTGATTGAAGAACTTTTGCTGGGATTTTTTCAGTTTCTAAATCAATTTCTGGTAAATACCTTCGAATCGATCTTATTGCCGCTTCTCTACATAATGATTTCATATCTGCACCTGTGTATCCATGTAATTCTGATGCAAGACTTTTCAAGTTAACATCATCTGCAATAGGCATTCCTCTTGTGTGAATTTGCATAACCTCTAATCTACCATCTGCGTTTGGAACTGAAATTTCCATTTCTCTATCAAATCTTCCCGGTCTTCTTAATGCCGGATCAACACTATCTGGTCTATTTGTTGCACCAAGTACTACCACGTTTCCTCTATCTGTTAATCCATCCATTAATGCAAGTAATTGAGCAACAACTCGTTTTTCTACATCACCATACGCCTCTTCTCTTTTCGGTGCAATTGCATCAATTTCATCGATGAAAATTATACTTGGTGAATTTTCTTTTGCTTCTTTGAAAATATCTCTCAATTTTGCTTCTGTTTCGCCATAATATTTGTTCATAATTTCTGGACCGTTAATTGATAACATTCTTGCTTCTGATTCACTTGCAAGAACTTTTGCAAGTAATGTCTTACCACATCCAGGTGGACCATACAACAATACTCCACTATGTGGCTCGATTCCAAGTCTTACAAATAATTCTGGATGTCTTAATGGAAGTTCCACTATTTCTCGCATTATCTTTATTTCTTCTTGCAATCCTCCAACTTCTTCGTACGTTATTCGAGATTTTTTATCTTCAGATGCTTCTGATAGAATTGTTAGTGTGGTGGTACGCTCAATGCGTACTATTCCTTTAGGGGAAATTTTTTCTATTTTAAAGTCCATTGCATTCCCAAGAATCATTACTGAAATTTCATCAGCTTGACTTAACGGTAATCCTTTCAATCTATTTTTTACAAAATCAGTAAATTCTTTGTCAACTGTCACCTGATCTGCAATTGGAGTTAATGTAACTGATTTTGCAGGTTTTGTTATTATTTTTTTAATCTCAACTACGTCGCTTAATGCAACTCCTAGATTTTTTCTTGTTTGACCATCAATTCTTATTGTATCTGGATATTTCTCATCCTCATCCGTTGGCCAAACTATAGCACATGTTGATTTTTTTGAATTAATTTGAATTACATCCCCTGGTGTTACTTGAAGATAATCCATTGCGTCTGGACCGATTCGAGCTCGTTTTTTTCCGATATCTCTTTGTTTTGCTTCTCCCACTCTCATTTGTAGTGGGTCGACATTTCGAGTCAACTAAACTCCTATTTCATGTCAACTGACATGCGGCTCATATTCAGCACCTCGAACTCACTGACACCTTCGACAGATTTGACAGAATTTTCTAATGATTCCATCTTACCTTCGGCATCTTCTAAAGTGAATTCTGCTTTGATAAATTCTAACCCAAAAGCTAATGGTTCTTTTGTATGTCTACGTAATTCAATCTCGTCTTTTAGACTCGATTTTATTCCTTCAACTAATTTATCTAAATCTACTTCGGTTCCGGTAGGAAGTATTTTTACAATTAAAAGTAATTGAGCCATTTTCTATGGTCCCGAAAAGCCGCATGATTTGCATGTATATGGTGCTGCGGCTTCTCTACAACTTCCACATCTCCAAATTAATTCGTTATTGCACTCTGGACAATTGAATTTAACATTCTTGTCGCCTGGCATGATGTGTCTACTACAACCATTGCATACCGGTAGTGTAATACTTGAAGACATAATGAAATCCTCTCTGTTAGGAATTTATACCTTCCTTGAAATTTTATGCTTTATTTTGAACAAGTCTCTTGATTTCTCCTCCAATCAATGCTTGCATTGTATTGAAAGAACCTTTCATTCCAAGTAATCTGAGAATTGAACTTGTATGGAAATCAAAGTCTTCTTTATTTGAGATATCTTCTTCAATTTCGGGTGTAATGGAATTAAACAATTTGTTTACTGTTCCGTTATCTAATCTTGCAAGTATTTTTCTAGCAAGATTTTGTTTCTCAAACTCTTTTCCAAATTTCTCTTTCCATTCTTTCTCATAATTCATCAATGAAGACGAATCTCCTGTTTCTATTGCTTCTGAAATTGCTTTACCTGCCATAATTCCTGCCATTCCACATGAGAAAATACCTCCTGCAGTTGTAGGTTTTGCTTGTCCTGCAGCATCGCCAACTATCATTGTATTGTCCTCGACAAAATTCTTTATTGGTCCTTTGATCCAGATTGGCGCAAATATTTTTCTAATTGTTGAAAAATTACCTTTAGATTTTAGAAATTCATCCATTCGTCCCAATGTGTTAATTCCTTTACCTGAAACTCCTACCTTACCTACTCCTTTTCCAGAAGGAATTATCCATGCAAAAAATTCTGGATATTTTTCTTGATCAAAATATACCTCTACTTGACCTTCCTTAATCCAGTCTGCATATACTTCGTATTGTGCAGTTAGCAATATTCCATCTCTGTCTTTATTTACTAATCTTGAAACTCCCCTACAATCTACAAAAAATTTACATTCTATATTTCCATTTGATGTTCTTATGATATTGTTGTTTTTTTCTTGAAAACTAGTCTTCACAGAAATTTCTGCACCATTATCTCTAGCTTGTCTTGCTGCTTGTTTATCTAATTCTCTTCTATTTATGACTATGATTTTTTGTTTTTTTGAATTAATTGTAATTTCTTTTCCTTCTGGTGAAAAAATCTTTGCACATTCTACTTTACTATCAAATGTTTTTGCTGATGGTTCAATTCCTAATTCTTTTAATGCATTTTCACTAACTAATCCTCCACAATGTTCTGGGCTTCCTACTTCAAATCCTTCTTCCAAAACTAAAACTGAATGACCGTTTTTTGCAATTTCTCTTGCAGCTAAAAGTCCAGAAATACTTCCTCCAGCTACTACTGCATCATACATGTATGGTTTGTATCTTTATTTGGTATTTGAATTGTAACGTTTATCATCAACTTCTATAATTATTTCATATGACTGACATCAAGCAGGTTATTGCAGTTAGAACTGATCTTGGAATGGGAAAAGGCAAAATTGCAGCACAAGTTGGTCATGCATGTGTTATGGGTGCAGAACATGTTCGAAAATCACATCCCGAATGGTTTCAAACTTGGTGGGGTGGACAAGAGAAAGTTGTTGTCAAAGTTTCTGGAATAAAGGAACTAAATGAAGTCAAAAAAGGTGCAATTGAGTTAGGTCTTCCATGGTCTGAAATAACTGATGCTGGTCATACACAAATTGCACCAGGAACAACAACTTGCATATCTGTTGGACCTGCTCCAGAAAATTTAATCGATAAAATTACTGGAGATTTATCGTTACTTTAAGAATCAGATATAACAAGCTCTAATTTTGAAAAGTTGTGAAGCAAAAAACAAAAGGTATTCTTGCATTCGCATTTTTGGGTGGTATTTTATTAACATCGACTGTACTGTTTGCAATTGCTCCGCCAGCAGCTACTATGACTATGGAAGAAAAACAAGTTTTAGATAGATTTGATTTTATGATGAATGCGTGTGTAGAACGTACATCTGATTTAGAAAATAATGAACAAGCTCTTACTGCATGCCAGGAAGTTGCAACTCAAGATCGTAATTCTTCACTATGTGATGTTGGACAAAAAATTGGTGAGCAGATGTTAATTGATAATTATTGTACTGAACTTAGTTCAACAATGACCGGAACTCCTATGGATAATTTCCCTGATGATCAACGTGCAACTTTCTGTGGAGGTAGTGATGCAAAATCCACATCTTATGTACAGGAATACCAAATTCCAACTTTATGTACACAACCACTTGCAATTAAAGTCGCACCTGATGGAAATGTATGGTTTGTTGAATCAAATGTAGGTCAAATTGCAAAATTTGATCCTATATCTGAAAAATTTACTGAATTTGAAAATGATATGTGGCCAGAAGGTGCACGTACTATGTCATGGGGGATGGATTATTCTTCTGATGGTACAATGTGGTATACTGATGGAAGTTTTGATACTCTTTGGCGTTTTGATACAATTGGTGAAACATATGATGCAGTATCATATCCTCCTTCTGAAGACGGTTCGTTACCTCAAAAACTTGCTATACGCGGTTCAAATATTATAGTAAATGACTTCACTGGAAGTAAAATTACTTTCTTTGATTTAGCTCAAAACATTGATGATCTTACATATTCTAGTATTGTAGCACCAATTCCAAATTCATTTACCGGTGATTTTGGAGTTGATTCTAAAAATAATTTATGGTATACAAATTGGATTCCTGATACTACTGGATTATTATTAAAATTCAATATTGAACAATACAAACAAGATTCCTATTTGGCAAGTACAGGAATAGATATTCCACTCGAAAATTATTTTGATGTATATGATTTTCCAGATGATCTTAATACTGCAAATGGATTGTCTGTAGATGAAAATGATAATGTTTGGATTGTAGATACTTCTAGTAGTTTCTTTTTCAAATTTGATCCTAATGAAGAAAAATTTACAAAATTTGTTACCTCAACACCTCAAAAATCTGCATATGGGAATTCAACTGGAATAATAAAAACACCAATTTCTAGACCCTATTGGACTGAAACTGATATGAATGGAAATCTCATTTTCAATGAACAAACATCTAATCAACTTGCAGTCTTTGATATTGATAATGAACGACTAATAGAATACATGGTACCATCTAAAAATCCTAACTGGGCCGACTGTGAAGATAAATCTAAATCAAATTGTGGTGTTGCACAAATTTTTGGCTTTGATGTGATAGATGATAAAATTTGGTTTACAGAATGGGCAGAAAATAAAATTGGTGTAGTTGATACTGGAAAATCTCTTCCATTCACAGTAAATACAAATGTTGAATCTATAAACCTCAAAAAAGGTGAAACTGAAACAATTTCTTTGAGTATAAATCCATCATCATCAAACATTGGGGATATTAATTTCAATTTTGCTCATACTGCATCAACTGTTACAAAATCCTCTGATCTTTTAATCTCACATGACTTCAATAGTTCTAATGAAATTATTGTTTCAATTACTGCAAGTCAAATTGCATTATCTGGAGATTACAAATTACTTTTAGGAGTTTTTAACTCTGAGGTAAACGTATCAAAATACGTTGATATCATTATTGAACCGTGATTCCACAAATTGATAAAGAGATAGGACTCTCTGTTTATACTACAAAATATGCCTCTATTTCTGGAAAAATTAAAAAAAATGAAAATGATTTTTTGGTGAAAGAGGTTTTATCTGAAAAAGCTATTGACTTATTTGATAATTTGAATGGACATGCTGTTTACTTGTTAAAAAAATCTGGAATTGATACAAATCATGCATTAATTGATATCGAAAAACGCTACGGGCTAGTCTTAAAATCGCTTGGTTTGAAAGATGCAAATGCAAAAACAGAACAGTACGTTTACACCTACAAGAAAATAAACTCTCTAGAAGAATATACTGGACAAAAATATTCTGCAAAAAGACTTGGATTTGTAGAAAAACCAATATCAAAAAAAGATATGCTAGGAAATTATTTTGAAATTAGAGTATCTGATTTGAATGAACCATTGCCATCATTTACAGGTACTGAAAACATTCTTAATTTTTTTGGGTATCAAAGATTTGGTTCAAAACGACCAATAACGCATCTAGTTGGAAAATCAATCATTAAAGGTGATTATGAAGAGGCACTTGAGTATCTACTAAGTTTTTCATCAAAATATGATTCAGAAAAAAATAATGAAATGCGGAAATTAATATCTGAACGTAAATCTGAATCTGAAGTAATTGAATTATTACCATTTTCTATGGATATTGAAAGAAATTTACTAAAACAACTTTCCAGTGACAGTGATCCTAAGAATGCAATACGTTCAATTCCTCTTGCATTACGAAGATTTTACATTCAAGCATATCAATCATTTCTATTCAACAAAACTCTGAGTCTTGCACATGAATTTGAAGAAGAATTATCATCACCGAAAACTGATGATGTTTGTTTTGATAAAAATTCTATATTGGGAAAATTTGAAAATGATCCTAAACAAAAACTTGCTATTCCACTTGTAGGTCATTCATATTATAAAAAATCAAGATTTGATTATTATATAAAAAAAATTCTTGATGAAGAATTACTTACTCCAAAAGATTTCTTCATAAAAGATTTCCAAGAACTCTCAGTTGAAGGTGGATTTCGTAATGCATCAATTAATTATTTGAACTTCAAGATTGATGAAAATATGATAAAATTCCAATTATCTCGCGGTTCATATGCCACAATTCTGTTAAGAGAAATTCTAAAACCTTCAAATCCTTTGAATTCTGGATTCTAAAATTTTGAAAGCTTTTTTTATTGTTTAACCTGAATGTATCTATGGAGAAAGCAACTTTTGCTGCAGGATGCTTTTGGCACGTTGAAGAAGTATTTTCTAAAACAAATGGTGTAAAATCTACCGCTGTAGGATATACCGGAGGTCATACAGATAATCCTACGTACGAAGATGTTTGTACCGATAAAACTGGCCACGCTGAAGCTATACAAGTTGAATTTGATCCTACAGAAATTTCATATTCCGATTTAGTAAAAGTATTTTTTGAAAATCATAATCCAACTACTCCTAATAGACAAGGTCCTGATATTGGCATTCAATATCGCTCTGCAATATTTTGTCATAATCCTGAGCAAGAACAAGCGGCAAAAGATGTTAAAGAAAAATTAAATCCATCTGCACAAAAAACATTTGGGAGCGATATTGTCACTGAGATAAAATCTGCTTCTACATTCTACCGTGCTGAAGAATATCATCAAAAATATTTTGAAAAAAATTATTAAGTTAATTTTTTCTTTTCTACAAAATATCCAATTAATATCAAAATTACTCCTATCATACTGATAATTATTCCATTATCTATCCATTCTTCACTTTCATACATGAATGATGATTCTGGTCCAATCATTCCTTGTCCTTGAAAACTGAATATGATTCCAAAAATTACCAGAATTACTCCTGGAATTACAATTGATAATGATTTCATAATGTAAAGTTCTTTTAGTTAAAATAAAAATGCGATGTTCATTGAAAATGATCATTCGTTAGGAACAAATTGAAAAGAATTGATTAATTGGGTAAATCAATTTTTACTCGGTTTTTTAATCTAAATTCCAAAAGAATTTTCTGTGTATAGTTGGAATAGTTCTGATGAGAATGTACCAAAAATATTCAAATATTCAAATTTGATTGTTTTTGGATCTGCTGCTGGAATTGCATTGTTGACAGCATTTTTACTCAATACCTATTATGCTGAATTATTTCTTGAGCATCCATATCTTATGAATATCTTATTTGCTCCCGCATTCGGAATTGGATTCCTGTATGGCCTAAAAATTTCTGAAAGAGCATTACAACCATCTGAAACTCGAAGTGCATTCAAAAGAAAAATTATGAAATTATTTCTTTTCTTTTTAGTAATTGGTGGTTTGTTTAGCTCTGTAAATTTTGCACTTCATGGTGGTGCAATGATACCTGAGTCATCTTTAGTTGATGATGGTGTAGTTCCTTGGGCTACTGATATGATTACTGCAAATGGTGGTGCAACATTTTTGATTGTATCAAGTATTACAATTATGGCTGCCGCAACAAGAAGAATTGTTGGACTAAATGGTGGAATGATTGGAAAAATAATTACATTTTGTGGAACATTTGTTTTCTTTTCAATGATTAGTATGAGTTTAACACAAACTGACCCTAGTAACTCTCAAATCTATCTATACACATGTTATCATGCTGGAATTATTGGCGGTGCAATGTATCAAATGAATCGTTTTACTTCTAATCTTAACACTTGGGAAGATTACATGAATGGACAGTAATTATTCTACTATAACTGTTCCAACCATCCAAGGATGAACAAGGCAATAGTATACAAATTCACCTTTGTCTAAAAACTCAAATTCGTATGTATCTCCTGCCATAATCATTCCTGAATCAAAAGCTCCATCTGGTCCACCACTTGGTGTTCCACTTGTTGCAAGATGTGCAGCGCTATCATTATTTTCCCAAACTACTGTGGTACCTGTTGAAATGTTTAATGTTGCAGGGATATAACATTCGTCTGTCTCTTCACATCCAGGTGCACCTGATCCTTCAGGAATTGAAACAATTTCTGCAGATGCCTGTGGTTCTTCCATAACGGGTTCTTCCATAATCATAGTTTCAGATTCTTCTGTATCATCTAATGTCATTCTAGGAATTTCATATAATGTATTTCCCGGTTTATCAAATATATCACAACCTTCACCTAGATAATTTCCTGCTTTACACATCTCAAAAAATTTCGTATTATCTCTTTGCATTTGATCTGCATACAGAACATCTGGTCCAATTGCTACTTGAACTATCCCAATTGCTGCTAGAGATGCAGCGACTAATATCATTGAGTAGCCAACTTTTCTATAATTATGTGGATCTTGCATTTCTGACATTTACTTTGAGGCAAAATTAGGCAAATTTAAAACTTGAGCCTTCTTAATTTTGTTAGTGACAATTCAAATTCTTCATTATGAATTTCTTGGACCTATCAAGCTATCCGAATGGGGCCCTCCTATGGATAAAGTAGTTTACATAATATTCAACCAGAATAAATCCGGCTTTATTCCACTTCATGCTGATGAATCTGACAAAACTGATCAGAAAGACTTTTTCACACAAAATGATAATTTTAAGTGCTGGATCCAACATGCTGGTAATGAAGAAAGTCTTTATCTCGCAATTTTGCCTCTGTGGGAATCTGAAGCGCCAGAAAGAAAACGTATTGTAGACAAAATCATATCAAAATATCGTCCTCTATGTCAGACTGAATGATTATTTTGAATTTATTTTATCCTTAACTTCAAATAATTGCATTGTAAGAAGATCAATTGCTTTTTTTAGATGATCAAATTCATTAATTGAATGAATTTGTCCCTCTGTAAGTTTTCTTAAAATTTTGACATTAGCTTTTGCTTCCTCATCTTTAGCAGTGACCTCTAAAGCATTGATTTTTGCTAAGATATTTTCCAAATCTTTAATCATTTCTTCTTTTGGTGCATGTTTATCCATGTTTTTGAAATTCTTTTTTCCTATATATGACTAGAGTTGTTCATCGTCAATCTCTTCAAATGCATCTAAAAATTGATTACATGTACAATCTGGGATTTGACAAGATCCTCTTCTTAACATTGACTCTGAGGATGTGGTAGTTTTATGAATTTCATCTGTATGATGACAACGTCTACAAATCATGTTTGTAACAAAATTCTTAGCAATTTAAGGAATTAGAACTGCACGTGCTTCGATATTTGAATTTTTTAACCTCTCAAGTACTTCATTTGCCTGTTCTAATGGAAATGATTCCGTAACAACCTTGAAATTATTTTTTTGTGCAATTTCAATTACTTTTTCCATATCTTTCATAGAGCCAATTAGTGTACCTCTTACTGTTTTTTCTTCAAACGCTAAGAAATTTGGAATTTTACCTACCGTGGCAATTATCACGGTTCCTCCTTTTTTCACTGATTTTATGGCCGTGTCTGTGACAAAATCTGATGGTGCAAATACAATTGCAGCATCAAATAATCCATAATCATCTTTAACTTTATTCAAAAATTCATCTTGAGATTCTGTAAATTGGAATGTTTTTTTTGCACCAAGATTCTCTGCAACATTTAGATGTTCTTTCTTTCTTGATACTCCAGTTACTTCGCATCCTTCTACCTTGGCAAACTGTATGGCCATATGTCCTACTCCGCCAATTCCATAAATTGCAATTTTTTTATTTTTTTCAGGTTCTGCCGCTTTTACTGCTTTGTATGCAGTTATTCCTGGACAAAATAGCGGTGCTGCATATTCTGATGACATGCTTTCTGGAACTTTTGTCACAAAGTTTTCTGATGCATTAATAAATTCTGTATAACCGCCACGTAATGTTTCACCTGTAATTTCATTATTTTCACAAAGGTATTCCTTACCTTCATCACAATATCTACAATCCATACATGATTTCAAAAGTGGTGTTAGTCCAACCCTATCTCCAATTCTAAATTTTGTAACTTTATCGCCAATCTCAATAATTTTTCCAACAACTTCATGTCCTGGTACTGTTGGAAATGATGGAGGAATCCCTATCTCTTCCCAATCTCCTTCTATTCCATGTAATTGAGAATGGCATACGCCACATGCTTCAATTTTGATCAAAACTTCGTCAGGATTATTTATTGTGTGTCTTTCAATATTTGTTAATTTTAGTGGTTTGTCTTCGATTTTCTTACATTCTGAAAGAACCATTGCACGCATCATTTCTGTCATAATTGAGCCTAATCTTACACACATTTATTTTTAGTAGGATGTTCTAATGACAAGTATGGCTGAAATTTTAAAAAAGGATGATTTCCGACGTGTTGAACTGTTAAATCTAGTGACTAAAAATGGAAGTTTCAAAAATCTAAGTGATGATCAACTCATTCTTTTAGACAAATTGTTAAAAAAGAAAGATTACAGCAACGAAAAAAAAGCAGAAAAATCAAAGCAAAAACTACTAAAACAGATTAACATAGAAATTTACAAACGTAATGATACAGCAATCTGGAAAATTTAGATTACATACAAATAATCAATACTATGAATTATCATAATGCCCAATAATCTATCTAAAGAAACAAGTCCATATTTACTTCAACACAAAGATAATCCTGTTGAATGGTATTCTTGGAATGATGAATCGTTAAAAAAAGCAAAAGATGAAAATAAACCTATTTTCCTATCTGTCGGTTACAGCTCTTGTCACTGGTGTCATGTTATGGCTCATGAGTCATTTGAAAATGACGATGTGGCAAAAATTATGAATGAAAATTTTATTAATATCAAAGTTGACCGTGAAGAACGACCAGACTTGGATGATATTTACCAAAAAATATGTCAAATGTCAACTGGTCAAGGTGGATGGCCACTAAGTGTATTCTTGACGCCTGAACAAAAACCATTTTACGTTGGAACATATTTTCCAGTTCTTGATTCCTATGGAAGACCTGGCTTTGGTAGTTTATGTCGACAGTTGGCACAAGCATGGAAGGAAAAACCAAAAGATGTCGGCACTTCCGCCGAACAATTTATGTCAAATCTTACTAAATTAGAACGCGTTTCTCATGGTGGGGAAATTGAAAAAGCTATTTTGGATGAGGCTGCAGTTAATCTTTTACAGGTTGCAGATACTAATTATGGTGGATTTGGTCAAGCACCTAAATTCCCAAACGCAGCAAATCTTTCTTTCATGTTTAGATACTCTAAACTTTCAGGAATCACAAAATTTCAAGAGTTTGCGTTAATGACATTAAAAAAAATGGCTAAAGGTGGAATCTTTGATCAAATTGGTGGGGGATTTCATAGATATTCGACTGATGGACGCTGGCTTGTACCTCATTTTGAAAAAATGTTGTATGACAATGCACTTTTACCTCCTGTATATGCTGAAGCGTATCAAATTACAAAAGATCCGTTCTACCTCGGTGTTGTCAGAAAAACTCTTGACTATGTACTACGTGAAATGACATCTACTTCAGGTTTATTTTATTCTGCTCAAGATGCAGATACCAATGGAGAAGAAGGACAGACTTTTGTTTGGAAAAAACGTGAAATTGAAAATATCTTAGGCGATGATTCTGAAATATTTTGTATTTATTACGATGTTACTGATGGTGGAAACTTTGAAGGAAATACAATCCTAGCAAATAATATCAATATCTCATCTCTTTCATTCAAATTTAATAAAACTGAAGATGAAATTACTGAACTTTTGAAACGTTCATCAAAAAAACTACTTGATGTAAGAGATAAACGAGATCAACCTGGAACTGACGATAAAATTATCACGTCATGGAATTCTATGATGATTTCTGCATATGCTAAAGGTTATAGAATTTCAGGAAATGGAAAATATCTTAACGCTGCCACAAATGCCGCCAAATATTTTTCAGAACAATTCTCTAAACATGGATTCATACATAGAACCTTCAAAAATGATACTCCAAAATTAAATGGATATCTAGATGATTATGCATATCTTGTAAATTCTCTTATTGATGTTTTTGAGATAACATCTGACGCATATTTTCTTGATATGGCTCAGAAAATTGCAAATTATATGATAGAACATTTCTGGAATGAATCTGAAAAAACATTTTACTTTACAGCTGACACACATGAATCTTTGATAGTTCGCCCAAAAAATTATTATGATTTATCTGTTCCTTCTGGAAATTCAGTTGCTGCAAATGCATTACTGAAACTTCATCATCTTGTAAATGATGAAAAATTTCTTAAAATATCTAAGCAAATTTTGGAATTAAATGGCACCTCTGCTGCAGAAAATCCATTTGCATTTGGATATCTGCTTAATGTAATGAATCTGTATCTTAAGCATCCCACAGAAATTACAATAATTAATTCTGAAAACTCTGAAATTGTAAATTCTCTGTATAAGAAATTCATACCTGAAGGAATTATAATTCAAATTAAAGATGAAGAAAATTTAAAATTATTATCTAAATATCCATTTTTTGAAGGAAAAGAATTCTCAGAAAAAACAAATGTAACTATTTGTAAAAACTTCACTTGCTCCTTACCCTTATACGAATTATCTAAAATAGAAGAAAATCTTTAAATTTTTTGTATATCTATTCTTAAAACTTGTCCAACTTGTGGTCTACCAAGTTTTTCATATCTATTTTTTGGCATAGTAATTGAGATATTTGTCTGTGCATAACTCTTCATTTTGATAGTTGGCTGTGCTTGAAGCATTGCTTCAAGTAATGGCATAACTTGTTCTTTTGTATCTTGATCTAGTTTCTTTGAAACATTTTCCATAATCAATTGCTTTTGTGAAATTGGTTCTGTTTGAACATCTTCAGCGAGTGCTATCTGAATTGCTTGACCATTATCAACAATTTGTTGAATTTTATATCCAATTATTTCTGACATAATCATCGTCATTCTGTTTGGATTTATTCCTACCTATAGATTCTTTTTATCAAGTGCTTTGGTTATTTTTTCAATATTATCTCTCATAAATTCATGAAATTCCTGTATATCGTCTAATCTAACTTCCAATTGTTGATTTGAATATGTCTGTAAAAATGCTGAATACACTGTACCGACTATCACCCCAAACGCTATCTCTCTTTTAGAGCTGGAAAATTTACTGTATTCGTTTGCAAATTGATTGTAAGAATCAGCTTGTTCAATGTAGTATTGCAGTAAGCCTTCTAGAAATTTTCTATTCTCATCTGAAATTGCCATTTAACATTCTTGTTTGTTTGTATGTATAAGAATTATTGTCGAGCTAAAATCTTTGAACATCTACCGAGTGCATTAGTAATTCTTTCAGGGTTTCTTGAAAAAATTACATATGATGATACTGAAATTATTAATAGTGCACCTGAACCTAATGGAAATTCTGGAACTGCTGCATATTCATCTGATTCTGCAATTATAGTATAATCGGCTACATTCATTGATTGATTCTTCTCATAAATTGGAACCAGAAAGTGACTTTCTTCACCAGATCTCAAAAAATCTGGTTGTGTTTGAATTTTTGAAACTGTCAATACTTTTCCATCTCTGTCATATAACGTCGCAACGACGTTTATCATGTTGGCAGTAATCTCTCCATTATTTTCAATAGTTCCTGAAATTATTAAATTATTTAATTGGTCTCTCTTCATTTCTGATGAAACAATTTCAATGACTTGATTTTTTGGTGCTGCAAGTTTATACTCAAATCCTAAATTATAATCTAAAACACTGTCATTCTTTTTTTCATTTGTAATTATATCGAAACTACCTTTCATTCCTGGCATTATTATATTTGACATGACTTTTCCATTTATTGTGTCTAGTATTTTTCCATCTTCATCAATCAGTGTGGCTATAATTTTTATTTTGTTCACTGGTGATTTTGAATCATTTTTAATTTCACCTACAATGTGCATTATACCGTCATTTCCAATGTATGTCTGATCATTTTCAACTATTATTTCTCCAAACGCAGGTTGTATCAAGAATAATAATGGAATTAAAAATACTAATTTTTTCATAAAAATACTATAATTTTAAACGCTTAAAGATTTACTGTTCTATTCCTGATTTTGCATCGTTAAATGATTTTAATCCTGCTTGTTCTGCTTCAAATGATAATTGTGTTAATTCTTGAGATCTGACTAATTCTAGTTCATCTCCATTTTTAATCCAGCCTAAACGATGTTCATGTGATTCAATTTGATACTCTAAAGATAGTTTTAGTAGTTTTACGGATCTTGAGAAGGCATCCGGTGGTTGTAATTCATCGTATTTGTCTAATAATTCATTGAATGTTTCAATATGTTTTTCTCCAATTCTAATCATTTCGGCATCAGATATTGCATTCTCATTCCATTTTGCTATGCTTGAAATGAATAGTCCTTGTTCATTTTGAATTTCTTCTTGAAGTAATTGAATCTCATTCCCAAATGCAAACCCACGAATTTTTGCCTGATCTGCTGAATAGAAGTAAAATACAACAATTCCTATTATGATTGCGCCTATTATGATAATTGGAAATTTACTTTTGGATTTTTTTGCCTTACGTTTTTTCAATTACTAATCGATATATTTTCCTGCTTCATCTGATTTTAATTCTATGTTGAGTTCTGTTCCGCTGATAAAAGATTCGCCTCTTACAGTTCTAATTCTGGCAATAACTAGTTCATGTGGCCAAATTTCTACAACTACTTGCCCAACTTCTGGACTATCTGGTGCATCAACTATCTTGATATCTTCTTTTTTTATGCCGTAATCTTGTAATTTTTTTATACTGTGTTCAATTAGTGGTTCTGGGTCGTTGTGACTTAGTGCCCACACTGTTCCAGAATATTCAATTTGCTGCAACACAGTTTCACTTTTTTTTTCGTATAAGTGTCATTCGCCTTTAATGACATTTAGTGTCATTGTGCTAACCACTCTAGATAATTGTCTAATTCTCAATGAAACTGTTTTTTCAAAATCTTCTTGTGTTTCTGCATGAATTTCTGCTATTATATCGTATGCGCCAAATGTAACGTATGCATTTTTTATCTCATCAACTTGTTGTAATTCTTCTAAAATATACTCTTCAGCACCTAAATCACAATTCAATAAAACAAATCCGATATGCATTTTTTCTTACACTTTTCTAACTAATCCTTGTCTTTAAGTGTTAAACTACCATTTTTTCTTTGTATCTCTACCTTGTCTTCCATATGATGAACGTCCGCTACTTCTCCTTTTGTATTGATCTCTTGCTGGTCCGTCTCTACTACGTCCACCACCATAACTTGATCTTCCACCACCACCATAACTTGGTCTACTTCTTCCACCATAACTTGGTCTACGTCCATATCCTGAACGCATTGGTTGTGCAACACGTCGTCCAACATCACGTTTCAATGGGTCTGGAATATGAACTTCAATTCCCATTGTTTTATTTAGATCAGTTAAATCCGATTTAATTTGTTTTTTAATAAATTTCCAATCTGCAATTGATGAATACGATACTAGTGTGATTGCTCTTCCTTTAGCCCCTGCTCTTGCCGTACGACCAATTCTATGAAAATATACCATGTCTTGGTTTGGAACATCATAGTTTACTACTAATCCTACTCTTGGAACATCTATTCCTCTTGCTGCAACATCTGTTGCAACCAATATGTCTGCTTGATTTTTTCTAAACTTCATCATTGAATATTCTCGTTTATTTTGTGACATATCTCCTTCAATTGCAACTACTTTGTATCTGGATTTTTGTAAATCTCTTGCAACATTTCTTGTTCGAATTTTTGTTGAACAAAATACTATGACTTGACCTCTGTTCTGATTAATAAAGTCTGTAAGGTACTTGTGTTTCTCCCTATCCTTGATTACTAAAAATGACTGATCAATCCCTTCTCCGCTTAAATCATCTGAATCAATTAGAATATTTTTTGGATTGTTTAGATACTTGTCTGAAAGTCTAAGTATTTCAGGTGGCATTGTTGCTGAAAATAATGATGTAATTCTATTTCCAGGGATCTTCTGTAAGACATATTCGATATCTTCTATGAATCCCATGTCCAGCATTACATCTGCTTCATCCAATACTACATGTTTGATATCATTAGTTCTAATCGAACCATTATCCAAATGATCAATTAATCTTCCAGGTGTTGCAACTACTATCTCTGGTTTTCTGCGTAGTGCATCTAATTGGATTCCAATTCCTTGTCCTCCATAAACAGTTACTACTTTGATTTTAGTATATTTTCCAACTTTTTTTATCTCTTCAGTAATTTGCATTGCTAATTCTCTCGTTGGAGCGATAACTAGTCCTTGAATTCCTCCTCCGTGAATGATGTTTTGTAACATTGGTATTCCGAATGTTGCTGTCTTTCCTGTTCCTGTATGTGCTTGACCAATTACATCATTTCCTTGTAAAAGTTCAGGTATTGCTTGTTCTTGTATTGGAAAAGGTTTGGTAAATCCGAGCTCCTTAATGGATCTCATTATGTCTTCATTTATTTTTAATTCATCAAATGTGTTCATTTTTTTTCTGTCTAAAGCAATGACAGAGAAAGCGAACCTAATCTATCATTATTTCTAATCTGACTCGATTCGATCGTCTAATAAACCCATGCTTAGAATTAATTGATTCCTATGGTGAATAGTGTAATTGCAAAATCTGTCAAATTGTTTATAAGCTATTTTTGATTGATGAGCGTATGGATGAAAAAAAGCAAAATGATATGGATGAACAAATTGAGGCTGAAAACTCTGAAGTCTCATGTAGCTCCTGCCCTATTGATTCCGTTGCTCAAAAAATTATGAGTTTGTTTAAGCGTAAATAATATCATCTTAGAGGCAATGCAAGGTTTTTTAATTAAATTCATCTGCTAAAGTTCATGGTGGATTCAAAGAAAATTGGGGTTGCTGGTGCAGCTGTAGCGTTAGTTACAATACTTACAATCTTTGGTACATCATACATGTCTGACTTTGATACTGCTCGAACTTCTACTACTGATGATGGAGTTAAAACACTTGAACTAAAACAAGCACCAGTATTAGGTTCTGAAGCTGCAACTGTAACAATTATTGAAGTCGGTGATTACCAATGTCACATGTGCAAACTTTGGTTTGAAGAAACTCGACCACAAATCATTGAAAATTATATTAACACTGGAAAAGCAAATCTTATTTTTATTGATATGCCATTTCTAGGTAGTGATTCGATTCCTGCTTCTGAAGCAACATATTGTGCAAATGATCAAGGAAAATATTGGGAATATCATTCAATGCTTTTCACATACCAAGAAGATGAAATAGATGGTGGTTGGGCCAGCGCTACCCGATTACAAGCTTTTGCATTTAACTTAGGTTTGGATATTGAACAGTTTGACAAGTGTATGACCACTGATGATCATTATGCTAGAGTTAATTACAACAAACAAGTGGCTGTTACTGAATTTGGAGCAAACAGTACTCCTACATTCATGATTGTAAATACATTATCTGGAGAGTCACAAAGAGTTGTAGGTGCTCATCCATACTCTACATTTGAAGAAGTAATTAATTCATTAATCTAAATTGAATAATATTTTTGGACTTGTTTATTCAAATCCATCATACATTCTAATTGCAATTGTAATTTTTTTATTATTATTTATACCATTAATTATAATTTCAGAATTTTTATTTTTTGAACCATTTTTTGTATTCTCTATATACCCCGAAACCACATTGAGCTTTTCTTTAATTGTAACATTATCTTCTCTTTCATCTCTTGCAGTATCAATGAATATTTATCGTGTAAAATTAATCAAAGAAACTAAAAAAATAGGTTCTAGTATTGTCGGAACTGTTATTGGCGCATCTGCAGGTGCTTGTTCATGTGGACCAATTGCATTTTCAGTCATTACTACGTTTGGGACTGCAGGAAGTATAGCAAGTTCATTTCTAACAATTTATGAAATCCCAATTCGTTTGGCATCTATTGGAATTCTTGGAATCGTAATTTTTGTCACTATGAAGTCACTCACACGTGAGTGCAGGGTGAAATTCTAACCTAGTTCAATTTTGTTAATGTAAAAAGACAATTTTTTACAACCCACTAAAATTACTTTCAAAATTGTAATACATTACTATGTCACGATTCTTCGTTCCAACTCGTCCATCTAAACGAGCATACGATGCTGATGAATTAGATGAGACAGACGATCAATAATAGACGTTCTTTCTATATTTTTAAAAATGAATTATTTGGTACCTCTAAATCTATGAATATTTGTGGATGTAAAATCTTTGCCAAAATTTCTATTCCTGTTACTACTCTAATGCTTGGTTTACTAAAAAATGAATTTGCATCAACTGCAAAAACTTTCTTTTCTTTAACAGCTCTTAATTGATTCCACCTTGTGTCATCTCTAAGATATTTTTCATACTCTGAAACCGTTCTTTCCACATCAAAACCACATGGCATCAAAATTATTACGTCCGGATCTACGTTCTCAATTTCATCGATATTCATTTTTCTTGAATGTTCGCCAGTTTTTGTTATCATGTTAATACCTCCTGAGTATTCAATCATTTCTGGCACCCAATGCCCTGATGTAAAAAATGGTTTCACCCATTCTATTCCTAAAACTTTAGGTTTGCTTGAAATTTGCATATCTTTAATTTTATTTATTCGTGAATTAAGTGAATTAACAATTTTTGCACCTCTTTGTACTTCATCAATCTTTTCTGCAATATCTTCTACACATTTTAGAATACCTTGTACGTCATGAGGACTCATTGAATAAATTTCTGGTTTCTCATCCAGAATTTCAATTGCATTTTTTACTTGATTGGTATATGCTGAACAAACCTCACAAATTTCTTGTGAAATAATTAGATCCGGTTTTGCATTAGATACGTTTTTCACTACTAATTTGTAAATATCTTCTCCTTTCTCTGAAAGACTGCAAATTTTCTCATCAATTTCTTGGCTTGACATATTTTCTGGTTCAAAAACACTCTCTATCACTTTAGGTTTGTTTGAAGCATCACTTGGGAAATTACACTCATGAGTTACACCAAATAATTTTTCTTGTGCTCCTAATTCATAAATTAACTCTGTTGCACTAGGTAAAAATGAAATAATTCGTTTACTGTTCAATTGAAATTCTTGTATTCTTTGTTCTCTTTAACTTTGTGTCAATTTTTTACTAGATGAATTATTTATTATTCATAAATTCCCTGAAAATATGTGTCTAGAACAGGTTCTGATATTAGAAAAGGTATTGAGCAAAATTGGCACGAATATCTTTCAAAGTATGCAAATCTTTTCTCTTCTAATGAAATACAGGGTTCTAGTCCGCCCTCAGTTTTTGTAGGCTCATACGGATATCCTAAAGTTGGAATTGGACCTATGCTGCCCCCTATTCATGGGGATACAACACTCTTAGATTCCCCTGAAAAATGGCTTGGAAAAACTCTTGAAGAAATTGTCAATTATAGATTAAATCTTGTACGTGGAATAAAAAAAGCGGGAATTGAAGAGACTAGCGGTCGTTTTATTGAAAGCCTTCATGAATTAGCAATGTCATCTGGTTCTATTGATTCTGAAATAGAGTTCTTGAAAAAACCTGCACCAATTCCATCTGTTGATGGTCAAAATGCACCTTTTGGTCCTCTTGGTGAAATAAAGAGTGCAAAATTCTCGCCAAACTCTTCTATCAAACCAATAGAGAATGCATACTATGACACTGATCTAAAAGCTGAAGATGCAGTGATGAAACTTTATAATTCTGGAATTGAAATATCCAAAATTCAAAAATGTTTCAGTATTGGTATGTTTGGTAAAAATCGAAAATTAGTTCCAACAAAATGGAGTATAACGGCAACAGATCAAATAATATCTAATGATTTAATGCATAAAATACTTGATTTTGATATAATTGATAGATATAATGTCTTTAATTTTGATCATCTTGGGAATTTATTTTCGGTGATATTGTTTCCTCATAGATGGATTTTTGAAATGCAAGAAGCATGGCATGACAAAAACTCCATAGGATTTGGAAATGATTATGAAAATGCAAAAGGAATTGATCACAATCCGTCTATAGCAGGTGCATATTTTGCAGGTAAATTGGCCGTAACAGAATACTTGGAAAAAATCAAAAAACAATCAGGTGTTATGATATTTAGAGAAATTCAACCTGAATATGCTGTACCTGTTGGTGTTTGGCAGGTTCGTGAAGGGGTGAGGGAAGCAATGAAAAAAACTCCTCAAGAAACAAATTCATTAAATGAAGCAATCGGTCTTGCAACAAAACGAATGAGTATTAGTAAAAATGAATGGCTTGCTCATGGAAATATGCTCAAACTTGTAGCTCAAACCAACATGTCGGATTTTTTCTAATATTTGCATATTTATTGAGAGACTTCAAACTACACTCAATGGAAAACAAAAGTGTGTTTATAGCAATTCTTCTTGTTTTATCTCCAATCCTATTCACAATGGTGATATATCCTGATAGCTTTAGTCTTAGCTGGAATCAAGGTAGAGGTGGATTTCTTTTTGCAGCCGCATTCATTGCAGCAGAATTAATTGGATTAAAATTTGTAATTCCAAAAAAGCGTTTCTTTTACTGTATTCCGTTAATTGCACTTACAATAACATATTTCGTATCTCTACAATTTGGTGTTAGGGATTACATAATGAGTTTAGTCGATGTTTTTGGTGTCTTAGAATATTCTTGGGAATGGTTATTTGATTTCACAGTAATGGCAATTTTTGTCACCGCGTCTCTTGCAATTCTATTTGGAAGAAAATGGATTAGAATAGGACCTGCTGGCCCAATATTTTTAGCTGGTAATGCCATAATTCTGGCACTAGATTCTTTCTTTCCTTATGATACCCTTGGACCATTACAATACATTGTACCGTATTTTGTGCAAGCCAACGTTTGGGTAATTACTGTACTTGATCTTGGCGTTGCAACTGCACGTGATAATCTGATGTTCCTTAATGGTGACTTTGGTCCATTTGCATTACAAGTCTTCTGGCCATCTGCAGGAGTCCATAGTATAATCATCTATTCACTAGTAATGATGGCATTTCTTATAAAAATGAGAATTCCTAGAAATCGTAAAATCATATATTTTGTTTTAGGTATTCTTGGAACTATTTTTGTAAATATGATCCGAATATTTTCATTATCTGTTTACGCACTAAAAGTAACTACTGATCCTGAAGCTTGGGAAGAATTTCATTCTGTAGCTGGAGAAATAATGTTCCTTCCTTGGTTATTCATATTCTTATTGGTTGTTACGGCAGTTGAAACAAAAAGACTCAAAAAATTAGAATCTGAAGACGCATCTAAAAATAATTTGTAATACTACTTTGACCTTCAACGTCTGAAAATTCTGAAATTCTAACTCCAACTCTTCTAACTAACATAACTTGTTCAACTAATGCTTCTTCTAATAATTGGACTGTAGCTTTTTTCAGTTCGTTTTCATTACTTACTGGATTTTTTAGCATTCTTGATTTAGTTTTTGTTGATAAATCTTCATTTACAAATTGAATCCCAATTGAGCGGTACATTTTGTTATTCTCAATTGCTATCTTGTTTAATTGTACACATAACTCTATTACGTTTTCTCGTAGAAATTCTAGTTCTTTAGAATTTTTCTTTAAAGTGACAATTTTACTGAACTGAATTGTTGGGGGTCTTTCTTTGACTATTTCTGTGTCTATACCTTTTGCAGAATTAAAAATATATCCTCCGATTTTTCTTCCAAAAATTTTGTTTAAATCAAAAATATCAATTTCTCTTAATTCTTTAATTGTATGGACATTCATTTGCGTAAAGACCTCTTCTGTTTTTTTACCTATTCCTGGTATTTCTCTAATTTTAAGTGGTGATAAAAATTCCTCAACTTGTTCTGGTTTTACTGTTGTCAATCCATCAGGTTTTTTATAATCAGACGCAATTTTTGACAGTAATTTATTTGGCGTAATCCCAACAGAACATGTGAGTTTTAGCTCATTTCTTATTTCATTTTTTAATTGTTGTGCTAAATGCTCTGCATTATGAAAATCTATTTCGGTTTTTTTTGTAACGTCTAGATATGCTTCATCTCTACCTACATACTCAAACACATCTGCATATTTCTCAATTATTTCCATTCCCTTTGATGACATGTCAGAATAATAATCAAAATCTGCTGGCAAAAATATTGCATCTTCTTCTTTTAATTTATTCTTTGCAAGCATAATTGGTATGCCAGATTTTACTCCAAACTTTCTTGCATTGTAATTTGCAGTAGCTATGGCGCCGCTATCTCCTCCTCTATCTGAAAATATACAAATTGCAACACATTTTCCTTTTATTTTAGAATCTCTAATTTCTTCACACTGTGCATAAAAATAGTCAAAATCAACATGAAATACAATTCGATTTTCCATAATGTGTTTTAAAATTCAATTCTTATTACAATTACGTAATTTTATATCTGAATCTGAACTAGCTATCATTAATGGATTCGGCAATTGAAGTAAATGATGATGGTGTTAAGGTAAATCCTGAAATCATGGAAAATGAAAAATTCTATCATTGTATTTTCAAGGATAAAGTGATTCTAGTCTTTAAGGATCATCAGGAATTTTTGAATTGTTTTGAAATTGAAGAAAAGGAAATAGTAGACAAAATCAAATCTTCAAAAGATGAAGATGTACATTCTATACTTGAATCTTATATTGAAAAAGAGAAGCTTAAAAAACAATAAACTTGTCTTACTGTATTAATGAGTTCAAATTCTGATGCATCTGATATTCTTGATGAAATATTAGAAGATTCAAAAAAACCTGAAAGTGCACCAGAACCACAACCTGAAAGTGCACCAGAACCACAACCTGAAAGTGCACCAGAATCTACAAGTGCCGAAAAATCTGAAACAAAATCTTCAAAAAAACCATTTAGTCCAGAAGATAAACCTACACGAAAATTAATTTTGGTAGGGGTAAAACCTTTGGTAACGTATGTGAATTCAACATTAACACAACTATCGACCTTACCCACTGTAACAATTAAGGCTAGAGGTCAACGTATTACTCAGGCCGTAGATGTATCTCAATTCATTATGAAACGTATGCATTCTATTGGCTATAGAATATCTGATGTAAGAATATCCTCTGATGCACTGGAATCAAGAGATGGAAAAATCCGTAATGTTTCTACCATTGAAATTGATATCTCAAAATAAGTATATCATAATTTGAATAGAAATTCTACTCCAAAATAGATTAAAACTACACTCAATACCACAATTATGATCTTGAAATTTCTTTTTGAGAGGTAGTTTTTTGCTCTTGAAGAAAAGGCTGCAATAGTAAATAACCAAGCATAATCCATCCAGATGTGGAATAAAAATAGAATTACAATTCCAATAATTCCAAAAATTTGTATTGATTCTGAAATTAATACTAAGCCAATTGTTAACCACCATATAATGAAAAATGGATTTAATGCACTAAGAAGAATTCCTGTTACAAATGGTCCTTGACTGGACTTCGTTTCTAAACTAAATTTTTGTTTTGTTACTGCTCTAATCTGTAATAAAGCAAATCCAAATAATCCTATGGCACCTAATATTGTAATTGCAGTTCTAATCTCTGGAATACTTTCAATAGAAAAAAACCCTATTCCTAAAAAAAGTATTAATGGAAATTCTACAATGGTATGTCCCACCGCCATTTTTATCCCTGAAATTTTCCCTTCACGTAATCCATACATTACGTTTGCTGCAAATAATGGACCTGGTGACATTACACCTGATGCAGAAATTACTACCACTAATCCTAAAAAACCAAATATCTCTTGCATATTGAATTTAACTTAATCTAGATATTAACGATAGATGTGGTCGCCTAAATCTTTTGTATTTTGTGTTGCTTGTTGTAACTGCTCTTCAATAATTTTTGATTCATTTTCTAGTTTTGTTAAATTACACGATATTCCTGGGATAATTTTAGAAAATGTTTCACATAAATTTGCTGTAGCCTTGAAATCTGGGATCTCTTTATTTGAACTTACTAACAATACGATAACATCTAATCCTCGTGTTGCACCTTCATTCAATAATATTCCTGATATTCCTGGAATTGTTGCATGATCTACCATTGTAATTCCACTCTCAACAAGTTTTCCTCTTGCATTTCCTGTCGATGCAACTCCGAACACATCTAGTTCGTTTGATCCTTTGACTGTGATACTACTAACAATTGTTGAACATTTTTTTTCTTCGGCCCAATCTAACATCATTCTTGCAGCAGTTCTATGCATTGTTACGTCAAGAGTAAGAAAAGATGAAAATATTCCAACTTTTAGATCCTTATTCACAAATATTCTAGTTGCATAATTTGGCATTCCATTTTTTATAATACTGATTGGTGGAAATTTATCTGAATCAATATTTGCCTGTAACTCAAAATTCGACGTATTAATCAAAGATTCTGTAGCTATTGCACTTGTGATTCCAGAAGATGGGAATCCGTTAACTAGAGTACCTCCTTCCAAATTTATTGGTACGATCTCTTTGATTTCTATATCATTAGTCATACTATACTCCATATACCACATCTAAAATAATTTATCTTTCTAGGAAAACTTTAAACTGTAAGTAATTCACAATTTGACGAATGCCCGAAAAAATTAAAGTCGCATTAGTTGGTTTAGGAAACTGTTTTTCTGGACTTATACAAGGAATTGAATATTATTCAAAAAATCCTTCTCAGAAGGTTACTGGCATAATACATGAAAATTTACGTGATTATACTATTCATGACATTGAATTTGTCGCTGGATTTGATGTTGGTGCCAATAAGGTTGGAAAACCAATCAATGACGCAATTTATGAATTACCGAATATGGTAAATTGGATTGATAAGAATGACATGCCTAAAGCAAATGGAAATGTCTATGAAAGTCCTGCTCTTGATGGCGTTGGAATATGGGTGGAAAATAAGGTAAAACCAATTGAAAGTGGAAAATCTGAATCTGAGTTACGTGAAGAAATAATCAAAGTTTTGAAAGAAACGGGCGTTGAAATTATAGTCTCATATTTGCCTGTAGGCTCTGAAAAAGCAACCAAATTTTGGGCTCAAGTGTGTTTGGATACAAATACGGCATTTGTAAATTGCATGCCTGCATTTATCGCATCTGATAAAGAGTGGGCTCAAAAGTTTACTGATAAAAATATTCCAATTATTGGTGATGATATTAAAGGTCAGGTTGGAGCAACAATTGTTCATAGAACACTCGCACGATTATGTGATGAACGTGGAACAAAGATAGAAAAAACTTATCAGATTAACGTTGGCGGAAATACAGATTTCCTGAACATGAAAGAACAAGAACGTCTTGTTAGTAAAAAAATATCAAAAACTGAGAGCGTTCAAAGTCAACTTACTGATAGATTGGATGATGATAATATCTATGTGGGACCTTCAGATTTCATTCCTTTCTTAGGCAATACAAAACTCATGTTTATGAGAATTGAAGGTAGACAATGGGCAAATATTCCATATAATATGGAAGTTCGACTAGAAGTAGATGACAAGGCAAATTCTGCTGGAATAGTTATTGATGCAATTAGACTTGCAAAAATTGCTCTTGATCGTGGTTTGGGTGGTCCAATCATTCCTGCATCTGCATATTTAATGAAACATCCAATACAACAAATGACTGATCCTATTGCAAAAACTGAAATTGAAAATTTTGTAAAAGGCGAATAACCTTTCTAATCTTATTCATAACACTACAAAGTTTGTTACCAAAGTCAAAATTACTTGTTCATGTTAATTATGCAACTCTATGTACCATTATCTTTAATGGTTCATGTAAAAAAAGTTGAGATCTTTGGTTTCAAATCGTTTGGATTCAAAAACACGATCGTAGATTTTGAACCTGGTTTGGTATCAATTTCTGGACCTAATGGTTCTGGCAAAAGTAATATCTTAGATGCGATTACTTTTGCACTTGGTGAAAACCGAGCAAAAATAATGCGTGCACCAAATTTGCGTGGTCTTATGCATGATGTTGAAGGTTCAACAAGACGTGGACCTAAAATGGCTAGAACTAGTGTACATTTTGATAATCTTGATAGAAAAATTCCTGTTGATTCTGATATTGTCACAATCACAAGAGAAATGAATGAAAAAGGTGACAACATTTACTATCTAAATAAAAAGAAGGTCATACGCTCAAAAATTTTAGATCTTATGGAAATAGCAAATGCGGGTCTTAATCAAATCAATAACGTCCAACAAGGAACTGTCACTAGAATCTCCGAAATGACTTCTGAAGAAAAAAGAATTGTCATAGAGGATTTAATTGGTCTTTCTGCTTTTGATGAAAAGAAAAAGGAAGCGGAAAAACAATTGACAGATGCAGATCATAAATTGGAAATTGCAATGGCTAAGATGGGTGAAGTAAAGAAAAGAATTGATGAATTAGAAGAAGAACGAAATAAAAAACTTCGATATGACCTTCTTGAACGTGAATTAAATCGATATCGTGCAATATCTGCGGCAACAAACCTCAAAACAATACAATCTGAAAAAATATCCAAAGATAAGACCCTCAATTCATTAAATTCGGAAATAAAACATCTTGAAGAAGAAAGAGCTAGTCTCAGAAAAGATGCAGCGGAGATTAGGGCACAAAAAACAAAATTCATGGATGAAGTTAATGCGTATAATAAATCAAAATCTGAAATAGAAACAAAATTAAGCTATGAAAGACGAAAATTTGATGAAGCAGATAGTCTAATCAAAACCAGTACCAATCGCCTAAATGAAATTGATTCCAATCTCCCAAATCATAAAATAAATCTTAATGACTTACAAATCCAAAAATCATTCTCTGAATCTCAAGTATCCTATTTCAAAAACCAAATAAACAATCTCCGTGAAACTGAAAAATCATTTGATGAGAAAACAAACGCTCTCCGAATTCAAAAAACTGAGGCATTACGAAAACAATCACAAGTAATAACTCAAAAACGTGATGTTGATGGAAAAATTCAACGTTTAACTGATAAAATAACAAATACAAAATTAGCGGTTGGTGAATATGAATCTGGATTTACAAATGCAACTGAAAAACTTTCATCTAACCAGGAAAAATTTAATTCACTTTTACAAAGTCTTGAAACATTAGATAAACAAAAAATAAAACTTGAACGTATAATTGATAATCACAAGGCTTCAATCTCTGAGATTAATTTGAGAATAAAAAAATTCACTGATGATAAAACAAGATCTGAAAGTGATATACATGAACTATCTGAATTAATAGATGCATCATCTAAAGGTGCAAACAAATATGAAACAAAAATTAAATTTGCTAAAGGAATAATGCATGAAGATTATTCAATATCTAAACTCAAACATAGTACGCAAGATTTTGGAATAGAAGGTTTAGTTTATGAAATTCTTTCTTGGGATAAAAAGTATGAACGTGCATCACTTGCAGTTTGTTCTAATTGGATAAAAGCAGTAGTTGTAAAAGACTTTGAATCTCTAATTTCTCTTGCAGAATTTGTCACAGATAAAAAATTACCAAAACTCAAAATCATTCCATTAGAATCAATTCCTGAAGTAAAAATTGAATATCCAAAACAAAATGGTGTTTTAGGTATATTATCTGATTATGTTAAATGTGAAAAAAAGTTTTTAGCACTCAAAAATTTCCTTTTTGGAAATGTTGTGTTGGTTGAATCACGAAATACCGCAATTAAATTATCAAAATCAGGATTCAAAACAATTACTATATCTGGTGAATATTTTGAAGCAAAAACAACATCTGTTACAATTGATAATAACTCAAAAATTTCAAAATTAACCAAAATTATCAACATGAGTGATTCGGTTGAAGGACTTCAACAAATGATTGCTGCACTACGACAAACAGTCACAAAAAAGAAAAATCGTACAAAAAAATTGGATTTATTAGTAAAAAACTATGAAAAAAGGCTGTCTTTATCTGAAGTTGGAATGACTACTACTTTCAATAGTCTCTCTGAACTAAAAACTCGAATATCTCAAATAACAAATAATAAAAAATCATTTGACTCAAGAATTAATCAATTAAAACGAACTCAAGAAAGATTTTCACGAGAATTAATTAATCGTAAATCTCATCTGGAATCCTTGGAATCTCAAATTAAACTTGTTAGAGATAATTATGCAGAACCACAAATGGATAGAATTGCAAATGAACTTACCCTTGTTAATGAAGAAATTGTTGAACAAGATAAAAAATTAGCACCAATACACAGTCAACTAAAACAAAAACAATCTCATCTTGCTGAATTGATGGCTCATGATACAAAAATTACTGCAGAAAAGAAGAATCTCCAACATACCTGTTCAACAATGAATCAAGAAAAATATCATTTAGAAGTTGAAATACGTCGTGCAACAAAAGATAATGAAACTGCTGAATCTGCGCTTGTGACATTACGTGATGAAGAGCAAAAACTTATTTCAACTTCTGGCACTTCGGTAGAAAAAATGTCAGAATTCGATACTAGTCTTGAGAATTTAAACTCCAAGGAACGTGATTCAACAAAAGAAATAACTTCACGTGAAAGAAATAGCGATGCATTAAATCGCGATCTTACTGATCTACGTCAGAAAGAATCTAAAATAACTTCTCTTCTTGCAACCTTCGGATTTGACAATACTATTGAAGTATTTGATGTCGAATCTACCATCTCATCACTCGAATCTGAACAAAATCGTATAAAAAATTCTCTTAATGCCGGTGCACCATTACAATATGTTGAAATTTCAAATGGATACAAATCTTCATCCTCTAAAAAGAATATGCTTGAAAAAGAACGTAATACTATCGTTGCATTTATTGAATCTGTAGAAAAAGACAAGAGACAGACATTCCTTGATGCATTTGATACCGTTGATACACAAGTAAGAGATGCATTCTCAAAAATGACTGGTGGCAGTGCTTGGCTAGAACTTGAAAATGAAGATGATATATTTAATTCTGGATTAAATTATTTAATTCAATTCCCTGGAAAACCAAAAAGAGAATCAACATCAATTAGTGGTGGTGAAAAAACTCTTGCTGCAACCGTCTTTGTATTGGCACTTCAAAAATTAAACCCATCTCCATTCTATCTATTTGATGAAGTTGATGCACATCTTGATGCACCAAACACGGAAAAATTATCTAAAATAATTAAAGAAAGATCTGAAGGTAGTCAATTCATTATGGTTTCTCTAAAAGATTCTGTTGTAGAAAAGGCACGTCTAATTTATGGCGTATTCCCAAAACATGGTGTATCTCATGTTGTAAAATACAAGGATAAGAGATTGTTATCTTCTCTAGAAACTCAGCAATAGTTATTTTTCTGATAATTTTGCAATGTGTGCTATGATTCCTGTGTAGTCCATATCTCCGAATCCTGCATCTTTTGCATCAGCATAAATTTTTCTTGCAAGTTTTGTCATAGGTAGTTCTGCATTACATGAATCTGCTGTATCATAAATTGTATCAAGATCTTTTTTCAAATTTGCAAGTGTAAATGTAGGTTCATAATTTTCTTTGATCATTTTGTAGGCTTTGCCTTCACTCATACCTGTTTTAAAATAAGTTGAATTCAAAATTTTCAAAAATATCTCTGGATCAAATCCTGCTTTTTTTGTTAATGTAATTCCTTCTGAAAGTGATAATGCAAGCATTGAAATTTGTAAATTCATTGCCAGTTTAATTGAGTGTGCAGTACCTGCATTTCCTAAGTAAAATGATTGTTCTGCTATTGCATCAAAAACTTTTTTAAATTTTTCAAAAATATCTTTTCTACCTGACGCCATTAGTACCAATTTCCCATCAATTGCAACATTTGGGCCGCCCATAACAGGTATTTCTAAATAATCTATGCCTGCAGTAGTAACTTTTTTTGAAATTTCTTTGCTTGAATTTGGATTAACTGTACTCATATCTGCAATACACATTCCATCGTGTTTTCCTATAATTACACCCGAACTACCAAAAATTACATCATTTACTGCATCCGCATCTTTTACTACCGTTATCACTAAATTTGAATTCTCTGCAACATATTTGGGTGATTCAACAACTATTGCTCCATTTTTTTTAAGATTTTCAGTCTTTTCTTTAGTTCTGTTAAAAACTATTAGTTCATACCCTACGTCAAGTAAATGTAATCCTACTGCTTCACCTAACATTCCTGTTCCAATAATGCCAATTTTCATTATCTTCTTTCTTCCTCTACTAATTCCCAATCACCTTTTCCAATTCTTGGTGCGGTAAATTTCAAATGACCGATAATTCTATCTCCTTTTCTAACCATTGCAAAATCTGCTTTTTTTGTACTGTAAACTTTTTCTTTAGCCTTGTATCCTCCTTCTATGACTTTAACTCTAAATTTTTTACTTGCTTTAACGATTAAACTTCTTGCTGTCTTTACGTCTCCCATCCATGAAAACATTTCAAACGTACCAAAATTTTCTGTTTTAATCGTATAATCATACAATCTTGCTTCAAACTTCATTTTTCGTTTTATCGCTTCATCGTTAAGCCACTTTACAAGTTCTTCTCCTGAACCCTCCTCTGAACCAAAAGTTTCTGATTCTCTCATGGATTATCATTAATTTTACTATACATGAAGTTATCTTGGTGGTCCCCATGTTTCTTCAATAGTGGTTTTTCCATCTTTTGTGTACACAAAATATTTTTTTCCACATCTAAAACACTGCCACACAAATTTTCCTTCTTCCTTTTTTTGATATTGCATAGGTAACAAACACGTTGTACAATCAAGTGATTCCGGCATTTCTGTAGAATCGAGAACTGGTAATTCCCTTTTCTTTTTTTCTTGCATTCTATTTGACTAGATTTTCAGTTATAGATATCTGATCCGTTATGAAAATTGAATTTGTATTGAAAAAAATTCCTAGTAGCCTCTTGCAAATAGTGGTCTACTAGTACTCTGATCTGAGCATTTAATACATTTTGAACTTGTATCATCTGAATCACTTGTTATTACTCTCACATCTGCACTTGTTTCTTCTTTAATTTCTTCTTCACATTTTGGATTATCACAAATTGGTGCTTTAATCAGTCGTCCTTTTTCTAATTCCGTCTTAAATTCATCGTATGTATTGACTTCAACTGTTCTATCTTCTAGAATTTTTTTTGCATCTGAAAACATGTCATTATGAATTTCTTCTAATTCTGAAACTACACGTTCTACAAGACCTGTAATTGTTTGATCATCTTTTTGGCGATTATGTCTTCTAGCAAATGTAACCTGATTTTTTTCTAAATCTTTTGGTCCAATTTCAATTCGTAATGGGATTCCTTTCATTTCCCATTCATTAAACTTGAAACCTGGTTTAAGCTCTTCTCTATTATCAACTTGCACTCTAATTTCAGCATCTCTTAATTTTTCTTCAATTTCTTTTGAGACTTTCTCAATTTTTTCTTTATCATCATCTGAATAATAAATTGGAATTACGACTACCTGAATTGGTGCAACTCTTGGAGGTAACACCAATCCCTTATCGTCTCCATGAACCATAATCATTCCACCAATTAATCTCCATGAAACTCCCCAAGATGTTTGCCATGCATAACTCTCTACATTTTCTTTATCTGCAAATTTCACCTCAAATGGTTTTGAGAAATTTTGTCCAAGAAAATGTGATGTACCCATCTGCAATGCTTTTCCATCTGGCATTAATGATTCCATAGTGAAAGTATAAACCGCTCCTACAAATTTTTCTTTTTCAGATTTTTTTCCAGTAATTACTGGAATTGCTAATTCTTCTTCAACTGTTTTTTTATATAATTCTAAAATATCTATAACTTCTTTTTGTGCTTCATCACTGTTTGTGTGGACTGTATGTCCTTCTTGCCATAAAAATTCAGATGTTCTCAAAAATGGTTTTGTTGCTTTAATCTCTGCTCTTAATGCTGTATTCCAAAAATTAATTTTTAATGGTAAATCTCTCCAACTTCTAATCCATTTTGAAAATAATGTATAAGCTAAAGTTTCTGAGGTTGGTCTTAATGCTAATCTATCTCCAAGTTCACCTTCTCCTGATTTAGTTACCCAAAACACTTCAGGATTAAATCCTGCAAAATGATCTTTTTCTTTTGTTAATAATGATTCTGGAATTAAAGTTGGTAAAAATCCATTTCTATGACCTGTTGCTGCAAATTTTTTATCAAGTGAGGATTTTATTGATTCCCAAATGGAATATCCGTCTGGTCTTAGAACAATCAAACCTTTCACTGGAGCATAATCCACAAGTTCTGATTTGATGACCGTTTGTGTATACCACTCACTAAAATCTTCTGATTTCTTTACAGTGACTCCAATCTCTTTTCCCATTTGAAAAGACAAGAATTTTTTACTTATTTAGTCTTGTTTCTAGACATTTGAAACCTAGAATTATATTGAAAATCTTGGGTTATGAGAGATATGACAAAACAAGATCTTCTTGCTATAGTTGAAAAAATTATCTCTTTAGATTCTCAAATGAGATTTGCATCTATAATTGATCTAAAGGGTAACATAGTTGAAGGTATAATGAAAACTGGTAAAAATTCACTTGAATCACAGCGTCAAGAAGAAAATTTCTGTAAACAGGTATCCCAAAGACGTAAAATGAGAAAAGAATTTGATCGTCCTCTTGGAAAAGTAAGATATGTTCATGTTGAACGTGAAAAAGTTACTCAGTTTGTAATTTACACTACAAGAAAAACCATTTTTTTTACGATGGAGCCAGAATTAACAATACAACGAAAAATGAAAATTGTTTCTCAAATAAAGCGAATTACTGCTAATCTTTGAGTGCATCGCCTTTACACAAGACATTTCCCATAACTCTGCTTTGGAAGTTTGTACAAACAAAACATTGGATGAAATGAACCTCATCTTTTAAGACTGGGCACTCAACAAATTCTTGTTTCATTCTTTTTAGCATTTTTGGGCTAACGCCTTTCAATTTCAATTTTCCTTTCTCGTCCATCATTCCTCCTTCTTTCAAAATTTCTTTTACATCGTTTGGAAGTTTTTGTCGTCCTTCTCTTGTTTGAACTTTTACTTCGTATTTGTGTTCTAATTCGTCAACCATAGTGACATATCCGAGAAGGCTGATTTATTACTAGCTATTATTGATCGGATTGTTCTGTTTCAACTTTTATATGATGAACTTTTTTTGTCAAAATAGAAAATAATTGCTAGCAATTTTTGATGTTGAAGGGGTATTGTATGATGCAGAGTATCTGCCAATTCTTGCTGAAAAAATAAACAAAGAAGACGAGATTTGGGATATTACAAAAAAAGGTATTCAAGGTTCGATTAATTGGGAAGATGGATTAACCAAAAGAGTTGAACTTTTGAAAGGTATTGATTTTGAAACATGCAAACAAGTTGCTGATTCTTTACCTATAATGACTGGTGCACGAGAAGCCTGTAAGACTCTAAAAGATGCAGGATGGAAAGTAATGGCAGTATCTGGAGGATTTACTATTATGACTGATAGATTAAAAGATGAACTAAATCTTGATCATGTTTATACAAATGAATTGATATTCAAAGATGGAAAACTAGATGGTGTAAAAATTAATGTTGATTCTGATAAAGCAAAATCTGCTAGAATTAAAATAGAAGAGTGGAATATTCCTAAAGATGAAATTGTAGTGATTGTTGATGGAGCTAATGATATCAAATTATTTGATATATGTAATCTGGGTATAGCATATCGTGCACAAGATATGGTAAAAGATCTTGCAACTACTACTCTAGAAGAAAAAGATCTTACAAAAATAATTCCTATAATTAACAAACATTATTCTATGGAATTACCATTTCCTTTATCTTCATAGATTGAAAAAACTCAATTATGGCGAATTTCTCTATTAATAGTTGAGCTTACAAATAACTCCAATTCATTTAAAAAATGATGTCCAACCAACTGATGATTTAATTGATCTTTTACTATCCTCTTCTAAAACATCTCTTGAAAATGGAGATGTATTAGTAATTTCACAAAAAATCATATCGAAACATGAAGGACGAGTTGTAAATCTAGATTCTATTATTCCATCTGAATTATCTATTGGTATTGCATCTGCATATGACAAAGACCCAAAATTAGTTCAGGCCATTTTATCTGAATCCGAAAGAATTGTTAGAATGGAACATGGAGTAATCATTGTTCAAACTAATCATGGATTTATTTGCGCAAATGCAGGCATCGATGAAAGTAATGTAGAAAATGGTTATGCAACATTACTTCCAAAGGATTCTGATAAATCTGCACAAGAAATAAGATTAAAAATTTTACAGCAAACTGGAAAAAAAATAGCAGTAATAATTTCTGATACATTTGGTCGTCCTTTTAGAATGGGGCAAATTGATCATGCTATAGGTGTAGCTGGTATTGATACTATTTTACATTATGAAGGTACACCTGACACTTTTGGTAAAATTCTACGAGTTACTGCAACTGCTATAGTTGATGAACTTAGTTCTGCAGCCGAACTCGTAATGGGTAAAACTAAAAAATGTCCTGCGGCAATTATCAAAAATTTTAAATTTAAAGAAAATACTGGAAATATTCGGAGTATACTTCGTTCAAAAGAAGAAGATCTATTCAGATAATTAATAAAAAGTAAAATCTTATAGAAAATGTTAGAAATGTTACGTGCCGAACTTCATTGTCATAATGTCTATTCCAATGGTCATGTAGGTGATTTGGAACCACCTTTTGATTCAAATGTGACACTAAATGAACAATTAGAAAATTCATTAAAATCAAAACTTGATATATTATTTGTAACAAATCATAATACTTTAGATGGCTTCAAACAAATAACAGATTACAAAAATGACCATGAAAAATTCTTAAATCTAAAAGTGTACCCTGCTGTAGAAGTAACTACTGACAAAGAAGCACATGTACTTGTTTATGGTTTACAAGATGAAATAAAATCGAATCAAACTATTGATGAAATTCTTGATGCCGCTAAATCACAAGATGCCGTAACAATTGCTCCTCATCCATTTAGTTTGGTTGATGCTTTACGTGATGATTCCCTAAAATGTGATTTATTTGAAGTTTTTAATAGTTCGAATGTTGATCTACATTCAAATAAAAAAGCAGAAATTTTTGCAAAAGATAATAATTTGTTAACAACTGCTGGAAGTGATTCTCATGTTGCATCTACTATAGGAAGATGTACTAATTTGATAAATTCTGAAAATAATCTCGACGATGTCATATTTGCAATGAAAAAAGGTAAAATCTCTATTGAAAAAACTGAATATATCACACGTCGTGAAATCTTAGAACATATTCGGTATAAAATTGAGAATTCTAAAGACTACATAGATCAATACGTACAAGAATTCTACCCAAAATATTCTTGGTTGTTTAATCTAATGTATAGATCATATATGTTTACTAAAAAATCACTAATCTGGGATGCTACTTTGAAGATTGCATTATTTGGATTACGAAGAATTTCATATAAGATAAATTTTGAAGGTTATGACCCGTCTGCCTTTCGAACACGTGATATTCCTACAATTACAAAAATGATATTTTAATCTCTGTAGGCAAAGCTAAAAAGAACTAGATTTTAATATAGAACTGTTAATTTTTTGTTAGGTAGAAATGTCTGAACCAGAAAAAACTCTAGATGTAAGAGGCTTATACTGTCCCTCCCCTGCGATGCAAACTGTAGTTGAGCTTTCAAAAATGCAGGTTGGTAAAATACTCCTTGTATTGGCTGATGATCCTGCGGCTGAAGATGATATTTCAGACTTGTGTAGAACTCGTGGTCATGAACTTGTTGAATTGAAAAAAAATGGCAGTGATTTAGAATTTACAATTAAAAAAATAAAGTAATTTTATTTTTGTTCTGATAAATATTTGTCGACATCAATTGCTGACATACATCCAAATCCTGCTGCTGTAACTGCTTGTCTGTATCTGTGGTCATGAACATCTCCGGCGGTAAATACTCCTTTTACACTTGTTTCGGTATTTTGTTTCTGGATGATGTATCCATTTTCATCCATTTCTAATTGGTTCTTGAATAATTCTGTGTTTGGTTCGTGACCTATTGCTACAAAAACTCCTCCCATTTCCAGAGTTTTATTCTCTCCAGTTTTTGTATCTTTTAGAATTATCTGTTGTACTTTTTGGTCTCCTTTGATATCTTCAATTTCACTATTCCAATGAACCTCAATATTCTCGTTACTTAATGCGCGGTCTTGCATTATTTTGCTTGCTCTGAATGCATCTCGTCTATGAATAATGTGAACCTTTGATGCAAATTTTGTAAGAAATGTTGCTTCTTCCATACATGTATCTCCACCACCTACAACTGCAATATCTTGATTTCTGAAAAATGCACCATCGCATGTTGCGCAATAAGAAACTCCTTTCCCGCTGAATGTTTGTTCTCCTTCGATGCCAATTTTTCTTGGTGTTGCACCAGTACAAACTATTACTGCTTTTGCTTCATACTCTTCTGAGCCTGTTAAAACTTTGAATGGTTTTGCACGAAAATCAACATTCACAACTACGTCGTCAATAATTGTAGTATCCATTCTCTCTGCCTGTTTTCTCATGGTTAACATTAAATCTGGACCCATTATACCTTCTTCAAATCCTGGATAATTTTCAACATCTGTCGTGTTCATTAGTTGGCCTCCTGGTAAAAGTCCTGAAATTATTAGTGTATCATGTCTTGCTCTTGAACAATAAATTCCTGCAGTGTATCCTGCAGGTCCTGCACCAATTATAATTACATCATATGCTGTCTTTGATTTTTTCGGAAAATCTGGAGTCTTCGGTTCATCATTTGAACCTCTATCTTCCATAACTAGTGAACTATCATCACCTGACATCATAATAATTTACTCTATGATTATAATTTAAATCAATTTAGATTTGTCAAGATCTTATTGTGTTTTTTACATAGTTTACTTATTTCAAGTTGTGAGAATAAAAGATCCTTTTGCCAATGAGCATTATTCAATCTGCATTCAATATCTTCACAAAATGATTCTCCTGTTATATTGTAAAAAATGATTTGTAAGAGATATCCCTCTAAAACTCTGGTTAATCTCTTATCGTTATATTCTAAAAATTTCTCTTTGTATTTTTCCTTAGCAGATTTTATATCCAAACCTTGTGTTCTTAACTTCATCACTTCGAAATAGTATTCTTTTGGTTTTGCAGGGGCTTCTACTATCCCTGTAGTGGAAATAATTGAAGGATTAGCACAAATTACTGCTCTTGCATGGTATCTTTTATCATTTTCATCAAATGTACATGTTAGCCTATTTGTCAGAATTACATGTAATGTTTCATTATCCTCATTAAGATATCTGAGAATCTTTTGTAACTCAAAACCATCGTACATAAAGATCTGACTTATTTCTTGAGCATCTTCAACTTTAGTTGTAGACTCCATAATTGAAGAATTTCTACATAATTTCTCCTCAAATTTAATCTCAGTATCATTTGAGTCATACTTTGAAAATGAATTTTTGATATCTGTGATTCGAGTATTTGATAATTCTTTGATATTTTTGAGACTAAATTCTTTGAAAATATTCTCTTCTATTTTGACTTCAAATGGAAAATTATCTTCTAAAAATTTAGTTAATTTTTCAATATTGATTTCAGAAATTGCAGGTTCTTTGTATAATATTATTTTTTTAAAGTTCAAATAGATTATTTTGGAATCTTATTATCAAATTCTTTAATCTTTTGATCAGTTATCTCAGCTGCTTTTTTTCCAGAGTAAAGCATTGAACCAAATGTTGGCCCCATTCTTGCTAATCCATAAGTCTCTGTAACTGACATTCCTGCAGCAACTAATCCTGGATACACTTCTCCTGTTTTATGTACCACGTGTTCTTCTCCATCTTCTACCCACATTGGATCCATTCCTTTCCATTCTACTAGTTGTCTATCTACTAGTCTCTTTACTGCAACTGAATCATGTCCTGATGCATCAATAATCATCTTTGCTTCCAATGCAACAGGATCTACACATGTGATGTTTCTTGGTAGTGCTGAAACTGGCATCCAGTTTACAACAATTCCTGCAACTCTCCCATGTCTCATAACCAAGTCGTCAAACTTTGTCAAATTCAAGAATTTTACTCCTGCATCACATGCTGCTCCAATTAATTTAGAAACTGCATGTGGACCTGGTGTAAGATACAATCCTTCTCCTACTTTTTTATAAGGAATTCCTATTTCATCCCAAATTTTTTGTGCTGGTGCACGTACTGTTACTGGGTTCATCATGTAACCTCCAAGCCAATATCCTCCGCCGAGGTAGTTGTTTTGCTCAATAACTAAAACTTTGTAACCCATTAATGATAATTCTCTAGATGCAGTTAGTCCTGCAGGTCCAGCTCCTATAATTATGATATCACTTTCTGCTCTATCCTGTAAAACATCATAGAATTCTTTTGCAATTGCTCTAGTAATTTCTACTTCTTTTGCATCTGCAAAAATCTTATCTGGTCTTTGTTCGTTAACTGATTCTTGCATAGAATTTTTTATTCTCAAACTCATTAATAGCTTTGGGTATTTTTATTCAAAATTAGGTTATACTAACACAAACCGGCAAAAATGTATACTTTGTTTAATCGATGTGTGTAACTTTACCTATATCAAAAACTTATAACTACACTGCGATCAAAAAAAGGTAGATGGCACAACAGCTAAGACCATCAAAACCGGCTGATAAACAGTCAAAGATTGATTGGTCCAGAAGACAAGAAGCAGAAAATTTTGCTGAAACCGTGAAGCTATTCCGACAAGGCAAGATTGATCCTGACATGTTCCGTAGATTCCGTTTACAACATGGGGCATACGGTACACGTATGACTGATGATTATGCGATGGTTCGAATCAAAGTTCCAGCAGGACAAGTGTATCCAAATCAATTAGAAAAAATCGCTCAGTTAAGTGAGATGTATTCAATTGGCAGTGCACATTTCTCGACTCGTGAAAATATTCAACTTCACTGGGTAATACTTGAAGATGTTTCTGAAATAATGCAATCACTTTCTGATGTTGGAATGACATCTCGTGAAGCATGTGGAAATACTGTTCGAAATGTAATGTGTAGTCCTATGTCTGGTGTTTGTAAAGATGAAATTTTTGATACAACTCCGTATGCATTAGCTATTGCAAGATTTATGCTTAGAAATCCAATTTGCCAAGGACTTCCACGTAAATTCAAATTCAATTTCACATGTTGTGAAAAACATGGAATGATACGAATTGTAGATGTTGGTCTTTTACCTCAAATCCAAGAAATTGATGGAGAAAAAAGAAAAGGATTTAAAATTTTCTTAGGTGGCGGATTAGGAAACCGTTCATTTGTTGGTCATCAATTAGAAGATTTTACTCCTGTTGAAGATTTACTTTACACATCAATGGCCGTAATTAGAATTTTCGATAGAATGGGAGACCGAAAAAACCTATCACGAAATAGAATGCGTTATTTGGTAAATGATCTAGGTTGGGAAAAATTCCAAAACCTTGTGTTAAAAGAAAGAGCTGTTGTAAAAGCTACACAATCTGTGATTGTTAAATTAAATATTGATGATAGCGTAAATGAGATTCAAAGACCGATATCTGTTAATGATGAATCTGCTTCTGTTCCTGATGGATATGCAAGATGGGAAAAAACTAATGTTGAAAAACAATCTCAATCTGGTTTTAATTCCGTATTCATTGGTTTAGAGGCTGGTGATATCACAGCTAATCAACTAAGAAGTGTCGCAGAAATTATCCGTGATTATTCTGCTGAGGGATTTGCCAGAAATGGATTTTCACAAAATATTGTAATTCGTTATGTTCATGATGATGATCTCAAATCAATGTATTCTCGACTAATTGAAAATGGCCTTGCTAAAACTGGTTCATTAACAATGGCATCCGCTGTAGGGTGTTCTGGTACAACCTCTTGTAATCTTGCATTAACTAACTCCCACAGGTTGGCAAAAGAGGTACAAAGAAAATTCTTAGAACTAAATTATGATGAAGATGATGACTTGAAAGATTCAACAATCAAAATTAGTGGATGTCCTAACTCTTGCGGACAACATCAAATTGCAACAATTGGATTCTATGGCGGTGGCGGTAGACATGGAACTGACATGTTCCCAAACTATACCATGTCATTAGGAGGTAAATTTGATGAAGATGCAATGCTTGGTCATCATACTGCACGTGTTCCTGTAAAACGTATAATTCCTGTAATTCTAAAAATTATTGAACTGTTTAAAGAAAATAAACAATCTGATGATACACTAGCTAAATGGATTGATAGAGTTGTTAGTGGAAATGAATCCTCAAAAATTACAGGCGTTGATGATATCAAAAAAGCAATTGCACCTCTCATAGTTCCTCCAAATGTTGAAGATGAACCTGATTTCTACATGGATTATGGAAGTGATACAAATTATCACACCGTAACTGGAAAAGGTGAATGTGCTGCATGATCGATTCTGATATTCCGATAATTAATTCAAAACTTCTTCGTGAAAAAATTCAAGAAAACTCAATTCGAATTGTTGATGTTAGACGAGAACAAGAATATCAACAAGGTCATATAACAAATTCTGTAAATCTTCCTCTAGCAAAACTTCTTGCGGACGATAGTTCAGAATCCATACAAAAAATTGCACAGGATTTAGGAATCTCTGATGAAACCCCTGCAGTAATTTATGATGATACATTTGGTGCGTTATCTTCTAGAGTTGTTTGGGCTTTACAATACATTGGGCATAAAGATGTAAAATTATTGGATGTAACGTTTTCGCAATGGAAAGATCTTGGGTATGAAATTTCCACTGAAGTACCTGAAATTGAAACTGCAACTCATTCTGTAAAAATTAATTCTGAAATTATGGCCACTGCTGAATATCTTGAAAAAGTTAAAGAAAACAAAAATGTCGTAATAATTGATAATCGTGAGCGTCTAAATTATCTTGAACAACATATTCCTGGTGCAATTAATATTCCATATAGAACACTTGCAAGTGATGGGAAAATACTTAGAACCAAAGAGGGTATGAAAACTCTTCTAAAAAACAGAGGTATTTCTGAGGATGCAGAAATAATCACATATTGTGGAAGTGTAGGAACATTATCTGGACTAGCATATTATGCTCTAAAATCAATAGGTGTACCAAATGTCAAACTATATGTTCACTCTTTCAAAGAATGGAAAAGTCTTGAAAAACCAATCGATAAACAAGAAAATGCCAATTATTGGGATCTTTCTGCAGAGTGATACAAAATGAAAGATATCAATGATGTAATGCCAAAGGTTCCAAATATGAAATGGGGTGCATTGCTTAACAAAAAACCTACAAACAAAAAAATCGAAGAATTAAACAATCTACTTCCTCATAATGGACGTTGGCATACTGTCTATGAAGAAGATGATGTATCAATAATAGATGGAATCCCAATTATCAAAAAAGAAAAAGATTCTATGACTTAATTTTGTGGAACGTTTGCTCTTAATTTCTTTGTAACTGTAATTTCCATGTTTTCAAATAATTCTAACATTTTCTTTTTGTTATCGATTAAGTAATCTTTGCCTTTATCATCTAATCTAATTTTGAATAATCTTATCTCTCTATGTTCATCTAAAAATTCTTCAATCATTTGTTGACCACATTTTGTTGGATTGATATATGCATCAAAACTATCCACTGTTTTTTCTAAATCTTCATTTTCTATTGCAGACATTGTTGTTTGAACTGCCAATCCAATTTCCTTTAGACTTTTAACAGGTGTTGGAACTTTTCCAATCTCTTTTGGACCAAGTAGTCCTCTTCTCTTTGCACCGAGCTTTTTTGCAACATCTGGAATTAAATCATAAATTGGTATAATTTGGTTGAATCCCTGTCTTTTTTCATTTTTAACAACAACACCTTTCAAAATTAACTCGTCCAATCCTTTGATAGTATCTTCTTTTCCTAGGAATGTTGTCCAAACAATTGCGCCAATTGTATGGTATCCTTGTCTTAATGATTCAATTAACACAACTTCGATAATTCGTTTAAAACCTTCTTCTGATCTTACATTTACAAAGTCTTTGTCTTTAACTGCTTTTCTTGCATTTTTAACATCAATCTCAATTGAGCGTTTTAATGCTTCTAATGAATCTGGAACTTGATTTAGCATTGAAAGGTAACATCCTTTGTTATACCAAGCCATGCCGTATGTTGGGTCTGAATCTATTGCTTTTTCAACACAGTCTAATGCTTTAGCATAATTCTTTTTTTCATAATTTACTAATGATTTTAAGTTCCATGCTTCTGGATTTGTTACATCAATATCTAAAATTTTATCATAAACTCTCATTGCTTCTGAATGGTCATCCAAGTGAAATCGTGAATATCCGAGTTTGAGCATTGCTTCAACATCGTTTGGGTCTGTTCTTAATATCATCTCAAAATTTTCTACAGCTTCTTCCAACTTTTCATCTGCCATCAAATTGATGCCTTTTTTGAAAAGTCTATCTCGTTGATAATTGACATTTGTTAGACTAGTTTCATCTTTTTTACTTAGAGATGTTTCTTTTTTCTTGTCCTTCATGAATTAGATTTCAACATTTAACGGATAAATATTAAGCTGCTACTAGTGCCAAATCTATGCCTAATCTGGCTAGAAAATGTAAATAAATACTAGATATTGAAAGAAATGATTATGCCGTCATCTGAGTATTTTGCTGTTAAAGGTCAATCTCCATACAAACAAAAAAACGGTGTCTTTGAAGTGGAATTTGCTATCACTGAGGCAAAACCTACCAGCGAACAAATTGCACAAAAATCATTTCTCCCAATTTGGCGTGAAAAATCACATCTCAATATAAAAAATGGAGAATTTGAGGTTACATTAGGTTCACAATCAAATCCATTACCTGAAAAAATTTCCACATTTACCACAGTTTGGATAATACTTGTTGATCAATTCTCATCTGTTGGTTCATCATTTGAATTCAAAGTTCCTGAAACAATGAGACAGGTTACTCAAAAACCAAAGTCAGATTCAACTCAATCAAAAACAAAACAGATTTCACGCTCTTCTAGTGCTGGTGTAAAAGGTCCTCCTGGCCAACCTGGTCCTGATGGTGACAAAGGTGACAAAGGTGACAAAGGTCCTGCAGGTGACAAAGGTCTTTCGGGACAAAAAGGAGTTACTGGTGACAAAGGTGACAAAGGTGACAAAGGTCCTCCTGGTGTAAAAGGTGGAATCGGTGACAAAGGTGAAAAAGGTCTAACTGGTGACAAAGGTGACAAAGGTGAACAAGGGGGTCGTGGTTTAATTGGTGACAAAGGTACTACTGGTGCTCAAGGTCCATCTGGTGACAAAGGATTAACTGGTTTACGTGGTGACAAGGGAGAGAAAGGCCCAACTGGTCCTCCTGGTGTTCAAGGTGACAAAGGAGTTCCTGGTCCTGTTGGTGAACGAGGTGACAAAGGAGTCACCGGTCCAATGGGAGAGAAAGGCCCAACCGGTCCACAAGGTCCACAAGGAGAAAAAGGGAAGATTGGAATTACTGGACCTATTGGAGAGAAAGGTCCACGCGGTCCACAAGGTACTCCTGGTGACAAAGGAATAACTGGTGTTCCCGGTCCACAAGGTGACCGTGGAACAATTGGTCCACAAGGTGAACAAGGTCCCCCTGGATTAACTGGTGACAAAGGTCCACGCGGTCCACAAGGAATTCAAGGTCCACAAGGTGAACAAGGAAAGCAAGGTTTGCAAGGTCCTTCTGGTGACAAAGGCTCACAAGGTCCACAAGGACCTGTTGGTGACAAAGGTCCACGCGGTCCTCCTGGTCCCCCTGGAGAGAAAGGCCCAACCGGTGGAATGTCTGAAGAACAAAAACAGTTATTCAAAGATATGCTTGACATTCTAGTTAGAAAAGGAATAATGTCTGCTGAAGAACAAATTGAATTACAAAGTCATCTCTATTAGATAATTAGTACAAACTTTCTGCAACCGTTCTGTAAGGTTGAAGCCATCTTTCATGATTACATTCTACGCATTTGAATAACCATCTTCTTTTTCTTGTGACCACTTTTGGCATAACTACCACCTCGTGTTTTGTTTTAGCCATACAGTAATCACATCTTCTTTCTTCATACTGTTTTGGTTGATCTTTCATTCCTAGAAACTTCGCCAATTCTCTAAAATCATTTTTTAATTCTTCGACCAATTTTTGATTATAAATTGTTGCTGCTGGATGAAATGTAACAAAAAACTTTCTTCCATTTTTTTCCACAATTTTACCATGGTTCTTTGTTATTTCTTTTCCATCCAATAAAGTACCATATGCGGTATTTCCCATAACGCAGATTATCTTTGGATTAATTATTTCAATTTCTTGATTGATAAAATCATTACAGGACTCTTCTTCTTTTTTTGATGGAACTCTATTTTTTGGGGGTCTACACTTTACGATATTTGTGATATAGACATCTTGCCTATCAATTCCGGTATCTTCTAAAATCATATCAAGTCTTTTTCCAGCAGCTCCGACAAATGGCTCTCCATGAATATCTTCATTTTTTCCTGGTGCCTCTCCAACAAAAATTATATCTGCATTAAAATTTCCTTTACCTGGAACTGCCTTTGTTCGCGTTTCACATAATTCACATTTTTGACATTCTTTGACATTTTCTGCAATTAAATCCAGTTTGTGCATATCTATAATTCGGGGAACTACTGAATAATTAATCTAAACTCATCTGAGATATTGCAGGCAAAGTAAAAAAATACTCATCTTCAAACTCAAAGTCAGTTTCACCTTTTTCTCTTAATGAATCAAAGTAATTGCTACAATCTGAATGAAATTGTAAATTCGCATTATTTTGACCTGACATACATACCGATCTAAAACAATTCTTTTGTTTGGCTTTGTGAGAATAATTTGTTAAACAATGTAGATTGTTTTACGCATTAAAAGAATACATAATAGAACCAAGCCTAAATTGCAATTATGAGTGATTTACAAAAATCTGAATCAGAGTTTATCATCAATGAACAAAAGACTCCTGATTTAGAGTTCCTGAAATTCTTTGACCCTGCCACAATGAGCATACATCTTAAAGAAAATCAAAAACCTCTTGGCAAGAAAGGAATGCCTGGAAGTTTTGAGTTAGTGGAACTTGATACAAAAACACTCGACCGCGATTATCTTGAAATTATAATAAATCAAATTTTATCTGCAATCGATGATGAAACGCTTGGTAATACTGAAATCTCAAAACCTGGTGCATTGGTAATACAATATAGAGATTATAGAATTGCAATAACAAGACCTCCATTTTCGGAACTTTTAGAAATTACCATAGTCCATCCAATCAAACAAATGTCATTAGAAGATTACCAACTATCTGAAAAATTAATGTCTAGATTGGAACAACAAGCAGAAGGAATTCTAATATCTGGTGCTCCTGGTTCTGGAAAAAGTACACTGGCATCTGGAATTGCAAATTTCTTTAATCGCTCTGGAAAAATTGTTAAAACATTTGAATCTCCACGTGATTTACAAGTTGATCCTGGAGTAACCCAATACACTCGATTAGATGGAAGTTTTGAAAATTCTGCAGATATCTTGTTACTTGTTAGACCCGATTATACAATATTTGATGAGGTTAGACGAAGAGAAGATTTTAGAATTTTCAGTGATCTTAGATTGACCGGAGTTGGTATGGTTGGAGTTGTTCATGCAAATACGCCAATTGATGCAATTCAAAGATTCATTGGAAAAATTGAACTTGGAATTATTCCAAATGTGCTTGATACTGTAATTTATGTAAAAGATGGAGGAATATCAAAAGTTTACCAACTTGAATTAAAAGTAAAGGTTCCATCTGGAATGGTTGAACAAGACTTGGCACGACCTGTAATTGAGATATCTGATTTTGAAACAAACAATTTGGAATATGAAATTTACACCTTTGGTGAGGAAAACATCATAATTCCTGTTGATGAAAATGGCTCACAAAAAACAGGAATTGAACATTTAGCAGAAGAAAAAATCCTAGACCGACTTTATAGATTTGATTCTCATCCTAAAGTTGAATTTCTCAGTCCTGGCAGAATCAAGATTTTTGTTTCAAAAGATTCGATACCCGCACTAATTGGAAAAGCAGGAAAAACTATACAAGAATTAGAAAAATCTCTCGGTTTACACATTGACGTTGAAGAACATGGAACACAACAAGATCTTCCATCCCAATCTCTATCATATGATTATGGTGAGTCTGGAACTGCTCTGATATTTGAGGTAGATAGACAGTATGTTGGAAATGTGGCAAGCTTTGTGGTAAATGATGAGTTTCTATTTTCATCTAGAATTGGCAAAAAAGGCAAAATCAAAATTTTAAAGCGTTCTACTGAGGGTAAGCGTTTTTCTAGATTTGTCAATCATGATGATAATCTAGAAATATTTCTAAAAAGAGACTAGAATTCTAGTAAAACTAAGTATTACAAAAAATTTCAAATACTAGTAATTTTGATGTATATCATGTGTGGAGACCCAATGCTAGATTTACTATTTTACGCTGCTCCATTTGCATTGTTGGGTGCTGGTGGACTATTTTTCCTAAAAGGTAGCCGTAAAAAGATAGAAGAAATTTTTAGTTAGAACTCATTAAAACTATTCATCATCTTTGGATTTGCTTTGAAAAATGTCACAAATTTTCTAATCTGTCTAATTGTTTTTGGATTTAGATGATGTTCAATTCCTTCTGCATCTTGATTTGCAATTTCTTTACCAATTCCTAAAATTTCAAAAAACTCTAGTAAAATTCCATGTTTTTGTTTTATCATATCTGCAATTTTCTGACCTTTTTCTGTTAAATTAATTCCATAATATTTTTCATATTCTAAAAATCCTTCTGCATCTAATTTTTTGAGCATTTTTGTAACACTTGGAGCACTGACATTCATGTATCTTGAAATATCTAATGTTGCAGCATATCCTTTCATATCCACTAGTTCGGAAATAACCTCCAAATAATCTTCTACTCTATCTGAAATGGAAATTGTTTTCTCAGATTCATGCGCTGCCTTGATTGAATCTAATCTACGTGATGTCTTCTTTTTCATTATGGCGATAAGAATTTCCTTTTATATAAATTGGAAATTATTGTAATGAAATCTTGACTTGAATGTAGTGGATTTTGATCACTGACTGTTAACTATATTTTCTAAAACATCAATAAATGACTGATTTACTTAAGGAAAAAATTGAAAGATTACGAATAATGAGAGAATCAGCTTCTAGACGTACTGATTTGTACAGTGACATGGGGAAATTAGATGATAAAAAAACTTCACAATCTTTAGGTGCATTAAATCGTGCATCTGCTCCTGGTAGGAAAATGCAAAAACTGGGATTTCTAATGTTATGGATTCCTGAACCTACAGGTGTAACAGTTGCAGTTGGGGCTCCAATGATATTGGCAGGTAGATATTTGGATAAAAAATACAATGGCTCTACTTTGAAGGATATTGGTCATAGTACCAATGAAACAATGTCCTCAATTAATCAATTCAAAGCATCATTGTAATTGCTTTAGTTTTTATTTTATCTGTTATAACATAGGATATGCCAACACGTCTTCAGGTTTTGATCCCAATTGGAGTTGCTGCTGTAATAGTTGGTGTTGCTGGCATGATATCACTTCCTTCTGAGGTTCAACTTGACGCAAATTCAAATTTCTTAATGGGTGTTGTACAGTTAGATGATGAAATTATTCAGGTATACATTGCAGATAATGATCCGCGTAGAATGCGTGGTTTGATGTGGGAGACCCAGAGTTTTCTTGCCGATGATAAAGGAATGCTGTTTGTATTCAACGAACCGGGGAATCGGTCTATGTGGATGAAAAACATGCAGTTCCATCTTGATATTATTTGGTTTAATGAAACTGGGGCAGTAGTTGCAATTGAGAAAAATGTTCCTCCCTGCATTACTCCTGTTGAAGTAATGAGCTGTAAATCACATGGTGTTTCTGCTGATAATGCACAGTATGTTCTTGAAATGACATCTGGATATGTAGATGATCATTCTATAAATGAAAACTCACAATTAGTGTTAATCTCGATTTAGATGAATCTATTTTATCAAAGAACATATCTTGTCTTAGGAATGTTTTTTGTATTTGTTGGCGTGTATTCTGCATATGATGCTGGAACTAGTTATCAAACTTCTACCACTATAACTGTCGTTGTTGTAAGTATTGGATTTATTCTGGGTGGAATTTATCTTCTCATATCATATCTGAAAAACCGAAAGATCTTAAAACGAGTTGATTAAATCGTATAATATGACTGATTTTAAAAAAATTGCAGCAGATGGTTTTGAAATTAACGCAAAAGCTCTCGATGCAAATCCTGATGATGCAGCTGCACGTTCTTACATGCTGGGAATTATGATGGCAAAGCATCTAGATGAAGAACATGTGAAACGTGCAAAAAGATACGTAATTGATTAAATGAAAATTTTATTATTATTACTAATTTTCGTAGTCTGCGTTACAATTGGTTCTAGCTATGCATATGCATTAGAATATACCTATCCGACCATCAATCAAAGACTAACTGAAATCCCCACATATTGTGCTGTTGAATCAATAACTGACAAAATTGAATCCTCTGAGATGGATGAAATGTTGGCTAAATCCGAACTTGCCGTTAATACTTGGAAGGAAACGTTACAAAACTCTGAATTAACGAATAAAGAATTTTGGGATTTGAAATTTAAGAAAATTGGAAAAAATGAATCTGTAACTGATGATTGTACAATTACCATACTGTTTAGAGATGATCCTGAATTTTCTGGTTCACTACTTAGCAAAACACTGGGGGCCTTCATGAGAAATTCCATTTACATCTACTATGAAAATCAAGAATCAATTTATGGTGATAAATGGATGGATGGTATTTTGAAAACTTTAATCCATGAAATGGGTCATACGTTTGGACTTGGTCATTATACCACTGATGACAATGATTACAATCGAAAAGTTGCAACACGTGATGAATCTCCTCCTTCGATAATGTTTGCTCCTGCACACATTAATCCTGATTTAAGAAAAATTACTGATATTGATGTCCAAAAAGTCCGTTTAATCTATGGAAGTTATGGTTTTCATGCATTCTCTGAACAACGACCTAGTGAAATTATAATTGAAAATCCAATCTTTCCATTAGATCCTACATATCCTTTTGAATTCACTGAAATTTCTAAAAACAATGTAAAGTTATTTCGTCACCAAGATTCAATGATGACCATTTCTGGTCAGATAAATGATGTTGTATTCATGTCGGGTCATCCTGTATTTTTATTAATTACAAATCCTGATTTGTCAACTCAAGTTTTAAAAGTAAAACCAACTCGCGATGGATTTTTTGAAACATATCTAAATTTTAATTACAAATCACTTTCAGGAAAATACTCAATTGAATTTGCATACATTGATAAAATTGATCAAAGTAAAAACATAACTTTTGATGTAGAGCAAACTGATGTTCCATTGCCTCCAAAATCTGAAAATCTAAATATTATTCAGGTGAGTAATACTGCTGATCAATTCTTTGAAATGGGTTTGTATGGCGATGCCATAAAAAATTACAAAGTAGTCATGAAAAATGTAGATAAAATCCAAGAACCGCTATATCTAAACGCGTTAAATAAAATCGGTCTTGCATTAATAGAGTTAAAAAATTATGAGAAATCATTATCATATTTTGAGCAGGTGTTTGAAATCAATCCTACTTATCCTAATATTCAAGAATACCTGAAAACTTCTAAATCATTAATTCAGGCTAATGGTAAAATGGTGGCTGCTGATTCAATTGTCCCACTTCCTGGTTGGATTAAATCAAATGCCGGTTGGTGGATTAATGGTCAATCCACTGATCAATCACTGCTTGATGCATTTGAATACATGCAAAATAAAGGATTGATTGGAAATTATGAATTTTCAAATTATTCTCAATCACACATACCAAATTGGCTTGTAGATATTGTCACATGGTGGTTTGATGAAAAAATATCTGATGAGGAATTTCTCAAAACTATTGATTATCTATTAAAGCAAGGAATAATTATAATTTAAAAAAATACTGTGATTAATTTTCACAATTATTGAGCTGCTTGCTTTTGTCCTAAAAGTGACAAAAGTGGCATTGCATCCCATTGATACATGTATGATGAAAGAAATGATTTGCATGCGTCATTGTATGTGTTGAAGAAACCTTCTGCTGTAGCTTGGTCTCCTTCAATTACTGACATTGCGGTTTTATTATCATCAAATGATCCGCTCCAAATCATATTTCCTTTTGCATTCCAGTCGTCAATGATTGTAGCAATTTTGCCTGCGGCTTGTGCTACATCTTGTTCTTTTGCATCTTCTTTGAAGACGCTAACTAAAACATATGGTTTTTTATCTGCCATGTGTAATTACCACTATGACGATATTAAAATTCGATGTACTTTTCAAATCCTTGTTCTAATAAGATGGAAAGCGCCGTTAGCAACATTCCAGTAGTTGACGACATGTATTCTGGTTTTTAGATCAAAGCATACGATGCTGTGTCACTAACGGCATAGACTAATTCTTCTTGTTGAATAATTAAAACTAGTTTTGAACTCAAATTGTTATTCTCTACTTTTGGAATTTACCTTCATTTCTAAATTCTTAGATTTTAGAACTTTCATAATTATAAAAATAATAAAATTTTATGAAATAATGTATGATCCGTTAGTTGTAATACATTGCCATCATGAAATAAACTACTTTCACTAAGTGGAATTTGAGAAAATTTTTTTCCTTTTTTGTTTTAAAGCTTATCTGATTATCTTGTTCTATGATGATAGAATGAGTCCTCTCCTAAAATAGGGTTTCAAAAGGAATGAAGTATTGAAGAATTCCATCTTTGCCATACTAGCAATTGCAATGTTATTGGTTGTAATTCCTAGTGCGTATTCTATTGATAACAGTAAGGTACGATATTACTCTGTTACAGAAGTTACTGAAACAAGTCTAAACCTTGCTCTGACAAGTCTTGAAAATCAGGACTTTGACTCTACTAAAAAACTCATAGAATTTGGTTCAACACACTTTTCAAAGAATTTAGAAAAATTAAGAAATGTTGATGCATCTCTTGCAGATGAGGTTCACATATCATTGCTCGATCTTCAAACCAGACAGATTAATTCTGAAAATCTATCTGCGGTATCATCTGAACTAACAAGAATTATTGAAATTTTTGAAGCAATTCCAGAAGATGTAGAATACAATCCAAATATCACAGTTTCATTATTGATTATAGTTGATGAACAATATCAAAATTTTGAAACTAACGAAGATGAATTTTCTTATCAAATAGCTGTGGGATTCATGGAGAGAGCTAATCAGATATTTTATTCTGGAACTGATTATGGAGAACGTCAAAAAGTAGAATTAGAATCATTTTTCAACGACATGTTTGAAATGGTAAAAAACAAAGATCCATACGCATCAATTGCATCTACTAATATCTGGGTTCAAAGAGATTTGCTTGGAACTGATGTTGTTGGAACTATTGGAAAAGACAGTAGCAGTTTCTACGTTGTGATAAAAGAACTATACTCTGAATTAATGGTTGAATTAGATAATGGCGATTACAAAAAGGCAGAGCAATTAGGAATTGAGGCATACCTCGAGAACTTTGAGTATTTGGAACCTGAGATTGAAATTGCAGATGCAGAATTATTATATCAATTAGAATGGGACATGCGTGAAGAATTACGTACGAAGATCAAAAATTATGAAGACCCCTCTGTAATCAAATCGTTTTTGGTTGATTCAATTATTCCTAGACTAGATACTGCAGAAGCTAAAGTTATAGATTTGAGAGCATCTGGCGTAATAATTGCAGAAGCACGAGCAAATCTAGAAACAAAACCAATGGGCTCTGCATCTGAAGGTCAAAAAGCTGAAGTTCGAGATGAGATTGATTTCATCCGTGAACAATTGATGGCAACCGAAATTTTCTATGAATTAGGAGATACACAAGCAGCATACGCAAGTGCAAGAACCGCATATCTGGACAGTTATGAATATGTTGAAATTCCATTAAGAGCAATTGCTCCTGATTTTACTTTTGAAGTTGAGTATCAGTTTGCAACATTAAGAAATCAAATTAACGATGGTGCACCAATCGAAGACATTTCTACTACAATTATTTCCCTTGAACGTTCTCTAGATGAATCTGAACGTCTTGTTTCTGGAACCGGAACAATTGCACCAATGATTGCATTCATCTCATCTTTTGCTATAATCTTTAGAGAAGGATTGGAATCTGTTTTGATTTTAGGTGCCATAATTACATATCTTGAAGCATCAAGAAATCATAAATTCAAAAAATATGTGCATTATGGAGTAGGACTTGCAATCGGCGCCACAGCTGTAACTTGGTTTGTTGCATCTTATATTATAGAAATCTCGGGTGCTAACCGAGAATTAATTGAGGCGATAGCTGCATTATCTGCAACGGCGGTTTTGTTCTATGTGAGCTTCTGGATACTGAATAAGATTGAACATAAACGATGGATGGAGTTTGTAAAGGCAAAAGTTTTCCAGGCATCTGCTGCTGGAGGTACGTCCGTGTTCATAATGCTGTCATTTTTCACTGTTTACAGAGAAGGATTTGAAACTGTTCTGTTCTATCAAGCGATGTTTTCATTTGCTAAATACATGGAACTGTATGTTGGATTAGGATTCATTACAGGTATCATTTCACTACTTGGAATATACTTTGGATTTAGAAAACTTGGAAAACGTCTACCTCTACGTGCATTATTTGGATTAACAATGGGTATTGGTGCTTACTTGTCAATTGCATTCTTAGGAAATGCAATACGAGAGTTCCAGGTATTAGATTACATCTCATACACTAGCATGCTTGGCACTATCCCAAGATTAGACATCAACGTTGCAACAATGACTGGAATTTATCCAACACTTGAGACAACTGTAGGCCAAATCGTCTTGCTATCGGTATATCTTGTAGCATCTCTCTATGTGCTTGTTCTAAGACCAAAGAGACAAAAAGCCCTCGCTTCAATGAGAAAATCGAGAGCTGAAGTAAATGAGCAAAAGACGAATTAGAATTGGTATTGATGTAGGCGGGACATTTACAAAAGCTATAGCGTTAGATATTGTATCTGGAGAAATTTTATCCACTTCTACAATTCCAACAACACATACAGCCGAACGTGGAGTATCTGCAGGTATCGTTTCTGTGTTATCAGACTTGTTAAAAGAATCTCATATTGAATTAGATGAAATTGAAATTATAGCTCACAGTACTACTCAGGCAATTAATGCATTGTTAGAATCTGATACTGCTAAAGTTGGAATTGTCGCAATGGGGGTCGGTCCTGAAAAAAGTGATGTCATAAAACGTACAAACCTGCGTGATGCACAAATTAACCATGAAAATGATATCAAATCGTCTCATCGATTTCTTGATACGTCTCATCTGATTACAGATTCTGAAGTATCAACTGCAATTAAGGAGCTAAAAGATGAAGGTGCTAAAGTGATAGTGGCAACTGAGGCGTTTGGTGTGGATGATCCTTCAAATGAAGAATTTATCATGGAACATGCTACAAAACAACAAGTCCCATCTACCGCATCACATGAAATTTCTGGAATTTATGGTCTCGAGATTAGAACCTTAACTGCAGCAATCAATGCTAGCGTATTACCCAAAACCGTTCAGGTAGGTAACTTTGTAGAAGAAGCAATTCGTGAAACTGGTGTAACTGCTCCATTAATGATAATGAAAGGTGATGGTGGTGTTACAAGCATGGATACATTTCGTACAAAGCCAATCTTGACTGTTCTTTCTGGTCCTGCCGCAAGTGTTGCAGGTGCATTACTATATCTAAAAATCACAAACGGAATTTTTGTTGAAGTTGGTGGAACAAGTACCAACATTTGTATCATAAAAAATGGCAAACCTGAGATTCGTTATGTTACAATAAAGAATCATCCTACTTGCATTAGGTCAATGGATGTTCGCGTACTTGGAGTTGCAGGTGGAAGTATGGTGCAAGTAAAATCAAATATTGTTACAGGTGTTGGACCACGTAGTGCCCACATTGCTGGTTTGAAATATTCTTGTTATGCACCAATGGATGATTTATCAACCGGTGAAATTATTTTTGTTAAACCAAAACCAAATGATATTGAAGAATACGTTGCCATAAAATGTAAAAATGAAACGTATGCAATAACAAATACCTGTGCTGCAAATGCACTAGGTAGAATACCTGAAGGTGATTACTCTTACTCTGATCCTGCAACTGCAAAACTTGCGTTAGAAATTTTAGGTAAAAAATTAGGCGTCTCTGGCTCACAAGTTGCATTATCTATACTTCAAAACGCTTCATTTGATATCACAAATGAAATTACAAAAATCATAAAAGAGTTTGAACTTCAAAAATCAAAAGTAAAACTTATTGGTGGTGGTGGTGGTGCATCTGTTCTTGCACCTTTTGTTGCAGAACAACTACAATTACAATACGATAAAGCTGATTATGCTGAAGTTATCTCTTCAATCGGTGTTGCATCATCAATGATGCAAGAACAACTTGAAGAAACTGTTGTAAATCCAAATCCTGAACAAATATCAAAACTTCATAAAAAAATTCATGACATACTTATTGAAAAAGGTTCAACTCCAGAATCTATTTCTGTTGACAGTGTCTACATTCCAGAAAAATCGTTGTTACGTGTAACTGCATTTGGAAATGTTGAATTAGATAATGGCATGACAGCTAAAAATATTTTTGATAAAGATGATGCAATGGAACGTGCACTTGAAATTTCTGGTATGCCTAAAGATAAAATTAATCTTGAATTTGAAACTGATCATTATTTTGTATTTGCTGGAAAAATTACAACAAAAAAATTGATGATTAAAAAAACTATACAGCCTGTAATTGTCATTGATAAGTACGGTCGAGAAAAACTCAATCTTAGTAATGCAAAATTAATCGATGGTGATATTTCTCAAATCACATCTGGACTAAACAAATCTCTATCATCTGACTCTGATATTTCTCCGCAAGTTTATCTTCTAAATGAATTAAAGTTAGTTGATTTTTCAGGACTTACATCAAAGTCTCACATAATCGATGCAATCAAAAAAGAATTGAATCCATCCTCTCAGGCCTGTGTAATCGTAGAAGCCAAAAAATAGTTGTAGTTAAGCAAGTTGTATATTCTAAGACTCTAGAATAAGAATCTACATTCAGGTTTAGCATTATATACGAAATCAATAACGAATTTTTCGTGAACAAGTTAATTTTACTAGCACCCTTGATGGCACTTCTTTTAGTGCCAATGGCATCAGAAGCAGAAGCAGCTCTTGGTGATGAATGGGCAGCAATTAAGAAAACACTTGGCAATGCATACAAAGCAGAAACAACTGAAGAATCACTAAAACTTCTAGCAGATGCTCGTGGAATTTACATGAGTGAATTTGCAAGTGCTGCAAGAACACATGATCCTGTAACACATGAAGTGATTATGGAATGTTATGACAAAGCAAAACAAAATTATCAAGATGGCGATAACAAACAAGCAAAATTATGGATTCAATGTCAAGAAAAATCAGTTTACACACTTGGTATAGTAATGATGGAAGTTGCAGTAGCAAATGATAACGCAAAAGATTACATCAAATGGGCAGACATTGTTAAAACAAAATTCAAAGTTGAAGCAAAAGACCCAGCATCACTAGCACTACTCACTGCAATTGAAAATGACGGTTCCAAATTAGGATTATACTCTGAAGTATTTAGAGAAAACATGTTAGATATTTTCGAATTAAAAACAGTTGAAGAATTAGAAGAAGCACTAATCAAATATAATGAAGATGACACATACGGCGCAAAGAAATATGCCTATGAAGGATTATACTATTACAGAACACTTGACCCATATGTCGTAAACTCAATCGGTCAAGGAGAAGCAGACAAACTATATGCATTAATGGAAAAAGCAATGGACATTTCAGACTCTGCAAATGACGGAGTATCTATTTCAGACTTGACAGCACAAATGAAAGACACCAAGAAAGAAGTAGAAAAAATTGTTATGAAACACAACGGAATTGCTGGTACTCCTGAAGCACTTGCACTCGCAGGTATCTCTGATAGATTACACTTAGTTAAAGTAGAATATGTTGATGCAATTGACGGTACCGGTACTATCATTAATGATATGGAATATGCAGAAACTGTAGCCTTTGCACACGGTGGAGTTGAAATTGCTGAAGAAAACGCTGAAGTATTAAAAGCACTTGGAGCAAGTGACTTTGCCAAATTACAATCACAATTAGCAAGTATTGCCTCTGATGTAGACAACAAAGTAAAAATTTCAACAGTTCTAAAACAAGCTGACGAAGCAACCTTAACGGTAAAGAACCTACAAGCAAACGCAGGTGAAGGTGGATCAAACCTTGGTGGTTACTTTGACACTATTGATAGATTATTGATTACAGCACAAGCAGCATATGAAAATGGTGATGCTGAATTAGCACACGAACTAGTCGGCACCGCATACTTGGACAACTATGAATTCTTAGAGGCTCCAATTGGAGAATACAACACTTTCTTAATGAAAGAAATTGAAAATGAAATGAGAGAGAACTTAAGAAACATGATTGAATCTGGTTCATCTGCTACCTTAGTTCAAGCACAAATCCAAAAAATCACTACTGACCTTGATACTGCACAAGACTTAGTTACATCTGGCTCCCCAGCTGCTGAAGAAGTAGTAAAACTTGGTGAACAATGGGCCAAAGTAAAGAAAACACTCGGTAATGCATACAAAGCAGAAACCACTGATGAATCACTAGCACTTCTAGCAGATGCTGAAGCAATTTACAATAAACACTTTGCAAGTGCAGCACAAATGCACGATAGAGCAACTCACAATGTAATTATGGAATGTTATGATAAAGCAGAACAAAATTACAAAGATGGCGATAACAAACAAGCAAAACTATGGATTCAATGTCAAGAAAAATCAATTTACACACTTGGCATGGTCATGATGGAAGATGCAGTATCAAAGAATAACTCATCAGCATACATTGACTGGGTAGATATTGTTAAAACAAAATTCAAAGTCGCTGACAAAGACCCAGCAACACTAGCACTACTCACAGCAATTGAAAATGACCCATCAAAACTCAGACTATACTCTGGTGTAGTTAAAGATAACATGCTAGATATTTTCGAATTAAAAACAGTTGAAGAATTAGAAGAAGCACTAATCAAATATAATGAAGATGACACATATTCTGCAAAGAAATATGCTTATGAAGGATTATACTATTACAGAACACTTGACCCATATGTCACCGACTCAATAGGTGCAGCAAAAGCCAATGAACTATATGGATTAATGGAAAAAGCAATGGACATTTCAGACTCTGCAAATGACGGAGTATCTATTTCAGACTTGACAGTACAAATGAAAGACACCAAGAAACAAGTAGAGAAAATTGTTATGGAGCACAACGGTATTGATGGTACTCCTGAAGCACTTGCACTAGCAGGTATCTCTGATAGATTACACTTAGTCAAAGTAGAATATGTTGATGCAATTGATGGCACAGGCACTATCATTAATGATATGGAATATGCAGAAACTGTAGCCTTTGCACACGGTGCAGTAGAAATTGCTGAAGAAAACGCAGAAGTACTTAGTGTATTATCATCTAGTGACTTTGGCACATTACAATCACAATTATCATCCATAGCATCTGATGTGGACGACAAGAAAGCAATATCCACAGTCCTAAAACAAGCTGATGAAGCAACCTTAACGGTAAAGAACCTACAAGCAAACGCAGGTGAAGGTGGAGCAAACCTTGGTGGTTACTTTGACACCATCCATAGATTATTGATTACAGCACAAGCAGCATATGCAAACGGTGATGCTGACTTGGCACACGAACTAGTCGGCACCGCATACTTGGACAACTATGAATTCCTAGAAGCACCAATTGGCGCAGTTGACAGTAAATTAATGAAAACTATTGAAGATGATATGAGAGAGAACTTGAGAAACATGATTACATCTGGTTCTTCTTACAACGATGTTGAATCTCACATCCTAATGATTAACAATGACTTAAAGACAGCACAAGCAGCAATTGCTAGTGGTCCTGCTCCAAAGGCAGCCGCACCAGCACCTGCACCAACACCTGCACCAACTCCTGCACCAGCAGCACAAGAAACACAACAAGTAAAACTTGAAGAAGGTGGCGGATGTCTAATCGCAACTGCAGCATTTGGTTCTGAAATGGCACCACAAGTACAATTCTTAAGAGAAATTAGAGATAACACTGTAATGACAACACAATCTGGTACAACATTCATGACCGGCTTCAACCAATTCTACTACTCATTCTCACCAGCAGTTGCTGACTTAGAAAGAGAAAACCCAGTCTTCAAAGAAGCAGTCAAAGTTTCACTAACTCCAATGTTAACATCACTAACACTACTCAACTATGTTGAAGTTGACACAGAAGAAGAAATGTTAGGTTACGGAATTAGTATAATCCTACTTAACATCGGAATGTACTTTGTAGCACCGGCAGCAGCAATCGTTGCAATCAAAAAACGCTTCTTTTAATTCTAAAAATTAGCGCCAGATTTTTTAATCCTAAAAACAATATAGAACATGGATTCCTGTAGTCTGGATGCAATATTACTTCCATCAATGTTTGCAATAAAGAATAAAATTATTGGAACACCTTGTTATGAAGATCCATCTTGTATTGGATATACGATCGTTGTATCTATTGGATTATCATATACAATATATCGTGTTTTAACAAGAAATATGAGTAAAAAAGGACGACGAGAGGCTCTTTTCAAGTTCTTTTTCAGAGACGCCAAAAATTAAATACACATGAGTTAGACGTCATTTATGCCTGAGTTTATCGAAGAAGAAACTGGAAGACGTCTTTATCATGAGAATGAAACTACTTTAGATATTGAAAAGGAAATAGCCAAAAAATTTACTCCAAAAAAAGGTGAGGTAACATCCAGTTACATGCATCGTGATATGGATGAAGAAGAACCATTTGATGTGGACCGAGCAATCGATGCAGATGGTGTACCTGTTTTACAGGAGAAATCAAAATTATCCCTTTTTGATGTAGAGTACAAACTTGCCGGTATGAATGTGGTACCAGTCGACAAAAACACAGGTAAAGCTCTAGATGAAAAGCAAGTTGAAACCTTGCGAAAACAATTAATGAAAAACTGGCAATTCGTGGATGAGGATGAAGATGAGTAGCGTCTGTGAAGATTTAGAAGCAATCCAACAACAAATGCTTGCAAATGTAATTGCAAAAATGAGAAGAGAAGCTAAAGCCAAAAAAGAAAAATTAATCGCTGTTCAGTAATACTTTACTTTTTATTAGAGAAACGATCAAATCAATTCAGTGGGGGGCAACTCTGCTTAAAATCCAATACGCGTTAACTCCTGCGTAAACGGCAGATGCCATTCTGTCCTCACTATAATTATTATACTCAAAGTTCTTAGCTATGTTATGGAAGATTCAGTCTATGATCCAAGATGTAAAGAAATTCAACATCATGATGGTGTTAGATTTGCAGCAATCATTAATCATGCTGGTGAAAAAATTGCTGGAGGTTTCACTGACGGTGTTACTCCATATGAAGGAGATGAAACAAAGTTAAATGACTTTTACAAATTTGCATTGACCGTATCATTAAGAACTGATGAACTAAAATATTCACTTGGTGCGCTAAACTACATTGCATCAAGACGCGATAAAGTAATTTTAATCAGTTTCCCATTTCCCGTTACTACAAACATACTTTTGATATCTGCTGAACCTGGTCTTGATATTGAAAAATTAGCTGAAAATGTCGTTAAAATTTTCTCAGATGATTCATCTGGTTTCACAAAAACACTTGCTGACGACTAGTCTTTTTTCTCAACTACGTGGATTAATTCTTTTAATTGTCTTCTTTGTTTTGCAGGTCTTTTCTTAATTGGGTATCCTATACACAATAATGATGTAGGTCTGAGTTCTGTTCCTATGATTTCTTTTACTCTTTCTTCATCAAACATGCCTATCCAAATACTGCTTAATCCTAATGCAGATGCAGCTAATTGAGAATATGCCGCAGCAAGAGTTGCATCTTGAATTGAAAATTTCATAATTACTTTTGCAGGAAAGTCCAGTTTCACTCTAGTTGGATTCATGCAAAATACTAGTACCAATGGGGTGTTCACATAGGCTTGTTTGTTTGCTGCTTTGACTAATTCCTCTTTAGTTTCTTTATCACTAATGTAAAAAATTTCGAATCCCTGAAAATTACCTGCTGTTGGTGCAGTATCTGCAGCCGCTAAAATTTTATCAATTTTCCATTTTTCTACAGGATTTTTGGAAAATTTTCTAGTTGATCTTCGAGTTGCCATAACCTTGAAAATATCCGTATTCAGCTTTTTCTCTGTTTTTTTATTTAGAATATTTGTCATTAATCCTAGCCTAATTGATAGGTCCTTGTCTGAATCTTCCTTTGGCTCATATCCTTTGGGCCAGGTACGTTTGGTGTCTATTTTTTTATCCATAAGACTCCTTTAATCATTGAGATAAAAAATTTCCCTATCTCTTGGAATTTGTCACAAAACTTTCAGTAGCACTTTTCATCTCTTTAACATCAGTCATTGAGTGTGCATCTGAAAATGCTCCCAATTTACCTGGCAAGAAAAATATGCCATTTTTTGCTATCATCTCAAAATGATAATTGAATAGTTTTGTAGAATCACATTTTGCTGCATCTGTCGCATTGTTAATTTCCTTCATTCCATTTCTTGGAAAATGTGTCATGAACAATGAGCCTTTTCCTGTAACTATAACATCTTCAGAAAAGATCTTTTTTAACATTTTTGTTGTCTCATTTCCTAATCTATCTAATTTTTTGTAAAGTGTATTTTTCTTATTTTTCAAAATCTGAAGTGTTGTATCTCCTGCAATCATTGACAATGGATTTGCAGAAAATGTACCTCCTCCAATGTAGGTTCTACTTTTTTTAGAATTAACCGAAGTGTTTGCATGTTCCATAATCTCATCTTTTCCACAAATCACTCCAATTGGAAATCCTCCGCCAACAATTTTTCCAAGTGTAACAATATCTGGGTCAAGTTTCATAGTTGGATATATACATCCATATCTAAATCTAAATCCTGTCACAATTTCATCTAGCATGAATAATGAGTTATTTCTTTTTACCATCTCTTGTAATCCTTGCAAGTATTCTTTTGTTGCAGGAATTGCTCCTCCCCCTCCTAAAACTGGCTCAACTAAAACTCCTGCTAAATCTTTTTTCACTGACTTTAAAATTTTTAATGATTCTTCCAAATTATTCAATGGTAATGATACTATGTGTTCTTCATCTGTCAATCCTTGACTTTCAGAAACATCGTATGGCCAGTTCACTGTTTTGAGTAAATCTGTTGTATAACCATGCCACCCTCCATCAATTTTTGCAATGATTTTTTTACCTGTCATTGCACGAGCCAATCTTACTGAATACATTGTAGCCTCGGTACCTGTTGACGCATAACGAATTTTTTCTGCTACTGGAACAGCTTTAGAAATTTTTTCAGAAAGCATTATTGCATTTTCATTCGATGTTCCATGCATCCATCCCTTTTTCAATTGCACTGCTGCCTTTTTCTGAACTTGTTTTTGAGCATGTCCTAAAATCAAACTCCAATGCCCCATCCAATAATCTACATATTTGTTAGAGTCTACATCTTTGAGAAATTTTCCTTCTGCGGATTTTGTGATAAATGGATATGGCTCAAAAAATCTAATATTGTGATGAACACCGTTGATGTGGACTTTTTTTGCTTTTGCAAATAGTTTGGATGATTCCTTGGTTTTTTTCCTGTAAATTTCTTGTGTGTTGGTCATATCCTACCTATTTTCTTTCCTTTCATTATATTACTGATCGCCAAAAATGGTCAACCATGACTATATTTTGAATGGTTTATAATGCCTTCAGCAACTCAAATTTTCGCATACGTAACGCTTTGGCGGCGCCTTTGATGAAGTATGGCAAGATGCCATTTTGTGATTTAGAGGCCTCCAGTTACGCATACAAAATGAGGATCTGATCAAAAGATCAAATCTGAGATGTGAAGATTATGTGCATTCCGTTAATTCCAATAAAAGAAATTAGTTGTGCAAAAAATGTACTTTGAAAATAAAATAATATAGAATCCGTTTGATCCTGACGGACCTGACTGCTATCAGATTGATACTAAGCCATGTTAGTTATTGTAGTAATACAAGGCAGACGGCTCAGTAACACGTAGTCAACCTAACTTATGGACGGGGATAACCTCGGGAAACTGAGAATAATACCCGATAGGTCATGATGCCTGGAATGGTTTATGACTCAAATAATTTATTGCCGTAGGATGGGACTGCGAGCTATCAGCTTGTTGGTGAGGTAATGGCCCACCAAGGCTATTACAGCTACGGGCTCTGAGAGGAGTAGCCCGGAGATGGGTACTGAGACAAGGACCCAGGCCCTATGGGGCGCAGCAGGCGAGAAAACTTTGCAATGCGCGAAAGCTCGACAAGGTTAATCTGAGTGGTTCCTGCTAAAGGAACCTTTTGTTAGTCGTAGAACCACTGATGAATAAGGGGTGGGCAAGTTCTGGTGTCAGCCGCCGCGGTAAAACCAGCACCTCAAGTGGTCAGGATGATTATTGGGCCTAAAGCATCCGTAGCCTGTTCTGTAAGTTTTCGGTTAAATCTATGCGCTCAACGTATAGGCTGCCGAAAATACTGCAGAACTAGGGAGTGGGAGAGGTAGACGGTACTCGGTAGGAAGGGGTAAAATCCTTTGATCTATTGATGACCACCTGTGGCGAAGGCGGTCTACCAGAACACGTTCGACGGTGAGGGATGAAAGCTGGGGGAGCAAACCGGATTAGATACCCGGGTAGTCCCAGCTGTAAACGATGCAAACTCGATGATGCGTTGGCTTGTTGCTAGCGCAGTGTCGCAGGGAAGCCGTTAAGTTTGCCGCCTGGGAAGTACGTACGCAAGTATGAAACTTAAAGGAATTGGCGGGGGAGCACCACAAGGGGTGAAGCCTGCGGTTCAATTGGAGTCAACGCCTGAAACCTTACCCGGAGAGACAGCAGAATGAAGGTCAAGCTGAAGACTTTACCAGACAAGCTGAGAGGTGGTGCATGGCCGTCGCCAGCTCGTGCCGTGAGATGTCCTGTTAAGTCAGGTAACGAGCGAGATCCCTGCCTCTAGTTGCCACTATTACACCCTGGTGTAGTAGGGCGAATTAGGGGGACCGCCGCAGTTAATGCGGAGGAAGGAAGGGGCCACGGCAGGTCAGTATGCCCCGAAACTCTGGGGCCACACGCGGGCTGCAATGGTAACGACAATGAGTTCCAAAATCGAAAGATAGAGGTAATCCCTAAACGTTACCACAGTTGTGATTGAGGGCTGCAACTCGCCCTCATGAACATGGAATCCCTAGTAACCGCGTGTCATTATCGCGCAGTGAATACGTCCCTGCTCCTTGCACACACCGCCCGTCGTTTCATTGAAGTTTGCCTTTAGCGAGGTGATGTCTAATTGGCATTATCGAACTTGGGGTAAGTGACAAGGGAAAAGTCGTAACAAGGTGACCGTAGGGGAACCTGCGGTCGGATCACCTCCTTAGAAAGAATTACGGAAGCACATAATCTTCGCATCGCCATCGATGCATTACATCATGAAAATGATGTAAGAAGGATGTAGCCGACTACCGCACTAGTTCGGCAATGATCGTCATGCATGTGTCTTGTGTAAATTGTGGCCGTAATTGCCGGTGTAAAGACGGTAATAGAGGGATTGCTAGGTTTGAGTAGAGATGAAGGACGTGGCAAGCTGCGATAAGCCCGGGGTAAGCGCACGCGACTTATGATCCCGGGATGTCCGAATGAGAATCTTATGTTTTACATACTCCGTTACATAGGTGGCGGAGGTCGAACCGTCGGAATTGAAGCATCTTAGTACGACGTGGAAGAGAAATCAATAGAGATTACCCAAGTAGTGGCGAACGAAAAGGTAACAGCCCAAACTGAATCTGTTATGGTAACTTAACAGAGATGTGGTGTATACGGGCTCATATAATAATCCTAGAACATAGTTGAAATAATCTGGAACGTTTTGGCATAGAGGGTGATACCCCCGTAAACGAAATGGTATAGGATTAGTTGAGTACCAGAGTAGATGTCCTTGGTAGTGGGCATCGAATATTAGGAGAAAGTAGCTTCTAAGGCTAAATATAACTCAAAACCGATAGTGCACTAGTACCGTGAGGGAAAGCTGAAAAGTACCCCGGAAGGGGGGTGAAAAGTGCATGAAATCTATTACTTACAGACGTGCATAGCATGAAAGGTGATTTTTCCAGATTGGAGGTTCTAGCAATAGAGCTAAAGATTTGGAGCTCAAATCGTCAGTGTTATGCGTTCCGTCTCGAAACACGGGCCAAGGAGCTAACTGTCATGGCAAGACTAAACCTAAAAAGGTGGAGTCGAAGGGAAACCGAGTTCTCGCAACATTAGTGAGGAGAAGCGTGTGAAAGTGCGTTGAGTCATGGCGGCTAGGCTAGAAGCCAGTCGATCTAATCCTGAGCAAGCTGAAGGCGGGCGAAAGCCCGCTGGAGGGCTGAAGCAGTTCTGACGTGCAAATCGTTTGTGTGACTTGGGATTAGGGGTCAAAAACCAATCTAGACTGGCGATTGCTAGTTCCAACCGAAGCGTCTCGTAGGGCGTCCTTAGTGGAGATAGCGTTTCCTGTAGAGCACTGATAAGGGAGTATGGGGAAGAAATTCCTCGCTCCCCATTCAAACTCCGAAGGGATATGCATCGTAGAAGCTAGGAGACGGGTTCGTGTGACGTAAGGTTCACGACCGAGAGGGGTTTAACCCAGACCGAAGTTAAGGTCCCTAAATTTTTTCTAAGTGTCAAGCTAAAGTGTGTGTTCGCGCCAAGACAGCAGGGAGGTAAGCTCAGAAGCAGCTATCCTTTAAAAAGTGTGTAACAACTTACCTGCCGAGCGTGGGCGCCACAAAAACGGACGGGGCTAAAGAAAAGTACCGATACTTTGGATACATGCCAATGGGCATGTCATGGTAGGTTGGCGTAGTGATTGGGTCGAAGCAGGGCGGTGACGTCCTGTGGACCATTTTCTATTGCAGATCTTGGCGGCAGTAACAGCATAGTAGAGTGAGAACCTCTACCACCGCAAGCGCAAGGGTTTCCAGGCAATGCGTTATCAGCCTGGAGTTAGTCGATCCTAAGGATTACCTCAACAGAGTAATTCGAAAGGGAAACTGGTTAATATTCCAGTACCTTGCAAGTTGCGTTATTATCTATATGAACCACTTCCGGATAGGGAGAGCATAACCATCGTTGTGTCTAAGCGTTCTAGAGATGGGGAGTGTCGTAATGACGAGAACCATCTCGAGGCGTTAATGGCTCTGCGTTAGCAGAGTTCTCTTGAGTCCAGGGGACCTTGAAAATTTGTGTAGAAAGTGACTTGCAAGCTCGTACCGAGAACCGACACAGGTGCGCTGGCTTAGAAAGCTAAGGTGCTACGGGTATACCGTATGGTGAGGGAATTCGGCAAATTAGTCCTGTAGCTTAGGTATAAGGGATGCCTGCACACTTCATGAGGAATGGGGTGAGCAGGTTGCAATGACAAGGGGGTTTCGACTGTTTAATAAAAACACAGGCGACTGCTAGTCCGAAAGGATTTGTATAGTCGCTGAATCCTGGCCGGTGCGGGTACCTAAAACTTGGGTTCAACCGAGCTAAGGGCCCGTTAACGCCGGGAGTAACTCTGACTCTCTTAAGGTAGCCAAATGCCTTGTCGGGTAAGTTCCGACGCGCATGAATGGAACAACGAGAGCCCCACTGTCCCCACCTACAACCCGGTGAAGCCACATAAGGTGGACGAACAGTCCATCAACTTCCATCGGGGAGAGAAGACCCCGTGGAGTTTTACTGCAGCTTGTGCTTGTAGTATAGTAAAGATTACATAGTGTATTTGGGAGCTATGCCTCATTTTCTTTGGGAAATGAGTGAAGCAACGATGTAACACCAAATTATTTTTGCAGTACTACTTACCCGGTGCAGACCGGGGACATGTGCAGGTAGGCAGTTCGGCTGGGGCGGCACCCCTCTGAAAAGATATCAGAGGGGCCCAAAGTTTAGTTCAAACGGGTCAGAAATCCGTTGAAGAGGGCAAAGCCAAAAACTAGACTGACAGGATTTCCAAACGCACGGAATTCTGAGACGAAAGTCTGGCTTAGCGATCCTTCCTGCGCCCACTATTGGGGCCGGAAGGTGACAGAAAAATTACCCCAGGGATAACAGGCTCGTCGCGGGCGAGAGCTCCTATCGACCCCGCGGTTTGGTACCTCGATGTCGGCTTTTCCTATCCTGGTCCTGCAGCAGGGGCCAAGGGTGAGGCTGCTCGCCTATTAAAAGGGAACATGAGCTGGGTTTAGACCGTCGTGAGACAGGTCGGTCTCTGCCTGATGGAAGCGTCGCTGTCTGAGGGGAAGTTGCTCTTAGTACGAGAGGAACAGAGCATCGTCGCCGCTGGTGTACCGGTTGTCTGATAAGGCAGGCCGGGCAGCTAAGCGATTTAGGTTAAGTGCTGAAAGCATCTAAGCACGAAGCCTATCCCGAGACATGACAGCGTTACGTTAGTTGAAGGTTCGCAGCAGAAGACTGCGTTGATAGAATGGAGGTGTAGATCACAAGCTTCGGCGAGTGGTGAGCCTGCCATTACTAATAGACCAAAACATCGGTACGGCCACAAACATAGAAAGACACATGCATGGCGTTTCATTTTTTGATTCTCCTAGTGTAAACTAGGCATTATCAAATTTTATTCTAAATTAAATTTACACATGATACATTTCGTTTTAAATAAAAATAAAAAAAAAAGATAGTAGTTACTCGATAATAGATTGTTAAGAAAATTAATTTAAAATTATTAGTCTTAGTCTACTTTTTTCACTTTTGTTGCGGCTGGGCCTTTTTCGGATTCACCAATTTCAAACTCAACTTTATCGCCGTCTCTAATCTGACCTTGGACTTCTGTCTTGTGGACAAACAAGTCTTTGTCTTCATTTTCACGTTCGATAAAACCGAAGCCTTTCGTTTGGTTAAACCATTTTACGCTTCCTGTTTCCATCTTGTCCTTTTGTAGGTGGCTGTCTATTTATATCTGATTTTTTTCATTAGGCAAGACTAATAATATTTACAATAAATTAGGTAAAACTAACTAATTATTATAAAAAAAGTTAGGAAAACCTAAAAAAAATACAATTTATTAATCTATCCATATATGATAGCATATGAAAATAGAATATAGAAAAAAACAATCTGTATTAACAAGATTTTACAATTGGTTTGAAAAATCCTTCACTACATCATGTTATCTAATTGCAATAATTATTCACAAGGTAAATGCTTCTCGTAGTTTTGGGTATGGATCTTTCTCTTGATTTTATGCATTTGGATTATTTTTCATAAATTCTTTTAGTGCAATTTTTAGTGCAAGAGTTTCAATCTTTTGTGATTTTTGACCTGCAAGAAAGAAATCTGTGGAATCTGAATTTACCAGTATTGAACTTGCACCATCTTCCATCTCAATTTTTGCGGTTGTACCGTGATCTAAAATCTCAATCATTTCCATTAAATCCTCATGTCTTAGATATAGTGTTTTTTCTTCATCGTCTGTAAACAACCATGTGATTCTACATCCTTTTTCTCCTGGAAGATAAGGTGTCTCTATCTTGAAATCTTCAGACATACTATTGATTATTTCATGGGTTCAAAAGTCTATTCAATTTCTTGTACCTAGTCTGTTTATTCTAATCTTCAGACTTTAAAATAGTCGTGAATGAAATAATATAGAATTGGAAATACTACAACTAGCTGAAGAATATTATTACTATACATTTGCTGTTGTTTTTGGAATTGGTCTTTTACAAGGTGCGATTCTTGCTCGTGGTATACGAAGGAAGTTTCCAAAATTAAAAAAATACGCAAAAGGTGTATCGATAATCATTTTAATTTTATTTTCAATCAATGCTGCCGGAAATATTTCAAAATTTGCAGAACCATCAAAAGTTGAATTCACTGAGTTTGTAATCCCTGAAACTCCTGAATCGGCATTTCTTTTGCTTATTGATGTACTTGGATTAAATGCAGGAATTATTGCCGTAACTGGAATATTCATTTCTATTACTTTGATACTGCTGTTTAGATTTGCAGAATTGAATAGTATATCCCGTTATTTCATTTTCACAATAAGTGTAATTGTCTTTATTATTGCAATGTTAGGTAGATTTACAGACTATGTTCCAAGTACTTTTCAAATAATTCTATATGTTATGTATCAGCTAGGTATGACTCTTGGAATATTTTCTATAATGCGTAGACGTGAAAAAGATCCTTTGGACGATTTTGGTTAATTTTACTTTTCTAAAAACATCTTAAGACCTGCACATCTGTTACGAATTGTTACTTCTGTAACACCTGATGCTTCTGAAATTTCTTTTTGAGTTTTATTTCCCCCTTCTGTTATGCATGCAAGATACAATGCCGCAGCTGCCAATCCGGTTGGATCTTTTCCTGCAACAACTCCAATTTTTTTTGCTTTTCTTAGAATTTCAACTGCCTTTCTTTTTGTTTTCTCTCCTAATCCTGCAATACTTGCTATTCTTGGAATTCCGTTAATTGGATCTGCAACTGGAACTTTCAGGTCTAATTCTCTAAATACCAATCTGTAACATCTTGCTACATCTTTTCGTCTAATGTTTATACCGTCTGCAACGTTGTCCAATGTTCTAGGCGTCTCTGTATCTCTACATGCAGCATAAACACATGCTGCAACTAGTCCTTGAATTGAACGGCCTTTGACTAATTTCTTATCAATTGCTTTTCGGTAAATGTATGCAGCTTTCTCAATAACTGCATCCGTTAATGATAATTTATCCTTAAGTTTATCCATCTCGCTTAGTGCTTGTCTCAAATTTTTATCTACAGATGAATGAGCTTGTGATCTACTATCCCATGTTCTAATTCTGTCAAATGATTGTTTCATTGCTGATGAAAGTGGTTTTCCTGTTGCGTCTTTATTGACTGCACCAATAACGGTGGATAGTCCCATATCATGCATTGTAATTGACGTTCCTGTTCCTGTTCTACTTTTATCCACCCCGTCGTTTGCAAATGATCTCCATTCTGGTCCACTCGCTTCACTTCCCTCTGATAAAACAATCCCGCATGTCTTACAAACAATCTCTCCTGAATTATCATCAGTGATCAGTGTAGTTTTGTTACAAGAAGGACATCTTTGTTCGTTAGATGATTTCAACTATTCTAATGCCATTTTGAAGTTAATATGGCTTCACAACTAATCTACTGGTTAATTGTATGTCTTTATTCATGAAATCATTCTATATTCTTAGTCTAACCAGCGAAACTCTTTATTCATACCTGAAAACAATCACAGCATGGCAACATCAAAAAAATCTTCTGTGATAAAAAAACCGAAAGTTGTTGGTGTTGAAGTTCTTAAAAAAAATGGACTAGATGTTGATAAACTAGTAAAACAGCTAATAACTAACGCGTCTGTTGAATTCACCGCATATTATTATTTCACAAATTTAAGAATGCATGCTACTGGCATGGAAGGTGAAGGAATTAAGGGAATTATTGAAGATGCACGTCTTGAAGATCTAAGTCACTTTGAATCTTGTATTGAGAGAATTTTTCAGTTAGGTGGAAGTTTACCAAATGATGCACAAGCATTTATCAAAATGTCTGGATGTGAATTTTTACAATTACCGAAAAACCCTACTGACATAAACGCAATTCTGGAAAAATGCCTCAAAGCTGAACAAGGTGCAATTGTAAATTGGGACAAGGTTTGTAAAATGACTCATGGAAAAGATCCTTCCACATATGATATTGCAAAAGACATACTCATGGAAGAAATAGAACATGAAAGTTGGTTCCTAGAATTATTGTATGGGCGACCTTCCGGACACATGCGACGTAAATTCTCGGGAGAACGCCCTCACACACAAAAACATTCTAGAGCGCTAGGTTAATCTTTTTTCAAAACTATTGAACCTGTATTAATTTTCTTATTAAGATCTAACATACAGTAAGCATAATGTGTTTCAGGAATTGTTGGAAGCATAATGTCATTTTCAATTTCTCCATTCGGTGTTTTACTGTGTGGTAGTCCTATACCGTGACCTAACTCATGTGTCATAATATATTCTACTGTGTTCACATGAAACAATTGAAAATTTCCATCACATCCATACCCTCCTAATGCTACTTCGACAATACCTTTTCCAATATTTGCATGTCCCAAAACTCCTTGTCCCATGTCTCTGACAACCCATGTTACCCAAAGATTTGCATCAGCTTTTGTTTTACTTATGACAAAATTTATCTTAACTTTTCTATCATCCTTTGCTTCAAATTCCACACCTTCCCACAGTTTGAATGAATTCACTAATGTGCTTACGTGATCTAGTGGCAATGCGGCTGGTTGATCATTAACATAAATTTTGTATTCTAAATAATACACATCATCTATTAGTCTATACTCTGGATTTGGAAATCCTTGATTCCCAATTTCAATTTGTTGATCATAATTCCACTTTACATAGTCTCTCATGAATTTTTTAATAACATCATTACTTGGATTCGGGTATTCGATGTATCTCTTATCTTTACTGACTATATTTTCAATTCTATCTAAATACCTGGAAAACTCCCATTGATTTCTCTCATGAATTTTTCTCTCTTCTTCTGATAATTCTTGCACATTTGACAAATTAACTATCAGTAAATTACTATCAATTAAAAAATTAATTCCTTTCAAAAACTCTTCATCGGGAATCTTGTCTGTAGCCCACCATCCTGCAGTATTTTTAATCCATGCCGGCACTGTCTCTGGAATATTCACCATAAATATTTCTGGTTTTTCAGCTTCATTATACAAATATTTTTTGGCATTTTTTGTTGCAAACTCATAATAATTTTTTACAACATGATTCTCCGGATTTAATTCATAGGCTTGTTCAAAATATTCCAATGCTTGTTTGTATTCTCCATAATTTCCAAATCCAACTCCTAATCCAACTAATGCTCTAATGTTTTCGGGTTCTTGTTGATTTACCTTGTAAAATTCTAAAATTGAAGCCTTATGTCTCTCAAGATTCTCTAGTGCAATTCCTTTCATTAATGATGTTTTTGTATTTGTTGGTGAAATTTCTAAAATTTTATCATACAGTCCTATTGCTTGATGATATTCTCCAATCATAAAATGTTCATTTGCTTTTTTATACAAATCTGGAATATCTCTAATTTCCTCGGCAAATGAATCATTAATGGTAGGAGCTAGAAATAATACAAAAACTGTTGATATGAATACCAAAATATTCCAAAATCTACTCCTGTTCACAATAATTATTTTATTTTTTCAAAATTAAATGATTCTACATAATGGACTATTGTACTAGATTTAAGATAAAACTACATCCCCTGCAATTATTTTCTTTATTCCTTTTCTAGTCTTTAGTTTTAATGCACCATCGTTATCTATTCCATGTGATATTCCTGAAATTTTTCCATCTGATGTGTTTATTGTGATTTTTTTACCAATTCCTGCTGCCTTTTTCGTCCACTCTTTAACAATTTGTGATTTTTTCCCATTATCTAATTGTAATAGATTTTTTTCTAATTGTAATAGAAATTCTTTGAGTAGTAATTTTGGAGGTGTTTTATCATTTTTTCCTCGAAGTGAATTAATTCCATAAAAATTTGGAGTCTTCGATAATTTTTTTTCTAGTTTTTTTGCATCTATGTCAAAATTAATCCCGACACCTAGAATTAGATAATCAATACTATTAGCTTGAAATGATGCATCAACTAGAATCCCTGCTACTTTTTTCCCATTCATTGTAATGTCATTTGGCCATTTTACTTCAGTTTCTATTCCTAAAACCGATTTAATCGATTTTGATAATGCAACTGCGGATAAAATTGGAACTAATGTTGAACTTGAAACATCAAATTTTGGATGAATAATTATTGAAAATGTAATTCCGCCTTTTGGCGATGTCCATTTTCTATCTAATCGTCCTTTACCTGCTGTTTGTTTTTCAGCTATGATTATTGCCCCATCTTCTTTTTTATCTGATGCAATCTGTTGTGCAAAACTCTGTGTTGAATCAATTTCTTCAAAATAATGAACTCTCTTTCCAATTACTCTGGTTTTCAGATCTGTTGTAATCTCCCAAGGTAAAAGTTTTTCAGTATCATCTACTAATCTATATCCTAATTTTTGTTTTGATTCAATTTTGTAACCTAATGTTTTAATTTTTTTAATATGCTTCCATACTGCTACTCTACTAATTTTTAAAACATCGCTGAGATCTTGACCTGATAAATATTCTGAATCATGTGTTTGAAAAAAAGATAGTACCTTCACCAATCCTACATTATCAAAAGATGTGTATGACATCAGAAGCCTATATCGATATCAAATCCGCCATCATCTCCTGTATCGGATCCTCCCATATCGTCTGTATCATTATCTATTCCTCCCATATCCTCCATTGGAATGAAACTTCCCATACTTGAACCAATCATACTAAACATCATACTAAACATCATCATATCGATAATCCCAAACATCATCATTGAAGGCAAAAATGATTTATCTTCTTTTAGTTTTTGTTCCAATTCTTGTTTGTTACCTGATTTGTAGCTATTTTCTAATTGATTCCATTTTTCTTGTAATACTTTTAATTGACGTTCAAATTCTTTGTAACCGTCTTCTGTTGGATTAATCTCTATTTTTGTACCAAGCCAACCTTTTTTTTCATCAACTTTGATTAATCCTGAATTTTCTAATTTTTGTAAAATTGATTCTAAATCTTTTGGCTCAACATTTGACTCTTGAGAAATTTTGTCAAATTTGGATATTCCTCGGCTAATTACTCCTAGCACTACTGTCTCTTTATTTTCCTCATCCATGATATGTTATCTTATATTTTCTTTTTAAAATATTGCCTAAAAATGTAGTTGAATTTTATATTATGATGACATAGGACGTTTATGAGTGAAACTAAGATTATTCCCATATTTCCTTTAGATTTAGTACTATTCCCTAATCAAGATCTTCCTTTGAGAATTTTTGAACCTAGGTATAAACAGATGATTGATGATTGTATGCTTGGTGAGAAGGAATTTGGAGTTTGCCTAGGGCATGATAGTGCAACTCTGTCAAATTGGCAGGCACCATATGATATTGGCACTCTAGCAAAAATTGTTGATTGCAAGGATGTTGATTCTACCAGCGGTCATCTATTTGTAAATGTTAGAGGTCGTAGAAAATTTAGAATTATTCGTTTAATTTCTCCATCCCTCAAAAAAACAGATGATTATGATCCTTTTACTGTGGAGGGTGCAAAAACAGTAGAACAACTGCATCATGATGATGGTGTTGAAAAGAAAATGTACATTCAAGCTGAAATTGAAATGGTTTCTGAAATAGATGAATCCATTTCTCTTAATGATTGGGAAAATTTGGTAGATTTGTGGAAAAATAAAATCAAAAAAACTAATGGAAATCTTGATTTAACTTCACATCAATTAGATCATGTTTTGGAACAATATTATCTAAAAACTGAAACTCCTACTATGGAGTACGTCCATTCCTTATGTGCACTAGCATCTCAGACTCCATTAGATCTACAACCAATTTTAGAATGTACCAATTTGGAGCAATTACTCCAAAGAACTACTAAACTACTGGAATCTGATATAAACCACGAATAATTTCAAACCTAAAGTTCATAAACCATGAAAAACTATGAGCTAAAATTCGGAAACAGAACATGGAAAAATTTGGAACTTTAGAATTTGTATTGGATCGTTATTCTGGAACTTGGTGCTGGAAAATTTCTGGAAATCGTGCCGTAAACATGGCATCTAAATTAATTCCACGTGGTTGGTATGGGGATAAACCTGACGAAGTGATTGTATCAGATACCGATGAAAACATCAAAAAATTAAAAATGATCAATGATCGTTATTCTTTTGAAATTCTTTCAAATTCTGTTTGGAAAAGAAAAATTGCGCCGCTAACAATTAAAAAAACAAGAGTACCAAAAATTGAGAAATTACAACAGGCTACCCCTAGTAAACAATTCAAAGGAAATCTATTGGACTTCCAAAGAGAAGGTCTTGATTTCTTGATCAAATCAAGTGGAAATGCATTACTTGCTGATGAAATGGGTCTTGGAAAAACTGTTCAAACATTAGCGTATCTGTCAAAAGAGAAAAATTCATTCCCTGCACTAATTGTTGCTCCTCTTGTGACATTAACAAACTGGCAAAGGGAAATTGAAAAATTTCTAAAGAAGAAAGGCAAAAATGGAAAAGTAATTGATGATGAATCTCCATCTAGCACAATGATTAGAAATGGAAAAAATGCTGATATTGAAAAATATGATTTCTATATAATTAATTATGAATTACTTTCTAAAAGATTACCTGATTTATTAAAACTTGGAATTCGTTCTGTTGTATGTGATGAGGTTCAACACCTAAGATCTAAAACCACTCAAAAATATGCTGCTGTAAAAGCACTTGCAACTGATGAAAGTGTGAAATATCGGGTTGGTCTATCTGGAACTCCAATATACAATAGAGGTTCTGAAATCTGGCCAATTGTTGATATTTTAAAACCAGGTCTACTTGGAAGTTTCAAGGAGTTCTGTGAATATTTCTGCTATGTAAATGAAAAAGGAAAAGCAATCGTCCTTGAAAATAAACGTGATACACTACGTAATCAATTAACAAAACATGTTATGTTGAGAAGGAAAAAATCTGATGTTCTCAAAGAATTAAAAGCTAAAGTACGTTATTCCTCACCTGTTCATGCTGATGAAAAATTTTACAAGTCTGAATTACAAAAAATTTGGAAAAAACTTGAAGAAGAGCAAAAATATGCCGAATCTGCATTTGATAAATCTGCATCATACCATCGTGCAATTGAAAGTGAAAGACAAGCTGCAGGTCTTGCAAAATTAAAACATGTAACTAATTTTGTAAATGATATCATGGAAATAGAAGAGAGTGTTGTAGTATTCTGTCACCATAAGGCGATTCATAATTTATTACATCAAAGCTTGGCAGATTATAACCCTGCATCAATTATTGGTGGTCAAACTGATGTTATACGTCAACGTGAAATTGATAGATTCCAAAAGGGGCAAACAAAATTAATGATTGCAGGTTTGAGGGCAGGAAATGTTGGAATTAATCTTACAAATGCAAAATATGTGATATTTGCAGAATTAGACTGGAGTCCTGCAATACACCGACAGGCAGAAGATAGATTACATAGGATTGGTCAGAAAAATACTGTCTTTGCATATTATTTGGTGGGAAAAGGAACTCTTGATGAACATGTTGCAGAAATTCTTACCGATAAAGAATTTGAAATAGATTCCATATTGGATAAGCAAGGTGAATCCTTTGAAAATAAAGAAAAAGCAAAGATGATTCTTGCTCAAATACATGATAAACTTGGGGCAAAACTATAACATCAATATTTTTTAATCGAAAATTTTTAAGAGAGTTATGGATTTCATGCTAGAAGAAGAAATGATTGATCTACTTACATTTTGTTTACAAAATCCTACTTCTGATGAATTAGAATCAAAAAAATCAAGATTTACAGAAATCGGAAAAGAACTTTTTAATGATGGTGGTGTTGATGCAATGGAAAATTTTTTCTTTGTAGTGGATAATCGCATTCAGGGTGAAATCGAAAAATCGCCTAAAAATTTCCGTTCCTTATGGAATGGAATATGTGATGAATGGAATCACCCCTAGAAAAATTCCTTAAAAAAGATTATTTGATGTTCAGTTATGCTTTACCAATTCTGAACATCGAGATGCCACAAGTTGGACATGTACCTTTTGTTGCTGGTTTGCCATTTTTCATGGTCACAGCTTGGGTACCATTCATTTCTCTTTTGTCTCTACATTTTACACAGTAACCTATTACCATATCCAATAAACTGCTCTCTCTTATTAGCAAAAACCTGTTAAATTTTTTCAACACTTTTGGTTATTTTCTGGTGTGAATTTCACGAATAAATTCAACAGTTTACATTATATCTAATTCTTTGATAATTTTCTTATGAAAAAAGTCTATTTCGGAATTATATTTTTAATCCTATTTTTACCAATCTCAAGTGCATTTGGAGATGAATTAACTCTCAATATTGACAAGGCTCTTTATGAAAAGTCTGATTTTATTTCTGTATGGGGCTCCACTACATTTGACTCCGTTTTCATCTCTGTAAGAGATTCTGACGGAAAGAATGTTTGGAATGAACGCCTCAATCCTGATGATGAAAATAAATTCTCTACTTTAATCATTGCAGGAATTGGCGGATGGCAAAAAAGTGGAAATTACTTGGTGGTAGCTGAATCAGGTGATTATACATTATCTGCAAAATTTTTCTATGATTCTGGTGCACAGGTAAATCCGCCATCTGCTGTATCTGATTACTATGTTAGTCCTGAAGATCTCTATCTAACATTTGCAATTGTGATAGTTATCATTACAGGAATTTTTATTTATCTTGCAAGACATATCATATTAAGAAAGAAAACCAGTTATGATGAAGCAAAGTTAGATTCTAAAAAAGATCGTGATTATGAAAAATATCATTCAGAATGGTCTGAAGAAGAAATCTTTGGTTCTCATAAACGAAGTACTGAGGCAAAAGAGTTTAGTGAGATGTATAATGATAATTCATTACCAAATTATTACTTGGTATTGGGATTGACAAATGATTCTTCTGAATCTGAAATTAAAAATCAATATAGAAAATTAGCAAAACAATATCATCCTGATAGAAACAAGGACTCTTCGGAAGAGAAAATGGCTCAAATCAACAAGGCATACGAAATACTATCTGATAAAAAATTAAAATCCGAATATGATAAATTCTGTAAATTATTGTGATTCTATACTTGCATCTTTTAGTGTCAAATAGAGAATAATTTTTGCTGAGTTTTGCATGCTATTTTTAAGATTTGTAATAAGTGAAATTTTTTGTCCATTTTCAATTGTTGCGTGTAATATTATGTCGAGAAAATCTTTGTTAGGTCCAAGCATTGCCTTTGAAAGATGTTTTGAAATCGATGTATCGAAAATTGTGGCTTCTATCTTCCATTCTTTCATTTCTGCAAAATAGACTCCTCCTCTTGTGGTAGGTTCTGTTATTGGATTATCTGTTTGAAGCATTTTGATTTCATCTACTAGAAATGAATTATTCTCAATTACAATTTTGAAATTTACACTTGATTTTTGTACGATTTTCTGTAATTCTTTTTCATTCATGTCATATTTTGATTAAATTAAAAAATATATGTCAATACAATTGTAATATTACATGGCAGAATCTATAACAAAAGACCAACTTAAACAAGAACAGCACCAATTTGTTATTATTGATGTTAGAGAACCCGACGAAGTTGCAAACGGAGCTATTGAAAACTCTCGAAACATGCCTCTAGGGTTAGCTATCAGAAACGCAAAAAAAGGTCAAATTGATGATCTTAAAGATAAAAAAATCTGTGTTTATTGTGCTTCTGGTTATCGTGGAAATATAGCAGCTGATGAATTAGTAAAGGCTGGATTTTCAGCATTCAACCTTGAAGGTGGCTATATGACATGGACACAATAATTTGAGTTCTAACACAATCAAAAAAGCAGAAAAACTTGTTGAAAATGGAGGAGTTGTAAAAATTGAAGATGATCTTTTTCAAGTTAAATCTTCTAGCGATCCTTCAAAATCTTATTTCGTAACTTCTGATTCTTGCGAATGTCCTGGTTTCAAAAATTTCTATAAATTTCATCATGGAAAAGGATTGAAAGCAAACTGCTCTCATCTAGAAGCAATTCGTATATTTTTAAAAGAAAATAAATAAAAAATGATGTTTCATTGAATCAGATTGTTTATATACACATATTCGGTTGTTATACCAGTGATTAACTCTAAACACACACTGACAATTTTGGCAAGCTTGATGCTAGTTGCAGGAATGCCTATGGCATTTGCTGATGGACATGCATCTGATGGCTTGACAATTGCAGCAGATGCAGTTGAGGGTTCAACAACAATCACCATCACAGGACATGCTACATCAAGTAACACTCCTGTAACAGTCATGGTTCTTGCACCAAATGGAAACGTTGTTTCTATTGATCAAATCAACCCTGATTCTGATGGTTCATTCACTTCAACAATCGGTGTTGGTGGTCCAATGTGGAAACAAGATGGCATGTATTCAATTACTGCACAACAAGGTTCTGCCTCAATTAACAAATCAACCGTTGAAGTAGAGATTGCTGATGGCGCAGTTGTTCCAGAATTTGGTACAATTGCATCTCTAGTACTTGTTGTTGCAATTTCTTCAATCGTAGTATTATCTGCAAAAGGCAGACTTAGTTTCACACCAAGAATCTAAACTGTCCACTTTTCTTATTTTCACTTTTTATTTAGGTAGTCTATAAACTTCTTAAGCTCCTTTTCCATTGTAATTGTATAGTGGATGTTGAAAAATTTCAAGATGATGTTTATGCTATAACTGAACTCTTGTCAAAGAATTTGTCACCTGAATTAACTCCTAAATTGAATTTTGTCAGGCAAAACTTAATTGAATTTTACAAGAAAAATCTAGTAAAAATCAATCATTCAGTTCTTGAATTAATATGTGCAGCAGAATTAATATCTCACGGATTTACCGTTGATGTTGAAAAATCAATATCTGATATTTTGGTATGTGATTTATTTGGAAAAAAAGGTGATGGAACGGCCATTATCGAAATTGAGACTGGATTCACACCTCCTGAACATGCATTAGATACTGTGGATTATTATGCTGCAAGAATTGTTAGCAAGATTGCTCGATATAGTAAATATTGTGGAAAATTTTCACTTGCAACTCCTGTAGTGAATATTTTACCCATGTCTGAAATATTCTTACTCCCTCCAAATGCAAGAAATCTTGATGATGTAAAAAAACTCAAAAAACTATGTGACCGTTTTTACAAAAATCCTAAAATAAATTTGGAAGATATTCAAAATGCACACATTCATTCTGTTTATCTCATAAACACTGACAAAGGATTTGCTAAGGAGATGGATCCTGAATTATATCTACAAATGACAAAACAGTTGATGGAACAAAGTGAAATTGATCTTTAATTTTGGAAATTTGATCTTTGTTAACCATAATTTCTCATAAGGTTTAATACCTGATTATCTAGGATGATTGCCATATGACTAAATACAAGTCCACATCTGAAGTAATGAAAATTATCAGTGATAAAGATAAGATCAGAAATTTTGGTGTTATTGCACATGTGGATCATGGTAAAACTACTATGAGTGATAGTCTTTTGGCACACTCTGGAATCATTTCGCCATCCACTGCTGGAAGTGCATTGGCAATGGATTCGATGAAGGCAGAACAAGAAAGAGGAATTACAATTGTTCAAGCCAATGTCACATTACATTATCAGCAAGATGATGATGATTACGTCATCAACATGATTGATACTCCTGGTCACGTCGACTTTTCTGGTCGTGTAATTAGAAGTCTTAGGGCAATTGATGGTGCTGTGGTGGTATGTGATGCTGTAGAAGGTATCATGACTCAGACTGAAACTGTAACCCGTATGTCTCTTGAGGAGCGAGTTAGACCCGTTTTGTATATTAATAAAATTGATCGACTTATCAAAGAACTAAGATTAACACCTGAAAAAATGCAAGAAACATTAGCTAGTGTTGTTGCGAACTTTAATGAATTAATTGATACTTATGCTGAAGATGAATACAAGGAAAAATGGAAGGTATCTATTCAAGATGGCAGTGTAACCTTTGGCTCTGCAAAAGACAAATGGGCAATCAATGTTGATATTATGAAGAAAAAAGGTGTCACCTTCAAAGATGTTATTGATGCATATTCTGACTCTGGTAAAGTCGAAGATTTAGTAGAAAAAGCACCATTGGCTGAAGGTGTACTCGGAATGGTAGTGAAACATCATCCGCCACCACATGTTGCACAAAAGTACAGAATCCCAAAAATTTGGAAAGGTGACTTAGAATCCGATACTGGTAAAGCACTTCTTGCTTGTGATGATAATGGTCCTACAATTATGATGTGTGTAAACATGACAATTGATCCTGCAGCTGGTCCTGTAGCAATTGGAAGATTATTCTCTGGAACAATAAAAGATGGTCAAACAATTAACATCATTGATACAAAACGTGAAGGACGTGTTCAATCTGTAAACTTCTTCATGTCGAACGTAAGAGAGCAAGTAGGTGAATTAGGAGCTGGAAATATTCCTGCATTGTTAGGATTAACTGATGTTCGTGCAGGGCAAACAATTTCTACAGTGAAAGACATACCTGTATTTGAAGCATCAAAATATGTTTCAGAACCTGTTGTACAAATGGCAATTGAACCAAAGCATCCAAAAGATTTACCAAAACTTGTAGAAGTTTTAAGAAAACTTACAATTGAAGATCCAAACCTTGTAATCAAAATTGATGAAGAAAGTGGTGAAACAATTATGGCTGGAATGGGTGTATTACACCTTGATGTGGCAGTAAATCTAATCAAAGATGCCAAAGTTGAGATTGTAACATCTGAACCATTAATCAATTACAGAGAAACAATTAACGGAGGATGTGAACCTGTTATGGCAAAATCTCCAAATCGTCACAATAAAATTTTCATGAAAGTTGAGCCACTAGAACCTGAGATTGCTGAAATGTGTAGAAATGGCACTCTAAGTGAAATGAAAGATAAAAAAGAAACTGCTCAATTATTGCGTGAAAAAGGTTGGTCACCAGATGTTGCAAAGAAGGTAATGAGATTTGATTCACGTGGAAATGTCATGATTAATGGAACAAAAGGTGTTCAATTTGTAGATGAATCTACTGATTCATTACTATCTGGATTTGATGAAGTAATGAGTGAGGGAGGTCTCACAAAAGAACAGGTAAGAAATTGTAAATTCACATTTACGCATTTTGTTCCACATGAAGATACTGCACATAGAGGATTGTCTCAAATTGGTCCTGCATCCAGACGCGCATGTCTTGCAGCATTTTTATCTGCCGAACCTGTATTACTAGAGCCAATGCTTGCAATTGAGGTTCGTGTTCCAACTGATTTAATTGGAAATGTTTCATCCGTACTACAAGGAAAACGTGGTAAGGTTTTGGATATGCAACAAAAGGGTGCAACAAGTATTGTAATTGGTGAAGTTCCCGCAGTTGAAACATTTGACATATCTGAAAAAATGCGTGGTCAAACAGCTGGTAAAGCAATGTGGAACACACACTTCAAAGCATGGACTGCAGTTCCAAAATCAATTGCTGCAACTCTAACTGAAGATATACGAAAGAGAAAGGGCTTGAGTCCAAATCCTCCTGCACCAACTGAATTTATCGACAGAGACTAATGGTCAAAATAGAAACATTTGATGCAAATACATTCTGGAATAAATCTTATGCTCATCAACGTGGCAAATTATTAAAACGCGTACAGGTACCTGATGATCAAATCAAGATCTTGGTAAACAAATCGTATTTAGAACTTCCAGCACCACTCCGATATGAGATAGAAACAAGCGGTATCACAAAAGCAGAACTTGGCTAATCTTTTTTCACTTTCTGTCTTGTAGTGACATTAAATGTTTCACGATTCGTTATGTTTTCGTCGCTTTTTACAGCTTGAGTTAGTTTTGGATCTGCGAATGATGCTATTTTGGCATCCTTTAGTTTTTTACATAGATTTCTAATTGTAACGCTGCTGATATTTGCGGCTTTTGATACCTGGGTCTGAGAAACCTTTTCACCATTTATTATTGCAGCTAAATATACAACAGTTGCAGCCATTGCAACTGGATTTTTACCACTTGTTATCATTAATTCTTCTGCTTTAATTAAGAATTTTATAGCGTCGCGTTTAGTTTTCTCAGTTGCGCCTACCTCTGTTGTAATTCTTGTAATGAAGCTTACTGGATTATATGTCTCAAGTGTCAAATCTAAATCTCGAACTAGCATTCTATAAATTCTATGTATGCTTGTTCTTCGTAAATTTGTTGCATCTGCGACATCTTGGATAGTTCGTGGTGTGTTAGTGAATCTACACGATGCATATACACAGGCGCTCAAAATAACTGGTATACTTCTCCCTCTTCCAATTTTTTTGGCTAAGGTTTTACGATAAATATATGCTGCTTGTTCAACTGCTGCATCTGTCAGTGACAATTTTGCTTTGAGACCTTCTAAAAGAGTGAAAGCCTTTTGCATATTTCTATGACCTGGAAGCGCTTTACTGTTTTTATCCCACATTCGTAAGCGATAGAATGTTCGCTTCATCTCTCCACTCAAGTTTTTACCTGTTGCATCTTTATCTGATTGTTGAATTACTGTTGATAAGCCCATGTCGTTGAACGCAAGTGTTGATTTTCTACCTGTTCTAGATTTTGACATGTAATCTTCTCCTGTTTGTACTGATTCAGGTCCAAGTTCTGCTTCATTTTGTGATATAACTTCTCCACACGATGAACACATTACCTCGCCTGTAGTACTATCGGAAACTAAGAGGACATCTTTCCCCTTGTTGTTTTTACAAACGTGATCATTAGATTCAGAATCTTTTTTCACTATTCTACTATGTCAGTTTGAATTAATTAGTAATGTCTTCTAGTGTTAACTTTTTTTCTTTAGCACTATTATTCTTCAGATTTATTCTGATGGTGAAGATTGACCATGATAAATGACATTTCTCTTAGAAATTCATATTCTCCGTTTGACCAAGAATACTTGTTTGCATTATCCCAAAAATCTTGTCTTGGTTTAGATTCAAAATCTTCAGTTTGCATACCATATAATGGATTTTGATCTATAATATGCAAATTGCCTTTTCTGATTGACAAAGACGGTCAAAAAAATTGATCCCTCTATACGCGAGAATTGATTTTAGACTGAGTTTGGGTCAATCAAATCAACAAAGTATCACATTTACGCACATCTTCCTATAGAATCACATGAAAGCAAGATTCGACGGAAAGTGTCAAAGTTGTGGCGATGATATCCGAAAAGGTAAGGAAATCGCCAAAAACGCAGATGAAGTTTGGGTTCACAAACACTGTGTTGAAGAATTAGTGGATTTACCTTAAATCATATATCCGCGGTTTTTTTATTTTTAGCATGCTGATTAATCCTATAGACTTACTTCTATGGACATTTCGAAGAAATGAAAATGATGTTGTAAAATTATATGATTCACTTTCTCCGATTATGGAGGTCTCTACTGGTGGAGATATGTTGAATTTCGGGTATTGGGATAAATCCACTCCTTATCCTATTGATGCTCAAAAACGATTATGTCAAATAATTGGTGAAATGGCTGAAATTTCTACCGCAGAGATGGTTGCTGATATTGGAGGTGGAATTTTAGGACCTGCCAAGATTTGGAGTTCTCAACATCCTTCATTACAAATCTCCTCTGTAAACGTAAATTTCTCACAATTAGCCTCAGTTAATTCTAATAATATTTCAAAACTAAACTCTACTGCACGAATGCTACCATTTTCAAATTCCTCATTAGATCGTGTAATTGCATTAGAATCTGCACAACACTTCAAACCTATAGGTGATTTTTTTTCTGAATCAAACCGTGTCTTAAAGGATGATGGTATTCTTGCACTTGCAATCCCTACTGCTATAGATAATTCTAGTTTTAGTAATCTTGGAATTTTAAAATTTACTTGGTCATCCGAACATTATTCCCAAAAAAATATTGTTAATGAACTTTCTAAAAATGGATTTGAAATTATAGAATCAAACGATATTGGAAAAAATGTTTACGTTCCTCTTGCTGAATATTATATCAACAATCGTTCTGAATTACAAAAAAAGATTCTTTCACGTTATTCTAAATATGTAGAAAAGATACTTTTTGAATCTATGAAAAAAATGCAATCTGCATCTGAAAATGAACTGATCGGTTATTTGATGCTAAAATGTAAAAAATTAGCACTAGACTCACGCTAGTGCATAACTATTAAATATCATAATTCGGTAATTTGTTCATGGGAGCATCATGTAAAGGAATATGCACACAGCACAAAGTAATGAAAGTTCCAAACTCAATGAAATATCAATATGGACTGAAACGTTGCAGTTGGTGTGAAGTTTGGCTTGACACCGAACAAATTCGTTGTCCTTGTTGCAAAATGATTTTGAGAACTAAATCTCGAAATAAGAAAAGAGTCATACCTACCGAACCAACAACAACTGTTGCTGCGTAAAATGAATTCCGAAAATCACAGTAAAGAGATTTCAAAAAATCCATCGACCAAACCAGTCGTCATAATAGGCGCTGGCGTCGGTGGCTTATCAATAGCAACTCTTTTGGTGAATGACGGACACCCTGTTTCTGTTTATGAAAAATCTGAGCGTGTGGGTGGGCGAACCGCCTCTATGGAATTCAAAAACCACATTTTAGATAACGGCTTTCACATAATGCCATTTTATAAAAAATCGGCAATATATGAAATCCTAAAAGATGTCAAAATACAATCTAGACTTAAACTTGCAATTGTCGATAAAATTGCATTTTATGACAATGGATTCCATACCTACCCAAAAGGAATTGCAGATATTTTGAAAATGTCATTAATTCCCTTCAAGAGTCGAATATCCTTACTGAAAATACTTCTTCCTATGGCATTCACTAGTATGGAAAAAGCAGAAAAATTAGATTCTGTGCCTCTAACAAAAGTTACCTCCAAACTTGATTTTCATTCTAAACAATTTTTTGATGCTGTTTGTATGCTTGCATTTGCAGACACTCCTGATCATATTTCTCTTGGTGAATTTGCAAGAACCATAATTCGTGCAAATCCATTCAAAGGGGGAACAAGTGAATTTGCATATCCCGACATGGGTGGATATGACCGAATTAGTGAGGTAATGGCAAATTATGTCAAAGAAAAAAATTCCGAAGTAAATCTTGGCTCTTCTATCAAAAAGGTGATTGTCAAAGATAGAAAGGTAACTGGTGTTGAACTATCTAATGGCGAAATAGTCCAAAGTGACTGTGTAATTATCTCATATCCTGCATATCATGCGATTAATCAATTATTTGACTCTGGAGTCTTTGATGATGATTTTATCAAAAAAACAAATCGACTTAACAAAACAACTTCTGTAGTTGAAGTTCATTTTGCATTATCAAAAAGACTGGATGAACGTCAGGTTGTTTTTCCGGTAGGTGAAAATTATGTCTCAAAAGGAATTTTCTTTATTTCAAATATCACTCCGTCAGTATCTCCTAAAGGAGAACATCTCATAATAGTTGGAACTCCTGTAAAACCTGAAGAAACTGAGAATCCTACACGAATTAAAGAAATTGTTTCAAAAATGAAACAGGAATTATCTGAAATTTATCCTGACTTTGATGACTCCTTATTATGGGATAGGCCTATGGCTTGGAAACTTGTAGAGGCTGTGGTAAAAGAACCAGGTTTAGTATGGAAAAATAAAATGCCACATTCTGTATCTCACGTAGATGGATTATTTTTTGTAGGTGATTCTACTATTAGTTATGGTATTGGAACAGACTCTGCAGCACATAGTGCCGTTTTAGCACATCCGTTAATAGAAAAACATCTTTCTTCACTTTGAGTGATCTTTTGCATAATTTGCAAATTCGTCTAAGACCGTTTTCATACTGCTCTCTATCTTACTTTTAGCAAACATTCCTAAAATTTTGAGTCCACCGGATAATACAAAATCAACTTCGATTGTAACCTTTGTCTGCTCTCCAACTTTTTCATATGTTTCATCAAAGACTGTACCTTTTGCTTGCCCATCCAGCATTTTGACAATGTGTCTATCTGGTTTTTCTACAACATGCTCTGTAGTAACGTTCACCGTTTTTCCTAGGAATCTCAATGTCTCAAAAATTGTTGTTTTATTGCCATTTTTTTCAACAATTTTTAATTCTAGAAAATATTCTGGAAGAATTCTTGTAAACTTTTCATAATCTGTACTGATTGCAAAGAATACGTCTCTATCAATGTCAACTAATTTTGTAAATGAAAATTTTGGCATATCTTTTTTGATAATTTATTGAATTAAAGTCTAAAGATGGTGATGTTAGGCACTAGTTGACCAATTAGCACTTGCTTATATATTGTAATTGCGTCCAATGTTTAATGAAAGCACTACTCGCGGGAATTGCAGGCGTTTTACTACTGACCTCTATGGTTGGCAGTGTTGATGCTGCTAATGTCCCTGATTGGGTAAAAAACAATGCAGGATGGTGGGCAGAAGGCCAAATTGACGACGCTGCATTTGTTTCTGGTGTTCAATACATGATTGAAAATGGAATAATCAATGTTCCATCAACTACCAGAAGTTCAGGTGCCTCTGATACCATTCCGGCTTGGGTAAAGAACAACGCTGGCTGGTGGGCAGACGGTACACTAACTGAAAATGAGTTTGTTAATGCACTTCAATATTTGATAAAGATGGGTATCATGCAAGTTAGCCCAAGCGCTGTAAGTGATGACGGTGCATCAAAATCACAATATCAATCCACCCCTAAAGAAACTACTAAATCACAATCATCTGGCAACGCAGATCTTGATGAAATGTTAGCCAAATGTCAAGGCGGAGAAAACAAAAGAGAAATCCGCGAATGTGAGAAAGTAATCAAAGATGAATACAAATTAAAAACATACCAGAACAGTGGTGAAAAATTCCAACTTGGTAATGTTGCATATTATTATGTAGCAGATTTCAAGGAGGAAACTCGAAAGGGAGTTAAAGAATACAACAACATTGCATACACTGCAACAGGACAACCTCTCTTAAACTTACAAATGATGGTTCAAAACACTGGTTCCTCAAATGAGACACTAATGTGCACTAGCCCATCCATATGTAATTACACTGTATGGGATGGAGGAAAAAAATGGGTAAACTCTGGTTCTGACTTTACATCTGGTAACGTCGTACTAAAACCAGGACAAGCCAAATTTGTCAATATCTTATGGGGACCTGCAATAGGTTATGGTAGTTATGAAAACTTTGAATATGATTCAGGCAAGGATTACTATTTACGAATTGCAGAACCATTTGGTAAATTGGATCTTCCATTGAATCTTATTGTTGTACCATAACATCTCTCTTTTTCTTATGATAAAAAATGTCTGACATAATCTGGGGAACTGTAACAAAAATTATCACAACAAACTCGTTTGAGATGAATGTTTCACATCAAAAGGATACTAATCAGGATAGCTATCAAGACGTAGAACAAATTCAGTTCACTGAAATCGATATTCCAAGTATTCCTGTAGATGAAAACTCTAGAAATATTCCTCAAATTGAAGAAAGTCTCAATAATAAATTTGTAAAATGTGAAATCTCAGGCAGGAATTCTGAGAATAAACTCGTATGCACAGTCTCGCATTCGGGCGCTGGCGGATACTAATGTGGACTCCACAAATTTTAGATGAAACATCATCGTACGATGATTTGATTACTGGAAAAATTCCTGCTTTAATTATTCCAAAGGTTTTATCAAAATCTGATTGTATTTCTATATCCCGTAAAATTTTGAATATGTCTCAAAGAAATGACTCTTCAACAAAATTTGGTACATCTTTAAGTTCGCACATATATGAAAAGCAAAAATATTTTTCAAAATCAAAAAAATCAAACGAAATTTTAAAAAATTTATTCTTCGAAAATATTTCACCTGTAACTCTCATGCAACAAAAAATATCAAAATTATTTGGAAAAAAAATATACACTGCAACTGAAAATGAGAATGCTTACTCTGATGCTGTAATACGAATACATGGAAATGACGATTCTGTACACCTGCATCGTGATAATTCTAATTTTGAGATGAGTGAATACAATGTAAGTCGATTCAAAAATCAATTATCTGCAATTCTTTATGTTCAATCTCCTGATGTAGGTGGAGAACTAACAATTTTTCATAAAATGTGGTCTAAAAAAGATGAAATTATGCGGGAACCTGAATTTGGTTATTCTTCAGATTTGATTAAAGGTATTTGTCAAACAAAAATAAGACCAATCGCTGGAAATATGCTTATTTTAAATCCAAAATTCTATCATCAAATTGAATCTATATCTGGATTAAAATCTCGTATAACGTTGACTTTCTTTTTTGGAGAATCAACCAAAAATTGTTTTTATTCTTGGACCTAACTATTTAACAAATATTTCCATAGTATCAAACTTGTGTTGACTGTTTGCAATTTCAAAAAATATGATGTCAGAGTCTATTTCTACCCATTTTGACTTTCCTTTGAATTTTATGCGGTCTTCTACGTATACTCCTGATGGTCCTGACACTCTCACTAGTATTTCATCGTCAGTAACTCCCATTACTGAAAATGGAACTTTGATAATCTTTTCATTATTTTCTGCATGAATTTTGATAGGATGCTCTTTTTCGTGAAATACAGCTTTACCTTGGAAACTGTCTTCGTTTGCAATTAGATATTTTATTTTTAATTTGAATGGCAGTTTTAGCTTCATACATGCGGTAGTCAAAACTGTGTATTTAAAAAACGTAAAAAAATTCTTTGTTAGCACTAGTATTCATGCCTAGATCTGACTACTATGTGAAATTAGCATTCATGCGTTAAATGTTCAAACATCAATAGGTAATCATGCAGAAAATTATTTTTATTGGATTATTTTTCTTGTTGATGCTTCCTGCATCTGCATTTGGTCACAAATTAATTCCTACAGATGGAACGAATACTGATTATGAATCTGCATTAGAAATTCCAGATCCTGTAATTTCTTGGGCAATGTACGAAAAATTGGAAGGCAATGCATTGTTTTACAAATTTGATGCAGAAAAAGATGACAGACTTTTCAGTAGTATTGTTATTCCAAAGCTAGATAATTTAGAAAAATTTACACCTTCGCTTGTATTGATAGGACCTTCAACATTTCTTGACCTGGTGGATGAGCTCAAGGTATTAGATACTGACAAAAATTTCAATTATCCTATTCCAGAAGGTTACGATGCATATGTTTTTGATTATAACGGTTCTATACCTTCAACAGAATTCTATGAACCCTTTGGTCAAATCACATATTGGGAACGTCAAGAAATTGATCTTGAGATAGAAGCACCTGGTACATACTACATGGCAGTATTTGATAAAACAGGTTCCTCTGGAAAATTAGCTCTTGCTATAGGATATGTGGAGGATTTCTCTGGAAATGATTTTGTAACCGTATTGCCAAACGCATGGCTTGAATCAAGATATTTCTCTGAAGACTTTACACCTCTTGTAATATTTGTTGGAATTATATCTGGGATCTTCGCTCTAATTGGTTTTTCAATATATAGAAAAATTAAACGAAAATAAATATTATCTAGGAAATATTATTCTAATCAGTGGAAAATAAATTCCAAAAAATGTTGGAACAAGCATCCGATCTTGCCGAAGATCAGGAATATGAAGAAGCCATTCTTCTTTATGATAAAGTTCTACATTCTGATCCAAAAAATATTCCTGCATTGTTAGACAAGGCTGCTACATTACAACGAATGGGAAAAAATTCACAATCTTTTCAGACTTATAATTCTGTTTTAAAGGAAGATTCAAAAAATTTGGACGCATTAATTGGAAAAGGGACCTTACTTCATGCCAAATCTAAATTTTCAGATGCCATAGAGTGCTATGATTCTGCATTAAAAATCAAACCTCGTTTTGCAATGGCGCTTGCATGCAAAGGTATGTCTTTGGGTGAGATGGGTGAACTCGATTCTGCTCTGGTTTGCTTCAAAAAGGCGCTTACAATTGACAAGGACTATGACTTGGCAAATATGGGCAAACAAAAGGCGTTAGAACTACTAAAATCACAAAAATCTAAAAAATATTAACATCGCCTGGTGCGGGACCTCTCTTCTTATCATGAAATTCAAAATAATCCTTATGCTTCGTTTCCTGATGTTCTCGTAGATTATCATAGTCATCAAATGTATCATGGCACAAAAAGCACTTTGGTTTATCCTCGTCAACTAACGGTAACACCATACTAAATCTTGGTTTGCATTGTTTTATATTTTCACTGTTATCAAGTGAAACATGTTAGAAGAGTTGGTTGGGACTTCAACTGCAATTGAACATGCCATAAATGGTGAAGAACTAACATTTGATGATGGTATGGAGATCCTAAATGATGATAATCTTCATGTCGTTGGTGCAGCAGCTGATATTGTAAGAAAAAAACTTGTAGGAGATACTGTTTCATTTGCTGCCTCATACTATATGAATTATACAAATTTGTGTGCTGCCAGTTGTCAAATGTGTGCATTTTATCGTAAAGGTGATGAAGATGACGCTTACACACTTACTCCTGATCAAATAGAAAAAAGAGTTGCAGCTGCAAAAGATTTGGGTGCAACTGAAGTACACATTGTAGGAGGGTTTCATCCTGATTTACAACTTGACTATTACGAACAAATGATGTCTGCTATAAAACAAAAACATCCTGATATGACCATTAAGGCATTCACTGCAGCAGAAATTTTCTTTCTCTCAAAATTAACAAAAAACTCTGTCACTGAAATTTTATCTAGACTAAAAGATGCAGGTCTTGACTCAATGCCTGGAGGCGGAGCTGAATTATTCCATCCTGATGTTAGAACAAAAATCATTCGAGGAAAGTGTACTGGTCAACAATGGCTTGATACCATCGAAGTTGCACATAATCTTGGAATTAAAAGCAACGTTACAATGCTTTATGGTCATATAGAAAAACCAGAACACATAGTTGATCATCTCATAAAGATTAGAGAGTTACAAAAAAAGACTAATGGATTTATCACTTTGATTCCACTAAAGTTCAGTCTAGATAATACTGAGCTTGAAAAGGAACACAAGGTGGAACATGAATCCTCTTCTATCTATGATCTGAAAATTATTGCATTATCTAGACTAATGCTGGCACAGACACTCAAGAATATTTCTGTATACTGGGTTGCATATGGAACAAAACTCGCTCAAGTTGCATTATCACATGGAGGAAATGATTTGGTGGGAACTGCATTTTCTGAGGAAATTTATCGTGCAGCGGGGAAACCTACCAACTCTTCATTATTGGAATTAGCAAATTTAGCAAAAGAGATTGGTCGTACTCCTATTCAACGAAATACATTCTTTAAAACACTTCAAACCTTCACTTAGTTGCAGGTTTCTTTTCTGTTTTCTTTGCACCGCCTTTTCTTTTTCTGCGTGCCCCAAAACTAATCAAAACTAGTAAAAATCCAATACCAACCAAAATACCTGAAAGTGTTTTAAAATCTTCATTTTCTCTTTCATTAACCATAAACTCGTACTTTTCTTCTTCAGTCATTCCTTCTCTGCCAATTGGTGTCATGTCTGTTAGTACTCCTGAAAGTACCATTCCAACGACAATCATAGATACGCCTCCTGCTAAAATTCTTTTATCTACTAACATAACTTCATTTAGGAAATGTAGATTTAATATATAATTCTGAAAAACACATCATATGTCACAACTCCCACATTTCACAAGTAAGGTATTTCTGGCTCCAATGGCTGGCGTAAGTGATCCTGCACTACGTATAATGTGTAAAAGGATGGGTGCAGGACTTGTTGTTACAGAATTAACTAGCGTAAATGCGATAGTTGCTAAACATGAACAATTAGAATCTGAATCAAAAAATATTACTGAATTTATTGAATTTTCTGAAAAAGAACGTCCGTTATCTGTTCAATTATTTGGCTCTGATATCACTGCATTGGAAAAGGCTGCAAAAATTGTAGAACCTCACTTTGACATGATTGATTACAATATGGGGTGTCCTGCTCCTCATATTACAAAACAAATGGCAGGTGGTGCATTATTACAAAACTCTGATTTAACTCGAGAAATATTTAGAACCTTAGTAAATACTGTGAAAAAACCCATATCGCTAAAAATGAGAATGGGTGTCACTGAAGAAAATACATCTCTATTCTTAGAAATCTCAAAAATTGCAGAACAAGAAGGAATACAATTAATGACATTACATCCACGAACTGTCTCTCAGGGATACTCTGGGCATTCAGACTGGGATATGATTAAAAAATTAAAACAAAATGTTTCTGTTCCTGTAGTTGGAAATGGTGATATCACCTCTCCTGAAATTGCTAAAAAAGTTCTTGATTATACTGGATGTGATTATTTAATGGTTGGAAGAGGTGCAATGGGCAACCCATTCATTTTTGAGCAGATTAATGATTTTCTTGAAGATGGTACATACAAACAGTATTCACTTACCGATAGGCTTGAAGCATTTGTCACATACCTAGAATTGACAGAAAAATATAACATTAGATTTGCAAATATCAAGCAACAGGCTATCCGATTTACAAAAGGAACTGTTGGGGGAGGGCAACTTCGGAATAGACTAAGTGCTGCAAAAAATACAGATGATCTTAAAGAATTATTATTGCAGAAAGTGACAGTCTAATTACTTGTAAAGGTCAAACTCTGGACTTCTTTGTTGACTTTTTACTTCTGACATTACTGCTTTAACAACCTCATTGTGATTGTATGTTAAATGTCTCAAGAATTTTGCTGATACATCTGCTCTTGTCTCGTCGTCTGCAAAAAGCATCTCTTCAGATGACAATTCTGTCATCATCTCTTTACATTCAACACAAGGATCAAAGTCTAGGTAAAGCTTCATGGACAGTTTATGACTCTGCATAATAAATACTAGATGTTGACTTGATAGGCTCAGAATTAGAATTCTTCGTCATCAATGAAAAGTCCAGAGTAATCATATGTTGAATCATTATTTTGGTTTGTTTTCATGTATAGAGTAAGTGAATTTTGAATATAAGCAATATGAACAATTTATCTTTGATTCTTTTTTTTAGAAAATAATTGGTACATATACAAAATCCCACATGGTTTTTCATTGGAATCATTTTATTGATTCTAGGTTCATTCATTATGCTTTTTGATTATCCACAAATCCAATATTTTGATAAGATTGAGCCTGAAATGTATGCGACCTTGGAATCTGAACAAAAAGAAATTCACAATAGATTGAAAATTGAATTCTCAATTGGAATTGTTATTCTCTTGGCAGGTATGGCATTGTTTGTTACCTCGTTTTTTAGAAATTCTAAAAAATAATTAAAGTGGTTTTGAAATTTTTAACTCAAACTCAGGAACAAGTCCCTTTTCTTTTGCCATCTTAAACATCAATTTTACAGCCTTTTCTCCTGGTTCTCCCATATCTACAGTTACCTCATTAACATACATGAGTACAAATTTTTCAATCAATTCTCTTGATTTTCCTCTACTGTATTTCATTGCATAATCAATTCCATCTTTAATGTTATTTCTTGCAAATTTGATGGATTCTTGTAAATACAAGTCAAATTTGTTAATTAATTCTGGACCAAGTTCTTCATTCATCACATTAACTCCTAATGGAACTGGCAATCCTCCTGATTCTTTGTCCCACCATTCACCTACATCCAGAATTTTTTGTATTCCTTCTTCTTCAAATGATAATTGTGTTTCATGAATTACCAATCCAACATCAACTTTACCACTTCTCACAGCTTCTGGGATATCACTAAAGTTCATTTCAACATAATCAAATTTACCAATCATTAATTGTAACAACAAGTATGCGGAAGTCATCTCTCCTGGAATTGCAATCTTTGATTTTTTTATCTCCTCAATTGTCATAGGTTTTGTTGCAGTAACGATTGGTCCATAATTAATTCCAAAACTTCCGCCGCTTCTTAACATAACATAATTTGGAATGTGTGCACATGCATGAACTGAAACTGCAGTAACATCTAATTCTGGATTCTTTGCTTTTCTATTCAATTTTTCAATATCTTCTATAACATGAGTGACATTGAAATCATCTGATTTCACTTTACCCGTAAACATTGCATAAAACATGAATGCGTCATCTGAATCTGGTGTATGTCCTACAGAAATATCCACAATTTTGAAGGAACATTATCGTAATAATAACCAAAGTTTTTTGGATATATAATAAATAAGATGTAGTTGTATAGTTATTTATGATCTGTTCTAGCTGTGAAAATCATAGACACTTTGAGTGTATTGATTGCCAAAATAATCATACCACTGAGCTTTGTAGTTGTGATTGCCATTTAACAGAGCATGAACATGACGATTAGTATAATTAGTTCAAAAAAATAATTTTCTACTATGGAAGAAGATCCTCATTCAGATAAAGAAATTTTAGAAATTTTAAAGATGAAAAAAATTGCTGTAGTGGGAATGTCAAAGAATCCCGACAAGGCTGCACATTATGTACCAAAATATCTACATGAAAATGGATATGACATCACTCCTGTAAATCCAAATGCAGATGTTATACTGAAAAAACAGTGCTATGATGTGATTACAGATGTGCCTGATGATGTTGACATTGTAGATGTATTTCGACCATCAGATCAGGTAATGCCAATCATAAAAGAAGCAATAAAGAAAAAACCCAAAGTCATTTGGCTTCAAGAGGGAATTCATAATGAAGAAGCAGAAAAACTAGCAAAAGATGCTGGAATTGATGTTGTTTACAATAGATGCATGTTGGCAGAACATAGTCGGTTATCATAATGTCTGATAATTCATTTCAAGCATTTTATGACGAGCTTCAACTTTTAGTAGAAAAATTTGAGAAAAAACAGACTCAGATAAAGATGGAATCAAATCTCGAATATGACTCTGTGAAAATTTTTGGTGAAAAAATGGATTCTGTCGCAAGAGCAAAACTTGGAGTAGATGATGCGGCAGAATTGGCATACACAACTGCAGAACATCATCCATACTGGGCCATTTTGTACAATTGTACTGAAATCACAAAAACAATGCTTGAAAAATGGCATGATGAAATCACTCCTGAAGAATTAGATGAGATTAAATGGAATCTAAAAGAAATTCAAAATTCAATATCAAATATAGAAAACAAACTCAAAAAATAATCAGATAAATACAATAAAATGGAAAATAATTCATGGCGATAAAGATTGGAATTATAGGTAAAACAAATACTGGCAAAACTACCTTCTTTAATTCTGCAACATTAGCATCTACTGAAATTTCCACATATCCATTTACAACAAAAAAACCACAAACAGGAACTGGTCAGGCAATTACTCTGTGTGTTCATATGGAGTTTAATGTCCAAGATGAACCAAACAATTCAAAATGTGTTGATGGATGGCGTTACATTCCTATTGAATTAATTGATTTACCTGGATTAATCAAAGATGCATGGAAAGGAAAGGGATTGGGAAACCAATTTCTCTCTATTGCTGCACAATCTGATGCGTTGTTACATGTTGTTGATTGTTCTGGAAGTATTGATGCAACAGGAAAAATAACTGAACCTGGTTCTGGTGATCCTGTATCTGACTTTGCTGATATTGAAGAAGAGTTGGTAATGTGGTACCAAAAAATTCTGGAAGGAAATCGAGATAAACTTTCTAAAAATATTCGTGATGGCACAGACCAAGTTGATGCATTAACTGAACTATACCAAGGAATTGGTGTTAAAAAATCACATGTAATTCAGGCACTAAAAACTACAAATTTAGAAGAAATTGCTTTTGATGACTTTGATATGGGTCAAACAAAAGAATTTGCAAAAATCTTACGTAAAATTTCAAAACCTACTCTCATAGTTGCAAACAAAATTGATGTTCCTGGTGCTGACAAAAACTTTAATCGTCTTCGTGAACGATATAATGAAGTCATCACTGTTCCTGCAAGTGCTGATAGTGAGTTAACTCTAAGACGTGCAGAACAGCAAGATTTGATAAAATATTCTCCAGGATCTGAGCAGTTTGATATTGTTAAACCTGAAGAATTAAACGATAAACAAACAAACGCACTTAATTTCATCAAACAAGATATCATGGGTGAATATATGCGAACTGGAGTTCAATTTGCAATAAATGTCACCGTCTTCAAATTATTAAAAATGAATGCAGTTTACCCAGTCGCTGATGAGAATAAACTTTCTGATAAAAAAGGACACATACTTCCTGATTTGATTTTACTCAAAGATGGAGCAACCGTAAAAGACTTGGCAAATGAAATTCACACCGGATTATCAAAGGGATTATTACATGCAAAAGATTTGAGGTACAATCTTAGATTGCCAACCCATTATCAGTTGCGAGATAGAGATGTTATTTCACTAGTAAGCGCAACAAAGAAAGCCTCTGGATAAAATTAGTGGTTATCAATGGAGTCTGTAAATTTTGTAATCTTAGGTGACCAATCAATTGCAACTGATTTTGGCAAAAAAGGTACGTCTACTGATCTAACATTATTTGATAGAAAAGAAGCGGAAAAAATTTACACATTTGTAACTCCAAATGGATTTCCCGAAAAAATCCAACCTCTATTTCAGGCAATTGCGTTAGCAGAATACGTAATCTTTCATGTAAATGCTTTAGATAAATTCACGGGTGAACAAATTCTTGCACTGGATGCGCTTGGAAAAAAAGATGGAATTTTATCCCATTCATATGATGTTGATGAGGCTAGATTAGATTTAATGATAAAGGGAACTGTAATTGAAGGCTATACAAAAGTTGAACATGATAAAATTAAAGAAGAATTAGCAAACTTTACTGTTGCAAAAAAAGATGGAAGTACCAGTATTGTAATTGATCATACATTTGATGTCAAAGGTGTGGGAACCGTGGCATTAGGGAAGGTTCTATCTGGAAAAATTACTCAATATGATAAGATTCAGCACTTTCCCTCTGAAATTGAAGCGATGGTAAAATCAATTCAGATGCATGATGATGATGTCAAAGAATCTGTTTCTCCTGCTAGAGTTGGGCTATCTCTCAAAAATATCAAACACGATGAGATAACTCGTGGCGATGTTTTATCAAATGACACTTCAATCAAAACAGTAACCGAAATTACTATAGACTATAAACAAAATCAGTTTTTCAAGTCAACTTTAGCAGAAAACCAAATGTGTCTTGTAAGTGTAGGTCTTCAGATAAAGGCTGCAAAGTTTGCATCCGTATCTCCTATGAAACTTACATTTGAAAAACCGGTTATTGTAATGCCTGATGATGTATGTGTACTACTAAAACCTGAATCAAACACGGTTCGTATAATTGGAAGCGGTACACCGCAATGACACCTGCAAGAGCATGTCCCATATGTCCTGAATGTGGTTCTAAAAAATTTGAAAGACTAGAAGATAACGGAGTAAAGGTTCAGTGTGCAAGTTGCAAAAAAATAATTACTTTATAATTACCTAGCAAGACATTCTGACAAATCCTCATGAAATTTACTTGCCTGATAATCGTTTAGACTATCATCTCTATCTTCTAACGCAAATTTCTCCATTTCACTACATGTCCATCCCTCCCATATTCGAGGATTTGTAACGTTTTTCTCATACATGTTAATTCCTATAATGCTGAGAGGAACCACAATTGCAAATATTGCAATTATTAGTAACTTTACAAATTTTGGATTATCTGTAATCATGAACTTGATTATTGCATAGATTATATGTAATTGACTTTGAATTTTAGTATGGCAAAGACATGGAAAGACGCAGACATTAGTCTTGACCCTATCAAAGACCAAACTGTAGCAGTAATTGGATATGGTATCCAAGGTGATGCACAGGCAAACAACATGAAAGACTCAGGTCTCAAAGTTATTGTTGGTCTAAAAGAGGGTAGTCCAACTTGGCAAAAAGCAAAAGATGATGGTCATGAAGTCATGTCAGTAGCTGATGCCACAAAAAAAGCAGACATTGTTCATATTTTAATTCCTGATATGGTTCAAGCCAAAGTGTACAAAGAAGAGATTGGCCCAAACCTATCTGATGGAAAAGCATTATCATTTTCACACGCAGCAGCAATTTACTGGAAATGGATTGACGCACCAGAAAACGTTGATCTAATAATGGTTGCACCAAAAGGTCCTGGCTCTAAAGTTAGAGAGACATATCTCCAAAACTTTGGAACTCCATCAATTGTTGCAGTGGAACAAGATAAAACCGGAAAAGCATGGGATAGAACATTAGGAATTGCAAAAGCAATTGGTAGTGCACGTGCAGGATTAATACAAACAACATTCAAAGAAGAAGTAGAAACTGACTGGTTTGGAGAACAAGCTGATTTATGCGGAGGTTCTGCATCAATGGTAGTTAACGCATTTGAAACTTTAGTAGAAGCAGGCTATCAACCAGAAATTGCATACTTTGAGGTATTACACGAATTAAAATTAATTGTAGACATGATTCAAAGATATGGAATTAATGGAATGTGGAGACGTGTTTCAGAGACTGCAAGATACGGTGGATTAACAAGAGGTCCAATGGTAATGACACCTGATACAAAAGCAAACATGAAAAAAGTTCTAACAATGATTCAAGACGGAACATTCAACAAAGAATGGATTGATAATTATCAAAATGAAGGAAAGGCTGCATTTGATAAATACATGAAAGACTTGGATGGTCATCAAATCGAAACTGTAGGAAAACAGATGAGAAAGATGATGTGGCCTGATTCTACTGAATAAACTTATAATTTTCTTAGTTTAGAAACGCCTTTTGTAATGTGTTCAATTATCAAATCTAGTGATGTTCCTGGACCAAAGTTTCCTGTAACTCCTGATTTTTCTAATGCTTTTTTATCTTCTTCAGGTATTACTCCTCCTCCGACAACAAGCACATCGTTGATCTTTTTCTTTTTCAATTCTTTTACAACTCTTGGAAATAATGTTCCGTGAGCCCCATTAAGCAAACTTAAGGCAACAGCGTCTGCATCTTCATCTTCTACAATTTGGGCAATTCTGTCTGGTGTTGCAAATAATCCTGAATAGATTACCTCCATTCCTGCATCTCTGAATGCTCTACATAGGATTAGAGCGCCTCTATCATGACCGTCTAGACCCAATTTTGCAACTAGGATTTTGACTCGTCGTGATTGCACCTTTTGCTTCATGATTTAATTCTTAAAATTTGGCTTTAAAATCTTTCTTTACATCAATTTTTAATATCGTTCTATTTGTGAAAGACATGAAATTTTCTCTAGGATTCATGTTTATTTTTGCATTAATCATGGTTGGAATTAGTTTACTTTCTGTAATATTCCCTGGATTACTTTTACATCAATTTGGAAGTATCACTACTGATGAATATGGTGCATTTGAGATTGGAAATAACGCAATTTTATTGATTGTAAGTAATATAATTTTAATCTCATTCGGATATGTCTATAGGAAAAACAAACTCACATCTCTCTCTTCATTTGTTAGCAAAATTCGTGATTTTGATATCTCAAAAAAGTATTCATTAATTGCTGGAATTATAATCATTATTGTATATGTTGCATTCACATATGCTGAATTATCTATTGATGAATCAACACAATGGGCTGATTATGGCATTCTAATTGCTGGACTTGAAACTTTCCCTGAAACAAATTCTGGTGATATTATTGTAGATGAACAAAATAGTAGATTTGTGAGAATGCTTCTTTTGGGATTTTCTCAAGATTATCTAAACAACATAAAAATAATTCCATTTGTTTCTAGTATTGTTCTAATAGTAATTACTGGAATGATTGCAGTTGAAATTTCAAATAAAAGAATTGCTGGACTCGTTTCAATGCTTATCTTAATACAAGGATACACATTTCTTGAATATGATACAATAGCTGTATATGAAAATTTATGGGTTACATTTTTCCTTTTGTCAATTTATACAATTCATAAAAAATGGCATTTCTCTGGAATATTTTATCTTCTTTCTGTATTCTCAAAAGCATTTTCTACTCCGTTCTTAATTTTGAATGCGTACTATGTACTTAATTCTGAAAACAATCGTTCAACCAAAATCAAAATTCTCATTTCATATGTAATTATAATTTTTCTAACGCTGGGATTATTTTCAATAGGTAATACCATTTATGATGATATAATCCAAATTGATCCTATTCGTTTCATAAATAGTCTGTCTGATTTTTCATCGCAGATGCGTTTTGATTCCATACTTCTTATATTGATAATGCCTGTTACAATTGGATTATTTTTTGCTGCCCGAAATGGAATAAGACATGCTGAATCAATGTTATTTTTCATACCTAGTCTATTACTAGCAGGTCCATTAGTGGCGCTTTTGACTGATTTCTATGTAATTCTACCATATAGGTTCATACCGTTAATTGTGTTTCTTTCAATTTCTATTGGTATAGTGATATTCAATAAAACTAAGTCTTCCTAGAGACTTCTGTAATCTAAGATTTTTAATCAAGGGGTGAGACGGTTTTGTATGGCAATGCTTCCAGATTTAAAAAAAGCAAAGAGAGGTGCTATCGCAAAGGCTATTTCTATAATGGAAAATGATCCCAAAGAGGCACGAAAATTAATTAAAAAAATATACAAAACCTCTGGCAAGGCAATTGTTATAGGAATCACAGGACCTGCAGGTGCTGGAAAATCATCTCTCATAAACAAATTATCCATGGAGATGAAAAAATTAAAACTAAAACCTGCTGTATTGGCAGTCGATCCTACTAGCCATGTTACAGGTGGTGCTATCTTAGGTGATCGAGTTAGAATGTCTGAATCAACTGATACTGGAACATACATTCGAAGTATTGCATCTCGTGGTGCAACAGGTGCAATAGCACATTCCGTAAGAAACAGTTTACGTGTACTGGAATATGCAGGATTTAATCCAATCATAATTGAAAGTGTTGGAGCGGGACAAACAGAAGTTGACATTTCAAAAATTGCAGACATCACCGTTGTTACATTTAATCCTCATACTGGAGATAGCATTCAAACCATAAAAGCAGGAATTACCGAAATTGGTGATATCTATTTGGTAAACAAAAGTGACTTGGATGGTGCAACCCAACTATTTCAGGCATTACAAGATTTTATTGGAACTGCAGAAGATGAAGCCGTAATTCTCAAAACATCTGTAAAGAAAAATAAAGGAATCAAAGAGTTAGCTTCAAAATTAAAGGAATTAATGAAACAAAAAATAAAGGATAAAAAGAGTTCTGAGAAAACTCGCCTAAAATCTGAATTGGAAGATATTATTTTAAATAACGTTAGACAGGAAATTTCAATAATGATTGGTAAAAACAAGTCATTTTCTTCATATTTGAAAAAGGTACAAGAAAAAAAAATGGATCCGTTTGAGGCAGCAGACAAGCTGACAAAAAATTTCATAAAGTGATAAAATATGGCCGCGAAAAAGAAAACAAAATTAGCAGAAAAACAATACGTTACCGATTCTAGTATTCCAATTAAGCCATTTTATGTAAAATCCACTAAAAAGAAAACAAAAGAAGTTCCTGGAAAATTCCCGTACACACGTGGTATTCATCAAGGAATGTATCGAGATAGATTTTGGACTATGCGTCAGTATGCTGGATTCGGCGATGCTGCACAAAGTAACAAGAGATACAAGTTCATGTTAGATAAGGGGCAAACTGGAATATCCATGGCATTTGATTTACCTACACAAATTGGCCATGACCCTGATGCACCACAAGCCGAAGGTGAGGTAGGAAAGGTAGGTGTATCAATTTCATCTCTAAAAGACATGCAGACCGTTTTCAATGGAATTGAATTAGGTAAAGTTTCAACATCAATGACAATTAACGCAACTGCATCCACATTACTTGCATACTATATTGCCGTAGGACAATCTCAAGGATTCTCAAGTAAACAATTACGAGGAACCACACAAAACGACATACTCAAGGAATACATTGCAAGAAACACGTACATCTATCCTCCTGAACCATCGATGCGTATAATCGGTGATATGATTGGTTATTGTGCAACCGAGGTTCCACAATGGTATCCTGTTTCCATATCTGGTTATCACATAAGAGAAGCAGGATCAAATGCTGTACAAGAAATTGCATTTACTATTGCAAATGCCATAGAGTACATTGAAACATGTATCGCACAGGGATTAAAAATTGATGAGTTTGCTCCAAGATTATCATTTTTCTTTTGTTGTACTATTGAGTTCTTTGAAGAAATAGCAAAGTTCAGAGTTGCAAGAAAAGTATATGCAAAAATCCTAAAAGAAAGATTCCATGCTAAAAATGAAAAATCATTACAATTAAAATTCCATACTCAAACTAGTGGTGAATCACTTACCGCACAACAACCTGATAACAACATTGTTCGTGTTGCAATGCAAACAATGGCTGCAGTATTGGGGGGAACTCAATCACTTCATACCAATTCAAGAGATGAAGCATTGGCTTTACCAACTGAAGAGTCTGCAAAAATTGCATTAAGAACACAACAAATTGTTGCATCTGAATCAGGTATTACAAAAACAGTAGACCCAATGGCTGGCTCACATTATCTAGAAGAATTGTGTGATGAGATTGAAGAACAAACATGGGCGTATCTCAAAAGAATTGATAAAATGGGTGGCTCGCTCAAAGCAATAGAAAAAGGATTCTTCCAAGCAGAGATTAGACAAAATGCTTATCGTATCAAAAAAGAGGTTGATGATTCTTCACGAGTTTTAGTCGGCGTCAACAAATTTGTAGATGAGGTTGAGGCAAAACAAAAACTGCTACGAATTGATGATTCGCTTGGTGCAAAACAAGAAAAGGCAATCAAGGCATTACGAAAATCTAGAGATAACAAAAAAACTAATACTGCATTATCAAAATTACAGGCAGCAGCAGAGACTGATAAGAATATCATGCCATTCATACTTGATTCTGTTAAAACATATGCTACAACCGGAGAAATCAGTAACACGTTACGGGAAGTATTTGGTGAATATAGACCAAAGGAGATATTTTAGATGAAAATTGATCACATCGCAATTGCGGTAAACAATGTAGAAGAGTCAGCTAAGGTCTATCAAAAAGCACTTGGTATTGATGAAATAGAATTTGAAACAGTGGAATCTGAAGGAGTAAAGGTTGCAATAATTTCTATGGAAAATGGAAGAATAGAGTTGATGCAACCCACCAAAGATGATAGTCCAATTAAAAAATTTCTTGATAAAAAAGGTCCAGGTCTACACCACATGGCATTAGAAACTGATAACATTGAAGGTGAGGTAGAAAGAATGGAAGGTTGTGGAGTACAATTTTTGGGAAAGGTTCGACCTGGCTCTGCTGGAACTAAAGTCACATTCATTCACCCAAAATCCTTAGAGGGAGTACTGGCTGAATTATGCTCTCATCCTGAAAAATAACTTAAAAAATGGAATTGATATAGAAAATGGATACTTTTGATGCAATTAAAACAAGACGTGCAATAAAAAAATTCGATAACACCTACAAAATGAGTCCTGAACAGGTAAAGTCACTGATGGAGTTAACAATACTTTCTCCTACAAGCTACAATCAACAAAACTGGCGATTTGTCACCATAACAGATCAAGCAGTAAAAGAAAAAATTCATGTCGCTGCTCGAAATCAAGCTCAACCGCTAGATGGGTCACTTGTCATCTTACTATGTGGAAATATGGATGCCTGGAAAGACGATCCTATGAGATATTGGAAGAATCATCCTCTTGAAAAACAAGAACATGTTCGAGATGCAATGCACAAAAAATATTCTGAAAGTCCTCAAAATAGAAGAGATGAGGCAATGCGTTCTTGTGGATTTGCAGCACAAACCATAATGCTTGCTGCAAAACAAATGGGTCTTGATTCTTGCCCTATGGTTGGTTTTGAATATGATGAGATAGCAAAAATCATCAATCTTCCTGATGAACACATAATTGTGATGATGATTGTTGTAGGAAAGGCTGCTTCCCCTGCAGCAGAACGTGGTGGACAATTATCATTAGATAAAGTAGTCTTTGAAAACAAATTCAATTAATTTTCAATAAATTCGCACACTCTGAATTGTTAAATTGGTCATTTTTTTACAGTTATTATGAATGACAAACAGGTAATGGGAGTCGTAGTTGTATTAATCAGCATCATTGGTCTCTTTCTAGGTGTAACCAACTTTTTAGGTTAGTTCACAAATCGTTAAATCCCTCAAATCACCAAAAAAGTCACTTGAATCTATTTTTAATTACATTATTTGTCATGGTAGTTACAATTGTACCTAGTGTTGCTTTTGCTGAGACTGTAATGGATAAGGACGTATTTGCTCCTGGTGCTCAATTTGATTCAAAACCTCTAGATGAGGCACAACAGGAAGATCAAGATTTAGCTGATATTTGGACGTACGCTATAATTATTGTAATCGGTATAATTATTGCAAGAATTGTACTTCAGGTTGTTAAGAAAAGAATGTCACGATCTACCTAGACTGTTAAAGCAATCTGCACACAGGTCATCCCGTGTAGTCATTCCTCGAGGTAGTTTGAAATTAAATTTCCTGACATCTGATACTGCAAATTTTTGCATCAATCCTTTTAGCTCCTTTTTACATTTGTAGCAAAGATGTTTTCCTTCCAAAAGGAATCTTAAATTTAGTCTACTCAGAGTTGGCAAATCTGTAACTCCAAAAAATACCATCATGTTCACCATGAATGGATTATCTACAATTATTTGATCAAGTTGGTCTCTTTCGCCTGCTATTGCTAAATCAATCATCTCTTTCCATTTAACTCGTAACATTTCTAGATACTCTTGAATTCTTTCTTCTCCCTTGTCTGTTAAGTTGATAATTAATTTTTTCTGTCCTAATAATCCGGTTCCCGTTGTTGATGAGATTAATTGACTATTATCCAAAATATCTAAAATTTTTACCAGTTCATCCTTTTTCAAATGAACTCCATTTTTTATCCCACCAAATGTTGTGAGGCCTTTTTTCACAGCACCCATTACCTTCAAATCGGTTGTATCTAATTCCACATACAAATAAAATTATACTATCTTAAAAACTGAGATGTGAATTCTGTGGCATCTATCAGTTTACCAATTATCGAACCTACCAAAACTGTTAATCCGATTGACATCCATAATGTTGGTTGAATGTCGTATGGTTTTGTTGCTTTTTCGAAGCGAGACATACCTGAAATTAGTTATATACTAAATTTAACCAAAATGCCTTTTTTTTCATAGTGGATATTATTCTAAGATCTTAGAAAAACAACAAGTCTAAGTAGTTCATGTTAGCACTATACCACCATGGAACATTTTGATTCTAGTATTATTGAACCAATTGAGATGCGTATGATTAAGCATTCTCCATTTGAGGTTAGGCATAAAATTGATAAAAATGATCCTGAATTTCGTTCACTTGTAAAAAGTATCACAGAACATGGTTTGTTACAACCAATATTGGTTAGACCTGTCGCATTAGGATTTGAAATTGTTGCTGGCTATCGAAGATTTGAGGCATGCCGTTCTTTGAGATGGCGCCACATTCAGTCAAAAATCAGAGAATTAAGTGATAAACAAACCTATGAGATACAATTAACCGAGAATATTCAGCGTAAATCACTTAATGCACTTGAAGAGGCAGAAGCGTTCAAAAAATATGTTGATGATTTTGGATGGGGCGGTGTATCTGAACTAGCAAGTAAAATTGAAAAAAGTGAAGAATATGTATCACATAGAATTCAACTTTTGAAATTACCATCTGAGGCAAAAAAACAGTTAATCCAAAATGCCCTTTCGGTCAGCCAAAGTCTCGAATTACTGGGTGTTCCATCTGAAGAACAGGCTGAAATGGCTCAGAGAATTTATGATGATCACCTGACAGTAAAACAGATTCGTTCAATAAAGAAATCAAAAGTAAAAAAAGATGATGATCCTCGGACAACCAAAGCTGAACAATCCCATAGAATTACCAAAAAAACAAAACTTGGTCTAAAAATGGCTCTATCACGAATTGACTCTGTAGCAAATGAAGCTCAAACTATTTCTGACCCAAAGGTTAGACGTGAAGTAGTTACATACATGATGGATTTACGTTACAAATTACATGAATTGTTGGATGAAACAATTCATTTTGAAAGGGTCACTTTAAGGAAAACTCTAAAATTGTGATTATAAGAATGGCGGCATCCATTCTTTAAGAAATTCTTTGTGTTCCTTTTCTGTATATGATAGGGCGTGTAATGATACCTCTTTTGTTGGTGCAAAATCATAAACCTGATATGTTTGAATAATATCTCCAAACAGATTTCTGAAAATATCGGTCTCTTCATCTGCAATTTCTACCGACGGGAATGATCTAATTGTAATCCAATCTAATCCTCCTTTTGTACTTCCTGAAAAAATTACAAATGGAGCATCTTTTAGATATTTTTTCAAACTTTCTGTTCTTTTACGAAGTGATTGAGATACTTTGAATGTGATTAGGGTAGTTCTGATTATTCGCTTTGGTAGTTTTTTTGGGTCTATTGTAATCGAGTATCCTGTGATCACTCCTTCTTGAGATAATTTTGAAATTCTTGATTCAATTTCCTCGGGGGCTACTTCGTGTCCAAAACCTCTTAGAAAATCCCAAATTTCTGTGGAATCTTGTCTGGAGTCTTTTGATAAGGCTGAAATTATTAATTCATCAATCTCGTCTGTCATTAACCATATACACTCGTCAGAATATGTAAGGGTTTCAATACCTCACGCCTAAATTAGCACTATGAGTTTAAATAATTATTATTTGATGTTTAGTGATTGTCCTATATTCTTGATGAAAGTGTTGGTTATCTAATTTTAATTGGTGTCGGAATCTTACTGGCATCTGTTGTATTGATTTTGGTTAAAGCTGAAACTAAGTGGCTTGGAACCAAGAAAACTTTTGAATGGTTTTCGACTGCAGGTAGAACTGTAAAAACAGGATTAATCGTTACCTCTGTTGTATCTGCATGGACTTGGGCTGCAACTCTTCTTCAATCATCCACTGTGGCATATCAATATGGGATAAGTGGCCCTTTCTGGTATGCAGCAGGTGCATCAATTCAGGTTGTATTATTTGCCATATTGGCAATTGAATTAAAACGAAAATCTCCTATGTCTCACACTTTTCCTGAAATGATAAATTCAAGATTTGGTAAATCATCACATAAGGTATTTCTTAGTTTTGCATTTCTTACAAATATCATAGTAACTGCAATGTTGGTTTTGGGTGGTGCAGCTGTTGTAAATGCATTAACTGGAATCAATGTCTACATTGCTGCATTTCTGATTCCTGTAGGTGTAATTGCGTATACTTTGTTTGGTGGTCTAAAAGCAACATTTCTTGCAGAATATTTCAATACTGCATTCATCTTTGTAGTCGTTTTAATTTTCACGTCTACGATATATTTCATCAATCCTGATATTGGTGGAATCTCTGGAATGTTTGAAAAATTATCTAACGCTGCTGCAATGTATCCTGTTGAAGGAAATGCGGCTGGTTCATTTTTAACACTTGCATCAGTTGGGGCATTAATTTTTGGAGTTATCAATATTGTAGGAAACTTTGGAACTGTCTTTGTTGATCAATCCTATTGGCAACGTGCAATTGCATCTCGTCCTCGTTCTGTAGTTCCTGGATTTTTAGTAGGAGGATTAGCGTGGTTTGCCATTCCTTTTGCACTTGCAACAACTTTGGGATTAGCTGCAGTTGCGGTGAATCTTGAATTAACCCCTCTTGAAATTAGCTCAGGATTGGTTGCTCCATTGGCAGCTGCGCATCTTTTAGGCGACATCGGCGCAATTCTAATGCTTACTGTTTTATTCACCGCTGTAACTGCTGCAGGTTCTGCACAATTAATCTCTGTGTCCTCTCTTGTAACTTATGATGTATTTCGAACATACATCAAACCTTCATCCACCGGAAGGCAATTAATGAGAATTTCGAGATATGCCATACTAGGATTTGGACTTGGAATGGGTGCTTTGGCATCCATGTTATTCCAGTTTGGAGTAAGCTTACAATACGTCTATCTTGCAATGGGTGTTTTGATAGGTTCTGCAGTTGCACCAATTTCACTTGCAATTTTATGGAAAGACACCAATAGATATGCTGCAACAATCGCTTCGATAATCGGTCTTGTATGTGGAGTTACCGTTTGGCTTGGATATGCATATGCAACCTCTGGAGAAATTTCTCTTGCATCTACTTCTAACATGTTTGCATTATTGGCAGGAAATCTTGCATCAATTTTGACCAGCCTTATAATCACTGTAATCGGAAGTTTATTCCGACCTGAGAACTTTAATTTCTCTAAACTAAAACATGAAATTTTTGTAGTTGATGAGCAAATTAGAAAACGCCTAGAAAAAGAAACAAATGAAGAATCTCTCAAAAATGCATCTAAATTTAGTATGAGGTACGGTTTGACTCTAACTTTGATTCTTGTCGTAGTATGGCCAATTCCATTATTTTTATCAAATTATGTATTCACTGAAACTGTTTACCATGTTTGGATTTGGGTTGCCATATTGTGGGCTGCAACTGCTGGGTCTTTAGTTTGGGCTTTACCTATAATACAATCAAGATCTGGAATTGCCCATGTTTTGAAAAATATAGTCATTTCTTCAAAACCTAAAAAATCTGACAAATATGGTCATGATCTTTCTGGAAATGAAATTGCCCAAAAAATTCTTGTTGCTGTCGATGGCTCTGTCTCATCCATGCGGTCATTGAATTATGTAAATTATGTAATGAAGGAATCTTCTAACATCAAAGTATACCTTGCTCATATCATAGAGTGGACTGATGATGACGAATCAATGGATGAAGAAATGACATTAAAGATGGAACAAGATGGACGAAAAATGCTTTTGGGAATTTTACTTCCAAGCAAATTGAAAAACTATGAACGAATTGTCAAGCTAGGTGATCCTGCAAAAAAGATATCAGAACTTGCAACTTCACTAAATGTTGATACAATTGTAATGGGTCGTAAGGGTCTAAGTGATACTGATTCTGATTTGGGACATGTCACTTCTAAGTTACTTACTCTAAGCTCAAAACCAATTGTGTTAGTCTAGTGGTTTGCATATAACAAACACAAAACTATTTTTTTATAAATAATAAATTTTAAGCCGACGTCGACTGTTAGAATATAACTACCGCAGAACTTGAAATCTAAAGTGTCATATTCTCAATTCTTGGAATTCATATATAACAAAAAGTTCTGAAAACATCTATGAAAATTGGCTCTATGGCAATGCTGTCGCTATTTCTTATGTCGATCGCATCAATGGGGTTAATTCAAAGCGCAGACGCCGCCGGTGCCATTGAAGGGGAATTTGTACTTGGAGAAGTATTAGACGAATCCGTCGGTTGGTTTATTGTTGTTGGTCTTGGAATGGTCTTTGCCGGAATCATATCTGCCGAGATTAAGATTGAAGAAAAATACCTTGGAAACATGCAAAGTTCTGAAGGATTCAATACTGCAGGAAGAATCATTAAAACTGGTCTAACTGCGGCTGCAATCGTGTCAGCATGGACTTGGGCTGCCACACTGCTTCAATCCTCAACTGTAGCGTATCTTTACGGTGTAAGTGGTCCTTTCTGGTATGCAGCAGGAGCATCAATTCAGGTACTTTTGTTCGGAATTCTAGCCATTGAACTAAAACGAAAGGCACCAAACGCACACACATTCTTAGAAATTATCAGAGCAAGATTCGGCGCTGGTACTCACAAAGTTTTCTTAGGTTTCGCATTAACATGTAACATGATTGTAACTGGTATGCTTCTACTTGGAGGTGCAGCCGTAGTTAACGGACTTACCGGTATGGATATTTCTCTAGCAGCATTCTTAATCCCAGTCGGTGTCATGATTTACACACTTGTAGGTGGTCTCAAGGCTACGTTTGTAGCGGATTACATGCACACGGTCATTATCTTTATAGTAATTCTAACATTCGTTGCGATGGTATTCTTCATCAGTCCAATCACGGGTGGTGTCGAAGGAATGTATAACAAACTGGTGGAGGCAGCTTCGCTTAATCCGGTGATATCACCAACCTTCGCTGAAGGCGGAGCAGTTGAAGGTGATCCAAGCACATATGGTAACGCTATGGGTGCATACCTTACAATGGCTTCGGCAGGAGGCTTAATCTTTGGAGTTATCAATATTGTAGGAAACTTTGGAACTGTCTTTGTTGACCAGGCTTACTGGCAACGTGCAATTGCTGCACAACCAAGTTCCACAGTAAAGGGTTTCTTACTTGGTGGAATGTGCTGGTTCGCAATTCCATTTACACTAGCAACTACTATGGGACTGACGGCGGTGGCGATAGATGTTGAGCTATCTCCAGAGCAGGTGCAGCTCGGACTTGTAGTTCCGGCAGCAGCATCAGTGCTAATGGGTGAGATAGGTGCCATCATGGTACTAGTCATGCTATTCATGGCTGTGACTTCGGCAGGATCTGCAGAACTAATCGCAGTATCTTCGTTGATTACATACGATGTATACCGTACTTACAAGAATCCACAGGCTACAGGCAAACAGCTGTTGAAGGTGAGTCGTGGTGTTATAGTTGCGTTTGGACTTGGAATGGGTGCGCTTGCGGTCGTACTGTTAGGAATGGGACTTAGTTTAGGATTTGTATACTTAGCAATGGGAATATTGATTGGCTCTGCTGTCATCCCGATTGCGTTAACGATTATTTGGAATAGAACAACTCGTGCCGGTGCGGTAGCGGGCGCACTAATAGGTGTCTGTCTATCACTAACCACTTGGACAAGTGTTGCAGCCTCTGAAGCCAATGGAGTCATAGATATAGCGTCACTTGGCGGTGCATTCCCAATGCTTTATGGAAATGTAGTTGCGATATTATCATCAGGATTAATCTGTATAGTCATCAGTTTGGCTCAGAACAAGAAATACGATTGGAAACAATTGGACCAACACATGTCCCTTGTCACTGACGACATGGAACAACACGAAATCACTGCTACCGAAGTTGCAAAGCGTGAACAAGACGAAGAACAACTAAAGAAAGCCTTCAAGTTCAGTGTTAGAGGTGGAGGCTTGCTCACTTTGGTAGTTATCATATTCTGGCCAATGCCATTATACTTCTCAGGATACGTCTTCGACTTTGGATTCTACGGACTATGGGTAGGAATCGCAATCGCTTGGGTCAGCGCTGCAGCCGCAATCATCATATTCATGCCGATTGTGGAAGCACGGAAAGGCTTCGCAGAAGTGTTCTCAGGCAAGAAGCACGCCTCTGCAACAAAATAACCTCCCCCCTTTTACCATTTTAATTATGTATTCAACAAATTACTACTTGGATTTCCATCCAAAATTCTTTTTAATGCTAGGATTGATGCTTTAACATGACGTCTTGTACAGGTTGTGGTATCGTACTTGGTATGAAAAAGTACAAGTTCAATAAATTTTGGAGAGTACCTGGAAGTTTCTGTAAACCATGTATGTTAAAAGTTGGTCAAGATTGGGAAAAAAATGGCAAAGTAACAATACCACAAAAACCATGTGATTTGTGTCAAACCGAATTCTTCTTCCTACAAACTGCGTGGCAAGGAAAAAAACAAAAGCACTTTTGTGATGTTTGTCATAAAGTAGCCGCAAGTGGTGTATTGCCGGACAAAAGTCGTGGTGATATGAAACAAAAACTTCCTATCCCGATGCTCATTATCGGTGCTTTGGGTGGCTTAATGATGATTCTTGGAATGGTCTTTACATTAACTGGAACTTCATCTGGTGAGATGAGTATTGTCAATATTCTATTTGGTGCATTTACAACAGCTGCCGGATTTATGTTAGTACGAAGAACGATTAACAATAGAAAGATGTTGTTAGGTAATATCTAGAATAAACTATACAAACGTCCTAGTGATACTTCTGTAGCAGGATCAACTGTAGCGATTTCACCATCCACTTTTACCTCATATGTTTCTGGGTCTATCTCTATCTTTGGTGTAGCATCATTATGTACCATGTCTTTTTTCCCAATGTTTCTACAATTTTTCACAGGAAGTAATTTTTTCTCAATTTTCATTTTTTCTTCCAAGCCGTTATCAAGTGCAAGTTGTGATGTGAATGTAACTGATGTTGTTTTCTTTGCTTTTCCTAATGCTCCAAACATTGGTCTATAGTAAACTGGCTCTGTAGTTGGTATGGATGCGTTAGGGTCGCCCATCAACGCATATGCGATGAATCCTCCCTTTATGATCATTTTTGGCTTAATTCCAAAAAACTGTGGCATCCATACGACAATGTCTGCAATTTTTCCTGGTTCTATTGAACCCACATAATCTGATATTCCATGTGTAATTGCAGGGTTGATGGTAATTTTTGAAATATATCTTTTGATTCTAAAGTTGTCATTATTTTCATTATCTTCTGCTAGTGGTCCTTTCATCTTTCTCATTTTATCTGCTGTCTGCCAATTTCTTGTTGTAACCTCTCCTACTCTTCCCATTGCTTGACTATCTGAAGACATCATGCTAAGTGCTCCTACATCATGTAGAATGTCTTCTGCGGCAATCGTCTCGGCTCTAATCCTTGATTCTGCAAATGAGATATCTTCTGGAACTGATGGGTTCAAATGATGACACACCATCATCATGTCTAGATGTTCTTCTAGTGTATTGGTAGTAAAAGGTCTTGTAGGATTAGTCGATGACGGCAAAATATTTGGTTCTGATGCTATTTTCATAATGTCTGGGGCGTGACCTCCTCCTGCTCCCTCTGTATGGTATGTGTGGATTACTCTTCCATTAATTGCAGCAATAGTATCATCCACATAGCCACATTCGTTTAGAGTATCGGTATGTATTGCAACTTGAGTATCTGTTTTGTCTGCCACATTTAACGCAGAATTAATTGTAGCCGGAGTTGTTCCCCAGTCCTCATGTAGTTTTAATCCACATGCTCCTGCCTTGATTTGCTCCATCAATGACTCTTCTTTAGAATCATTTCCTTTACACAAAAATCCAAAATTCATTGGAAATTCTTCTACCGCTTCTATCATTTTATGAATATTAAATTCTCCTGGTGTGCATGTTGTTGCATTTGTACCATCCGCAGGTCCTGTTCCTCCTCCAATCATTGTGGTTGTTCCATTACAAATTGCATCTATTGCTTGTTGAGGTGAGATAAAGTGAATATGACTATCAATTGTACCTGGCGTACAAATTGTATGTTCTCCTGAAATTATCTCTGTATTGGATGATACGATGATGTCTACATCATCCATGACGTTTGGATTACCTGCATTTCCAACACCTAAAATTTTTCCATCTTTAATTCCAATATCTGCTTTAATTATTCCTAATTTTGGATCAATTATCATTGCATTGGTAATCACTAAATCTGCAGATTCATCTCGTAATACTCCACTTGCTTGACCAAGACCATCTCTTGCACTTTTTCCGCCACCAAATACCAACTCATCTCCATATTTGATCAAATCTTTTTCAATCTCTATCACTAAATCTGTATCTGCTAGTCTGACCCTATCGCCTTTGGTTGGCCCAAATAATTCTACATATCTACTACGTGGAATTTCTAATGAAGTTGATTCATTTTCTATATTTTCTAAAACATTTTTGAAACCTTTTTCATGAATATTTTTTACCGCCTCTTCTCTTTTTGACTCTAATTCTCCACTAACTAATCCACTAAACCCAAAAATTGTTTTAGTTCCTCCAAATTCTACAACCTCGACATGTTTTGATTCTCCTGGTTCAAATCTAATTGATGTACCTGATGATATGTTTAGATGATATCCTAGTGCTTTTTCTCTATCAAACTCTAATGCCTTATTTGCCTCTGCAAAATGTGTATGAGAACCAACTTGGATTGGCCTATCTCCTGTGTTTGAAACATTCAGTTTGAATGTTTTTTTGGATTCATTGGCAATTATGTTGCCCTCTGCAGGCATGTATTCTCCTATGTGAGGTGTTTTGGAACGCCATCTGGAAATCATATCTATCACACTATGGGGTCGTGAATCGTCACGAGTTTTGTTCCGTCATTAAATGTGGCTTCCACTTGAATTGTATGAATAATATCTATGACTCCTGGTAGTACGTCATCTTTTTTTAATACATTTTTTCCAGAACTCATTAATTCTGAAACTGATTTCCCATCTCTAGCTCCTTCTAAAATATGGTCTGCAATTATGGCAATCGATTCTGGATGATTTAATTTCAATCCTCTTTCTTTTCTTCTTAATGCAACCTGTGCTGCGGTAAAAATTTGTAATTTATCAATCTCTCTAGGTGTTAAAAACATGAATAAATCTGCTTTTTCACATATTTAACGATTAGAAACCTATTTTCCATTTATCTTTAAAACACAGTAATTAGCACTATTATCAATGCTCCTCGTTGATTCAATTTTAGGTAATTCATATCATGGAAATAATCTTAAAGAAAAAATAGATTTTGCAAAAGAAAATAACACTTTGAAAAGATTATTTTTGTCAAGAGCACAAATGGAAAAATCACATTTACGTGCTGAAACTGAAGATGGTTTAGAAATTGGATTATCATTAGAACCTGGAACGGTTTTACGAAACGGTGATGTTTTGGAAATTAATTCACAATTGATAATAATTCATCAATTACCTGAAAAAGTAATACGTGTGATGATAAATGAAAATGAATGGTCTCCAAACCTACTTGTTCAACTTGGCCATATCATAGGAAATCGACATCGTCCATTATCTATTACATCTGATGGCTGCATAATGTTTCCAATTCATGATGAAACCGAAGTTGAGTTATTTGAAAAATTATTTTCTGATATAATTGATCATATTTCATTAGTTGTTGAAGATCAAATATTTGTCCCAAACAATGGAATGAATGTTCATGAACACTGATTCATCAGATCTAACTCTAATGCAATTATCTGATTCATTTTTTCCTTCTGGTCTTTATACAATGTCAAATGGACTAGAAACAATTTTTGATGAAAAACGTGCATCATCTCAAAGTGACATCTTTGATTTTCTTGAAGTAACACTAGAGCAACAATTAGGTCCTGCTGATTCTGTAGCCTTATCTGCTGCATATGATTGTGCAAAAAATAATGATATTTTGGGAATCATTGAATGTGATGATATTCTTTGTTCTATGAAGTTAATTCAAGAATCCCGTGCAGCATCATGTAGGGCAGGTTCGCAAATGCTCAAATGTGTCTCTGCCATATCGCCCAACAATCTTCTTGAAACTTATACTCAGAAGATTAACGAAAATGAGTCTCCTGGAATGCATCCTGTAGTTACAGGTGTGTGTAGTTTTGTGATGGGGGTCAAAAAAGAACAAGCTTCACAAATGATGATGTATGGTTTTTGTGTTAGTGTTACTGGCGCTGCATTAAGATTGGGAATCATTGATCATATACAAAGCCAAAAAATTCTACATGAAATAAAACCCAAAATACAGCAAATTTTAGAAAAATTCTCTGACACAAAAATTGATGATTGTTGGCAATTTTCTCCAAACTATGATCTTATACAAATGACTCATGAAAACAAATTTTCTAAAATGTTTATTACATAAACATATTTTTTTTTGTTATGACTAGAATTCTTCGTGTAGGTATTGGTGGTCCTGTAGGCGCTGGTAAAAGTATGTTAATTGAAAGAGTTGTTCCATTTCTTGCAAAAAAAAATTATCGTGTATGTATAATCTCAAATGATGTAATATCAAAAGAGGATGCTGATAGAATACGAAAAAACCTGGCAACCGAACAGGGATTAGTTCCTGAAAATATGGTTATTGGTCTTGCAACTGGTGGTTGTCCTCACACGGCTGTAAGAGAAGATCCTTCTATCAATCTTGCAGTAATTGAAGAAATTGAAACAAAATATGATGACTTGGATTTGATAATAATTGAAAGCGGTGGTGATAATGTCACTACGACATTTAGTCCTGCACTTGCAGATTATACAATATACATTGTTGATGTATCTGGAGGTGACAAATATCCTCGAAAAGGTGGACTTGGAATTGAAACAAGTGATCTTTTAGTAATTAACAAAATTGATCTTGCACCAACTATTGGTGCTGACCTAAACGTAATGGAACGTGATGCAAAGATTGTCAGAAAAAATAAACCGTATGTTTTGGTAAATTGTAAAACAGATCAAGGAGTCGAACAGGTGGCACAGCACATAATCCATGATGTCTTATTTGATGAACCTCCAAAAAATATGCTCACTCAGGTGAAATCATGAATCTAGAACACTGTACTCCTTCTGATATTCCACATGAAATATCACAATATGACGGAGATGTTGCGCAGATGAATGTTGGTAAATCTGGGAAGATTGGATTCTTGGAATTAGAATTACAAAATGATTCGGACAGACAAAAAACCATTATTACTCGAAAGCAGACACAAGTTCCGCTATATGTGCAAAAAGCCTTGCACTATGACTTGGATTATCCTTCCATGGCACACGTATTCATTCTATCTCCATCGGGTGGAATTTTACAAGGAGATCGTTACAGAATGGATGTTGAACTAAAAAATAACGCAATATCTCATCTTACAACTCAAGGTGCAACTAGAATTTACAAAATGGAATCAAATTATGCAACGCATATGGTGACTCTTAATTTGAAGGATAACTCGTATCTTGAATTTATACCTGAACAAATTATTCCGTATAAAAATTCACGATTTTACCAAAAAACAAATTTAGATATCGATGAATCATCCACAGTTATTTACTCTGAAACGATTGTACCTGGAAGAATTGCAATGGGTGAGATGTTTGATTTCGATGTATGTTATCTAAAAACTGAAGGAAAAATAAATGGAAAAACAAAATTTAGGGATTCATCACTTTTAACTCCAAAAACACAAAAAATTCAAGCTCTTACAATGTTTGATAATAAAACAATTCTTACCTCTGTCTATGTATTAACAAAAAAAGATGTAACAAAAATCAATGATTTGATTAATGAACTGTTTTCTCATATGGAAAATCTGTCTGGAGGTTCTAGTTTATTGCCTAATGATTCTGGAATTTCAATTAGAATTTTAGGAAATTCTTCAGAGGATCAAAAAATAACTATCTATGAAATTCTAAAAATTATACGAAAAGAAATTTTACCTGATTATCTTTAATCTATTCTATCATTTTCAATGTATCTGATGCGGTTATTATTCCAATAATTTTTGTTCCTTTTCTAACTAGAATACATTTTGAATATTTTATGAGAGGCGCTAATGTACTTGCAGGTGTTTCATTATCCACTATTGGAGGTGTTGATTCCATTATGTCTTGAATTTTGATCTTTTTTGAGACTCCGACGCTCATGTGGCCAATAATTCCTGAATCTGAAATTACTCCTACTGGAATATTATCGTCAAAAATTGGAATTTGACTAATTTTTTCTTTATCCATTTTTGACATCGCTTCTCCAAGTGTATTAGTTGGTTTCAATTTTACAATTTTTTGACTACATAATTCTCCTGCATTATGTGTGGATGCCTCGCTTTCTTTACTTGCTAAAACTTCGAATATTCTTTTTGCAGTGTTATAACTTGGAGCGCTTCGACCTGATTCTATTTGATTGATCATTGATGTACTCACTCCTACTAATCTAGCAAGTTCTTTTTGAGTCATATTGATTTTGAGTCGTTGTTGTTTTATACTCTCAATTGATGGTAACATGTTAGATTCTGGTTCCTATCACTTTTCTAGTTTTTCTAATAATGCCTTGTACATGAATGGGAAAACAGTTGTAATTTCTGCATGAATGGTTGTTTCTGTAGCATCCTTTGTTACTTTGCCCCAAGATATCGCCTCTCTTACTAGCGCACCGCTTAAACTTCCATCAAATTCTTGTGCTGTTGTAACATACACTGCATAGTCTAATCCTTCTCTGTATTGGTTCCACCATAATGTATGGTGTTTTGGAACTCCTCCTCCTAGCATCAACGCTCCTGATTTTTCCGCCTTGAACACCAATCCTGAGAGAAAATTTGCATCTTCGATTACATTTAATTTGAAATCTGCATGTTTTTGTGAAAACATCCATACTTGACTGCCTACTGCCCCATCCATAATTCCTGGAACTACTACCGGAATGTCATTTTTGTAAGCCCAATACAAAAATGAATCTTCGCCCATAGCTTTTCCTATTTCTCTATTAATGTCTGCAGTTGACATTTCTTTTTTACCTTCACTGTATGCTTTTTCTAAAATCTCTTGAACCTTTTCTTCAATCAATGGTCCATAGCTTTCCATTGGTACAAGAACATTTCCTAGTCTGTGAATATTTTGATCTGCTAATTCTCTATCGTCCATTGTGAATGATCCTTCTTTGTATTCTGAAAAATGTCTTGCAATATCGTGGTCCAAAGCACCACATGTTGTAATTACAACATTACACCATTTTTTCTTGATCATATCTCGTATAATTCCTCTAAATCCTGTTGAAACAATTGCTCCAATGAATGACAAAAATCTCGTACATTTTTCATCACTAATCATGTTGTATAGTATGTCTACTCCTTCTGCTACGTTTCTTGCCTCAAATCCTCCTGCCTGTGCAAGTTCTTTGAATATATCATCTGTGTCAGAATTTCTAGAGATATCTACATCTTTGACAGGGCGTCCAGGTGTAATCATGATATTTTGAAATATCTATTTGCCTAGATATTCCTATCCCTTACGTGATAATACGTTATTAATTCTAGACCGCCTCTTCCTATGTATCGTGAAAAGAATTCTCATTTTAGGTGGTGGTTTTGCCGGAATTGAGTGTTGTTTGAAACTTGAATCTTATTTTCAAAATAATTCTGAGATTGAAATTACTCTAGTTAGTGAAGACAATTTCATACTTTTCACACCTATGTTACCGCAGGTGGCTTCTGGAACAATTGAAACCCGGCATATTGTTACTCCAATTCGAACCTTGATAAAAAAAACAAAATTCTATGAGGGAAAAATAAAGTACATAGATCCTCATGGGAAATCTGTTGCACTGTATGGTACAAATGAAAATCGTGGAATGTTAATTCATTATGATTTTCTTGTTGTGGCATTAGGCAGTCAAACTAATTTCTTCGGTATGAAGGATGTTCAAGAAAACTCATATCAAATGAGCACCATAAATGACGCAATTTTACTTCGAAACCGAATTATTGATTTAATGGAGCAGGCTGAAAATGAAACCGACCCCATTCTCCGAAAGGCTTTACTAAAAATCGTCATAGTCGGTGGTGGTTTTGCAGGAGTCGAAACTGCTGGAGAATTAAATGATTTCATTAATGATGTATCTGAATATTATCCAAGTATTGATGAAAATGATGTCAAAGTAACATTAGTTGAAGCATCAACTGAAATTCTAACTGGATTTCCACAAAAACTAGCTGGATTTGCAAAAGACAAACTGGTGGAACGAGGAATCGATGTAATTCTAGACGCGGGTGTAACATCATTTAATGGACAAGAAGTATTATTGAAAAGTAACTCTAAATCAAACAAGGTTTTACTTAGTGATTCATCACAAGAGAAAGGTCATTCTGAATTAGTCGAACTTAATTCTATTTCTTCTAGAACACTTGTTTGGACCGCTGGTGTAACTCCTACTGATCTAATTAAAGAATCATTATTCAATACATACAAAGGTCGAATTATTGTAAATGAATTTCTTCAGGTTACACAATTCCCTGAAGTTTTTGCAATTGGTGATTGTTCGGTATTCGATCCTGAATTGACAATGAAAAAATTTCCTCCAACTGCTCAAATTGCTGAGGCTCATGCCAAAATTGCTGCCGCCAATCTAAAGGAATTACTGAACGGTGGCACATTATCCAAATTTGATTATTCATGGAAAGGTCAAAGTGCAATAATAGGGAAAAGAACGGGTATTGCATCATTTTTTGGGATCAATGTTGCCGGATTTTTGGCATATCTTTTATGGAGAAATTTGTATCTCTCTAAGATACGAAGTTCTGATAAAAAATTCCGTGTATGGCTTGATTGGAGTTTGGATTTATTTTTCAAAAGGGATATTTCACGTTTGAAGATTGTTAAAAAAGAGCGTTCTCTTGACTACAAAGAATTAGATGAAGTTGATGATGTTTGGTGACTTTGATTTACTCTAAAATTGTGAATACTCCATAAAAAATAACAAAGATTCCTCCAAGTATGATTGCTTTAGATATTATTCCCATTAACTGATCAAATTATTTTGAAAAATTTAAAGTAGTAGTATTTGGATAATTTGATGTGAGAAATCTAATATTACTTGCAATTTTGACTGTGGGTATATTTTCTATAGGCTTCACTTCTTTAGCTGAGGCACATCCTCATGCTACCATAGATCTGATGGATATGCATTCACATGATCTTCTTACTGCTGAAGATTTTGTAATTCATACATTTGAACAAGTAATTTTGTTTGTTGGGCAAATACCAAATATAATTTTCAGTTAACTAATTTTTCTTAGTTTTAGCATCAAATGCTTCACTGACTAATTCTTTTGCCTTTTTTATGGTAATTTTTTCTTTAGATTTTCTTAACTCTTCAACGGTTTTAGTCTTAGTCCATCCTTCAGAGACCGCAGTTTCTAATGTTGATTTGATAAAATTCGATGATGCTTTTTCTTCTTTTTGTAATTTCTTTTCAAGTTTTGCTATCTTTGATTCTATATCTTTTTCCGTTTTTAATTTTCCTTTCTTTGGCTTACTTACTTTTTTCTTTGGTTTTTCTTCATCTGTATGTGGACCCCCAGAAGTAGATTTTTGATTCATACCTTTTGGTAAAGTTTTGTTAGAACGTGTTGCTAATGCCTCTTTTGCTAGTTCTTCTCTTCTTGTATTTGCATTTTCAATTATTTTATCTGCCTCTATTTTTTGTTTCTTTTCTTCTTTCTCATTTTCTTCAGCCTCTACTAACAATCTCTTATTCTTTTCTTTCTCATCGTCTCTCTTTTTCTTTAAATCTTCTTTCAGTGTCTTTTCAGCCTCGACCTTTTCATTTGCCTCCGCTTTTTCTTTTTCTTCAGCTTCCTTCAAAAATTTTTCCGCTTTGATTCTCTCTTTTTCTTCTTCTTTCTTAATTTGTTTATTTACTGATTCGTCATTTTGAATTTTCTCTTCATGAACTTCTTCAACTGTTTCTATTCTTTCGGTACGACGTTTACGAACAAAATTTCTTGTATCTTCTGCAACAGTTGATGGCTTACTTTGTGTTTCCCTAAAGCCTTTGAATACGCCTGACATTCTTTTTTGAATTGTTGATTTGACATCTGCTAAAATTTCAGCCTTTGTTTCTATTTCCGCCTCAACTTTTCTCTCAGTTTCAGCCTCAGCCTTTGTTTCTATTTCCGCCTCAACTTTTCTCTCAGTTTCAGCCTTGACTTTTAGTTCTGGTTTTAATGTTTTTGTAATTATTTTTTTATATCTTTTTCCTGTTTCTTTTTCTAACTTCAATCTTCTTGCAATTCTATCTTTTAGCTCCTTTACTTCTACATCTTTTTGTTTTTTCTGTATTTTTTGAATTTCAGATTTAACTTTGTCAAATTTTTCAAGATATTTTTGTTCATAGCTCTCAAGAGTTTCCCTTCGTGAATTGCTTGAACCCTCTTTTTTTGTCGAAGATCTCCATTTCATGAATTTTCTCTTGTAATATTGTAATTATACTGTGGATTAATTCTAATTATTTAGAATATTATTTTATTTTCTTGATTTTTTTATATTCTTCTGCTCAATCACTGCTTGCGCTGCTGCAACTATTGCAATAGGAATTCTGTGTGGGGATGCACTAACATAGCTTAATCCTTCTCCGTGACAGAATTTGATTGAACTTGGATCTCCTCCATGTTCTCCGCATATTCCTACTTCCATATTTTTCCTGATTCCTCGACCTGCGGCAATTCCGATTTTAATTAAATTACCTACTCCATTAACATCGATTGATTGAAATGGATTTCTTTCTAGCAATTCTTTTTCCATGTATTCTGGTAAGAATTTACCTTCAACATCTTCTCTACTGAAACTAAATGTGCCTTGAGTTAGATCATTTGTTCCAAAACTGAAAAATTCTGCAGTTTTTGCAAGTTCATTTGCAGTTAATGCGGCTCTTACAACTTCGATCATAGTACCAAAGTTTATTTTTAATTTCATTTTATGTTTTAATTCGGTTTCTTTCTTAATTTTATCATAGATTTTCTTAATATGATTTAATTCTGCAATACTACTAATCTGTGGAATCATTATTTGTGGATGTGCTTTGACTTTCTTCTTAGTTAATTCTACTAATGCTTCAAACACTGATTTAATTTGCATTTCATATATTTCTGGATATGTGATGCCCACTCTAACTCCTCTATGTCCCATCATCGGATTAATTTCTGCAAGCTCTCTTGCTCTTTTTAGAACAACTTTTGCTTTCCGAATTTCACTTGCATTTCCTTTTGCTTCTAATTTCTGAATTTTTTCAACTAATTCTTCAGGATTTGGTAAAAATTCATGTAATGGTGGATCTAATAATCTAATTGTTACTTCGTATCCTTCCATTGCTTTTAGTATCTCAATAAAGTCACTTTTTTGTAATTGACCTAATTTCTTCAATATTTTATTTCTCTCTTCAATATTTTCTGCCATTATCATTTCAACAAATAAATTAATTCTGTCACTTCCGTTAAACATTCTTTCTGTTCTACACAATCCAATTCCCTGTCCTCCAAACTTTCTTGCTAGTTTTGCCATTTCTGGGGTATCGGCATTTGCCCTAATTCCAAGTGTTTTTGTTTTTTGTGACCATTGTAAAATTTGTTCAAAATCTTTTGTTACTTTTGGTTCAACCGTTGGTATTTCTCCAATAAATACAGTTCCTAAACTCCCATCGATGGTAATTGTTTCTCCTTCTTTCACTGTCATTCCATTTGCAGTTGCTATGTTGGCGTCATAATCGATTTTTAATTCTGAACATCCGACAATACATGATTTACCCATTCCTCTTGAAACAATTGCTGCATGCGATGATTTTCCTCCTTGGCTAGTCAAAATTCCTTCTGATGAAAAGAATGCTGGAACGTCTTCTGGCTTCGTATCTTTTCTTACTAGGATGACTTTCTTTCCATCATCTCCTAGTTCTATTGCCTTTTTAACATCGAACACTACTATTCCGCTAGCAGCTCCTGGAGATGCTCCAATTCCTTTTGCTAGTTGTTTATAATTTTTAATTTTAGATTCATCCATTGTTCTATGTAACAATGCTTCCAATTGTTGTGCTGGAATTCTTGTGAGTGCTCTATTCTTATCAATTAATTTTTCTTTAACCATGTCTACGGATGTTTTCACTAATGCTGCTGCAGTCATTTTTGCAGTTCTTGTTTGTAATAAATAAAATTTTCCTTGTTCTATCGTAAACTCAATATCTTGGGGTTCTCTGAAATGTTTTTCTAATTTTGCACATGCGTTGCTTAATTCTTTATGTGATTTCGGCATCTCTTTTTTCAATAAATCCACATTTTTTCCTGTTCTAACTCCTGCAACAACATCTTCTCCTTGCGCATTGATCAAATATTCTCCTTCTATCTCTTTTTTACCGTTAGACCCGTTTCTTGTAAACACAACTCCCGTTGCACTATCATCACCCATATTTCCAAATACCATGGTAACCACATTAACTGCAGTTCCATTTGCAATATCTTTTGTAATGTTATTTTTTTCACGGTAAACTATTGCTCTTTCTCCCATCCAGCTTTTGAAAACGGCTTCAATTGCTAATCCTAGCTGTTCATTAGGTGTATCTGGGAATTTTCTTTTTGTATGTTTTTCACAAATTTTCTTGTATTCTGAAACAATTTTTTTTAAAGATTCCACGTTAAGTTTACTATCGTCTGCAACCCCTTGTTTTTTCTTTGCAGAATCTAAAACATGATCAAACTTCTCATCATTCACTCCAAATACAACTTTACCAAATAATTGAATAAATCTCCTGTATGAATCCCATGAGAATCTGGGATTTTTTGTTTGTTGTGCAAATCCTTCTACAGTTTTTTCATTTAATCCTAAATTCAAAATTGTATCCATCATTCCTGGCATTGAAATCGCGGCTCCTGAGCGAACTGACACTAAAAGTGGGTTTTTGGTTGAGTTCCATTTTTTCCCTGTCTTTTTTTCCATCTTTGCAATATTTTTCATTACTGATGGCATCACATCTTTTGGAAGTTTTTTGCCGTTATCGTAGTAATTGTTACAAACTTCTGTTGTAATGGTAAATCCTGGTGGTACTGGAAGTCTTAGGCGTGTCATTTCGCTTAATCCTGCACCTTTTCCACCTAACAACATTCTGTTTTTACTATCTGCTTCTTCGAATGCATAAACTGGCTTGTTTTTTACCATGCAGAATTTTGTCGATTTACTGGCTTTTTAAACCCTTACAAAATTCTTCAATTATTTTTTCCCAGTTTTTTGCTTTAATGATTCCACTTGCAACGAGAATTCCCTTTGAACCAAGCTCTTTTGCTTTTGAAACATCTTGGCCTGAAACAATTCCTGCCCCACACAAAAGTTTTGTAGAATTTTTGGCGGACTTTACTGCTTGTACTGCATTTGTAATCAATGCTGGCTTTTCTGTAGAAATCGCTCTTCCAGTCCCAATTAATTCTGGTGGTTCAATTGCAATGAATGTCGGATTTAATTTTGCGTATTTTTTTGCTTCATTAACATTTTTTACACATAGTATTGTTTTTAATTTTAATTTTGTTAAACGTTTGACTAAGGATCTTATTTCTTTTTCGGAAATTCTATGCTCACTATGATTAATTATGGAACCTGAAATTTTAGATTTTTTTACAATTTCTGGCACCATGAATCCTGTCGTGCTTCCAACTTTCTTATCATCAATATGTTGTGCTAAGACTGTAATTTTGAATTTTGTAATTAATGGAATTAGATGATGTGGTGGTGCAATCGCAATTGGTACTTTGTATTTCTTTGAAATCTTTTCCGCGGTTTTTGTAATTTTAACAATTTTATCTCCTGCTATTTCGTCATAATTTTTACAATTTATGATAAACATTTTATTTCCTAATTGATTCGAAGGCTCTCTCATATTTTAGCTTCATTATTAGAACTGTCATTGTTAGAAACATGGCTGCTACGTTGACTCCTATAATGTATACGTCATCAATTTCGATTCCATAGATAAGCCATAGTGCTGCTCCTACAAATATGGATATGACAAGATATTTTGAAACATCTTCGAGCTTCTTTGTTTTATATCCTTGAATTATCTGTGGAATCCATCCTATTAGGATGAAAAATCCTGCTAATATTGCAACTACCCCTAACGTAATTTCGTCTAACATATCTAATTCCAGAAAAATTGATCCAATCCTGTTTGTTTTGGTTTACCGAGAATAGTATCAAAATCTAGGTCCATGGATGATGTTATTTGTTCTAAAGTACTTTCCATAAACTCCATGTATTTTCCAGAGTCAATTTCATCTTGTCTTGCTAGTTCCACTGGTTTTACGCCCGGTTTATTGAGTATTTTAACATATGATATGATATCTCCTTTTTTTATCTCTCTAGTAGTTTCAAGTTGTTTTGCTGCTCGTATGTGTTGAGGAATTGTTTTCACATATTCTGATAGTGCCTTACTGAGTGTCACATTAAATGTTAGTTCTTTTAATGGAATACTTTTGTCCTGAACTTTTTTTGCATAAATGGCGATTTTATCACTAACTTTCTTCTTTGCATTTTCGAATTCTTCCTCATTTTGAACTTCTGCGAGTATGTCTAATAATTCATAAAATAATGTTTTGATGAATGGAGGTGTATGTGATTTTTTCCCTGTCAATCCTTTTACATCGACTTTTCCATTTTTTGTAACACCGAAATAATTTTTCTTTCGATTGCTCAATACTACGTATCTATACTCTTTGTCAATTTCTAATTCAACACCGTGATCTTTTTTTGCCAGTTTTATGACATCTTCGATTTGTTGTACGGTTGGTTTTTTCACAAAAAGTGAATCCGTATCTCCGTATAGTACCTCTAATTGCATACCTTTGCATTTCTCAATTGTGCCCATAATGATGTGTCTTCCTAATGCAGTAGTTGCTTCTGCTGCTGGAAGAAAGTATAATGGAAATATTTCTGCACCCATTACTCCATAACTTGCATTAAGAATAACTTTCAATGCTTGACTTACTACGGTATACAGTTGTTTTTGTTCATTTGTTATGTTTTCTTTTTTTGAAAGACTTTTGTAATAATTTACACGTAAATCACGTAATGAACCTATAATCAATGATGTCAATCCATTTTTCTTTGTACATCTCCAATGAGCTGTTCCTGGTATTGTATTCTTCTTACATTCTTCATGTGGACACCTAACTGTTTCATATGATAGATTATTCACTTTGATTATGCTTGGATATAGACTAGCAAAGTCCATCACTGTTACATCAAAATGAACACCTTCTACTGGCTCTATGACCAATCCTCCTCGATATTTTTTATCTTTGATTACTGCATCATTTGCCATCCCGGATGATTTTTCTTCGATTTCATTTCTTCTTGGAATGAGGAAATTGTTTTTTCTATGTTCATAATATAGGAGACTACGAATCCATTGTGAAACGCCCATTCTTGAAATATCATCAATTGGCATTCTTGCAATTCTGGTAATTACAACTAGAAGATTCATGAGTAAATCTTGATTAAAATTCGTTAGCTTGTATGTTAGGTATGCGTCATTTTGGCAATATTTTGCAATCTGATAATATGTCATATTGTCAATTTCTACACCATAATCCATTTTCTGTTCTCCCAAAACTCCTTTTGAAACGCTATTGAGAGAAAAATCACTATATTTTTGTGAAAATACGTAAATCTGAAATGCTTTGTTTGAAAATGTTCGATACAAATCCAAATGCACACCTTTTGTTAGAGTTGCAGAATCTCTCATCATGTATAACGGATTTATTTCATCAGAAATACCTAGTCTTTTTGCACGATTGTACAAGTAAGGAAGATCAAATCCATCTCCATTGTATGTAATCAACACAGGATATTTTTTCACCAATTCGAAGGCGTCTTCAATTAATTTTTTCTCCTGATCTTTTTCATAAAATATAACTTCGATATTTTTGTCTAAATCATTTACTCCTTCTTCAATTCCGTCTCTTTTTAAAACAAAAACTCGTCTCATTCCATCGCTTGCTTCAAATCCTATGGCTGTGACTTTTTTATCTGCAATTTTGACATCTGGAAGTCTTCCGTCTGTTTCTACCTCTATATCTAAACTCATTCTTTTAATTTTTGGTACAGGCTGGTCTAGAAGCTCAGCCCAATTCGAAACCTCCTCTTGGAATTGTTTTGTATCTGTCATTCCTGTATTTCCTAATTTATCAAAAAGCATACTCTTCATTGTTAAATTGGTCTCATCAGACATTTCAAAGTCATGTGGAATTATCGTATCATTTTCGATTCTATAGTATTTTCCAATAATTAATGAATTATCATAAAGATATGTTTCATAATATTTGATATCTGATTCCCATGCTTCCACTACATTTCTAATACTCTGTGTTGTCTGTGTACCTCCTATTGCCAATGGATCTGTGACGATAATTTTTGAGACTGGAATTTCTTTGTCTTTTAATGTATCAATCTTTTTCACAGTTTTGATTTCTACTACGTCATCTCTTTCTGACAAAAAATCTAAATCTTCTGGCGCCATTTTTGAAAAGCAGTATGGCTGGTGACCTGTTTTATCTTCCCATAGATAGATTTTCTCTGCTTCTGGGTTGTAGAATTTGAGGCTAACTTTCTTTGTTTTTCCATTGTATGAAGCAGAAATTAATAGTGAATTTGGGATATTTGCTACTTTGTCTTGCTTGAAATCTTCTACAGCTTCCATATCTATTTCTTTGAGGATGTCATTTCTCTTGCCCATTTCTCAATTTTTTCTTTATTCAAAATTTCAATTTCAACTCCTGCCTCTTTAATTAAATCATAATCTGTTTCTGGGTATTCATCAAGACATACAAATTTTCGTATTCCTATTGTTATGGCCATTTTTGTACATTCTAAACAAGGAACATACGTGGAATACAATATGGCTCCTTTTGTTCCTGCTTCTATGCCTAAAATTGCACAATGCATGATTGCATTAGCTTCTGCATGATTACAGAGGCATCTTCCAAGACCTTCTCCTGATTTGACTTTACCTTCCATTCTATCTTTACATCTTTTACAACCATCTTCAAAACAATTCTTTATTCCTGGCGGTGTTCCATTATATCCTGTGGCAAGCTGTCGGTGATCTCTAACTATCACTGCACCTACACTTCTTGTTATGCAGTTTGATCTTAATGCTGCAAGTTTTGCCTGAAGCATAAAGTATTCGTCCCACCCAGGTCTTTCAAAACTATCAGACATGGGAATTATTTAATCTGCCAACATATAACCTCTAAGTGACTTTTAATCAATTGTAAACCATAAATGATATGATTCTCTGTTCTCATTTTATGGGATCAGGATATTATGAGCATAAATTAATCAAGCCAAACTCTATTGAGCTACGTGACTATCAGACTAATCTTGCAAATGATGCAAAAAATGAAAACTCGTTAGTTGTTTTACCTACAGGTCTTGGAAAAACTACCATTGCATTACAGATCATGGCTCATGTACTATCTCAAAATAAAGGTGGTGTTTTACTATTGGCTCCAACACGTGTTCTTGTCAACCAACATTTTGATTTCCTTAAAGAAAATTTACTATTAGATGATATTGGAATTGTAACCGGTGAAGATTTGATAAACAAACGAAAAAAATCCTGGATGAATAGCGTAATATGTGCAACTCCTGAAATTACTCGTAACGATTTAGAACGAAATATGATTGACACTGATCAGTTCAGTCTTGTGATATTTGATGAGGCTCATAGGGCTGTTGGTGATTATGCATATACTGGAATTGCAAATCATTTCAAAGAAAAATCACTCATACTTGGAATGACTGCAACACTTCCAAGTGAGAAAGCAAAGGCTACTGAAATTATCGTATCTCTTGGAATACAAAATATTTTACAAAGAACTGATGAAAGCCCTGACGTTCAACCCTATATCCAAAAAACAAATACCGAATGGATTATGGTTGATTTGCCACCTGAAATGAAAGCAATTCAAAAATGCCTTCAACTTGCATTAGATGAACGTTACACAACATTAAGAAAAAATGGAATTCAAATTGGCCAAAACAAATCTCTCTCTACTTTACTTCGAATTCGTCAGTATGTACTGACACAAAATCGTATTTCTGCAAAACCATTATTCACTGCAATCAGAATCACATATGCACTAAATATTTTTGAGGCTCATGGTATCACATCTTTCCTAAAATTTTGTGATAGGACCAAAGCAAAAAAAGGTGTGGGCATTAAAGATCTTTTTGAAAAAGATCCAAATTTCATGCGCGCTATTGAATTAGCCAATTTTGCAAAATCTCAAGGAATTGAACATTCAAAACTTCCAAAATTAAAAGAAGTTATTGCCTCTGTTAAAGATAAAGTCCTGATTTTCACAAGTTATCGGGATTCTGTAAATGTAATAAATGAAACACTACAAAAAATGGGAATCAATTCTGAAATTCTAATTGGTAAAGCGGGTGATACTGGATTAAAACAACAAAAACAGATTGAAACCGTTCAACGATTTAGGGATGGGTTAACTCAGGTTCTTGTTGCAACTCGTGTTGGAGAAGAAGGGTTGGACATATCTGAAGTAAATTTAGTAATTTTTTATGATAATGTTCCAAGTTCAATTCGTTTTGTACAAAGAAAGGGAAGAACTGGAAGAAAAGCAGAAGGAAGATTAGTCGTTTTGATTGCAAAAGATACTATTGATCAAGTGTATTATCATATTGGTCAAAGAAAAATTAAATCTGCTAAACAGATGGGTGATAAATTAGCAAAAAAACTTGAAAACAATGAATTATCTTCTACTGAATCTCTAGACGGTTTTCTCTAAGGCTTGTCTTTCTTATCTTCATCTGAGGTTTTCTTGTCTCCACCAGGTCCTAACATCTCTTCGGGTTTTACATCGTTATCCCATGTGCCTCTAATTCCTTTGATTAGCGCAATTCCACCTGCAGCCAAAATACCGATAACTCCCGCAAACATCAAATTCCTATCTTGTAATCGTTCTTCACAATCAATTTTGACTGGAACATTTTCATCTGTATAATCATAACATTCTGTAAATTCATTGGTTTGAATTGTAATGTCTTGATACTGAGTTCCAAAAACTGCCATTACGATAAATCCTACAGATAATACCGCTACACCGATCATCACAAAACGTATGTCACTCATTGCTAAATCTAGACATAAACAATATTTTAAGGAATTTGTAAAATTCGCTATACTTTTCTAGAAAAAGCGTATATTGCACTTGACGAGTATTACTACAAATGACAAAGTGGGCAGATTTTGTAGTTAGCGCAATCAAAAAAGGATCTGGTCTTTCAAACATTTCCCATGTGCAAATCCATGAAGATCTAGAACATGGTTTTGGCCGTCCTGAATTAATTGATAAATATCAATTATCATCAAAAATACAAAATGGCATATCATTTGTTACTGTCCATAAAAAAAATGAAAATGAATGGACTATAGGAAAAACTATTCGAACATATGTCAAAAATGGTGAGGCATACATCCGTACTGATGATAACAAAGTTGACGGTGATAATCTTGGTCACATGCCATTAGTTGATGAATTAGAGATAGTCTTTGCAGAAATAAAAAAAGATGAACCTGCATATGTTCCTCCTCCAAAACCAGAACCAAAACCAGAACCAAAACCCGAACCAAAACCAGAACCAGAACCAGAACCAGAACCAGTTAAAGAAGAACCAATATCAAAAATAAATGAAAATGATGGCGATTATGAATATGAAGATTCAAGACGAGAAACTTTAGCGAAAGAGGCACAGAAGGCTAATTCAAAAAAATCTATGCCTGAAAATTGGACTGACAAACCAAAAGAAGTTTCACATTGGAACGACGATGGTACATTTAACAGTTCTTTCAAAAAAGAACAAAAGAAAGAATTTCTTGAATATGAGAAAGAGTATCTTGAACAATTTGAAAAAGGTAAATCTAAAAATAAAAAATTAAAAGAAAAATTAAAAGAAACTGAACAAGAACAACACGAGGCTAGAATCTCTAGACGTTTAGAACTTGAAAAAGCATCTGGAAAAGATTATAAAAAATTATTATCTGAATTAGAACCTAAAATACCTGACATTGAACCTGAACCAAAAGTCACTCCCAAGACTCCTGAAAAGAAAAGTGAATCTAAATCAAAACCCTCTGTAGAAAGTCGTATTTCTGGTATGATAAAACGTGTAACTTCTACTAAAGAAACTTCTACAAAAACTGCAGATGACACAAGAAACTTCATTAGGAAAAAACGCACAACTGTAGAATCCAAAACACCTCCTCAACCAGAAGTAAAATCTGAGCCAAAAGTGGAATCAAAATCACAACTTACATCTGATAATGTTGCTGAGAATGCAAAACGAGAAAAACTAGCAAAAGAGGCATTAGCGACACGTTCCAACAAAACGTTACCAAAAGGTTTCAATGAAGAATCCGCTTCTGGAGGTCCACATGCTCATGATGAAAAATCTGAGAAGACGGAAGTAAAAACTAAAGATGATTCAAAAGATGAACAAATTAAAAAAGAATTAGCTATAGTGAAAGCCGAAAAAGATGAGGCTATAAGACAAGAACGGAAACAACATGAAAAAGAAATTGAAGAATTAAAGATCCAAATTATGGCTGAAGCAAAAAAACAAGCTGAAGAAGAGGCTCAATTAATGCGTGATAATTTACAAAAAGAAATTGATGCTGCAAATGCTGCACAGGCCCAACTACGTAAAGAGGTTGAAGAAATTAAACTTG